>NZ_WPCC01000012.1 GCF_009741925.1 Natronomonas sp. CBA1123
GACGACCATCGGGTAGGCACGGTCGGCGCGTTCCTGTTCGTCGTCGTCTGCGTCGTCGGTGGCGCCGTAGTAGACCGCGCTCGAAGCGGTCGAACTCGTCGACGAGTCGGTCGATGTCGCCGACGCTGAAGTCCCGCTGTTTCTTCGGGCAGCGCGCCGATGACGACCGGGCCGAGAAAGCCACCGATTTCGCCGACGGCGAAGACGACGCCGACCGCGGTGCCGGTCAGTTTCGCGCCGATACCTTCCAACTCGACCGGCACCGCACGGATGAGCGGCGAGAGCCCGCCCATCCCGAGTCCGATGGCGACGACCGGCGCGACGAGCAACAGGACGGCCGCGGGTTCGGCGAGCAGGCCGACGACCCCGAAACAGGCGAGGACGGCACAGGCGACCAACGTCGCCCGCCTGCGACCGAAGCGCTCTGCGAGCGCCGGAATCGTCAACACGCCGACGACCTGTCCGACGACGAGCGTGCTGGCGATGGTGCCCGCGAGGTCCGCCGAGACTCCCCGCGTTTCGAGTATCGTCACCAGCCACCCCTGTATCCCGTGGAGGACGAACAGGTACATCGTCCCCAAGAGGACGAGCAACCGGAGGTCGCGGTGGCTGAGGACGGCCCGAACGTCGTCGACCAGCGAGGCGAGCGTGAGGTCGCCGTCGACCTCGGTTTCGTGGACCCCAGCGGGAACGTACCACGCCGCGATAGCCCACACCGCAGCGACGGCGAGTGTGGCGATGCCGCTGTACAGGAACAGCGGCCGCCAACCGCCCAGCGCCGGGCCGATGACGGGGCGGCCGAACGCGAAGACGGTCGCACTCCCGACGTAGGAGCCGACGAGATACACCGACGCCGCCCGCCCCACGCGGTCGGCGGGATACAACTCCGAGGCGAGTTTGGGCAACCCGAAGGTGAGTCCCGTCGCGCCGACGCCGAGCAGCAGCGTCAGCGCCAGCATCGACGGGAATTCGGGGGCAAAGGACCGAGTCAACTGCCCGAGGCCGGCGAGTGCGATGCCCAAGCCGACGCCCACCCGCGCGCCGAGTCGGTCGACGAGCAGACCGCTCGCGAGACCGAGCGGGATGTAGGTCAGCGGCACCGCCCCCGCCAGCACGCCCGCCTGCGTCCCGGTCAATCCGAGGTCGTCGATGACGGGCTGGAGGTAGGCGGGCAGCGAAAACCAGACGAACAGCAGCGCCCCGTAGCCGAGGCCACCGAGTACCAACAGCGCGGCGTTCTCGACGCGAGTCGGTGGCCGTGTCATTGTCGGGGGTTCGAACAGCACCCCGATAGTCCCTGCTGAATCCGTCCGCGACAGAGGTTCAATCCATGAGGCGAGGAGACCAAATTTATGTCAGGCAACAATTTGGAGAGATGTGACAGTTGCCAGCGGCAATCGGAGTGTGCGGACAATGGCGACCGTCTGGTTCGTCGCCCTCCTCGGCTGGAGTGTCTTCGTCTCCGGCATCACCTTCGGTCCGTTGTTCGGCGAGTGGCCGGACTGGGCACGGTTCGTCGCCGTCCAAGCGCTTTCGTTCCCCGTGTTCCTCCCAGCGTTTCAGTTCACGTACGCTGAGCGTCAGCCGCGACTCGTCGCGCTGTTCGCCGTCCCGTCGGCGGTCGCTATGGCTGGACGGCTCGCGTCTATCACTTGGTCACGGCTGTCGGCAGAATTATTTGTTGACCTGCTCCCGTTTGCCGCCCTTTTCGCGGGCGCGTTCGCACTCTCGTGGTGCGTCCTCGGATACGCAGTCGGCACCGCACTACAATGGCAACGGGCCGGTAGGCCAGTCCCCAAGCGAACGCTGGCTCGCGCCTGTATGATAGTCGTGTTTCCGTCGGTGTTCGTCTTCATCTCACAGGTGTTGTACTGGTCGATTTTCGTAATCGGACTGGGTGATTCGCTGTGAGCGACACGTCACCCTCCGCCGGAGTTTCGCCGGATGTGGCCGCCGCCGTACTGTTGGTGACGACGCTTTTCGTCTCGGTGGCTATCGTTGGCGGGCTGTGGAGTCTCGGTACCGGCACCCAGCCGGGCGACAGCGTGCCGAACGTGAACTGGGAACCCGAACAGGCGACGACGAATCTCACCGTTGACGGCGAGCGAATCGAAGTGAAACGAGTGACGTTCCGCCACATGGGCGGCGACACCGTCGATGCCGATAGACTGCGACTCTACGTCTATCGGAACGATACCGAGCCGGAAGCCGGAATCGGCCCAGGCGCCAGCGTCGCCCGCTTCGATAGCGAGGCGGTGACGAAAGGGGACGCCGTTTCGGTGGTCGGCGGAGCAACCGTTGACGAAAACGAGACGTTGGGTGGCTTCGCCATCGAATCCGTCGGTGGCGAACGCCGACTCACCAACGAGAACAGCGTGGTCGAACTCCGAACGGGCGATGCCGTCCGGCTCGTCTGGAGTGACGGCAAGCAGTCGGCGACGCTCTACATCGAAGAGGTCGAGTGAGGACGTTCAGAATTCGACTATCTCTCCGTCTTCGGGTATCGTCACGCCCTCGACGGCCGCTCGCAGGTCGGCCCGCGTGACCAAGCAGTGGTTGATAGCGTCCATGTGGTCGGCGATAACGGGCACGTCGTCGTCGACGGCCGCCCGGACCGACGCAACGTCGTCTTCGTCCATCGTGATGGGTTCGCCCTCGACGAACCGGGCCCCGCCGGCGTTGACGACGACGGCGTCGAAGTCGTAGGCATCGATGGTTTCGGCGACGGCGTCGTACCAGACGGTGTCGCCGGCGAGATACAGCGACTCCGCGCCCTCGAAGACGACGCCGAGGACGGGCGCCATCTTCTCTGCCAACTCGCCGTGGCCGTGGCGGGCCGGCGTCGGTTCGAGTATCACGTCGCCGAACGAGTGGTGGATATCGAGCGGTCGGACGTCCTCGAAGCCCTCCTCGCGGAACTCGTCGGCCTCCTCGGGATGGCAGAACAGCGGTATCTCGCGGTCGAGGAACTCCCGGGCGGCGTCGTCGAAGTGGTCGCGGTGACGGTGGGTGACGACGACCGCGTCGTGTGTGAGGTCGACGTCCGGGCGTTCGACGAGCGGGTTCTCGCGGTCGTTGGGCGTGTTCGGAATCGGCGGGATGTCGCCCGGTTCGCCGAGCATCGGGTCGACGAGGAACGTCGTCTCCCCCAACGTGACGAGCAACGTGGCGTGGCGGACGAGTTGAACGGTAGGCATACCGTCACCAGTACCGAGGGCGCCCTAACTATTGGTGTGCCGGCAGGCCTCGAATCGGCCGATACGCCGCCTGTGATTTTCCGGGTTAAATTATAAACGCGTTTGGCCATCCCCGTTCTACGATGAATGGTTTAGATAAATAGCCGAAAGCGTTAACATTTGCTAACAGTTGTTCACTAGTTATGAACAGCGACCGCCGGCGTATCGCGTCCGGCACACCGGGCCTGGACGAGGTGCTTAGAGGCGGGTTTATCCACGGACAGACCGGCATCATCAACGGCGGGCCGGGCACCGGGAAGACGATTCTCGCGTTGCAGTTTCTCACCGCGGCCGACGGGCCGAGCCTCTACATCGGCTTCGAGGAGCGGGAGGCCGACATCAGACGGAACGCCGAACAGCTCGGCATCGACCTCTCGGGAGTGACGATACTCGACCTCAGCGCCGGTGGCGAGCGGTTCTTCTCCGAGGACTCCTACAGCGTGTTCCCGGCCGAGGAGGTCGAAGGCGAGGACCTACTGGAGCGCATCGCGGCGGCCATCGACGAGGAGGAGCCGGAGCGACTCGTCGTCGACCCGCTGTCGGAGTTGCGGTCGCTGCTGCCCGACGAGTACCAGTTCCGGCGCAACATCTCCTCGCTCATCAACGAACTCAAAGAGCGGGAGACGACGACGCTGTGTACGACCCAACCGATGGAGGGGAGCGCCGAACAAGACCTCAAGTTCCTCGGCGATTTGACCATCGAAATCCAACGGACGGTCGACCACCGCACGCTGGAGGTGACGAAGTTCCGTGGCTCGGGGTCCGCAGACGGCCGTCACACCTATTGCATCCGGTCGGGAGCGGGCGCCCGCGTGTATCCGAAGCTCATCCCCGGGGACCACCAACGCGAGCGGTCGCGCGACCAACTGTCGGCCGGCATCGGGGAACTCGACGACCTCCTCGGCGGCGGCATCGAACAGGGTTCGGTCACCGTCGTCTCCGGCCCCTCGGGTGCCGGCAAGACCACGCTGGGGTCGCTGTTTCTTGAGGCCGCCGGCGAGCGCGGCGAGGACAGCGTCGGCTATCTCTTCGAGGAGTTGAAATCGGACTACCTGTATCGGTCCGGAGAAATCGACATCGGCGTCGAACCGCTCGTCGACGACGGTGTCGTCAGAATCGAGGAAATCGAGTCGCTGACCCAAAGCCCCGACGAGTTCGCACACCACATCCGGACGGCCGTCGAAGAGGAGGGCGTCGAAGTCGTCATGATAGACGGCATCACCGGCTACCGACTCGGTCTCCGTGGCGAGGACTCACAGGCCGAACTCACCCGCGAACTCCACGCCCTGTGTCGCTACCTCAAGCGAATGGGTGTCACCGTCATCCTCGTCGAGGAAGTCGAGAACATCACCGGTGACCTCTCGGCGACCGACGAGCAAATCAGCTATCTCGCCGACAACATCCTGTTTCTCCGGTATCTGGAAACCAACGGCGAGATTCGGAAGACGGTCGGCGTGTTGAAAAAGCGCTTCGGCGACTTCGAGCAGTCGCTGCGGGAGTTCGAGATAACCGACTCCGGCGTCGAGGTCGGGCCGAAACTGACTGGGATGCGGGGTATTCTGACCGGCATTCCCGAGCCAGCTGACGAGTCCGGCTGATGGACCCGCTGGATGGCCCCTCGCCGAAGTTGTATCCGAGGCCCGATAGCGACGACAGTGGCGACGGGATTTCCAATAGTACACCACAAATCGCTCTCGGAGTCACCCAGCAACGGGACAGGGAGTTGTTGGAGTCGCTCCTCTCGACGTTCGAGGTGACCGACCTCGCCGACCCCGTTCCAGAGCGGACCGACCTGTGTATCGTCGGTACTGATGCTCTGGCTGCGTTCCGCGGGGCGCTACGGGAGTGGAAAACACGGGAGCGGCCGGCCACGGCACCGGTGTTGCTGCTGACGACCGACTCGGCCGAGGACGCGTGGCGTCGCCACGAGGAGTCCGTCGGCGAGTTACTCGATGGCATCCAGCCGATTCCGGCGCCGAGACGGGCGATTCGCTCCCGCGTCGACGGACTGTTGGCGACGCGCCGACACTCGTTGATGTCGCGGCAGCGCCAGCGGGAACTCGAACTGTACAAGCGAGCGATAGACAGCGCCGGCGTCGGCATCAGCATCGCCGATGCCGACAGAGACGATTTGCCGCTCGTCTACGTCAACGACGGGTTTCTCGATATGACGGGGTACGACCGAGAGGAGGTCATCGGTCGGAACTGTCGGTTCCTGCAGGGCGAGGACACGGACGAGGCGACTGTCGACGAGATACGGTCGGCGCTGGCCGACGAGCGGCCGGTGTCCGTCGAGATACGCAACTATCGGAAGTCGGGGCGGCCGTTCTGGAACGCCCTCGACATCATGCCGGTACGTGACGACGACGGCGAGGTGACGCACTTCCTCGGGTTCCAGCGGGACATCACCGAACGAAAGCGTCGGGAGCGACTGCTCGAACAGTACGGGCGGATATTCGAGGCCGTCGAGGACCCGATTCTGATTTTGGACGAGCGGAATCGCATCGTCGAGACGAACCCGGCGGCCGACGACGCCTTCGGCACCGGGACATCGATTCCCGAGGGTACGCAAGCCGAACACCTCTTCGAGGGCGAACAGGCCGCGCAGTTCCGGGCGACGGCGTTGGCGGTTCGCTGGACCGGCAACTCCCGGACGGTCGAAGTAACGACCGACCCCGAGGGCGATGAGACGGTGTTTCAGTTCCGTTTCCAGCGACTGGAGGCGACGGAAGACTACAGCGAGCGAATCATCGCCGTCAGCCGCGATATCACGCGAATCCGGAAGTACCAGAACCGCCTGTCGGTGCTCGACAGAGTCCTCCGACACAACATCCGCAACAAACTGAACGTCGTCACGGGACTGGCGGAACTCCTCGAAAATAGCGGCGACGAGGAGGTGGCGGCGATAGCGGAGGACATCGATACGGCGGCGTCGGACCTGTTGGGGATTGCCGACTCCGCCCGCGCCTTCAACCGGAGTATCGACCCCGCCGAACCGCGGACGCAGGAACTCGACCTCTCGGCGTTCGTCCGCGAAGTGGGTGCGGAACTCCGCGAGAGTCACTCCGACACCGACATCGACATCTCGGTTCCCGAGGCCGCCCCGGCCGTCTGCCCAGCGACGATTCGACTCTGTCTGAAACACGTCGTCGAAAACGCAATCGAGCATACGACTGCCCCCGACCCCCGAGTGGAAATCGAGGTCGAGGACACCGACGAGTGGGTCGACCTCCGCGTCAGCGACCACGGCCCCGGGTTCTCCGAGCGCGAGCGGCGGGCGCTGACCAGCGGCGCGGAACGCCCACTGGAGCACCTTCAGGGTGTCACACTCTGGCTCGTTCGGTGGGCCGTCATAAACGCGGGCGGCCGACTCGACATCCGCGACCGTCCCGAAGGCGGGGCGACCGTCGTCATCCGGCTTCCGCCGGCCGAGCGTCCCGCTACCGTGTAGGGTAAACTCCCGTTCCGTGAAGCAAGATTTACCCCGCGGTGACCGATACGGGGGAGTGATGACGAATCTGCTTGCAGATATCGAACAGCGCGCCGCGGAGATGCCCGACGCCACGGCCATCGGCTTCCGTGGACAGGAGTTCAGCTACGGCGAGTTCTGGACACAGACCGGCCGATTCGCCAAAGCCCTCGCGGACTCGGGCGTCGAACCCGGCGACCGCGTCGGCGTCTATCTACCGAACCTCCCGCAGTACGTAATCGCCTTCCACGGGATTCTCCGGGCCGGCGGCATCGTCGTCCCGATGAATCCACAGTACAAGTCCCGCGAAATCAGCCACCTGCTGGGCGACAGCGGCGCGACGGCCGTCGTCGCGCTCGCTGACCTCGTCCCGCAGGTTCAGGAGGTACAGGACGACACCGATGTTCACACCATCGTCAGCGTCGGCGGCGACGCCGACGGTGCAATCGAGTTCGAGGACTTCCTCGCCGACGAGGAACTCGACGTCGTCGACCGCGACGACGACGACGTGGCGTGTCAGCCGTACACCTCCGGGACGACCGGCACCCCGAAGGGCGTCCTTCTGACTCACCGGAACCTCGCCTTCGAGGCGCGTGCCTCCCCGAAGATTCACGACGGCATCTACGACGACGACAAGATGCTCGGCGTCCTCCCGCTGTTCCACATCTACGGGATGACGGTGACGATGCTGGCGACGCTGTACGAGGGCGGCAGCTACTGGCCGATGGCCGAGTGGGACGCCGAGGCGGCGCTGGAACTCGTCGAGTCGGAGGGCATCACGCTGTTCCACGGCGTCCCCGCGATGTTCAACGACCTCGTGAACCACCCCGCGGCCGAGGAGCACGACCTCGCGTCGGTCCGGTTCGCCAACGCCGGCGGTTCCAGTCTCCCGCTGGAGGTCATGCGACAGTTCGAGGAGACGTTCGAACCCGACCTCATGGAGGGGTACGGCCTCACCGAGACGGCGCCGGTCACCCACGCCAACCGACCCGACGACCGCCGCCCCGGCTCCATCGGCAAGCCGCTGCCGGGCGTCGAATCGAAGGTCGTCGACCACGACTTCGAGGAGGTCGACCCCGTCGAGCGCGGCCCCGTCGACGACGAGACGGCACTCGACGACGTGGTCGGCGAAATCGTCGTCTCCGGCCCGAACGTGATGAAGGAGTACTACAACCGACCCGGGGCCAACGAGGAGGCGTTCACCCATGAAAACGGCACCCGCTGGTTCCACACCGGCGACCTCGGCTACTACGACGAGGACGGCTTCTTCTTCATCGTCGACCGCGAGAAGCACATGATAGTCACGGGCGGGTACAACGTCTACCCCCGCGAAGTCGAGGAGTTGCTGTTCGAACACCCCGATATCGCAGACGCGGCCGTCGTCGGCGTCCCCGACGAGCGCCGTGGTGAGACGGTCACCGCCTTCGTCGTCAAGCGACCCGACGCCGAGGTGACCGCGGAGGAAATCAAGGAGTACGCCCTCGAGAACCTCGCGGCGTACAAACACCCACGGGAGGTCAACTTCGTCGACGAACTCCCGCGGACGACGACCGGAAAGGTCCAGAAGTTCGAGTTGGAGGACTTCGAGTAAGGTTCAGTCCCCGTCCGGCCGATACAGGCGCGCTTCGAGACACGCGATGACCTCCTCGCGAACGGCTTCGAGCCACTCGTCGTCGTCGGACGTCGTGGTTCGGACGAGTGCGCCGGCCAAGACGGTCTGTAGCGTCGCGGCGACGGCCTCCGGGTCGATATCGCGGAACTCCCCGGCTTCGATGCCGGCCTCGACGAGTTCGGTGAGACGGGCCTGAAACAGGCGGTCGCTCCGGGTGAAGTACTCCCGATACCGGTCGTCGTGGGCCGCCTGCGCCCGGAGTTCGACGAGCGCACGCATGAATCGGAACTGTTCGTCGGGCAGTTCGCTTACGAGGAACACCGAAAGCGGCTCTTCGAGTCTGACCCGCGGGTCCTCGGATTCCGCCTCGACGAACGTCTCGTCGTAGCGCTCCAAGACGTACTCCAGACACGCCAACAGCAGTTCGTCCTTCCCGTCGTAGTGGTGATACACCAGCGACGTGCTCTTCTCGAAGTGGTCGCCGATTTTCTCGATGGTCAGGTCGCTGTAGCCGTGTCGACACAGCGCCTCGTAGGCCGCAGCCAGAATCTCCTCGCGCGTCGACGAGGCGTCCTCGAAGAACTCCATCAGTGCAACCCCGTAGCGGCCGCCGCGACAAGTATCGAGTGGCCGTCGGGGGAGCGGCCGACGGTCGTCGCCGACGGGCGAGGCGAGTCGAATTGATTGAACATTCAATCAAAACGGCTATTGGCCCGGCGCATAACCGTGCCGGTAATGCCAGCGAGTGCCGTCCGCCCCCGCCGACGCCCCTCCACGTGTCGCGCTGCCGACGAATCGACCGCCGACAGAGGTCCGAACCGTGGTTCGTAGGTCCCTGGTGGCGGTCGCCGTCGCCGCCCTGTTCGTCTGTCTGACCGTTTCGGCCGGTGCCGTCGTCGGCCAACAGACCCAGCGCGATTTCACGCGCGGCGAACCGGATATCTCCGTGTACGCCCCCGACGCCGAGGTCACGCCGGGGAGCGACACGCGAATCGACATCCAACTCCAGAACAGCGGCGACCTCGACACTGGGCCACGTAGCGAGGAAGTGCTCACCGCGCGGGCGGTGTCCGTCGCGGCCGACGGCGAGGGGCCCCTCGACGTTCGGACCGGGCGAACCGCAGTCGGCTCTATCCCGGATGGCTCCCTCACGACGACGCCGTTTCGAGTCGTCGTTCCCGAAGGGACCGACCCCGGCACCTACGAGTTGGACGTGAAGGTGCGGTACTCCTACGTTGAACAAACCTCCTCGATGTCCGACCCGCAGCGGGAAACCGAGACGGAGCGTCAGACCGTCGACGTACGGGTCGTCTCCGAACCGCGGTTCGCCATCACGGACGTCGACACCGACGTCCAGCCCGGCACCGCCGGCGACGCGGACGTCACCATCGAAAACGTCGGCTCCGAGCGAGCCAACGCGACGCGGGTGACGCTCCGCGGAAGCGGCGGCGTGACGCTCGGCACCGGCGAAGCCCGCTCGTTCGTCGGCGACCTCGCACCCGACGACTCCGCCACCGTGACCGTCGAGGCGGCCGTCGCCGAGGGCGTCGCGACCGGCGCCAAGCCAATCGAGGCGACCGTCGAGTACACCAACACCGACGGCGCCGAGGCCCAATCTGACCCGGTCGTCGGCCACCTCGACCCGCTCTCCGAGCAGTCCTTCGACATCGAGGGGCTCGAAGAGACGCTGTCGGTCGGCTACGCCGGCAACATCACCGGGACGCTCCGCAACGAGGGTCCGCGGCCGGTCTCCGACGGCGTGTTGGTCATCGAACCGGCGAGCGATTCGCTGTTCGTCGAGGAGGGCCGATACGCCCTGCCCGAACTCGACAGCGGCGAGGCAGCCGAGTTCGCCTTCCCAACCGAGGTGAGCGGGCAGGCGTTGGCCGGCCCGAGACAGGTCCGGTTCAGCGTCGAGTACGCAAACGAGGGCGAGTCGACGGTTACCGCCGGGCCCATCTCCGAGCGGGTCGTCGTCGACGAACGCCGCGGAGAGTTCTCGGTCACGGCCGAGAACGCCACCGTCGAGGCAGGCGGGTCGAGTGACCTCGTCGTCACGATAACGAACGAGCGCCCGGAGACGCTCTCGAACATCGACGCCCGACTGTACGCCGACAGCCCGCTGTCGACGTCGAGCGACGAGGCGTTCATCTCCGAGTTGGAGCCCGGCGAGTCCGGCGAGTTGCGGTTCTCGCTTGCGGCGACCGGCGGCGCGATGGCGAAGACCTACCCCGTCGAACTCGACTTCCAGTACGACGACCGCCGCGGCGAGAGCACGCTCTCCGACACCTACCAGCAGGCGGTCACCGTCGAGGAACCCGAAACGACCGACGAGGGACCGCCCGTCGTCCCCATCGCCATCGGCGTCGTGGCCGTCGTCGCCGTCGTCGGTGCGGGACTCTGGTGGCGGCGCCGGAACTGACCGATGGTCGACGGCCCGGAGCCCCACGACACGGACCGCATCGACCCGCTGAGCAGTCGCATCACCACCATCGTCTCCGAGCGACCGCTTCGGGTCGTTCTCGCCTTCGTCGTCCTGACGGGCGTCTTCGCCGCCGGATTGGGCGGCGGCGGTGAACAGCAGGCCGGCACCGACCAGTTCACCGAGAACCTCGAAGAGGCTGAAGCCCTCGAGGACATGCAGGAGAACTTCGACGGCGGAGCGCGGGCCTCCGGCGGCAGCAACGCCAACGTGTTCATCGAAGACGACCGGAACGTCCTCTCGAAGCCGAGCCTGCTTCGGATGTTGAAGACCCAACAGCGGCTCGAGAACCACGACAGACTTCGGGTCACCTCGACGATGAGTCCGGCCTCGAACATCGCCCGACAGCTCGACCCCGAGGCGTCGACGCCCGAGGAGTGGCACCGTGCGGTCGAGCGGGCCTCACAACGACAGCTAGACGGTGCCATCCGGTCGGCCGCCGACGCGAACTCGCTTGGACCCGTGAGTACGGACTTCTCTTCGGGGTCGGCGTCGGCGTCAGTCGCACAGATTCTCGTCACCTATGACACGCCGCCGATGGCCGACGACGGCGACAACGCGCGCCTCCAGCAGCGAACCATCGACGTCGTCGACGGCGTCGAGGGGTACGACCACGGCGAGAACGCCATCGTCTTCGGCAACGCCATCATCAACGAGGAAGTCACCCAGCTGCTGAACGACACGGCCATCGTCGTCTTCCCGGCGGCGATACTGCTCATCACGTTCTTCCTCGTCGTCGCCTACCGGGACCCGGTCGACCTGGTTCTCGGGCTCGTCGCGCTCGTGATGACGCTCGTCTGGACGTTCGGCTTCATGGGCTACGCCGGCATCCCGTTCTCGGACTCGCTGGTCACCGTCTTCCCGCTGTTGTTGGCGGTCGGCATCGACTTCGGCATCCACATCATCAACCGGTATCGCGAGGAGCGCGGGCGCGGCACCGGCATCCGGGAGTCGATGGGTATCACGACGACGCAGTTGTCGGCGGCGTTCATCATCGTCACCGGGACGACGGTCATCGGCTTCGCGGCGAACCTCACCAGTTCGCTGAGTCAACTGCGGGACTTCGGCATCGTCGCCTCCGTCGGGATGGTGTTCACTTTCGCCATCTTCGGCGTGTTCCTCCCCGCGGCGAAGGTCGGCCTCGACGGCCTTCGTGAGGGGACGCGGTTCCCGGAGTTCGGCAGTCGCCCACTCGGACGGGAGGGGTCGATACTCGGAGCCATCCTCCCGGTGGGTGTGACCGCCGCACGAATCGCTCCGGCGGTCGTCCTCGTCGCCGCACTCGTCCTCGGTGGGGTCGGCGGTGCCTACGGCACCGGCGTCGACACCGAGTTCTCACAGGAGGCGTTCTTTCCCGACGAGGACCGAATCGAGCAGTATCAAGCCCTCCCCGAACCGTTCGCGCCGTCGCAGTACACGTTCATGACCGTCCTCGAGTACCTCGAGGAGGACTTCGAGCAGGGGTTCATCGGCAGCGTCACGATATACGTCGAAGACAGGGCCGTCCGCTCGGACGTTGCACTGGAGGACATCGACCGGGCGGTGACCGACCCGCCGGACGCCTTCGTCCAGTCGAACCGACGGGCCGACGCGACGAGCATCCTCGGGGTCATCGACTCCCGCGCCGAGGCCGACCCCGAGTTCGCCGCCTTGGTCAGACAGCACGACGCCGACGGTGACGGGGTTCCGGACCGCGACGTCGACCGCGTGTACGCGGAGTTACTCGATTCGCCGGCCGGCGACCGAGCGCGGAACTCCATCACCGAGGACCGAAGCGCCACCCGCATCGTCTATCAGGTCGACGTCGACGCCGACCAGACCGAGGCGACGATGGCCGCCCAGCAGGTCGCCGAGGAGATGCGGATGGACGCCGTCCCGACCGGACAGTTGGTCGTCAATCAGGTCGTCATCGACCGCATCACCGAGTCCGCACTCCGGAGTCTCGTCGTCGCCTTCCTGCTCACCGCCGTCTTTCTGATGGTGTTCTACCGGTGGCTGGAGGGGCGGGCCGTCTACGGTCTCATCAACCTCGTTCCGGTGTTGGTGACCGTCGGGTTGCTCGCGGGGTCGATGCGGTACTTCGACGTGCCGTTGACGCCGTTCAACGCCCCCATCCTCTCGGTGTCCATCGGGTTGGGCGTCGACTACACCGTCCACTTCATGCACCGCTTCGTCGACGAGTTCGAGAACGGCCGGGACATCCACGCCGCACTCCGCACCACCGCACAGGGAACGGGCGGCGCGCTCACCGGGAGCATGCTGACGACGGTGTGTGGCCTCGGCGTGCTGTACCTCGCGCTCATCCCGCTCATCGCCGAGTTCGGCCTGCTGTTGGCGCTGGGCGTGTTCTACGCGTATCTGGCGTCGCTTCTGGTGTTGCCGTCGACCATCGTCGTCTGGCACGCCGTCGAGACACGGGTCACACCGCGTCTTCGCGAGGCCGTCGCGTAATCAGTCGGCAGGAGTTTCGGGCCGGTACTCCCGGCTGACGGCCTTCCATTTGCCCGTCGCAAAGCGGTAGTAGTTCAGCGCCGCCGGCACAGTCGTCTCGGCGATGAAGGCGAGATACAGCCCGTAGATGCCCAGCGACGTGGTCGCGCCGAGGTAGACGAGCGGAATCGAACAGCCGAACATCCCCAGCGCCTGACTGAAGAAGGCCCAGCGGGTGTCGCCTGCGGCATCGAGCGGGCCGGCGGCGCCCCCCGAGACCCCCTGCATGACGACGGCGACACAGGCCACGCGGACGAGGTCGACGGCGATGGGGACGGCGGGGACCGTCGGGTCGGCGACGAACAGCGTGACGATAGGTTCGGTGGCGACGAAGACGACCGCCGCGAAGACGATGTAGACGGCCACCGAGTAGCGGATGATTTCACGGCCGTAGGCCTCGGCGGTCTCTTCGGCGCCGGTACCGAGTTCCTGGCCGACGAGACTGGAGGATGCGAGCCCGAAACCCCACCCGGGCGTGTTCATCAGTCCCCAGATGCGTCGGGCGATAACGAACGCCGACACCACGTCCTGGCCGAAGATGTCGAGGATGGCGAACATCGGGAATTCGGCGACGGTCCAGACGAGGTTCCGTCCCATCACTGGCAGACCGATAGAGACCAAATCCGCGACCGTCGCGGGGTCGACGTACGTTCCGAGCGGGTCGATGGTGACCGGGAACGCACCGGCACCGGGAAAGCGCCCTGCCGTCAGCCCGATGGCGAAGGCGGCGGTGACGCCGACGTTCGAGAGGACGGTCCCGACTGCGGCGCCGACGACGCCCCACCCGAGGCCGAAGATGAGGGCGGCGTTGATGACGATGTTGGCGACGGCGCCGCCACCGCGGAGCACCATCGCGGTGTAGGCGTCGTCGGAGCCGACGAGGACGCGACTGCCGACCAGATTGAGGCCGGCGAAGGGGACGCCCAACGCGACGACACGGAGGTACTCGCCGCCGAGGCGGACGGTTTCGGCGTCGCTGCTGAGCAGGCCGATGAGTTCCGCCGAGTACGTCCAGAAGACGGCGACGACCGGAAGGGAGACGGCGACGACGAGGAAGACGCTGGAGCGAACCGCGAGTCCGAGTTCCTCGTAGGCGTCGGCGCCGAACCGCTGGCTCACGAGGGCGATGGTCCCGCCGGCGACGCCCCCGCCGATGGAGAACGCCAGCCCCCAGAACGGCCCGGCGATACCGACGCCGGCGATGGCCCCGCCGCCGACGGCGACGCCGACCATCGCCACGTCGACGGCGTTCTTCGACATCCGCGCCAGCCCCGTGACGATGCGCGGCCACGCCAAATCGGCCGTCCGGCGTGCACGCTCCTCGCCGATGAGGCCGAAGCGGGCCAACAGCAACCCGACGGCCAGTATCGCCAGTCGGAACGGGTTCGGAACGCGGGACAACGTGTTTGTACTGACTGGTCAGTCAGCCAAATGTCTTCGGAATCGAGTCGGGTCCCTCGCGTCGTGAGACGAACCGACCTGGCGACCTACCGGTCCGAAAAGCGGTCGGTCAGCCCCGAGAGTCGTTCCTCGACGGCGCTGATTTCACCGCGACGACGGCGGTACTCCATCGTCAGGCGGTAGGCAGCGACGTAGGCGATGACGGTGAAGATGACGGCGAGAATGACGTTCCCCGTCACCAGTCGGACGACCACCTCGGGGGCCGCCGACAGCGACACCTCTTGGACGGTCATGGATTCGACTGGGCCGAGCAGTTTCGAGCCGAGCCAGAAACTCGACCCGTAGACGCCCCACTTCGCGACGGGGTTGAGAACGAGGACGGAGGCGAACAGCGCGATGCGGGAGACGTTGGCGAAGAGATACGCGATGATGAAGAACATGAGGACGCCGGTTCCGAGCGTCGGCAGGGCGGTGATGAACACGCCGATTGCGAAACTGTAGGCGACCTGATTGGGGGTGTGTTCCTCCGTGAGCGCGTCGTGGAGTTCCTCACGGACGCGCTGTACGTACTGCTGTAGTCGGCGCCGCAGTCCTCCCATTGCCATCTCCTTTCGGCTATATGGAAAAGAAGCTATCGACTACTTCGACCCTCGCACCCGTTCTAACTCGGCTCGATTTCGAGTCGCAGGCGGTAGGTCTCGCCGTCGCGGCGGGCGTCGACTGCGACCGGTTCGGTCCGCGCATCGAGGTCGACGCCGGCGTGGGATTCGAGGCGTTCGCCGACCGCACGGAGCCCCGACGAGGGCCCCGTCTCGTCGGCTTCCGGCGTCCACGCGACGCAGCGTTCGACGTACTCGCCGTCGATGGCGGCGTCGAGTACCGCGTTCGCGGCCGTCGACAGCCGCTCGGAGTCGAGGACGAGTGGCTCCGCGACGGTATCGGTCGGCGACAGCGTCAGCCGGACCGTCGCCCCCGAACAGCTCCGGCCGGGGGCGTCCAGACAGCCCGCGACGCCGACTGCTGTTCCGAGTGCCGCCGCTTCGAGGAGCCCTCGGCGGGTCGGTGCCGTCGGTGCCATGCCCGATGTCGTGGGGTCGGCTCGAAGTGCCTTGCGGTCGAGAGGACCAACACCTATGCATTCGGGGGTCGGACCGACGCGTATGGACGCAGTGTACACCTTCGTCGGTGGCGGTGACCCGGCGACGACCGTCTTCGTCGCTCGACTGTTGGCCTACGGCGCCATCGGAATCGCGGCCGCGATACTACTCGGGTACCTCGTCACGTACGTTAAAGACGTGCTCGCCGAGGGGTTCGACTACGAATGGGGGTATCTCGCGGTCGGCATCGGCGCTGCCGTCGTCTACGGCGTCTCCGGTATCGCCGCCGAACTGACCGACCTCCCGTGGCTCGATGCCTTCACCGAGGGCGCGGTGCTGTTTTTCATCCTCTTCGTCGCGTTGGGCATCCGCGCGATGTACCTCGCCGAGCGGACGGCCGACGGCGCGTCGCGACTGCTCCCGACGTGGGTCGACCTCCTCGTCGTCGGCGTCTTCGTCGTCGCGTGGTGGGCCGGCTTCCTTCTCGAAGGCGAGTGGACGCGCCCGGTCGTCGCCGTCGGCTGGGTCGGCGCGTCGGTCTGGGCGGTTCTGTACGCCGTCCAGACCGTCCGCCGATACGAGGGCACGACGCTGTCGGCGCTGACCCGACATCTGCTTCCGAGCATCGTCTGTGTCGTCGCTATCGTGATGACTGACCTCCTCGCGAGCGTCGCGCCGCTGGATGCGGGTGCCGTCGACGCGCTGTGGCTCGTCGGCACCGTCCTCGTCGCGGCGTTCCTCTTCGACACCGCGGTCACCATTCGCCAGCAGGAAGGCGAAGTCGAGCGGATGTACGACCGGACGACGTGGCGCCAACAGTCCGTCGAATAGCACGCTCCGCTCCGCCGCACTACCGGAGCCGAAGGCACTTTTCGAGTCGGACCCGAACGCTTCGTATGACCAATCAGACGCGTCGCCGTTTCCTCGCCGGAGCCGCCGGCGTGGCCGCGGGGCTGGCGGGTTGTTCGAGCGGCCGGCGAGCGCCGCCCGACCCGGTCACACCTTCGGGAGCCGAACCGGACCGCGACTCGCCGTACACCGCCGTCTACGACGCCACCATCGAATCCGTCGCCTTCGTCGGGACCGCCGGCGGTGGCGGCGGTTCGGGCTTCGTCTACGACGACTACGTCGTCACGAACCAACACGTCGTCGGCGACGCAGACCAAGTCGACGTTCGCTTCGAACGCGGCGACTGGCGTGAGGCCGGCGTCACCGCGACGGACGTCTACGCCGACCTCGCCGTTCTGTCGACGGACATCCCCGACTACGCCCGGCCCCTCTCCTTTGTCGACAGCGTGCCGCCGGTCGGCACCGAGGTGCTCGCGTTGGGCAGCCCCTTCGGCCTCGAATCCTCCGTCTCGACGGGCATCATCAGCGGCAAGAACCGCGCGCTCGCGAGTCCGTCGGGCTTCTCGATTCCGAACACCGTCCAGACCGACGCCGGCCTCGACCCCGGCAACAGCGGTGGCCCCCTCGTCACGATGGACAACGAGGTGACCGGCATCGCCGTCGCCGGCGCGGGCACGAGCGTCGGCTTCGCGGTGTCGCCGCTGCTCGCCCGCCGCGTTCTGCCGGAGTTGATAGAAACGGGGACGTACAGCCACCCGTTCCTCGGAATCTCGCTGTTGCCCGTCACACCCATCATCGCCGAGGCGAACGACCTCCCCGAAACCCGCGGCATCTACGTCGTCGAGGTACTCGACTCCGGACCCACAGACCAGACGCTTCGCGGCGCCGACGGCGAGACGACCGTCGACGGCCGAACCGTTCCGACCGGTGGGGACACGCTAATCGAACTCGCCGGCAACGCAATCGACTCCAACGCCGACCTCGGGACGACGCTGGCGCTGGAGTTGTCGCCGGGCGACCGCGTCGACGCGACCGTCATCCGCGACGGGGAGCGAGTCGATATTCGCGTTCCTATCGGCTCGCGACCGCCGCCGGAGCAGTAAGCCTCGTCGGCGGTACACCGATACGCCTGGCGACCGAGTAGCCGATATGGACCGACAACAGACGGGGTTCGAAAGCGCCGGCAAGCGCTGTAGTGCCGAGTTGTACCTGCCCGATGCCGAGAACCCGCCGGTCGTCGTGATGGCCCACGGCTTCGGTGCCGAACGGTCGTTCCGACTGCCCGCCTTCGCCGAACGGTTCGCCGAAGACGGTCTCGCCACCTTCCTCTTCGATTACCGCGGGTTCGGCGACTCGGAGGGGACCGAGCAACTGGTCGACCCGTTCCGGCATCGCGCCGACTGGCTCGCCGCGGTCGACCACGTCCGCGACCTCGAGTCGGTCGACGGCGACCGCGTTGCGCTGTGGGGGTCGTCGTTCAGCGGCGGCCACGTCATCGAGACAGCCGCCCGTCGCGAGGTCGACGCCGTCGCCGCACAGGTGCCGTTCGTCGACGGCCTCGCGACCCTCCTCCATCTCGCGCGGAACTCGGGAATCGGCTACCCGCTCGAAGCGACGAAACACGGCCTCAAAGACGCCGTTCGTGGACTGTTCCGCCGGAGTCCCCACAGCGTCCCCATCGTCGGCGACACCGACGAGTTCGCGATGCTGAACACCCCCGGTGCGAAATCGGGGTACCTCGACATCGTCCCGGAAGACACCGACTGGAAGAACGCCTGTCCAGCGCGAATCGCGCTTCAAGTGCCGATGTACCGGCCGATTTCGCGAGCCAGCGAGGTCGACTGTCCCGTCCTCCTCACCATCGCACGGGAGGACAACATCGTCCCACCGGCGGCCGCCGAGCGGTTGGCCGACCGTCTCGACCACGTCGAGGTGCTGCGCCTCGACTGTGGGCACTTCGGCCCCTACGACGGCCGCCCCTTCAAGCGCGCCGTCGAGACGCAGGGGGGCTTCCTCGACCGACATCTCTCGTAGACGGGTCGGTCGACGCACCCGGACAGCACCGGGCGTATCGGCAACTGAGTCGAAAGGTGCCATCAAGTACCACACGCGTCTTTACTCCGCTACTGGCTGGAAAGCCAGCGTGCCCCCAACGGGTGCCCCCACCCACCCAAGACGGGGACGGCCTGCCCGGCCCCCCTCGTCTTCCCACCTTGGTTTTACGCCGCCAGCCACTGCTCAGGCTGTTCGGTCGCCAGCGACGCGATGTCATCAGCCGTCGCCGTCGTTCCGGTTGCAACGTAGTAACTCGCACAGCAGTTCCCGAGCGCCATCGCTGGTCCGATATCTCCGCCGGCGGCCAGACCGTGGGCGAGGCCGGCGCTGAAGCGGTCGCCGCCACCGGTTCGGCGGACGGGGCCGTTCGGGTCGAAGTTCTCGACGACCGCGTCGTCGGTTCGGGTCGCGGCCGCGGCGGCGTCGGCTTCGTGTCTGACCACCGCGAACGCCCCCGTTTCGTCTCGAACCGCCCGAACGTCGTCCGCGACGGCCAGGGCGTCGGCAATCGCCGTCAGTTCCCGACCGTTGACGCTGACGGCCACGTCG
This sequence comes from Natronomonas sp. CBA1123, assembly GCF_009741925.1. GTDB lineage: Archaea > Halobacteriota > Halobacteria > Halobacteriales > Haloarculaceae > Natronomonas. Next base: position 19,241 of record NZ_WPCC01000012.1, read on the forward strand.
ACGGCGTCGTCGAGCGTCCCGAGCGCCGCGAAACAATCGCGTATCTCGGCGGCCGGTGCGGTCGTCAAATCGCCGGGGTCGAAGACGAACACGCCGCCCTCGAGACGGTCGGCGAGTGCGGTCAGCGAGTCCGTCATCCCGTCGACGGAGGCCCAGTTCCCACAGACGTAGGCGTCGGCGTCGGGGACCGTCTCGAAGTCCTCGTGGCTCCAGTCGGCCACGTCGTCGCTAACCTCGGCGTAGGTGAGGTCGCCGTCGGAGAACTCGTGGATGGAGACGGTCGATGGGTCACCGAACGAGTGTGTTTCGAAGGGGAAGGCGAATCGGTCGTCGTCGAGACAGCCGTCGAGTCGCACGTCGTCGCCGAGGGCGTTGGCCTGTTGGGCGGCGTTGACGGCTTGCCCACCGGCCTCGATGGCGTGTGTGTCGATGTGAAACCCCTGTGGGCGACCCGCGACGATAGCCTCGCGGAACGCCGCCTTCGAGAGCCACTGGCCGTCTTTCGCACGAACTCGCTGGAAGGTGTCGACGCTCCCGTCGGGGAACGCCGCCACACGGACGGTGGACTCGACCAGCGAAGGTACGGCGTCGTACATGGCGTGTGACTCGGGGGCGCCGTTGAAAGGCCTCCCGGGTTTATGTGTATCGGCCTGATAGCACAGCACATGCACGTGCTCGTTCCCACGGACGGTTCCGACCCGGCGGAGGCGGCACTCGACCACGCCTTCGAGCGGTTCGCCGACGACGACATCACCGCGTTGTACGTCATGGACCCCGTGGAGGGCGCCACCGCGTGGGGACCGGCGACGGGCGAAGACTGGCTCGGCTCCGCCGAGAAGCGCGCCGAAACCGTCCTCGGGGAGGCCGTCGAACGCGGAGAGGAGATGGGCGTCGAAATCGAAACCGACTCCGTCGTCGGCCGACCCTCGCGGGCGATTATCGACTACGCCGAGGAACACGACCTCGACCAGATAGTCATCGGCAGCCACGGTCGGGACGGCATCACACGGGTTCTGTTGGGGAGCGTCGCCGAGACGGTCATCCGTCGGTCGCCCGTCCCCGTCACCGTTGTCCGCGACCGCGAGTGATTCCCGAACCGCTCGGCGATTACCTCATCGTCTACGCCTACGTCATCGGTCGAGCGCACACTGGCATCGTCTGAGCGTTTATATACTGAACCGACTCATGTCGGGGCATGGGAATCTTCGCCAATCTCAAAACCGGCCTGACGCTGTCGCTCGACAGCCTCACTGTCCTCCGCGAGCACCCGAAACTGCTCGCGTTTCCGGCGATAAGCGGCGTCGCGACGACCGTCTTCTTCGTGTTCCTGTATTTCGGCGTGTTCGTCGCCGGCTTCCTCGGCGGCGGCATCGCCGAGTACGTCGCGCTGTTCGTACTGTACTTCGTGACGACGTTCACCGCCTCGCTTTTCACCGCCGCACTCGTCCACGCCGTCAACGACGCGTTCCACGAGCGCGAGCCCTCGGTCCGTCGGTCGGTCGGCGCCGCCTGGCGAATGAAGGGAACCATCGCCGTGTGGTCGGCCATCGCCGCCGTCGTGAGCCTCCTCATCCGACAGCTAGAGGAGTCGAACAACCCCCTCTCCGGCATCGCCGCGGCGCTGTTCTCGCTCGGGTGGACGATTACGACGTTCTTCATCATCCCGGTCATCGTCTTCGAGGACGTCGACGTGAAGTCGATGTTCTCCCGCAGCGCCGAGACCTTCGCCGACACGTGGGGTGAGACCCTCGGTGCCGGACTCGGGTTGGGACTCATCCAACTGCTGTTGGCCATCGTCGCCGTCCTCGTCGCCGTCGTCTTCGGTGGTGTCATCGCCACCGTCTCTCCCGGTGCCGGCTTGCTCACGGGCGCCTTCGTCGTCGTCTTCGGACTGCTCGTGGCGTATCTCGTCGGCCAGACCATCCGCGGCATCGCCAAGACGGCGCTGTATCTCTACGCCCGAGAGGGAACCGTCCCCGAGGCGTTCACCGACTTCGACTTCGAGACGCTCGGCGGTCGGGCCGAACACAGGGCGACGCCGAAAGGCGAGCGCGTCGAGGGGTAGGCCACTCGCGGATTTATCACCCGGGTCGCCGTATCCTCGCGTATGTACGAGGACATTCTACTCGCCGCCGACGGCAGCGAGGACTCACAAGCGGCGACCGAACACGCACTGACGTTGGCGTCCGGGACGGGCGCGACGGTCCACGCCGTCTCGGTCGTCGAGACCCGAACCGCTTACGACAACGCCATCGTCGACCCCGACGAGGTCAGGGAGAACCTCCGAACTGATGCCCGCGAGGCGCTCGAGGCGGTCGAACGGGCCGCCGAGGAAGCGGGCATCGACTGTGAGACGACCATCGAGGAGGGGCCGCCGCCGGAGCGCATCCTGGAGGCCATCGCCCGAACCGGCGCCGACGTGGTCGTTCTCGGGGCGACGGGACGGTCGGCGTTCAAGCGACTCGTGTTGGGGAGTACGACCGAGCGACTGCTCTCGGAGGCGCCGGTGCCGGTCGTCGTCGTCAGCGATTGAGCGGGCGACACACGGCGACGGCGAAGCGCCCCGCCGTCCCGGACCGAAACCGATAAAACCGACACACGCCCACGTCCAATCGAGCCGAGGTAGCCTAGCCCGGCCAAGGCGGTTGCTTCGAGAGCAACTGTCCGTCAGGACACGTGAGTTCAAATCTCACCCTCGGCGTTTCTCGTTTCCCACCGCCCGACAGTGATTACTCCGTCCTCGACATCGACCAACACAAGAAAAATACGACTGCGCGGTGTGTACTCGGCAATGGCCCTCTCCGATGTCCTCCTTTCCCCACTGGGATTAGCCGCCCTTCTCGTCGCCATCCCCATCGTGGTGTTGTACCTCATCCGCCCGGACCCCGAACGGGTGGAGTTGCCGACGTTCCGGTTTCTGGTCGCCGAGGAGCGCCAACAGGCGACCACTCCGCTGTTCGAACGGCTCTCCCGAAGCGTCCTGCTTCTGATACAGTTGCTTGCGATACTACTGTTGGCGACGGCGCTGGCGACGCCGTACGTACCCGTCTCCGAGCGTGAAACCGTCGAGGAGACAGTACTCGTCGTCGACACGAGCGCGAGCATGAAGACGGCCGACGGCGGGTCGACTCGCTTCGACCGTGCGGTCGCCGCCGCTCGTGAGGAGGCCACGAGCGCCACGTCGGTAATAACGACCGAGGGCGGCGGCCGCGTCCGCATCCAGCGCGGGACGCCGAGCGATGCCCGTGGACTCCTCGGGGACCTCTCGCCGACGGACGCCCCGGGTGACCTCCGGGGCGCCATCTCGCAGGCGTCGTCGCTGGCCGGCGAGAACGCCCGCATCGTCGTCGTGAGCGACTTCGCCGGCGACTCCTGGGGCGATGCGGTGACGACCGCCCGCGCTCGTGACATCTCGGTCGACCTCAGGCAGTTCGACCGGGGCGGCGAGGACAACGTCGGCTTCGTCAACCGCCGGTTTTCGGGCTCGGAGGTGACGCTCTCCGTCCGGAACTTCGGCGACGACGCAGTCAGCAGGACCGTGACGCTCGGAGACCGCCGGGCGGAACTCCGCCTCGGCGGCGGCGACACCGAAACCGTGACCTTCCCCGTCCCGGCCGGCCGGACTCGCGCCGAGTTGTCCCCCGGCGACGACTTCGCGGTCGACGACAGCGTCTCGCTGGCCGCTCCCGAGGACCCGACCGTCGACGTGTTGGTGCTGACGAACGACGAGAACCGGTACCTGACGACGGCGCTGTCGGTCGTCGACTCGGTGGACGTGACCGTCGACCGTCCGCCGACGACCATCGACGACGGCTACGACGTCATCGTCTACAGTAACGTCAACCGGGAGTCGCTGTTGCCGGGGAACGTCGAGAGCGGCCGGGAACTTCTCGCCGACGGCGGCGGCGTCGCGGTGCAGGCACAGCGGGAGATGCCCGAACGGTACGGCGACCTCCAGTTGGTCGAGGCCTCGGGACTGCAGGCGGGGACGACGGTTCGGCGAACTGCCGACTCGGAGTTGACCCGCGGTATCGACTTCCAGCCGCCCGAGGAGTACCTCGCCGGCGACCTCCGGGAGGGTGAGTCGCTGGTCGAACTCCGCGACGGGTCGCCGCTCGTCGCCACCGCCGAGCGCGGTCCCGGGCGGCTGCTGTACTACGGCTACATTAAGGACGCATCGAGCTTCAAGTTCAACTACCAGTACCCGGTGTTCTGGAAGCGCGCCGCCTTTCACCTCGCGGGCCGGGAGCCGCTGCCGGCGCTGAACTACGCGACCGGCGAGACGGCGCGCTTCCAGGTCGACACCGTCTCGGGGCCGGACGGTCAGGTGTCCGGTCCGGCCGTCAGTCTGCAGCGTGCTGGCTTCTACGGCACCGCCAGCCGACAGGTCAGCGCGTCGCTGCTCGACGAAGCCGAGTCCGACATCGCCGTCGAACCGCTCGAAGACCGCTCTGGCCCCGTCGGCGAGCTCACGCGCGAAGAGCAGCGAACCGTTCCGCGTCCGCTCACCGAGTTCGTGGCGCTGGGCGCCCTCGCCGTGCTGTTGCTCGAAGTCGGCTATCTCTACCGGCGGGGTGACCTCTGATGTCGGTGTCCTACACCATCGGCGAGGAGCTGACGGTCGGCCTCCAACAGCTGTGGCCGCTCGTGGCGCTGCCGATAGCCGTCGCCGTGTTGGCGTATCTCGTCTTCCGGCGGGCGCCGGATTCGCGGTCGGCCTCGGCCCGGAGCCGCAGACTCCTCTTTGCCAGTCGCGTCCTCGTCGTCGTGTTGCTCGTCGGCGCGGCGATGGGGCCGTTTACCGTCCAGACACAGGAGACACCCGGCGAACCGAGCGTGACGCTGCTGACCGACGACTCCGACAGCATGGCGGTGTACGGCAACGTGACCGACGACCTCGTCGCCGACATCGAAGCGGCCGGCGTCCCGGTGACGCGAGCGACGGTCGGAAGCGGGACCGACTCCCGCATCGGCGACGGCATCGCGGCGAACCTCAGGGAGAACGGTACGGTGGTCGTCCTCTCCGATGGGCAGGTGACCGAGGGGCGGCCGCTGTCGGTCGCCGCCGAGGAAGCCCGGCGGTTGAACGCGACGATTAACGCCGTCGAACTGCCGCCGCGTCGCACCGAGCGGGCGGTTTCGATGACCGGCCCCTCGACGACCAGCGTCGGCATCCCCGCCGAGTTCACCGCCACCGTCGACGGCGTCGGTGCCGAATCACCCGTGGAGGTCGAGATGCGAATCGACGGCGAAGTCGTCGAGACGCGGACGGTCGCACCGGGCGAGTCGCTGTCGGTTTCGCACACCTTCGAGGAAATCGGTTCCCATCGCGTGACGGCGACCATCTCCGGCGACGACGTCTACGGCGAAAACGACGTCTTCTATCGGAGCGTTCGGGTCGTCGAGAAGCCGGACGTGCTGTACGTCTCCGGTGGCGGCTACCCCTTAGAGGGGTATCTGAACTCGCTGTACGACGTGACCAACGCCTCCTCCGTGCCGGACGACCTCGACGACTACGCGGCGGTCGTCGTCCAGGACACCCCGGCGAACCGCCTCGGCAACGTCAGTTCGCTCCAGGAGTTCGTCATCAACGGTGGCGGACTCGCCGTCGTCGGCGGCGAGAACGCCTACGAGAACGGCGGCTACGACCAATCACCCATCGCCTCGACGCTTCCGGTCCGCGTCGGGAACGCCACGGGCGGCACCGCCGACATCGTCCTGTTGGTGGATATCTCCGGCAGCGCCCGCGAGGGCCAGTCCATCCAGAAGGCGGTCGCTCTGGACGTCCTCGACCAACTCAACGACGACAACCGCGTCGGCGTCGTCGCGTTCAGCCACGTCGTCTACCGCATCGCCGACCTCCAACCGCTGAGTACCTCCCGAGAGCGAACCGCCGACCGCATCCGCCGCCTGCAGAGCGTCGGCGGAACCGACATCGCGAACGGGCTTCGGGGGGGCGGACGAACTGCTCGGCAATCGCGAGGGGACCATCATCCTCCTGAGCGACGGCCAGACGGAGTTCGGTCCCCCGACCGCAGTCGCAACCCAACTCGGCCGGGAGGGGACGCGGGTCATCTCCGTGGGAGCAGGTGAACGGGTCAACGAGCAGACGATGCGCCGCATCGCGGAGGCCTCCGGGGGGTCGTACTTCGCGGCCGACGAGACGAACCGCCTGCGACTGCTGTTCGGCGGCACCTCACGGCGGTTCGAGGGCGAGAACCTCACCATCGTCACCCAGAACACGTTCATCACCTCGGGCGTGAAATTGACGGCGAACCCCGAGCGCGCGAACGCGGTCGCGGTCAAGCCCGGCGCCGATTACCAGGTCGCGACCGCCGACGGAACGCCCGCAATCGCCTCCTGGCGGTTCGGACTCGGGCGCGTCGTCTCGCTCACGGCCTACGACGAGGACGGCACGCTCGGCGGCCTGCTGGAACCGCCCGACTCCCTCGTCGTGACGAAGTCGGTCAACTACGCCATCGGCGACCCGGCGCGGACGCGGACCGGCGTCACGGCCGTCGCCGACGCCCGGGTTGGCCGACCGACCGAGTTCACCTACCGCGGGGATTCCCGACCCGACGCCGAGGGCGTCACCCTCCGGCAGGTGAGCGAGGAGCAGTACCGTGGCGAGTTCACGCCCCAAGAGCCGGGGTTCGGCGAACTGCTCGACGCCGAGTACGCCGCCAACTACCCCGTCGAGTACGGCAGTTTCGGTCGGAGTCCCGAACTCCCCGCCGCAGTCGAAACAACCGGCGGACGGACGTACGACCTCGACGATGGGAGCCGAATCGCCGCTCAGGCCAAACAGCAGTCGACCCGGGTTCGGACCGTCGAGGAGACGTGGGACTGGCTTGCGGTGCTCGCGGCGCTGCTCGTCTTCGTCACGGAGGTCGTCGCCCGACGTGTTCAAGTGTATCGCGGCCGCAGTTCACTGGAGAGTGGTCTCCCGTGAGTTCGCTGGGCCGTAGCATCAACCTCGGATTGGTCCTCCTCATCGTGTTGGCGCTGGCCGGCACCGCCGGAGCGACGGTGCTGTACCAGAACGCCACCGGCGAGCTACAGGACCGAAACGAGAACCTCCAGGAGGATAACGAAGAACTCCGAACCGAACTGAACGAGACGGAAACCGAGTATCGACAGACACAGGCACGCGTCGACGAACTCGAATCGCAACTGAACACTCGGAATCAAGACGTCGACCAAGTGGCCACCCAACTCGAGGAGACCCAACAGCAACTGAACGCGACCGAAGACGAACTCGCCCGGACCAGACAGTCCCTCCGGGAGTCCCAAGACCAAGTCGTAGAGTTGCGGACCGAGTTGGGCGACGTTCGAGCGGAGTTGGAAGACGTTCGGGATACCGTCGCGGACCTGGAAGACAGAAACGACGAGCTAGAAACCAGAAACCAGGAGCTTGAGGACGATGTCCAAAATCTGGAAAACGATATCCAAGACCTAGAAGACAGAAACGACGACCTCGAAACCAGAAACCAAGAGCTCGAGAGTGACATTCAAGAACTCTGTAATAAGGAGAAAAACGCCAACGAAACCGTCTGTGAGGGGTACTGATGACGGACGAAGAAAGCGAAACGGAAACCGGCGCAGAAGTGGCCGACGACCGGCCCCGCGAGCGAATGGCCGCGGCACTCAACGAGATACGCCGCGAGGGGCTGAAAGCCGCAACCATCTACGCGGCCGTCGACGCGACGCTCGTCTTCCTCGCGGTGAATCTGCTCGTAATCGTCGTCGAGCCAGCAGCGATACCTGACGCGGTCACCGTCCCGTCGTCGGTGACCGACGCCGTCGGGGGCCTCGTCGGCCAATCGCTCGGGACGGTCGACGTTCCGGTGTCGGCGCTCATCGCGACGGCCCTCGCGGTGGTCGTTTTCGGCGCGGAGTTGTGGCTTCGGAGTCGCCGCCCGCTCGTCGAGCGATTCGAGGCTGCGAACCCATCGGTCGCCGAGGCGCTGCGAACCGCCCGCGACACGGTCGCCCGCGACAGCGACTCGCGGATGGCCGCCCGGTTGTACGAAGACGTCCTCGAACGGCTGCGAGACACATCGAGCGTCGCGTTGCTCGACGTGCGACGAATCGCCGTTACAGTTATCGTCGTCGTGGCGCTGAGTCTCGCGACCGTCCAGTTGGCCGCCGTCGACCTCGGTGGAGGGGAAGGCGTGGGCCCGGACGACGGCACCGACGCAGGCGAGGATACCCCGAACCCCTACACCGGGCTGAAGGACGGCGACGCCGTCTTGGGCGACCCCGAAGACGTCGACGCGGGCGACGACGAGTTGGACGCCCAAATCGACTCCAGCGGCGGCAGTGAGGACGTAGACGACACCCAGCAGTTCCCGTCCGACAGCGTCGACCGCGGGTCTGGCGGGTCGAACAGCGCCGACGGACAACAGGCCGGCTACGCCGAGCCGGAGCAACTGGAGGACGCGGAGCTCATCCGCGAGTACAACCTCCGCATCCGCGACGAGGAGAACACATGAGTACGGACCACGACATCGACCGACTACAGGAGAAGCTAGCGACCGCCCGCGAGGAAATCGGCAAGCGAATCGTCGGCCAACACGAGGTGCTCGAGGGGTTACTCGTCTGCATCCTCGCCGACGGCAACGCCTTGCTCGAATCGAACCCCGGACTCGGGAAGACGACGATGGTGCGGACCATTGCCGAGGTGACCGACCTCCAGTTCTCACGGGTGCAGAACACGCCCGACTTGATGCCCTCCGACATCACGGGGACGGAAATCATCCGCGAGACGGAGACGGGCCGGGAGTTCGTCTTCGAGAAGGGCCCAATCTTCGCCAACGTGGTGTTGGCCGACGAAATCAACCGCGCGACGCCGAAGACCCAAGCCGCACTGCTCGAAGCGATGCAGGAGAAACAGGTGACTGCGGCGGGGGAGACCTACCAACTCCCGAAACCGTTCTTCGTCCTCGCGACGCAGAACCCCATCGACCAGTCCGGGACCTATCCGCTTCCGGAGGCCCAGACCGACCGCTTCATGCTGAAACTGTTGCTCGATTACCCCGAGTACGACGAGGAGCAGGAAATCGTCGACATGTTCACCGGCGACCGCCCGCAGGTGCCGGTCGACCAGGCGCTCACGCGGGCGGAGATTCAGGAGATTCAGCAACTCGTCAGGGAGGTGCCCATCGCCGACGACCTCCGGGACCGGGCGATTCAGTTGGTCCGTCGGACCCGTGAGGCCGAGGAAATCGAGTTCGGCGCCAGCCCACGGGCGAGTATGGCGCTGGTGTTGACCGCGAAGGCGCGGGCGTTCCTCCAGGGCCGGACACACGTCGCAAGCGAGGACATCGAGGCGCTGGCGCCGGCGGTCCTCCGGCACCGAATCATCCTCGATTTCCGCACCGAGCGCGAGGGCCGGACGGCCGACGATGTCATCGAATCGCTCATAGAGTGACGATGTCCGAGAACACGTCCGCTGGGGGTGACCGGCCGTGACCATCGACCCGTCGTTTCTCGACGGCCTCGGTCGGTTCCGGGCGGCGCTGAACCGCCAGACGACCGAACTCCGGCAGGGAGACCAACAGTCCCCACGGGTCGGAGAGGGGTTGACCTTCAGCGACTACCGGCGCTACTCGCCGGGCGACGACACGCGACTCATCGACTGGAAACTGTACGCTCGAACTGACGAGTACTTCATCAAACAGTTCGAAGAGGAGCGCAGTCTCACGGTCCACCTGCTCGTCGACGCCAGCGGGTCGATGGACTACGGCGACGGCGACGCCCACAAGTTCGACTACGCCGCCAAACTCGGGTTGGGATTCGCGTATCTCACCGCCGAGGAGAACAACGAGTTCCAGTTCTCGACGTTTCGGGAGTCGGCCGACCGACTCGACACCGGCCGGTCGAACCGAGGGGAGGTGCTCGCGCTCATCGAGCAGTTGAACGGCATCACCCCGTCGGGCGAGGTGGATTTCGAGGCCGCCCTCCTGGAGTACGCCGAGCGAATCCGGTCGCGGTCGCTCGTCGTCGTCCTCAGCGACTGTCTCGCCGACCCGGAACCCATCGAAGCCGGCGTCGCCTCGCTCGTCCGCAACGACATCGACGTGTTGCTCGTTCGCGTCGTCGCCCCCGAAGAGCGCGACCCCGGCGTCGTCGGGGACGCACTGTTCGCCGACCCGGAGGGCGAGGAGACCCGGCGGTCGTACTTCAGCGGCTCGCTCGCCGACGCCTACCGGAGCCGACTCGACGCACACGTCGACAGCGTCTCGAACCGCGTGACCGCACTCGGCGCCGACCACGTCCTCGTCGACACCGGCGCGGACTACTTCGATTCCTTCGGGAGCGTCTGGCTCGGCTGACACACCGACGCACACGTGGCAAATATCGCCACGTTCATGCTCGGTTCACACGGCCTTCCGATATGGAAATCATCGAGAACAGCCTCGGTGTCGACATCGGGGCCTTCCTCGCGCGACCGCTGTTCGGCCACCTCGCGACGCAAGCCCCCGAAGGCCCCCGCGAATCGCCCGTCTGGTACCTCTGGGAGGACGACGCGGCGTGGATTCTGGGCGACGCCGCGACCGACACCTTCCCGGCCCGCATCGAGGAGACACCCGCGTGTTCGCTCGGCGTCGTCGACTTCGACGCCGAACGCGGCCTCGTCCAGCACGTTGGGATGCGGGGGCAGGGAACCGTCGAACCGTTCGACCGGGAGTTGGCCGAGCGACTGCTCGCCCGCTATCTCGGCCCGGATTCGACGGATTGGGACCCCCGGTTTTCGGGGTACGTCGCCGACCCGACGGAGACAGCCCTGTTGGTGCGCATCGAACCGAAAACCGTCGTCGCCCGCGACCAGTCGTACGCGCCCGCTCCGGTCCGTTAGACGCCGCCGCCGTAGTCACTCTCGCCGGTGCGGTCCTCGGCGAACCCGCCGCGAATGGCTATCCAGCCGATGACGGAGACGAACAGAATCGGCGGCATGAGCAGAAATCCCCACAGGGGGTCCAGTCCCCACTGGAGGAGGAGCACCAGATTACCGACCCCCAACGCGACGAACGGGATGGTGATGAGTGCGGCGACTTTCCGACCCTTCTTGAACCCGCCGCCGTCGGTCCCCTCGTCGTCCATATTCGCCGTTAGGTCTCCGCCGAGAAAAGCACCTCGCTCTGTCGACCAACCAGATATTATCTCTTACAGGGAAAGTGTAATTAATGGGTAGAACCAATAAATGAACGGTGCCGGGCACCGTCGACTCCCCCCACCCACCCCCCACCGGCACCGCCCTGCCGCCGTATCCCTTTACAGGAGGCCGAGCGCCGACCCGACCTCGTAGCCGAGTTTCGCCGTCTCGACAGTGACGGTGTTCGTGATGCCGACGCCCTCGACGGTCACGTCGTCGGACTCGTAGGCGTCGACGGCAGCCGCGCCCGTGTCCTCGGCCTCGGCGATGTCACGGATAGTCGCCTCGTCGGTCGTGACCCGAATCGTCGGGTCGTCTTCGCCCTCTTCGAAGGAGACGACTTCGGCGTTCTCGTTGGTGACCGCGGTGTAGGTCACCGTGCCGTTGTCTCCTTCGACGGTCATCGCGACCCGCTCGTCGGCGAAGCGGTCCGCGATGACATCGGGTGCGTCGCCGATGTTGTCGTTGTACGCCTGAGCGACCGACTGGGCGTCACCCTCGGCGGATTGGGCGGCGACCGCCGCGGGTGCCGCGACCAATCCGAAAAGCAGGACGACCGAGAGTACGACCGCTTTCGGTGCGATTCGCATACCCGCTAGAAACGGTGTCCGATGTAAGTGTTTTCTGGCCGTTATGTTGCTCGATTTGGGCGATTCGACCGCTCACTCGCCGCGGAACTCCGGTTCCCGTTCCTCGATTCGGGCTTCGAACCCCTCGCGGTAGTCGCGGGTGTCGTCGAGTTCACGGCCGAGCGCGCGCTCCAGTTCCAGCCCCTGCTGCAGCGGGGTTTCGAGGGCCGCGTTGAGCGCCTCCTTGGCGTTCCGAAGCCCCAACGGTGCGTTCTCACAGAGGTCGTCCGCGAAGGCTTTCGCGCGTTCGTCGACGGATTCGTCGTCACACACCTCGTGGACCAATCCACAGTCCAGCGCCTCCTCGGGGTCGATGAACTCGCCAGTGAGGACGAGTTCCTTCGCCTTCGAGAGTCCCACGAGCCGAGGGAGGCGCTGGGTCGCACCGCCGTGGGGGAACGTCCCCAGTTTCACCTCGATGACGCCGTAGGTGGCGTCAGAGCCGAGGATTCGGAAATCACAGGGGAGTGTCAACTCGAAGGCGCCGGCGGGGGCGGCCCGTTTGATGCCCGCGACGACCGGTTGTCGCGCCGTCTCGATGGCGTCGAGCAGTTCGGGGAACACCTCACGGTTGATGTTCGAGTCCTCCTCGACGCGGTCCCGCATCATGTGGAGGTCCATCCCCGCACAGAACACCGGCCCCTCGCCGAGCAGCGTGATGGCACGTACGCCCTCGCGGGCGCTGGCCTGCTCGAAGGCACTCGTCAAATCACCCATCAGAGCCTCGTTCATCGCGTTTCGTTTCTCCGGTCGCGCGAGACGGATATCCGCGCGGTGGCCCTCCACGTCGAGCGTCGCCAATCCGGTGCCGATGGATTCCATACCCGCGACACCGCGGGAACGGGGTTAAAACTGAGGGGGAACGCTAAAGGAGTGCGTCACTCGCCCGATGCGATACCCGACACCGCCTCACCGAGGTCCGAGATACCGCCGCTCAGGAAGTCGTTCACCGACCCGAGGATGTCACCGACGAAGTCGGGGACCGGTCCGGGTAGGTCGCTCGGCGGGCCACGCTCGCCCGCGTCGCTGGCGTTGTCGTCGGGCTGTGCAGCCACGCCACCCACGGCACCGGCGAGCAGCGCACTCGTCGCCAGCACCGCAAGCAGTATCGATTTGGCTCTCATTGCATGCTTTCGTACCTGCCGTCGGTACTTGTACCGTCACGACCGTTTCGAGCCGTTTAGTCCGTTCAGGCCCCAGACAGCCGATTTTCGTCGGAATAAACGATCTGAACGGTTGGCGCTATTTCACAACTCCGAGAGCGCCCGCTGTTCGCCCGGCAGTTCCGTCTCGTTGCCCCGCAAGTGGCTAGCGCGGGCCAGCAGGTAACCATCCGCGGGACCCAAATCGCGAGGGTGGGCGTCCTGTACCCACAGCGTCCGCCCCTGGGGACTCACCTCGCGGGCCCACTCGCGGGCCAGCGCCTTCGAGTCGAAGGTGCGAAAGCGGCCCTCCTCGGCGACCCACTGGCCCACCGCCGAACTCACCCGGCGTGCGGAGGGCTTCAGCGCGACGACGTAGGGGTCGCTCATACCACCCCTCCACGTTGGGACGCGAAAAGTTTTGGTCCTGCTTACGAGACTGTTATACGATGACACACGAGGCGACCGTCGACGGCCTCGGCATCAGCGTCGACGACGGCGGCGAGGAGGGTGCACCGGTGGTTCTCCTGCGCGCTCGCGGGGAGACGCTACCGATATTCATCAGTGCCGACCAGGCCAAATCCATCTCTCACGCCCTCGAAGGCCGGCCGTTCGAGCGACCGCTCACCCACGACCTCTTCGTCGAGATGCTCACGGAGTTCGGCGGCGCCATCGACCGCGTCCGCATCGACGGCCTCGCCGAACACACCTTCCTCGCGAAGATCGACGCCGAACGCTACGTCAACGGCGAACGAACCGACGTGACCTTCGACGCCCGCCCGAGCGACGCCATCGCCATCGCGCTGCGCGTCGACTGCCCTGTCTTCGTCTCCGAGGACGTCCTCGATAAGGCGGGGCGGCCCCCGGAGGAGTTCGAAGTCGAGTGATTACAGGGCGGTCGGGTCGAAGCGCTCGTTGACGCCCTCCCACGCGCCCTCGTGGTCGGCGCGCGTGTCGATGTAGGCCTCGACGCCGTTTCCGGAGGGGTCCTCGAAGTACAGCGCCTTGGAGATGCCGTGGTCGACCGGGGACACCGCGATGCCGCGCTCTTGGAGGGACTCGTAGAGCGCCCGCAGCGCCGTCCCGTCGTCGAGTTCGAAGGCGGTATGATATAGTCCGACGCCCGAGGACGGGTTGGGAGCGTCCTCGCCGACCCCCTGTAGCGCGAGGTCGTGGTGGTGCTCGCCGAACGTGAGAAAGGCGTACCGGCCGACACGTTCCTCGACAGCGAGGTCGAAACAGTCGCTGTAGAAGCCGACTGCTCGCTCGACGTCGCGGACCTTCAGGTGGACGTGACCGAGATGGGTCATACCGTACGTTCGGGACAGCCGGAAATAAGCCCGACGCGCTACTCTCCGTCCTGCTCCTCGCCGTAGCGCTCGGCGGCGGATTCGAAGCCGAACTCCGCCTGCTCCTTCGAGCGTCGACCCTCGGCTTCCGCGATGGCTTCGGGGTCCGGCGAGGCGTCGTCGTCGATGCGCGCCCACGAGTCGTGAATCTTCGCGTGACACCACCGACAGAGAAACACCGTGATTTCGTGTGCAGCGTCCTTGCGGTCGTCCTCACGGTACTCGAGGTGGTGTTCCTCCAGTAACGGCCGCTCGTCGTCGTGGGCGAGTCGGCGCTCTTCGAGCCCACACCGGAGACACTCCCGCGAGCGCTGGCGGGCCCGGAAATGTGGGCAGTCGCCCCACCCCCAATCACCGTCCGGGTCTGCCGCCGGACACCGAAGGTCGTCTTCGTGACGCTCGCGGGCGAACTCGGGGTCGTTGTGGCCGTGTTCGGCGGCGTATCGACAGCGGCCGTCGTCGGTGAGGAAGTCACAGCGCTCGACGACGGCGTAGGGGTCGTCGACGCCGACCGAGGTGCCCTTCGGCGTCTTCTCCATATCGGTCGTGGGGCGTCTTCGGGGTTGAATCCTCCGCCCGCGCCCGAGTGGTCCGCACCGGGCGACACGCCTCGACCGCCGGCCGGTCGTCGGCGCGCCGTCGTTGAATACCGTCGACGTTCGTGAAACGTACCAGACCGGCTTACTTGCTCGAAGCGCTATCGAGATACAATGGACGTTGGACCCACAGTAACCCGTCGCGAAGTCACGAAGAGTGCCGCTGCCGTTACGGTCGCTGCGCTGGCCGGCTGCACGGGCGAGGAGACGCCCGACCCCGTGGACATCGAGTCGGGCGACGAATGCGACGAGTGCGGAATGGTGATCACCGACCATCCCGGCCCGGTCGGGGAGACGTATTTCGAGGAGAACTCGCCGGCGGACGGCGACGAACCGGCGCAGTTCTGTAGTGCCTCCTGTGCGTATCGATACACCATCGACCGCGAAAACGAGGGCTGGAGTACCGTCGCGATGTTCCTCACGGATTACTCGTCGGTCGACTACGAGGTGTCCGGGTCGGAGGCGAAGCTCATCTCGGCGCACTTCGAGGCCGCGGCGTTCGCGGCGACGGATGCACTCGAAGTCGTCGTCGACAGCGACGTCGAGGGGGCGATGGGGTCGTCACTGATTCCCTTCTCGGAGACGGACGACGCCGAAGCCTTCGCCGACGAGTACGGCGGCCAGCGGATGGCCGCCACCGATGTCACGGACGAGACCCTCGCCGGTATCGGCCGGTAAGCGTCGGCGACGCGGAGGCGACCTCAGTTCTCGGTCGTCGGCAGTCGGTTCCGTAGCCACGCCTTCCAGGTCGCGACGAACTGCGGGTTCCACGACCGGGCAGCCAACGCGATGCCCGTCGTGAGGAGTCCGACAGCCAACCAGCCGGCGAGTCCGACGACGTTCAACGCGGGATTGGCGAATCCCGAATCTGCCGTCGCCACGCCGATGACCGTCTCGAACACCAGTCCACGGTAGGCGCTGTTCGGACTGACCGCCATCAGCGAGGCGAGGTCGACCGTCGTCCCCGGACCGCCGAGGCGGGACAGGACCAACAGGTCACCCCCGGCGACGACGCCGAGGAAGACCAACAGTGCGAGAGCGAGTGCGGTCCGACTCCGTCGTGCGAGGGCTGCGACAGCGAGTGCGAGCGACAGCACGACGACGCCGAAGACGACCGTCAGCGTTGCGAATCGGACGAAGAGGGCTGGCGAATCGACCCCGCTGTGGGTCACGAACACGGCGGATTCGACGCCCGGTGTAACCGCTACGAGGACAGCGACCGTCGCGAGCGGGACGCCGAGAATCACGACCAACGCGATGGCCCGCCCGACGAACACGCCGACGGTGAGCAGCACCGTCGACACCGGGTAGGTCCGGAGTATCGACAGGTCGTCGTTTTCGCCGGTGAACGCCCGGTAGCCGAGGACGACCGAGACGGTCGGAACGAGCAGTTCCAGCGGTAACAGGAGGTCGACGGCGGTCGGCACGTATCCGCCCTGCAGGGCATCGCTCCCGGTGACGATTCCCGAGAGGATGACCGCGAGACCGACCGTGAGCGCGAGATACGACCGCGTCCGGACGATGGTGTCGAGTTCACGCCGCGCGATGGCGACGAACGCCGCTGCTCGGCTCATGTCTCCCCCACGACCGTCACCCGACGTGAGCTATCGGAGAGTGTCATCAGCGCCTCCCGCAGCGTCGGTGCGTCGGCTTGCTGACGAAGCGCCCTCGGTGACCCCCGCTCGACGATTTCGCCGGAGGCGATTACGGCCACGTCGTCGGCGTACTCCTCGACGAGGTCGATTTCGTGTGAGCTGACGAGGACGGTCGCACCGCGTTCGGCCATCGCCGCGACCGTTTCGAAGACGTGCGTACTCATCATCGGGTCCAGACCACTCGCCGGTTCGTCGAGGACGACGAGCGGTGGGTCTCCGACGGTCGCCTGTGCGACGGCGAGTAGCTGGCGCATCCCGCCGGAGAGTGCTTCGACTCGTCGGTCGGCCGCGTCTTCGAGGCCGACGCGTTCGAGCAACTCGGTCGGTTCGGCGCCGTCGACGAACGACCCGTAGAACGCGAGCGTCTCCTCGGCGGTGAAGCCGGACCGGAACGTCGCGTCCTGTGGCAGGTAGCCGATGGGGCGGGGAACCGAGGGACCCTGGTACGTGACCGACCCGACACCGACGTCGGGCCGGACGTCGCCGACGACCGTCCGGATGAGCGTCGTCTTGCCGGAGCCGTTGGGGCCGACGACGGCGATGACCTTCCCCTCCGGAATCGACAGGGACAACTCGGATAGGACCTCGACGGGCCCGAAGGAAACCGAGACGTCGTCGACTTCGAGAATCGGCCGGTCGGTCACGCCGGACACCCCAGTTCGTCGGTCGGTGCGGTTCCGTTCGCGAGCGCTCGGCCACGTTCGAGGCGCGTTTCGTTTACGGGGGTAGAACGCGGATGGGCATCGACGACGGTGGCTGGTCGCATCCCTGGCGCGGTGGTGCGTAACTCGCGGATGCCGCGAACGACCGGCGAGGCGGCGAGCGTCCGCGCGGCCGGGTCTCGGTGGAGTCGACCGTCGACGGAGTCGCTCGGGACGAACTCCCTGTCGGTGTCCACTTCGGCACCCCAGTAGTTCCCGGCGCCGTCGTGGCTCCAGATTCGAAGCGGCCCCGTCCCCACGTTGACGGGCCGGTGGTTGTCGACGATATCGTTTCCGACCACCCGACTCGTCGGGATAATCGAGGCCGAACGGAAGCCGACATCGTTTCCGACGACGGTGTTTCTCGTGTACAGCGAATTGCGTGCGTTCGTCGAGATTCCCTGTCGGGTTCCGACCACGGTGTTCTCGCCCACGTAACTGTCGGACCCGCTGGGGACGATGCCCTGCCCCGACTCGATGACCGTGTTGCCGCTGATTGCGGTGCCGGTTGGACTGGTCATGACGACGACGCCGGCGTACTGTTGGCCCGTAGCACAGTTGTCGGCGAACAACCCGTCGGAGGTGTACATGAAATGTCCCCCGTAGCGACCGCCGACGAAGCGGTTCTCTCGCACCGTGATGCCCGGCGAGCGGTGCATGTACACGCCGTCACGGCCGTCGACGAACGTCGAATTCTGGAGGACGATTGGCGACCGAATCGTCGTCACGCCCATGAATCCGTCTTCCCACGTCTCCGCACCACTGACGGAGACGGTGTCGACCACCGTTTCCTCGCTGTTCCGGACGGTGATTCCCGCGGTTCGCGTCGCGATGTCGGTCCGGAAGACGAGGACGCGGTCGGCATCGTCGACGACGATGCCCGAGTCGGCGTAGCCGTACGCCTCGACGGTGTGGGAATCCCACCCCTCGACGGAGACGTTCTCTTTCTCCTGTTCGCCGCCAACACCGGTGATGGAGAGCCCCGTAATTGCGGCATCGGAGGCCCGGACGGTGAGGACCGAGCCGTTGCCGGTGCCAGCAATCGTCGCGTTGTCGCCACGGAGCGTCACCGACTTGTCGACGACGATTGGCCCCTCGTAGGTGCCCGGCGGGAGCAGAACGGTCGTGTTCGGCGGCGCGGCCTCGATGGCCGCCTCTACCGTGGGTTCGTTGGCACCGACCACGACGGACGTCTCGCGTTCGAGAAGGCGGTGCCGTTCGGCGACCGTCGTGTCCGCTCGGTCGTGGTGGGCGTCGATGCGGCTTCGAGCGGTCGTTCCGTTTCCGGCCGGCGCCTCGAAGCGGGTCCGGTCGCTCCACTCGACGACTTGGCCGCCGTATTCGTCGGCGAACGCCGATGCATCCGCTTCCCGTTCGAACGGGACCGTCACCGTGGTGTCGGCGATGGTCGCGTTCGACCCGACGACGTATGCGACATCCTCGGCGGGGAGCCACGTGTTCGTCCGGTCGCCGACGAGCAGTCCCGCGTCGTCGACTTCGACATCGGCGGGTGCCACTTCCACGTAGACGACACGCGGATAGCCGAACTGCTGGTGAATCAGTGGGTCGTCGACCGCTTCCGCCGCTTGACCGAGTCCCCGGTAGCCGACGACGTAGGGATACTGAGAGTAACTCACTTGGACCCGTGGAATGACCCGCTCCCCAATCGATTGTCGCTCCTCCAACGACAATCCCACTTTGACGGTGTCGTCGAAATCGACCGGCGGCGGTCGCGCCCCGCCAGGGGCGACGACGAACGACCCGGCAGCGAGGACCACCAGCAATCCGAGGCCGATTCCAACGAATCGATTGCTCTTCACACCGGATTCTCCGTGACTTGTAGACATATGCTGTCTGGTGTAACCGTCTAGTCGCGAGGGCCGTCGCAGTCGTCGCCGGGGGCCGGCAAAGGTCTAACACGGTCGCTGCCGAAACTGACGGACATGAAACAGTCCTCCTTCCGCTATCTCGGGGCCTTCGACCTCGTGATAGTGGCCGCCTTCCTCGCGGCCTTCGGCGTCGGCGCGCTCGGGTCGACGCCAATCGCCCTGATGGTGCTCGCGGGCGTCACCGCCCTGCTCGCGGGAAGTCTCGCAGAGCTATCCCTCGGCCCGATCACTATCTCGTGGCGAGGGTTTGCGGCCGCCACCTATCTGCTGTTCGCGGCACTGTTGCCCGCCACCTACCTTCCCCACGTCGTTGCCGGCACTGCGACGACGAGCGAAACCGCGCTGTTCGCCGTCTCCTGTGTCAGCGCAGCGGTGTTCGTCTTCATGGGATTCGACATCGCTCGCGGCGGGAAGCACTTCGAGGTCCGGGCGAACGTCGAACGCGTCGTCGGTCGCTGACCCGGCGTCGAATCGCGAAACCGGGCGTGACTTTTTATCGGGGGCCGACGCAGCCGACGCCGTGCGCGTCGTCCACGAAACCGACAAGACCAAACGGGTCCTCGCAACCGATGTCGATGTAGCCGACGGCCTCCTCTCGCAGGGACTCGGGTTGATGTTCCGGCGGTCCATACCGGACGACTACGCGCTCGTGTTTCCGTTCGGGCGGACCACCAAACGCGGCCTCCACATGCTGTGTGTCCCCTTCGACATCGATGCCGTCTGGGTCGTCGAGGAAGAGGTACGGGCAGTAAAGCGGCTCTCGGCGTGGACGGGCCGCGGTCGGGCCGCAGCCGATACCGTCGTCGAGTTGCCGGCCGGTGCGGCCGACGGCGTCGAAGCGGGCGATACCATCCGCGTTGAGGGCTTGTAAGCGGGGTTTCGTCGGTCGCCCGAAATCGTGCGCGAACCCGCAACTTAATCAACCCCGACGCCAATGTGTCTCCTGTACCCATGCCGAACACCGATACGGCAGAGGATAGAGTAAGTCGCCACGCGGCGGCTGGTCGAGAAATTCGACCGCTTATCTAACACAGAGGATTCTACCGTGACAACGTTATTCGGGGACCACCCAGCGACTGCTCCCCTCGAAGACTGCGAGGTACAGTTCCTAGACACCACGCTACGCGACGGCGAACAGGCACCGGGCATCTCGCTGTCGCCCGACGAGAAGGCAGACATCGCACTGGCGCTCGACGACGCCAACGTGGCCGTCATCGAGGCCGGCAGCGCCTGCACCGGCGCGGGCGAACGCGAAACCATCTCGCGGGTCACCGACCTCGGGCTCGACGCCCGCGTGACGAGTTTCGCCCGAGGCGTCAAAAACGACATCGACCTCGCGCTCGACTGCGATGTCGACGGCGTCAACCTCGTCGTGCCCGCCAGCGACCGCCACGTCGAGGAGAAACTCGACACCACCCACGAGAGCGTCGTCGAGAAGACCGTCGACCTCGTGGAGTACGCCAAGGACCACGGCCTGTGGGTCGAGGTCCTCGGCGAGGACGGCTCTCGCGCCGATATCGAGTTCCTCGAGGAGTTGATGGGCGCGGCGATGGACGCCGGCGCCGACCGCATCTGTGCGCCCGACACCGTCGGCCACGCCACGCCCGACCGGATGTTGGACATTTACAGCCGGCTTTCGGAACTCGGCCCCACGTCGACACACACCCACGACGACCTCGGGTTGGCGGTGACGAACACCCTCGTCGCGGTCGCCGCGGGCGCCGACCTCGTCCACGGCACCATCAACGGCATCGGCGAGCGCGCCGGCAACGTCGCCATCGAGGAGGTCGCCATCGCCTTAGACCACGGCTACGGCGTCGAGACGCTCGACACCGAGAAACTGTACGACCTCGGGCAACTCGTCTCCTCGTCGACCGGCGTGCCGCTGGCGCCGAACAAGGCCGTCGTCGGCGAGAACGCCTTCACCCACGAGTCCGGCATCCACACCGACGGCACGCTGAAAGACGATGCGATGTACGAACCGTACCCACCCGAAAAAGTGGGCCGCGAACGCCGCCTCGTCCTCGGGAAACACGCCGGCCGCGCCGGCGTCGAGGCGGCCCTCTCCGAACACGACATCGAGGTCACCGACGACGAACTCGCGGAGGTCGTCTCCCGCGTGAAGGCGCTCGGCGACCGCGGCAAGCGCATCACCGACGCCGACCTCCTGACTATCGCCGAGGAAGTCCAGGGCCGGGAGTACGACCGCCGCGTCGAGTTGGTCGACCTCACCGCTGCTTCCGGTAGTGGAACGCCGACCGCTTCGGTTCGACTGACCGTCGACGGTGAGGAACGGGTCGCCTCGGGGACCGGTTCCGGGCCCGTCGATGCGGCCATTGCCGCCGTCCGCTCGGCGCTGGGTGCGGCCGCAAACGCCCAACTGGAATCATACCACGTCGACGCCATCACCGGCGGCACCGACGCCGTCGTCACCGTCGAGGTGGAAATGTCCCGTGGCGACCGGACGGTCACCGTCGCCGCTTCGGATTCCGACATCACGACGGCCTCCGTGCGAGCGATGGTCGACGCCCTCGACCGACTGCTCGCCGACGAGGAGACGCCGGTGTTGGCTGACGACTAACACCCACTTTTTGCACGAGAACACGGGTCGCGCGCCGTTCGGCGCGCGACACCGGTTGCGTGGCGGCTTCGCCGCCACGTAATAAGGTTGCGGGCCAGCGGCCCGCAACCCACTCGGCAAAAACTTGGGGAAAATATGCGCGACTCGCTCCTGTCGCGCGGCTTCGCCGCGCGGTAGTCGCTCGTCGCTACGGCGATTCGGTGCCCTCCGGGCACCTCATCGCCGCGAACCGCTCGGCGCTTCGCGCCTCGCGGATACTGATTTTTACCGCCCCGACCATGTCCGAGCGACGATAGCACGCCTTTCAGACCCTTTTTACGCGCCGACGCGATACGCACACTCAATGACGCGAATCGTCGTGGTCGACAACCACGGGCAGTTCACCCACCTCGAACACCGCGCGCTCCGCGACCTTGGCATCGATACCGAAATCGTTGACAACGAGACGCCACCCGAAGACGTAGACGCCGACGGCATCGTCCTCTCCGGCGGCCCCTCGATGGACCGCATCGGCCACTCCACCGACTACCTCGGCGGCGACGTACCGGTGCTCGGCATCTGTCTCGGGATGCAGTTGATAGCCGACGAGTTGGGCGGCCGCGTCGAATCCGGCGAATACGGCGGCTACGCCGACGTGACCGTCGAGATTACCGACGACGACGACCCCCTCGTCGGGTCGCTCGCACCCGAAACACGGGTGTGGGCCAGTCACGCCGACGAGGTGAAAGAAGTGCCCGAGGGATTCGTCCGCACCGCGAAAAGCGATGTCTGCGGCGTCGAGGCGATGAGCGACACCGACCGGAACCTCTACGGTGTCCAGTGGCACCCCGAAGTCGCCCACACCGAACGCGGCGAAGAGGTGTTCGAGAACTTCATCGCGGTCTGTGAGTCGGCGTAGTCACCTCCGAGCGTTTTAACCGCGCTGCGACCCCCTGTCGGGATAATGACACGGACGCAGGGCGATTTGGCCTCGCTGTCGCGGTTCGTCTTCCGCGCGCCCGACTGGTCGGCCAGCCTCTTTCTCTCCCTGCTCGTCGCGGCCGTCGCCGGATTGGCCGCCTTCGATTCGCAGTTCGCCCTCAACGACGCCTATCAGGGGATGGTGTACATCGGCGTGCCGACGGTCGTCGCCGCCTTCACGACCCCGTGGGTCGACCGCCGACTCGGCGGGCGGTTGACCTACAACCGCTCGGCGCTGCTCGCACTCGCCTGTGAGGTGCTCGTCGTCGTCATCGTGGTCCTCGCGGCGCTCGTGGCGGTCGTCGCCGGCTTCGGACAGGCGTTCATCGTCGATGCGCTCATCATGGCGCTCGGCGTCGTCTTCGGCGTCCGGTTGTTCGTCGTCATGGCCGTCTCCCGACGGTCGCTTCTCGTCGCCACCGTTCCCGCGAGCATCCAGACGCTCGTCGCCGCCGTCCTCGTGTTCGTCTACAGCGGCGCCGCGCGCTATCTCGACGTTGGCGGCCCGCTCGTGGACACCTACCTCGCCCGCTCGGCGGTCGCGCCGCCGGAACTGCTCGTCGTTCGACCGGCCGACTTCGCCGTCCTCGGCGCGATTTGTGTGGTGTACGCCCTCGCAGTCCAGCTCTTCTTGATTACCATCGACCGGCCGTGGCGGCGCAACCTCGGCGTGTCCGTGTTGGACTTCGTCGGCGGCTTCATCGGCCACATCGCCGAGGGCTCCCGGGAGTTGGAGGAGTTCTTCGGCCAGTTGGGCGAGGACGCCGTCGTCCCCGTTACCGTCCTCGGAGTTCGACGCGCCGACGGCACCGAGAAGGCCCGGTTCGTTCTGCCGATGATACACCCGGGACCGATGGGCGAAATCGGTGGCGGCAACCTCCCCGAGCGCGTCGCCCGCTCGACCGACGGCCTCGCCTTCCCGCCGCACGCCACCGCCGGCCACGATTTCAACCTCGTCACCGAACGGGAGGTCGACACCCTCCTCGAGGCCGCCGAGACGGCCCACGACCGTATCGACTACGCCAGCGAGGCCACACCCGGACTCCGCGAGCAGGAAGGGGACTCGAAACTGCTCGGACAGGCAATCGGCGAGGACGCCCTCGTCGTCGGTACTCACGCCCCGGCGTTCGCCGACGACGTGGACTTCTCCGTCGGCCTCTCGACGGCCGCCGAGGCCCGCGTCTCGGGGATTCGAAACGTCATGCTCGTCGACGCCCACAACTGCAACGACGGCCTCGCTGGCGATGACCTCGGCCACGTCGTCCCCGGGTCGAGGCGCTCCTTCGACATGATGGAAGCGGCGGGCCGGCTCGGCGAGCGTCTCTCGAACGCCGAGCGCCGACCCCTCAGCGTCGGCGTCGCGTGGGACGAAACCGACTGGGAGCCGAAAGACGGCATCGGACCGCTCGGCGTCCGCGTGGCTGTCTTCGAGGTCGGCAACGGCGACGACCGAACGCGGACCGCCTACGTCCTCGTCGACGGCAACAACATGGAACCCGGCCTACGCGAGGAACTGCTCGCGGCGGTCGAGGCCGACACTGCGGAGGTGATGACGACGGACACACACATCGTCAACACGATGGAAGCGGACAATCAGGTCGGCGGCGCCATCGACACTGACGACCTCGTTTCCCTCGTCGAGGACCTCGTTTCGGAGGCCGTCGACGACTGCGAACCCGTCGAGGCGGGGATGGCCGTCGAACACGCCGAGGTGACGGTGTTCGGCAACGACCGCACCGAGACACTCGCTTCAACGGCCAACGCGATGATACAGATGGGCGGGGCGCTGCTGCTTGCGGTACTCGGCGGGTCGATGGCGGTGAGTCTCCTGGTGTTCCTGCTGGCCGGCTAACGCGTCTCGTCGATGAGGTCGTCGGCCGCCTCCCGGAGTTCACCGGTCATGTGGAGCCCGTGAGCGTCGAGCCGGCGCACGAGCGCCTTCGCTTCGTCGGCGGTGAGTTCGCCCTCGGCCACGTTTCGCACGACGACGCCGATTGTTCCGGTGACCGTCGCGCCCAATCCGTCCGCAACCGTCCGGACGCGCTTGTCGTCGGAAACGACCGCTATCGGCTCGTCCCGGTCGGTCTTCGAGAGGACGGCAGCGACGATTTCGGTGTCGCCGTTGTGTTCGGGTTCACCGAGTACGGTTCGGGCACGCTTCCCTGTAGCGGCGTCTATCCCGTCGGGGACGACATCGTGGCCGCCGTCTTCGAGCGTCTCGATGAACCGTCGGAGGTTCTCCGCGGCCGGCTGGGACGTCACCTCCGTCCGAACCCGTTCGGGGACGACGAGACGACCGTCGAAAACGGTGAGTCGGTCCAGTTCCCCGACCGTTCCGAGCGCGATGAGCGTGCTCGCGTCCACGTAGATGTGCATCTACAGGTCCCGCGCCGCGTCAGCGTCCGCTTCGAGGTCGGACGGCGTCAACTGCGACGTGAGGTTTCGCTCTCTGGCGATTTCCAGCCACTCGGCGAGACTCACACCGGCGAGGCGCGCCGCCTCGTTGACCGACACCTCCCCGGACTGGTACTGCTCGACCGCCACGCGAATCCGGAGTTCCGTCAACCCCTCACGGAGTGCCTTCCGAATCGTGGTGCTTCTGTCCTCTTCCAACAGCGCTGCGACCTCCTCTATCGCCTCTTTTTCGTCGTCGGGGACTCGGGCGCTTATCGAGGGCATGTACACAATGTACTACACTGTTATACAAAACGCTGTTGCCGCGACGGATAGCGCCGCCGCTGAATACGTAGCGACCGCAAAACCCGAAGAGAGGTTAGGCGTCCTCGAACAGTTCGTCGACGGCCGCCTCTGCGGCCTCGATGGCCTCCTGCACCACGTCTTCGGGGTCGGGGTCCTCGGGCGCGTTGAGGTACACGTCGACTTCGAGGACGCCGTCCTCGAACCGCACGGTCACGTCGAGGTCGGTTACCGCCGATTGCTTGTACCGCGAGAGGACGACCCCCTCGGCGGCGTCGGAGGCGGCTTCGACGACCTCCTCGTCGCTCGGCTCGCCGCTCGATTCGTCGGTCACGTCGTTACGCGCCGCCGGCGCCCGGGCCACCGGGGCCCATCGGGCCGCCGCCTGCGCCGCCCTGCAGCATCTGCTGGAGTTCCTCTTGGAGGGACTCGAACTGCTCTTGGACGCGGTCCTCCTGCTTCTGGAGAGTCTGGGTGCGGACTTCGAGGCTGTCGACCTTCTCCTCGAGGTCCTCGTAGGCCTCGTCGTAGCCCGTCTCGACGAGCAGTTCGCCGACCTCTCGGTACATCTTCGTGTCACCCTCGATGTCGTCGAGGGTCTCCAGCGCCGTCTTCGACTCCTGCAGTTGCGTTTCGGCCTGCTGTTTCTGCTGTGCGACCTGCTGTGCGGTCTCCTGAAGGTCCTGGAGCTCCTCGATTTTCTCCTGTGCCTCAGGCGGTAGATTACCCTGCATACACCGACCGTCGGGATGAATACTGAAAAAGCCACGCTTTCGGTTTTCGCGCGTTCAACGACCGGCCTTCATACTCCGCTCGGCTACCTCGACGAGCGTTGCCCAGGTGTTCAATCCGGCTCGCAGCGCGACGAGGTCGTCGGCGTCGATGTCGATGCGGAGTCGGCTGCCGTCCCGACTGACGGCGGCGGTCGTGCGGTCGCCCTCGATTTCGCCGATTTCCTGGCCGACGCTGTCGGCGATTAGCGCGGCCGCTTCGGGCGTGTCGTAGTCGAAAACCAGTTCCGCGTCGTGCACGGCCGCTTACTGTACGTCGACTTCTTTGATGTCGCGGCTCCGCTCCTTCAGCAGGACGCGGTGGCCGCAGTACGGACAGCGGACGCCGCCGTACTCGTCGAGTTCGACGTCGCGTTTACAGCGGGAGCACTTGTAGCTCATGAGCCTACTCCTCGTCTTCGCCGAGCGCCGCGCGGATGGAGCGGCGGACGGTCTTGCCGGCGGGGGTCTGCGGTTTGTAGGCGCCGCCAGTGAACTTCTCGCCGGTCTCCTCGTTCACCCAGATGCCCGTCCCGACGCGTTTGACGTCGTCGCCGTCGACCTGTGAGTTCTCCATCTCGCCTTCGATGTCGGCGACGCGGCGCCGTGCGACGCGCCCGTAGCGGGCGCCGAAGCGGCCGGCGCTCCCGGTCGTACCCTTCTTGGCCATAGTATCATACTGTCCACCCAGCGAACGGATAAGTCTCACGTTTCGCGGTAGCCGGCGACAGCGGTTTTTACGTCCGTCCCCGAAATCGAGTATGGGAGAAACCGAGACGGCCGACCGCCTCGTGGTGTCGTATCCGGCCGACCTCAGCGAGTGGGGCCGATTCCAGGTCGAGAAGCCGTCGTTCCGTGCGTACTTACGGAAGACCAACGACCGCGTCGCAGTGGGCGACGTTCTCGAGGAGTTCGTCGGCGTCGGCTGCTGTGGCAGCAACCTCGACGTGCCGCTCCGCATCGAGGCCGTCGAGGGCGGTTCGGTGGTCGGCGAGGACACCGACATCGAATACGAAGTCCGTGAGGCCTGCGACATCGAGGGCGGCTGGCTCGTCCAGAGCGAGGCCGGACCGAGTTAATCCTTCAGTTCGGCTTCGACGAGGGCGTCGTTGAGGTCGGCCCGAACGTACTCGCCGGTCTCGCGCTCGCTCGCGGTCGTGACGACGCGGTTCTCCTGGACGCTGGAGCCGTCACGGATGAGGAGTCGGACGTTGCCGGTGTCGTCGGCGCGGGTCGCCTTCGCACGGACGCCGGTCCGCGAGCCCGACCCGCCTGCATCGATGGGACCGGGAATAATCTTCTTGACGTGCGGGTGACCCGCGACGGTATCGATTACCTTCCGTCCGTCGCGGCCGCCGATGAGCGTCGAGTGGCTGCCGCCGAGTTTCTCCTCGGTGGAGGCCTCGACGACCTCTAGGCTCGGTTCGCCGCGCTTGCGCCGGACGGCCTCGATTGGGTCGTCGTCGGCGACGCGATAGAAGGGGTAGTGAACTTCGCTGCGAACCGCCCGGACGACTTCGCGGTCGCCGGTGGCGTACACCTCCTCGGGGCGCTTGCGCCGTATCTCGTCGGCGATGCGACCCGCGTAGTTGCGGAGTTCCGTCGGCGCCCACCGCTGGTCGTTTTCGGGGCGCGTCGTGACGGTTCGCTGGGAGACGATGTCGTCGTCCAACAGCGCGGTGACGGTCGCACGCTCGCGTTCGCAGTCGATGACGACGGTGTCGGCGTTCTCGCTCCGGCAGACAAGACAGTAGTCGCCGGGGCGTTCCAGCGGCGTTCCACAGCACCGACACTCCATGTGGGACGGAAGGCAACGAACGCCGATAAGCGGGGCGGTTCGGAACTCCCTCAGGCCCGCGGCAGTTCGACCGTGACGACGGTCCCGCGGGGGTCGTTGTCGGCGATGTGTACCTCGCCGCCGTAGTTCGTCACCAGCGTGTGGACGAGATACAGGCCGAGGCCGTCGCCGGCGACGCCGGTCGCCATGTCGTCTTTCTCGGTGAAGGACTGCCGAATCTCCTCGGGGATTCCGGGGCCGTCGTCTTCGACCCGCAGGACCGTCGGGTCGCCGGTCTCGACGGTGACGCGGACCGACGGTTCACCGTCGTGGTGTTCGACGGCGTTCGAGAGGAGGTTGTCGAGGACCGACCGGAGGAAGTCGTCGGCCCGGACGGTCGCCGAGTCGGCCTCGAGTTCGAAACTCGCGTTCGGATACGTCTCGCGGGCGTCGGCGACGGCACGGTCGGCCACGTCGGCGATGTCGACCGGTTTCGCCTCCGGCTCTCCGGACAGCGACTGGACGAGCGTCTGGACGTTCTCGACGAGCGTGACGATGCGCTCGCTCTGTCGCTCGATGACTTCGATGTGTTCCGAGGAGACGTCCTCCTCGCGGAGTTCGTCCGTGTAACCGTTGATGATGGTCATTCCGTTGAGGACGTGGTGACGCAACAGGTGATTGAGGAACGCCATCCCCTCCCGCTGGGCGCGCTCGCGTTCGGCGAGTTCGGCGTTCTGTTTCGCCCGAGCGCGGTTGACACCGGTGACGACGCCGAAGAGGATGCCGAGGTTCGCACCCAACAACAGCGTCCCCCGGGCGGCCATGAACTCTCCAGCGATGAGGGATTCGGCGCTGGCCCACGCCGCGAGCGCTCCGAGCGCGAGGATGCTACCGAACATCCAGCGTGCGACGGTCCACTCTCGGGTGGGGGCCTTTCGCACCGCATACAGCATGACGCCGACCGCCACCACCGGCAGGCCGACGTTGATGAAGAGCGTCGAGCCGGACTCGAGGACGCTTCCCGGCATCCCGGATGCGAGGACGTGCCACCCCCCGAAGAGCGACAGACACAGCCCGATGGCGACCACGACCCACGACCCCTCGATGTCACGTACGGGGACGTTCGGTCGGTTGATGGGCCGATTCGACATACGGTTCACATAATCCCCCTCCCACTTGACTCCCTCGCTCGGCCCACTGTTCGTTTGGGCGCCGCTAAGCACGAATCTGCCTCTCAGGCGAGGTCCTCGGGGTCGGTCTTCAGGAACTCCCGGGCCACCGCCGTCGCGTAGCTTCCCTTCGGTAGCGAGAACCGAAGCGTCAGCGGGTCGGTGTCGACGTCGAGCGTCGTCTCGACGCGAATCGCCCGACGAGTGCCCGAGGAATCGAACTCCCCGGGCAACGAGAAGTCCGCGGGTTCGATGCCGATGTCCTCGAAGACCGACCGGGCGATTGCCGCCGGTTCGCCGCTTCCGAACTCCGTTTCGGTGCCGAGAAGCGGCGCGGTGACGAACGCGCGGCCGCGCTCGCAGTGTCGCCGCACCGTCTCGACGCGGCGCTCGTCGACGAGTTGTGTCCGTCCGGGGTCCGGCAGTCCGTCGTCGTCGGAGAAACACACCACGTCGCCGGTAACCGGGCGTCCGAACGGCAGCCCTCGACGCAGGCGCTCCGAACAGATGCGGTTGAACGCATAGGACTGGGCTGCATTGACGAACATCCGCTGGAGGTTCGTCGGCAGGCGTTCGAGGGCCTCCCGGTAGTCCACTGGCGCGTCGGCGCCTTCGGCCAGCCGTGCGGCGATGGCGCGTTCGAAGCGGAGTCGCCTCGGAAGTCTGTCCAGCGCCGCCTCCCAATCGCGTGTCTCGCCGACGTACTCCCGCGCCTCCTGTGTCGATTCGGGTTCGCGGTCGCCGGCCTCACAGACGTACCGGACCGCGGCGGACTCCCAGTCGCCGCGGACGATGTCGAGGCCGACCCGGTGGGTGATGGGGCGTTTCGACCCGAAGCGCTGTTGGCCGAAGACGTTCGGGACGGCGACCGACTCGGCGTCGTCCTCGCCGTCTGCCGCAAAGGCTCGCAGTTCCGCGGCGATTGCCTCGGCGTTCTTCGGTCGCTCGGCGTCCCGCACGACGAGTTCGAACTCGTTGCCCACGAGGTCGCCGAACAGTACGGGTCGGCCGGCCCGTCCCAACACTTCGATGTCGACGCCGTCGAACGTCGGCAAATCGTTCCCCTCGGGCCGTTTCACCGAAAACAGCTGGGTCGTGACCGCGTGTTTGTCCTTCGTACCGGCCCACGACACCCGCTCGCGGCTGATTCCGAGTTCGTTCGACAGCGCCGAGGCGAAGTCGTTGGTGTCCCAGCCCCGAAGCGTCGCCCGGAAGACGAGATGTGGGTACGACCCCGTTTCGGCGTCGAGCGGGTGGACATCCGCGCCGAAGGCCTCCCGCTCTCGTACGCGGAAGTCCTCGGGGCGGTCACGGAGGTGGCCGCCGACGCCGTCGGCCTCGGAGACGTAGTATGCGATGCCGACGGTGGCCTCTATCGGATGGGACTCGCGCATACTCGGCCCTGCGGCCGCGTTCACAAAGCGTCGTTGTTTCCGTCGCGACCGCTACAACCGCTCGAAGAACTCCGCGACGAGTTCGCCGGTATCGGCGACGATGCCCGCCCACGCCTCGTCGTCCGGGGCAATTCCGACGGAGCGGCCGGTGACGAAGTTACTGTGTCGTCTGCGAGCAGAAGGGTTCGCGTCGGGCTACTCCTCTTCGGAGAACTCGAAGCCGCCGTCTTCCTCGTCGGGGTCCGCGTCGGCGTCGGCGTCGGGGTCCGTCCCCGCGTCGCTGCCGCCGTCGGCGGTCGGAATCGGCCCGGTTCCGATGACATCGCGGACGGCCGTCTCGAAGGACTGTCGGGTGTCGAAGTACACCTCGTCGCTCTCGGCGAGTATCTCGCCCAACTCGCGGGGACCGTCGGGCGTCCGGATGGTCGTCTCCCCCTCGCGTCGGTCGACTTCGCTCTTCTCGATGGCGTAGTGGAGCCGGGAGGCCACCCGCGCGAGCGGTGCGCCCTCGACGCTGTCACCCTCGCCGAGTTCGACCGCCGGTTCGGCTTCCTCGGCCTCCTCGTCGCCGTTGTCGCTCATACCCCGGTCTTCGCGGGTTCCCGTCGTAATCCTTACGAAGCGTTCCCGGAAGGGATTCATTCGCTCGGTGCTGGGGTCCGAGCATGTACCGCTGGGGTCACGTCGGTGCGGCGCTGTTGGCGTACGCGCCCCTCGGAGCCGTACTGACGGTACGCGGCGACCCCACACTCGCCGCCGTCGGCTTCGCCGTCGCCATCGCCACCGCGACGCTGCCCGACGCGGACGAACTGCTTCCCATCGACCACCGCGGGCCGACCCACACGGTCTGGTTCCTCCTCGTGTGTTCGGCAGTCGGCGTCGCCGTCGGCGTCGCTGTCGGGAGCGGCTTCGGTCGAACGCTCGCGTTCGGGGTCGTCCTCGGAACTGCGGTCGCGGTTTCGCTCGGTTCGCACCTGCTGGCCGACAGCATCACGCCGATGGGCGTCCGCCCGTTCGCTCCGCTGTCAGGGTGGCACCACAGTTTCGACCTCACGCCGGCGGCGAACCCCCCGAGCGAACGCGGCGCTGCTGTCTGCGGGCAGCGCCGTCGCGCTTCTCTCGCAGGCCTTCCTCGTCCTGTGAGCGCCCTGCTACCGAGAACGCCGCCGACCACAACGGCTTAGTATAACCAGAGAATACTACTCAGTTGTATGAGCGAGTTCGGCAAATTCTCCGACGTGGGAGAGGCGGAAGTGACACGAGCAATCGGACAGGAGTGGACCGAGGAGTTCATGGACTTCTCGGATTCGGACGTCATCATCGTCGGGGGCGGCCCCTCCGGGTTGATGGCGGCGAAGGAACTCTCCGAGCGCGGCGTCCAGACGATGGTCGTCGAGAAGAACAACTACCTCGGTGGCGGCTTCTGGCTCGGCGGCTTCCTGATGAACAAAGTCACGGTCCGGGACCCCGCACAGAACGTCCTCGAGGACCTCGACGTGGACTTCAAGCGCTCCCAGGACAGCGAAGGGCTGTTCGTCGCCAACGGCCCCGAAGCGTGTTCGGGACTCATCAAAGCCGCCTGCGATGCGGGTGCGAAGATGCAGAACATGACGGAGTTCACCGACATTGTCATCCGCGAAGACCACCGCGTCGGTGGCATCGTCATGAACTGGACGCCAGTGCATGCCCTGCCACGGGAAATCACCTGTGTCGACCCCATCGCCGTCGAGGCGGATTTGGTCATCGACGCGACGGGTCACGACGCCGTCGCCGTCTCGAAACTGCAGGAACGCGGCGTCCTCAACGCCCCCGGCATCGAACACGCCGAAGAACACAACACCGGCATGGACGACACGGGCGACGACAGCTACGGCGCCCCCGGTCACGATTCGCCCGGCCACGACTCGATGTGGGTCGGCGAGAGCGAGGACGCCGTCGTCGAACACACCGGTCTCGCCCACGACGGCCTCGTCGTCACCGGGATGGCGACGGCGACGACGTACGGCCTCCCGCGGATGGGCCCGACCTTCGGCGCCATGTTGCTCTCCGGGAAACGCGCCGCACAGGTCGCACTCGACGAACTCGAAGTCGACGCCCCCGAGGTCGAGTTGACGAGTCGGTCGCCGGAACCCGCCGACGACTGAGGGATGGTCGACCGGGTCACACTGTATCGCGCCCCGACGACGGAAGCCGACGCCGACACAATCGCGGCGTGGCTCGAGGAGCGAATCGACGCCGACGTGACCGTCGAGGACCGCCTGCTCGGCGACGCGGCCGGGGAGGAACTGGCCCGCGAGTTCGCGGCCGCGCGAGTCCTCTCGCCGTACGACCGCGAGACGGGCACCGACATGCTCGGCATCGTCCGGTACGAACAGCGCGCCCTCGAACACCCCGAGCGCGCCG
This sequence comes from Natronomonas sp. CBA1123, assembly GCF_009741925.1. Lineage (GTDB taxonomy): Archaea > Halobacteriota > Halobacteria > Halobacteriales > Haloarculaceae > Natronomonas. The sequence goes on from NZ_WPCC01000012.1 coordinate 52,111, forward strand.
GCGGCGTCATCTACGACGGGCTGGCGATACAGGACGCCCTCCGGAAGCGACTGCCCGGGGAAGGTGGTCTCGACCACCTCCACGTCCCCCTTCTCGACCGTGTTCTCGGGACGTGGGGCGACCACGACGGCCGCTGGCACAAGCGCGTGGCCGTCCTCGGACAGCCGGCCGTGCTCTCGGTGCCGGGACTGTACGAGGCGCCCGCGAAACCCGAGGCCTACTACGAGGCCAAACAGAAACACGCCCTCGTTTCCGGGGATACACCGCCGCGGGAGGTACTCGAAAACGAGGTCGACGGCGAGTTTCTCGTCGCCGACGACCCCCGGACGACCGACGTGCTGAAAGGGTACGTGCTGGCGGCGTACCACTACCTCGAAACCGGCGAGGCGTTCTGTGCCGACCCCGACTGCCGCCTGTACGACGCCCACCGCCAGCCTGCCCTCCTCAACGCCCAACTGCGCGGGTCCGCCTTCTGTGAGGGCCACGCCGAACAGTACGGCTGACTCGTCGGTCTCGGCCGTTCGTCGTTCGAACCAAAACCCGCTTTGGCATCGGGTCACTAAACCGACCAATGACCCAGCGCTACGCGCCGACACGCCGGCACTTCCTGAAGGCCGCCGTCGCCGTTGGCGGCACGGCGGGCCTCTCTGCGTGTCTGGATTTCGCCGGCGAGGTGCCGGTTCCGGCCGGCGTCGAAGACCCCTCGACGCTTCCGCGCCGCCAACACGCCTGGAACGACGTTCTGGAGACCGACGAACACGGCAACCACGCCCTGCCGAAACACCACATTTTCCTGTATGTCAACCTCGACGTGGACGGTGAACCGACCGATTCGGACCGCCAGCAGGTCGCCGACGCCCTTTCGGTGCTCGACCGCGCCTACGAGCGCTCGCCCGCAGGGCTGATTTTCTCCGTCGGCTACTCGCCGTCGTACTTCCAGCGCTACGGGTCCGCCCCGGAGGGCGTCGACCTCCCCCAACCGCGGGCGCTGTCGGACTTCGAACAACCCGATTTCGACACCCAGGACGTCCACATCCATCTCGCCTCCGACCGCGCCGACGTGGTGATGGAGGCCGACGAGGCGCTGTTCGGCGACCGCGAGACAGCCAACGGCGTCGACGCCGTGGCGTTCCCCGGCACGGTCGACTCCCGCCGGACAGGCTTTATCGAACCCGGCATGCCCGCCGAGAAACAGGACGAAGTCGACGGGATTCCCGAGGGGACGCAGGTGCCAGAGGCGTCGAAGCTGTTCATGGGGTTCAACGCCGGCTTCGCCGGCAATCAGGCCTCCGAGGCGTTCATCACCATCGACGACGGCCCCTTCGAGGGCGGCACGACGAAACACGTCTCCCGGCTCCACCAGCGACTCGACCGCTGGTACGGCGACAACGACCACGACAGCATGGTGAAGAAACTGTTCGGGACCCACCAGGTCGGCGACGTCGAGGGCGTCGGCAACAACGTCGGCGACCACAGCGGCGTCGTCGCCGAGGACCTCGAAGCGCTCGTCGAACAGGCGAGGGAACACGGTGCCGTCGGCCACGCCCAGAAGATGGCCCGCGCCAACCGCGACGAGGAGGGCAACGTCCTGACGCTGCGACGCCACGTCGAATCGACCGACGACGGCGTGGCAAGTCTCCACTTCCCGAGTCTCCAACGGGGTATCTCGACGTTCGAGGCGGTTCGGGAGGCGATGAACGGCGCCGACATCACCAAAGAGACGCCGGCCATCCGCCAGCGCGTCAACAACGGGATTCTCCGATACATCTTCGTCAAGCGCCGGGGGAACTTCCTCGTCCCGCCACGGGAGTTGCGAGCGCTGCCGACTCCCGACGGCGAGGCGCCGTAGCCGCTACAGCGCCGTCTCCCGACCCATCGCGCGCCGTATTCTGACGCCGACAGCGGCGCCGAGGCCCCCCGACCGCTGCGTGAATCGGCACCACGAGCAGCGCGACCAACACCGTCTGCACCCCGAGGAACAGAACCGAGAGGTCACCGCCGAGAACCGTCTGGACCGCTCCGATAGCGACGAACCCGAGGAAAGCCACAATCCCCCCGTAGGCGCCCGCCCGGGCACCCGACCCGACGTGGCCGGACTCACGGGATAACAGGCCGGCGACGATTCCGCCCGGCAGCGCCGCGAACAGCACCGCCGCGACGAGGTCTCGCCCGAGGAGGAAACTGCCGAGAACCACCCCCACCACCGCGAAAGCGTCGTGAGCCCACCCACGAGAACCCGTCGTTCCATACCGTCTCGTCGCCCGATTGGGGGAAAACGGTGCCGACTCGACGCGCTAGCGGACTCGTCCCGACAGCAGTCCGACGAACCCGGCCGCGAACGTCTCGTAGCGGCGGTCGTCGGTGCGTGCGGCAAGCGCCGCCCGGGAGGCCTCGACGCGACGCGACAGCGGCCCGTCGAACTGACCGAACGGTGCACGGAGTACGTCACCGGGCGTCGACCCCGGCGCACCCGCCGCGACGAACGCTCTGAACAACGGATTCAGCGGCCGGGCGAGGGGGGTCCCGGTCGCCGTCGCGTCCATCAACGCGACCCGCCCACCCGACCCGACGAGGTCACACCAATCGTCGACGACAGCGGCCGGGTCTTCGAAGAGTCCACAAACGAAGGTGCCGAGAACCGCGTCCGCGTCGGCGACTGGCGGCCGCGTCGCATCGGCTTGAACGACGGAGGCGTTGTCTATATCCACAACGCCTTCCCGAGCGCGATTCAAGAGCGGTCCGGTGATGTCGACACCCACAACAGCCCCCTCCGGGCCGACCCGCTCGGCGAGATACGGGAGGTTCACCCCGGTTCCACAGCCCATCTCGACGACCGTATCGCCGCTATCAGCGGCTGCTTCGGCCGCGGCACGCCGCCAGCGAGCGACGCCGGGGGGCGGTCGCGATTCGGTCGTACAGCGCGGCCCAGCGGCCGTAGAACTCGGTGACGCCCATCAGACGAGGTCGCGAACCGTCCCGACGACGACGCCAGCATCTGCTCCGAGGAGGTAAACGACGGGTTCGATACCGAAGCCGCCGGTCTGATACAACACGTCGGGTTGGGGGTTGGATTCCAGCGCCTCGGCGATGGCCGACTCGACGTCTGCTTCGGCGTCGAACTCGACGGTTTCGTACCCCGCCGCATCGAGTTTCGCGACGACGTCCTCGTCGTAGCGGACGTTCAGCGCCGCACGAGCGTCGCTGCCGGCCGCCCTGGCCGCGAGCAGGACCGACGCCACGTGTTCGGAGACGCCGAACTCCGGGTCGCCGGGAACCGTCGCCTGTCCCTTGATGTCGAGGATGCGACCCGGGATGGCGGCCACGTCGTCGATGCCGTCGGCGTCCGGGAGCGCCTCGACGAGGTTCGACCCGACCGCCGGGATGAGTGCGGCGAAGCCGCTCGTGTTCTCCAGCGTTCGGACGCCGCGTCGGACCGACGACAGCACCCGCTCTGTCGTCCGCAAATCGCCTTCGGGGTCGTGGATGTCGAGGGGGCCCTCGTGGTCCGAAAGCGGCGGGAACGCCGCCTCGTGGAGGTTCGCCAGCAAATCGCCGCGTTCGAGTTTTCGAATCAGGATTTCGGCCTCGACAAGTGCCTGCACGCGGCTCATGTCGCCGGTTTCGAGCCCGTCGGCCAGCCGTTCGACCGTCTCCCGGACCCGCTCGTCGTCGGCGACGGCGTCGTTGATGTCCACGTCGCCGTGGGCGTACTTCGAGACGGCGCTTTGGCTGATGCCGAGCAGTTCCGCGACCTCGCTTTGGGTGAGGCCGCGCTCGCGGAGTTCCCCCGCCAGCATCGACCGAAACGTCGGGAGGAACTCCTCGACGACGACCTCTTCGATGAACTTCATCGCTTCTGGTCGCCTCCGAACTCCTCGTCGGATTGGATTCGGGAGGCCTGCGGTCCTTTCTGTCCCTGATACTTCGAGCCGCGCTCGGCACCGTAGGGGCGTTCGGCGGGGTTCTTCAGTTCGGTGAACGTCAACTGGGAGATGCGCATCTCCGGCGTGAGGGCGACGGGGGCGGTGCCGAGGTTCGATAGCTCTAGGGTGATTTGGCCCTCGTAGCCGGGGTCACAGAGGCCGGCTGTGGCGTGGACCACGACCGCCAGACGGCCGAGCGAGGACCGACCTTCGACGTGGGCGATGAGGTCCGGCGGAATCTCGACGCGCTCCTTGGTCGTCCCGAGGACGAAATCGCCGGGGTGGAGAATGAAATCATCGCCCTCCTCGACGTAGGTCTCGTCGACGTACTCGTCGACCTCCTGTTCGCTGTTCGGGTGGATACACGGGATGTTCGTCCGCTGGAATTCGAGGAACTCCCGGCCGAGGCGGAGGTCGATGCTGGCGGGTTGAATCTGCAGCTCGGGGTCGTCGAGGGGTTCGACGACCAACTCGCCGTCGGTGAGGCGGCGACGGATGTCGCCGTCGGAGAGTATCATGCCCGGAGACGGGAGCCTCAGGGGCTTAAAGGTCAACGATGCTGGCTAGCCGAACAAGACCATGAGAAGCGAGAGGCCGACGGCTACGCCTGCTGCGAGCGTCGCGCGGTCGCTCGGCAGGTCGTAGGCGCCGAGCAGTCCCTCACGCCAGACGTAGCCCTTCCGTGACATCCTCCGCGCCGTGAACGGCGCGGCTTCCCACGCATGGGGAATACCAGCTAAGTGCGGCTATCGCTGGTAGAGGGTTCCGACCCGTGGAACGCCGAGAGAGTCATTTGCGAGTGTTTCTCGCTCGTCTCTCGGTGGGTCGTGGTGCTGTCACAGGCACTCCCATCCCGAGGCGAGTCATTGCCTGCCGGTTTCAGCGGCACGCTCTCTCCCCACGGGTCAGCCCGTTGTGCAACGTTGATTGCGCCGTTTATATCGCCCTGAAACTCCGTGATGTGGCACTCGTCGTTGGTACACCGGAACGTGGCTTGTGCGGCTCTGTTTCCGATATGACCGCAAGCGTGGCACGTCTGGCTGGTGTACTCCGGTCGGACGTACTCGACCGGGATACCAGCCTCTCGTGCTTTGTCCTCGACGCGGTTCTGTAACCGAGCGAACGCCCACGCATGGAGTCGCCGGTTCATGTACGAACCGTAGTCCAATTCTTCACGGATGTACGTCAGATTCTCCATTACCAGAACCGGCTTCTCGAATTGCCGGGCGTACTCGACGGCCTGCCGGGATGCCTTCTCGACAATATCGGTGAGTGCGTTCTGGTAGTGGTCGAATCGCTCGTCCATCCGCCACTCGGCGGCGTCACGCTCTTGGAGTCGTTTCAGAGTCGTGTGCATCTCTTTGCGAAGATGCTTCGCACGGCTCCCGTCACACACGAACGGGCCAGTTGGTGAACCGTCCTTGAGGGCACAGCCCGTTATCAGGGCGGTTTCACCAATGTCCAGACCGATGTGCGTCACGTCGTCGCCGGCTGTCGCGTAGTCGGGGGCTTCGACCGGAAATTCGACAGTGACGTGTAGCGTCCACGATGTGCGATTCTGTTGCAGCCGGAGTTGTCCCGCCGAAGCGTCCCCGTCTACGAGGTCGTGCCACAGTCCCTCTTGTTCGGGGTTGATACGAAGCGGTATCCAGAAATTCGTTCCCCGACCGGGTTGGGGTGCCCACCACGTAAACTCGTATTCTCGTGCCGGAGAGTGGTCAAGCTCGGCGGCTTGGTTGGTGAGCCGAACCGGGTGGTCGTCGTCCAACTCCTGTGCGTTGTAGGTGTCGTGAAGTTGTGGAACGTAGTTGCACAGGGCCGCTTTCGCCTGATACGGCAGGTCGTAGGGCGTCACCACGTCACTGGTTGCGCTCATCGTGTCGCACCCGGCGTCGAACGCCTCGTGTAGTCCCTCGCGGTAGGTTTCGAGCAGGTCACAGAGTTTCCGCTCCTTGTGTGCTGTCGGCGGCGCGAGAGTCGCTTCGAGCGTCTTAGTAGTCGTTTCCATCCGTCTCTAACCCTTGTTCGATTAACTCGCGGTAAGCACGCGGATGGCGAATGCCATTCTCACGAGCGTACTCTTTGACCCGCTCGTGCAGGTCGCCACCGCGCTCCATATCAATCTCCGTTCGCACAAGAATTTGTACGTTTTTACTCCACTAAATACTTACGTTGGGTATTCAGTCAGGCAACAGTCACGGAGATTGTGGCACGGAGCTTACGCGATTCACTCCCGCCCTGCTCAGTCCTCGGTTCCGACGCTCTGTCGGAACCCTCGTCCTTCGCGGGAAGGGCGGGATTCTCTCCCTGTTAGAAGATAGGCCCGCACGAAGCCGATGATAGTCGCGGGAATCTCGAGAAGCGCCGCGAGGCCGACCACTCCGAAGGTTCCGCTGTAGGTCGCCTCGGTGGCGTCCCCACGGACGAGGAGGTAGACGACGCCCGCGAGGATGGCCCAACTGACGAGCATGACGAACGGGAGGACGACGAGAACCGTCCCGAACACCCGCCGGAACGCGCGCCGTCCCTCGGGCGGGAGGTCGACGACCGCGAGTTGCATCACCGCCCACAGGCCACCAGCGGTGATGACAGCCACCAACACGATGGCGCCGAGGGCGGGAAACGTGAGTGATTCCGGGCGGCGCGATTCGAAGAACTCTCTGGGGGACACGAGCAGGTCCCGGAGGGCATAGAGAGCCATCGGAGTCGGGTTTCCGACGAACGAACATAAAATCAGCCACCGCCACGCTCGCCAACCACCCGGTTTTTGTCCCTCTCCGCCCGAGCGACAGTATGAAACAGGCCATCGTCGCGCGTACCGACCTCGGGATGGGCAAGGGGAAACTCGCCGCACAGGTCGCCCACGCCTCGCTGCAAGCCTACGAGTCCGCGGGACCGGACGCCCAACGGGAGTGGAAATCCGGCGGCCAGAAGAAAGTCGTCCTGAAGGGGTCTGGCGAATCGCAACTGCAGGAACTCGCCGAGGCCGCCCGCCGGGAGGGCCTGCCCTACGCGCTGATTCGTGACGCCGGCCACACCCAACTGGAGCCGGGAACGCTAACGGCGCTGGCGGTCGGTCCCGGTTCGGAGAACATCGTCGACAAGGTGACAGGCGACCTCTCGCTGTACTAGAACCCCCGCGTGTACTGTCGCGGAACCGGCGCGTCGTAGCCCAGTTTCTCGGCAGCGTGGACCGCGAAGTAGGGGTCTTTGAGATGTTCACGCCCGACGACGGCGAGGTCGGCACGGCCGTTGCGGATGAGGGCGTCGGCGCCCTCCGGCGTGGTGATTTTCCCGACGGCACCGACCGGGACGCCGCCTTCGGCGACACGTTCGGCGTAGGGTACCTGATAATGCGCGCCGGTATCGGGGACCTGCTGGTCGGGGTGGATGCCGCCCGCGCTCACGTCGATGAGGTCGACGCCGAGGCGTTCGAGGTCCCGCGCCAGTCGTGCTGAATCCCCGACGCTCCAGGAATCACGGTCCGGCAGCCAGTCGGTCGCCGAGATGCGAACGAAGACGGGCATCCCCTCCGGGACGGTGTTCCGGACGGCGGTGACGACTTCCCGCAGCAGTCGGGTTCGGTCCTCGAAGTCCCCGCCGTAGGCGTCGTCGCGGGTGTTCGTCACCGGCGAGAGGAACTCGTGCAGTAGGTAGCCGTGGGCAGCGTGGACTTCGACGATGTCGAAGCCGGCTTCGACAGAGCGGGCCGCAGCATCGGCGAAGGCGTCGACGATACGAGCGATGCCGTCGGTGTCGAGGCGTTCGGTCGCAAGCGGTTCGTCGTCGGCGTAGGGCCAGGGGTCGGCGGTCGGGCCGACCGGCGTCCACCCGCGGTCGCCGTGGACGGGACCGTGGCCGTCGCTCGGACGGTTCGTCGAGGCCTTCCGGCCGGCGTGGGCCAACTGGATGGCGGAGACGGCGCCCTGTGATTCGATGAACTCCGTCACCGGTTGTAGCGCCTCGGCGTGGTTGTCCGACCAGATGCCGAGGTCCTTCGGCGAGATGCGACCCCGCGGCGTGACGGCAGTCGCCTCGCTCATCACGATGCCCGCGCCGCCGGAGGCGCGACTGCCGAGGTGGACGAGATGCCAGTCGGTCGCCAGTCCGTCCTCCTCCTCACAGGAGTACTGACACATCGGCGACACCATCACCCGATTTCGAGCCGTCACGTCGCGGCTCTCGAAGGGAGTAAACAGGTTCATAGACGGCGTTCGTGGCCGCGCGAAAAGACGCTTTGTGTAGCGGTACGGAATCGGGATTTCAGGCGTGTCGACACGTCAGTCGCCGAACACGCGCCGGAAGACGCCCCGCTCTCGCAGCGCCATATAGAGGTACGCACACGGGAAGGCGAGAAAGACCACCGACAGCAGGACGACGAACAGCACCGGGCCGGCCAACAGGTCGCTCATGTTCGGGTGACGGGAGCGGCGAGTATTCAGTCCGTCGCTCCGCCGCCGAACGCCGAGAGGTCCGCCTGGATGCCGGCGGCCATCGTCGACTTCCGGCGGAGGTCGGTCAGCGAGACGGGGAGTTGGGGGACGAGCTGGCGGACGGCGCTGTGGAACGTCTCGGCGACGGCCGGTTTGGAATCGAAGGCGTTCCGCACCGACTCGCGAATCTGCCAGACGCCGACCGGCGCCCAGTACTCGTTTGTGGCGTGGCGGACGACGAACACCTTCGCCTGTCGGTCGCGTTCGGCCAACTCCTCGAGGACGCCCAATCGGGACGCGTAGTACGCTCCCGAGGTCTCGTCGACGTAGTCGGTACGACCCTCGTAGCCCTCGCGGTCGGCGGCCATGTACAGTTGCCCCTCCGGGTCGGGGTTCCAGATTGAGCCCGGCGCCTTCAGTTCGAGCAACTCGAACTCCCACTCGCCGGGAGTGGCGATAATCCAGTAGTCGTTGCCGACGTAGCTGTTGTGCCAGACGAGCGTCTCGTCGATGCTGGAGGCGTTGCGAATCGTCCCGCGGAGGTACTTCCCGACGGTGTCGTCGACGGCCGTAATCGACCACCGCGTCGGGACGAGCCGCCTGTTTTCGCCCTGCCCGAGCGCGCCGACCGATAGCACGTTGTTGATGTCGTAGACGTCGAAGCCGCGCCGGTAGAGGTAGGTCATCGCGCCCTCGGCGCGCCAGTCGTCGTCCGAGAGCGTCTTCTCGACGGCACGGGGGGACGTGGGGGTTCTCCGTCAGCGTCGCCGAATCCGCCGACGCCCGCGGGCCGCGTGGCGCGGCGATGTCCTCCAGCGAGCCGTCGAGGTCGAACCCCGGCGATTCGTCGAGTCCCAACTCCACGTCGACCGGGCGGTCGGCGATGGCGACCTCGCGTTGGGTGCCGACGAAGCCGTCCCACACGTCGCTCACGTCGACGTTCGAGCGCCGTGTGGAGTTGAGCAGGCCAGTCCGCTTCTGGAAGACGTCCTCGATGGAGTAGCCCTGTCGGTACCACTCGCCGGTGGTGACGTAGGACTCGGCGTCGGACTCGTCGCCGACGGGCGCGAGAAGTCCGGCCGAAACGCGGGGGTACGACGACCGGCCGACGAAGACGGAGGGCGCGGTCGACCCGACCATCGTATCGCCCGACAGCGTCTCGTCGAAGCGCGTCCGGGCGTCGTCGAGGTGGTCGGTGATGGCGTAGGACTTCTCCTCGGCGAGTTTCCGCAGCTCGACGGACTCCTCCCGGTCGAGTCCGTCAACGTACTCGTCGAGGCGCATACTCGGCGTTGGGTCGGCGAGGGTAAAGACCGTTCGGGGACGGGTCGGCCGGCTCGTCAATACAGACAGTGACCGCCAACATCGACGGAGCAGGCATCGAGACCGAACACCAAGCCATTGGACGCGTTCAGGAACAGTCGCTCCGCCGACGCCGCGAGCATCCCGCGTATCCCAGCATTCGTTGACAGTCCGATGAAGCCGATTCGGTCACCAGTCTCGGGGTCTAAGCAGAGAACACCAGCGTCTCGGTCACCGCCGAGGTCGGCACCGACGTAGAGTGCGTTGTCAGTCACAACCGGGCGACCGACCGAGACTGATTCAGCTTCGGAGTACCGCCAACGCTCTTCGCCGCTCTCTCCGTCTCGGCAGACAACATCGTGTAACTGCTCCCGGCAGTAGATGTTGCCGTTCGCGGCGGCGATTTCACGGTTGAGCCGCTCTCCCGGACCTTCCCTGAACCACAGTTCATCTCCCGTTTTAGCGTCTACTCCGACGATACCCGACTCGGCTCCGAAGTGCAGTGAAGCGAACAATCGTCCGTCCACGACCGTTGGGGGGCCGTATACGGGGGCGTTCCGGCGCCACTCCACGTCCCCGGCTGTCGCATTTATTGCGACGACCCCTTGGTCAAGAATAGAGACGTACACAAGTTCGTCAGCGAACGCTGCAGAGAACGTCCACCCTTGGTCTGCATCACTGGGAACCTCGTACCGCCACAATACGTCCCCAGAGTCGTCGTCGATTGCTAAGAGTCCCTCCACGCCATCGGTCGCCTCAGTGACACTCGCCGTCGGCGCATACACCACGCCGTCGACGACAACCGGGTGTCCTGCCCGTTGATTCGTCCTATTTGGCGACCCGTCGATACTGCAGTACCAGCGCTCCTCACCGTCGGGTTCGTAGCTATACACGCCGTCGAACGAAAGTACGTACACCGCACCGTCCGAAGCCACGATAGAGTCGCGGTACAGCGTTTCACTCAATCGGTCGCCGCGATACGTCGAGACGGGGATGTCACGAATCATCTCGCCCGTCGCTGCGTCAAGAACTCTGATGCCGACTTCAGCGGGTGAACCCGCACCTCGCCCGCTCCCGTAGCCGAGATACAGGTTCCCGTCGGCGACAGCGGGCGTTGAATGGTAGCCACCGTCTGGAATTTCCGTTCGCCACGCTTCCCCGAGCGTTGCTCCCGGACCGTCCCAGTGTGTTACGTCGCTGGTGTTACCATCATCGTAGCCGGTTCGGGGCCAGTTCCCGGAGACGGAACCGGCATCGGAACACCCGGCGAGACCGACGAAGCCGCCCGCGATGAGACTACCGAGATATGCGCGTCGGGAGGGCATATTTTCACAGATAAGACGAAGCGTAAAATGCTTTCTACCGATGCGTTGGGAGTGCGTGAGAGTGGATTGTCAGACTGATTAACTGTGAATCCCCATCGCTTCGATTTGCTCCTGATACCGGTTCCGGATGGTGACTTCGGTCACCTGTGCCACGTCGGCGACTTCGCGTTGGGTCTTCTTTTCGTTACACAACAGCGAAGCGGCGTAGATGGCGGCGGCGGCGTAGCCGGTCGGCGATTTTCCGGAGAGGAGGCCCTTCTCGGCAGTCTTCTCGATGATGTCGTGGGCCTTGTTTTGGACTTCCTCGCTCAACTCCAACTCCGAGCAGAAGCGGGGGACGTACTTCTTGGGGTCGACGGGTTCCATCTCGAGGCCGAGTTCCTGTGAGATATAGCGGTAGGTGCGGCCGATTTCCTTGCGTTCGACGCGGGAAACCTCGCTGATTTCCTCCAGCGAGCGCGGGATGCCCTCCTTGCGGCAGGCGGCGTACAGCGCGGCCGTCGAGACGCCCTCGATGGAGCGGCCGCGGATGAGGTCGTCGTCGAGTGCGCGCCGATAGATGACGGAGGCGACTTCCCGAACGGAACGGGGGACGCCCAGTGCCGACGCCATGCGGTCGACTTCCGACAGCGCGAACTGGAGGTTGCGCTCGCCGGCGTCCTTGGTTCGGATGCGCTCCTGCCACTTCCGGAGGCGGTGCATCTGGGAGCGTTTCTTCGAGGAAATCGAGCGGCCGTAGGCGTCTTTGTCCTTCCAGTCGATGGTGGTGGTCAACCCCTTGTCGTGCATCGTCTGGGTCGTCGGTGCGCCGACACGGGATTTCTCCTGTCGCTCGGAGTGGTTGAACGCCCGCCACTCCGGGCCGGGGTCGATGTGGTCTTCCTCAACGACAAGCCCACAGTCGTCACAGACCATCTCTCCCCTGTCGGCATCCTTGACGATGTTATCCGAGGAACACTCCGGACACACCGTCCCCGTTTCGGTGTCGGTCGTCTCCCCCTCACGCTCGCTGTCGCGTTCCCGTTGACGGGTGGGCCGTGTCATCGCGTTTTTATAGTCAAACAAGCTTCCCACTTAAACTCTCGCCAAAACCTCGGAATATCGAACACGAATCCGACGCCACCCCACCGCAGTCCGTTGGTTCCGTTCTCGGCGGCGTCCGGATATCGGAAGCGATAAATCCCGAGTCGGGAACGCTCCAACGAATGCCGGTCATCGACTGCGACCCCGCGACTGCCCGCGAACGCCTCGAATCCGCAGGCGTCCGGGTCGAAGCGGGCAACACCGACCACGAACTGTGGCGGGCCAGCCACGGCGGCGCGACGGCCGTCGCCTACGAGGGGAAAGTCGTCGTTCAGGGCAACGAATCCGCCCGATTGGTCGGTCTCATCGAGGGCGGTGGAGGACGCGCACACGTGTACTTCGACGGCGCCAGCAGGGGGAATCCGGGGCCCGCCGCCGCCGGCTGGGTCATCGTTACCAGCGACGGCATCGCCACCGAGGGCAGCGAGCGGATGGGTCGGATGACCAACAATCAGGCCGAATACGGGGCGCTGATTCGTGCTCTGGAGGTCGCCGCCGACTTCGGCTTCGACGAGGTCGTCGTCCGGGGCGACTCCCAACTCATCGTCAAGCAGGTCCGCGGGGAGTGGGACACCAACGACCCGACGCTTCGGGAAAAGCGGGTCCGGGTCCGGGAGTTGTTGGAGCGCTTCGAGGAGTGGTCCATCGACCACGTTCCGCGGGAGATAAACAGTCGCGCCGACGAACTAGCAAACGAGGCACTCGATGGCTGACAGCGACGCGAACACGGACACCGAGGAACCGACGACGGAACTACCAGAGGGCGTCGTCGACCGCGCCGAGCGGCTGACGCGACTGATGCGAGATGCGGTCGACCCCGCCGAACGGGAGGCCTACCGGAGCGACCGCCGGGCGTTGCTCGAAGAGTACGATTACACCGCTCGCGTCCGCGAGGACGACGACGGCGAGACGCTCGTCTGTCACCCCGCGGAGTGGACCGAGGACGGCGTGGTACAGGTCGACCGCATCGACGACACCGACCGCGCCGTCGAAATTACCCTCTCTGGAACCGGCGACGGCGGCGATTACGAGGCCGTCGACGCTCACAACCGAGCGGTCGTCGAGGCAGTCCGGGATGAACACGGCGACCCCCACGGTGAAACCGCCGCGGCGTTCGCCGATTTCATGAGTAACCACTACGCCAAGCGAATCGAGGCCGCAACCGAGGCCGAACGCGAGGAGTTCCGGACGGAGTACTTTCCGCGGAACGCGTGGCCGAGCGACGAACAGCGGGCGCGTCTCGAGCAGTCGCTCGACATGATTTTCGACGTGGCCCACTCGCGGTGAAAAGTCGACGTTTTTTTACTCGAACTGTGCGACGAGGTCGCGGACGCGGTCGGCGCGGTCGCCGTCGGTGACGACCTTCGAGAACGTCCACGCGAGCTGGTCGAAGACAGCGTCGAGACCCTCGTCGGTGAGGGCGTACTCGTTGGTTCGCTTGTCGAGTTCGCTCTTCTCGACGAGTCCCATCTCGACGAGGTCGTCGAGGTTGGGATACAGTCGACCGTGGTTCACTTCGCTGCCGTAGTACGTCTCCAGTTCCCGCTTGATGGCGAGCCCGTAGCGGGGCTCCTCGGCGAGGATGGTGAGGATGTTCTGCTGGAACGCGGTCAGGTCGGGGGCCACGCCTGGGTCGGTCGCGGCTGTTTGGGCCTCTGACATGTATAGGGGTACATTGTCAACCCACTTAACAGTTATCAAACATCTTTGAGAGCCGTGTATATCTTGCTTTTTAAATATAATCGGCCGATTTCGAGTCAACGAGAGTGACAGTCTTCGACCCGCCGGCCGCTGCAGCGGAGCTCCTCGGACGCGTGTCGAAAGCTCTTTGCGGGGCAGGTGAGGAGCCACGGTATGGCAAACCTGTGGGAAGACCTCGAAACGGGACCGAACGCGCCCGAGGAGATTTACGCCGTCGTGGAGTGTCTGAAGGGCGAGCGCAACAAATACGAGTACGACAAGGACATCCCCGGCGTCGTGTTGGACCGCGTCCTGCACTCGAACGTCCACTATCCGTCGGACTACGGGTTCATCCCGCAGTCGTACTACGACGACGAGGACCCCTTCGACGTGCTCGTGTTGGTCGAAGACCAGACGTTCCCGGGCTGTGTCATCGAGGCTCGCCCCGTCGCCCTGATGAAGATGGACGACGACGGCGAACAGGACGACAAGGTCATCGCCGTCCCCAGCGAGGACCCCCGATACGACCACATCGAGGACCTCGAGGACATCCCCCAACAGCAACTCGACGAGATTGACGAGTTCTTCGCGACGTACAAGAACCTCGAAGAGGGCAAGGAAGTCGAGACGCTGGGCTGGGAGGACAAGCAAGCGGCCTACGACGCCATCGAACACGCCCAGAACCTCTACGAAGAGCACTTCGGCTAGGCCGTCAGTACAGCTGTTCTTTTGAGTAGCGCGTCCGTCAGCGGTCGGCTCGCGAGATGGGGTCGACGCCGGTGAACTCGAATCGCGCACCGCCATCGGACCCCTCGACGACGCGGACGTTCCACCCGTGTTCGTTGGCGATTTGCTTGACGATGGAGAGCCCGTAGCCCGACCCACCTTCGCGTGTCGTGTACCCGTACTCGAACACCGTCTCCCGGTCGGCCGCCGGAATTCCGGGGCCGTCGTCTTCGACGTAGAAGCCGTCCGGTAGCGAACCGACCCGAACGGTCACGTCCGGGCCACCGTGGGTCACAGCGTTTCGGAACAGATTGCCGAGGAGTTCCCGGACCCGGCTCTCGTTTGCCTCGATCCGGCCGATGTCCTCGACACGGAGGTCGGCATCCTCGGCGGCCGTGAGACTCCACTCCGCCCGGACGGCGTCGTCGAGTCGAAACGGCTCGGCCTCGTCGACGAAGCCACCCTCCCGCGAGTACGTCAGGATGTCGTCGATGAGGTCGTCGATGCGGTCCAGTGCCGCCAGCGCCTGTTCGAGTTCGGGAGCGTCGGACTTCTCGTGGGCCAACTCCGTGTACCCGCGGGCGACCGACAGCGGACTCCTGATGTCGTGAGAGAGTATGTCTGCGAACTCGTCGAGCCGTTCGTTCTGCTCTTCGAGCGACTTCTCGCGGTTGCGCCGCTCGCTTATGTCCCGGACGATGCCCGTAAAATACCGCTCCCCGTCGTGTTCGTGTTCACGGAGGCTAATCAGCGTCGGTACCTCGTGGCCGTCCTTGTGGAGCGCCGGCAACTCGATGCCGTTCCAGTCGATGTTCTTCTCGCCGGTCTCGATGTAGGACTGCAGCGCGGCGGCGTGGGCCGGGCGAAGGCGCTCGGGGATAATCTTCATCTTCGAACTCCCGACGAGTTCCGCCGGCGAGTAGCCGAGAATCCGCTCTATAGCCGGGTTCGCATACACGATGCGGCTATCGGCGTCGATTGTCAACATCCCCTCGGAAGCGTTCTCGACGAGCGTTCGGTAGAACGCTTCCGAGCCAATCGAGTCGTCGCGAAGGTTCACCTTCCCAGCGGTACGTACTCGACGGGATAGAGTCTGTCGTTTCCGCGTGGTTCCGTAGCACACCGAGCGCACAACCAACCCGCTGGAAACCCATCTACGATTCGTAATGTGCATTCACAAAACCATAACATGCGACAGGGTAATTCGGACATATCAGCACCCAGTACGTCGTTTTTCGCCCACTATATTCCCCTTATGCATACGTCGAATCAGGGTGATACGGTATGCTTATGGAATGATACTTGTGCGTTCGAGAAGTACCTTCGAGCATGAGCGCCGAACCCCGTGAACCGATGGGCATCCGTCACATGACGGTCGTACCGGAGAACTTCGAGCCGGCCGCCGAGGACGGCGACCGCGACGACGACGCGTAGCGGGAGCGATTCTTGCCGCTTTCGGGGAGCGCCGCCGGTTTTGCCGGTCGAAACGAAAGTTCTTGTAGGCGCCTGCCCCACACGCCTCTATGGGACTGTTCGACCGGCTTCGCGGTGGCGAGGGTCCGCGAGTCGCTTTCTTCGGTATCGACGGCGTTCCGTACAGTCTAATCGCCGACAACGAGGAGACGTTTCCGAACCTCACGGCGATGGCGAGCGAGGGGGCGGGCGGTGCAATCGACTCCATCGTCCCACCGGAGTCCAGCGCCTGCTGGCCCGCGTTGACCACCGGCGTCAATCCGGGGGGAACCGGCGTCTACGGCTTCCAGGACCGCGAGGTCGGAAGTTACGACACCTACGTGCCGATGGGTCGGGACGTACAGGCCACCCGTCTGTGGTCACGCGTCACCGACGCCGGCCGGGAGGCGACGGTGATGAACGTGCCCGTAACGTTCCCGCCGGACCGCGACGCCCAGCGGATGGTCAGTGGCTTCCTCTCGCCCGGCGTCGAGAAGGCAGCCTACCCCGACGAACTCCGTGAGACGCTGGAGGGCCTCGATTACAAAATCGACGTGAACGCCAAACTCGGTCACGACGAGGACAAATCCGAGTTCATCGAGGACGCCCACGAGACGCTCGACGCCCGCTTCGAGGCGTTCAAACACTACGTCCAGCAGGACGACTGGAACCTCTTCTTCGGCGTCTTCATGACGACCGACCGAGTGAACCACTTCCTGTTCAAACACTACACACAGGACGGCGAGTACAAAGAGGAGTTCCTCGAGTTCTACGAGAAAGTCGACCACTACCTCGGCGAACTGCGCGAGATGCTCGACGACGAGACGACGATGGTCGTCGCCTCCGACCACGGCTTTACCCAACTCGACCACGAGGTCAAGTGCAACGTCTGGCTGGAGGAGAACGGCTGGCTCTCCTACGAAGACGACGACCACGACAGCCTCGACGACATCGCCGACGACACGAAGGCCTACTCGCTCATCCCCGGTCGCTTCTACATCAACCTCGAGGGTCGGGAGCCCCGTGGCTCCGTCCCCGAGGAGGAGTACGAGGAAGTCCGAAGGGAACTGAAAGCCGAACTCGAAGCACTCGAAGGCCCCGAGGGCCGAAAGGTCGCAGACCGCGTCGTCACCAAGGAGAAGGCCTTCCGCGGCGAACACGCCGACATCGCGCCGGACCTCGTTGTCATCCCGAACCACGGCTTCGACCTCAAATCCGGCTTCCGCAGCGGCGATACGGTGTTCGACATCGGCCCCCGCAACGGCATGCACAGTTTCGACAACGCGTGTCTGTTCGTCGACGACGACGACGCCACGATTAAAGACGCCGACCTCTACGACATCGCCCCGACGATTCTCGACCTGCTCGACATGGACGTCGACCGCGGCGAGTTCGACGGCGCGAGTTTGGTGTAACTCCGACACCGTCTACAGCGTCGAAACGGACCGACCCGATTTGATATCGGCACGTCTCACTCGCCGTTCGAGATGGGGTCGCCTCCGCGCTCGGACACCGTAACTTCCCCGGAGAGCGACTGTGCGGACGGCGGGGCGAGCGTAATGCCTTCCTCGTCGAAGCGACGTTTCACGAGTCGCCGGAAGTCGGAGCGAACCGTCAGAATGTCGCTGTTCATCGGGTCTTCGACCCAAAATTCGGCTTGTACGGTGACTTCGTTCTTGCCGAGGTCGAGGATGCGTGCGTTCGGCGGCGGGTCGTCGTGAATCGGTTCGTGGTCGCTGGCGATTTGCTTGAGTTCCATCAGGGCCCGTTCGGTGTCCTCGTCGTAGGCGACGTACACCTCCTCGGTAATCCGAAACCGGTCACGCCCGTAGGGGCGAGTAATCGAATTGGTCGTCAGCTCCGTGTTCGGAACGGAGATGGACTCGTTGTTCGGCGTTCGAACCCGAGTGACGCGGAAGTCGACTGCCTCGATAGTGCCCTTGCCGCCCGGCCACTCTATCCAGTCGCCGACGTTGAAATCCGGGTCGGCGACCAGGAACATCCCGCTGATGAGCGACCCAAACACCTGTTGGCCGGCGATACCGAGAGCGAACGTGAGGGCTGCGATGATGACCGCCGACTCCGAAAGTACCCGTCCGTAGCCGGCCGCGATGATGCCCGTCAGCGTCGCGAATCCGATTATGATGACCCGGAGGTACGTCTCGGTCGCCGTCTCGATAGTGGGGTTGTTGCGATTGCGCGATTTGACGATTCGGATGGCGACCGGAACGAGAGCGACCCGGCCGAGAAAATAGACGACAACGAAACCGACGACGAACCAGAACAGTTCCGCCAAGACCTGATTGTAGGCCGAGAAGATGTCGGTCACCCATCTCGGGGCGGTGAGTTGGCTAATCATGCTGCATGGTTGCGGCGTGTGAACAAAAATCCCAACCGCCGGCCGCGGACAAATCGGATGTCTCTCTAGTTGCTAGGAGCCCCCTCGTTAGCGCCGCTCTCGAACCCAGTCCTCGAGGGTGAAGTCGTCGTAGGGAGTGCGGTCGACGACGGTCCACTCGTCGGTATCCCACTCCGGGAAGTACGCGTCGCCGTCGTATTCACCCGGAATCCGGCTGAGTAACATCCGGTCGACGACCGGTTGGAACAGGGCGTAGATACCCGCCCCACCGATGACGTAGGCCCGGTCGTCCCCGAGCGATTCGACGGTTTCGATTGCCTCGTCGACGCCCGATGCGTGGTGTGCCGACTCGATATCGTAGTCGGACACCGACCGGCTCAACACGACCTGTACCCGCCCCGGAAGGTCATCGCGCATCGAATCGAACGTTCGCCGGCCGAGGATGACGGGCCAGTCCGCGATTCGGTTTCGGTACTGTCGTTTGTCGGCCGGAACGCTCGGCCACGGTAACTCGCCGTTCCGGCCGATGACGCCGTTGTCCGCGACCGCCGCGACTGAGATGAGTTCCATGAGTTAGAGTTCGTTCGGCTCCGTTGAAAACCCTCTTATCGGGGAAGTGTAGTCGTGAGACGGTGGTTCGGTCGAGTGGTTCACAGAACCCATATAGCGCCGGAGGACCTACAAGGAGCGAATGGAAGACTCCGCTTCGTCACAGACCCAGTCAGGTATCTACACTGCTCCACGAACGGAGGTCTCCCGAAATCAGGGCAAGTTCAGGATTCACTTCAATTTCCCCGGCCGGGCCGTACCGGGGCACGACGACCACGGCTACGGGCCGCTCGCGACGGTCGTCGAGTCGTTCATGGACCCGGGGACGCTCATCCGGATGCACCAGCACCGCAACGAGGAAATCATCTCCTGGGTGCCCGACGGCGTGATGCGCCACGACGACCGCAAGGGCAACGAACTCGTCACGGACGCCGACCACCTGATGGTGATGAACGCCGGCAGCGGCTTCTGGCACGCCGAGGAGACGCTCGCGGATGACCCGCCGTTGCGGATGCTCCAGATATTCGTCCGGCCCCACAGCCTCGACCTCGAACCCGGCATCCAACACGAGCCGATTCCCGATTCGACGCCCAACGAGTGGCGGCACCTGTTCGGCCCCGAAGGGAGTGCTGCGCCGCTGTCCGTCCGCAACGACGTCCACTGCTATGACTGCCGGCTGGAGGCCGACGGTACGACCACGCTCCCCTCCCAGCCGGGGTGGGATACCTACTGTTACGTGTTCGAGGGTGCGGTCGATATCGAGGAAGAATCCGTCGGGTACACCGAGAGCGCACTCGTGACCGAGGAGAGCGAGGTGTCCGTCACCGCAACCGAGGAGTCCACTATCGTCGCGTTTACGGTCAATCCCGACGCCCCCATCACCCGTCAGGGGACCATCGGCCGCTGAGACGGCGATTCGACTCGCTGGAAGACGAGAACCTACTCGACGAGCCCGACCTCGTGGACGTGCTGTTCTAGTTCATCTTCCGATTCGAAGGCCTTTCCGCAGGCCTCACAGACGTGTTCTTCGTCGTGTTCTGTCGAATTTTCCATACTATTCCTACGTTGTCAACCGTTATCAACCCTATTCTACCTGCCTCACAAAGAAGCCCGTCAGTCGAGTTCGTCGGCTGCCGCCCGAACGAGTCCATCGAGGATTTCGGGCGTCGTCGGATGGTACGCTCGGTCAGGTATCTCCCTGACGTCCAGTTCCATCTCGACGGCCAGTTGCATCGTCTTCGCCATCGCGTCGGCGTGGTAGTGCAGCCCCTGAAAACCCAACACGGTGCCGTCGGTACCGACGACGAGCCGGGCCAGTCCCTCGGGAACGTTCTTGGTCTTGAAGACGCCGTCGCTCGCGGTCTCGCGCGTGACGACGAGGTGGTCTACGCCCGCGTCGTCGGCCGCTTCGGCGGAGTGGCCCACCCGAGCGTACGGGAGGACGCCGAGCCCGGAGAAGACGACGTGGTGGTGGACGTTCTCGTAGGCACGCAGTGGCTCGCCGTCACGGTGCCGCCGGATGTTCTCGGCGGTGAGATGTCCCTGCTCTTTGGCGACGTGGAGGATGGGCTCCTTGCCGTTGGCGTCGCCAGCGACGAACACGCGGGGGTCGTCCCGCGTCTGCATCGTGTTCTCGACCCACTCGGGACCGGTCTCGATAGCGGTTTCTTCGAATCCGAGTCGGTCCAGCGTCGGACGGCGACCGGTGAAGGCAAACAGCTGGTCGGCTTCGATGACCTCCTCGGTCCCCTCTCGGTCGACGTACATTCGAACACCGCCGTCGCCGGTCGCTTCGACGCGTTTTTCGTCGGTGTGCGTGAGCACGTCGATGTCGAACGCCTCCCGATAGTACTCCAGCAGGACATCACCGAAGGGGTCGTCGCCCTCGTCGAGTGGGCGGGCGTCGTGTTCGATGACGGTGAGGTCCATCCCTGCCGCCTCGCTGAGATACGGGACGAGTTCCATCCCGATGTAGCCGAACCCCATGACGACGCCCGAGTCGCCGAACTCCGTGGCGTCCAGCACGTCGGCGCTCGTCCGAACTGGCACGTCGTCGATGCCCGGAAGGTCGGGGATGGTGACCGAGGAACCGGTCGCGATGACGACGTAATCGGGGTCGAGCGTTCGGTCCCCGACGGCGAGTCGGTGGTCGTCGACGAACCGTGCCGTCCCGTGGATGAACTCGACGTGTTCGCGTTTGGCGAGCCGTTCGACGGCGGCTCGACGGTGGGCGGCGAAGTTCGAGGTGTGTTCGTTCTTGCGTTCGACGGTCGCCTCGAGGTCGACGTCGGGCAGTGGCCCCGACAGTCGGTCGTCGTGCCGGGCAGCGAACCGGTGTTCGGCGGCCGACAGCACCTCCTTCGAGGGCATACAGCCCCGGAGGATACAGAGCCCGCCGCCCGGTTCGCCGTCGTCGACGAGCGTCAACCGGACGTCGGACTCATCGGCCAATCGCTGGGCCGCCGCGACACCGGCACTCCCGTAGGCACCGACGATTACGACGTGTGTACTCATACCGAAACCGGCGTTCGGAGCCAGCATAACGGTTCGGGGGCGACAGATGACCGATACTCGAACGCCCACACGGCGTGCACACGCCCACAAGAGCCACGATTCTACCCGGTCGATACGTACGAACACATGTCCCGACTCCCGCTACTCGAGATAGACGACATCCCAGAGGAGTATCACCACCTGTTCACCGACGAGTACCTCGGCGACCGCCACATCTTCCGGGCGTGGGCACACAACCCGGAGGTTCTCCAGGCGACGCTGGAGTATCTGAACGTGCTGTACGACCAGCTCGGCCAGCGCCGGAAGGAACTCGTCATCCTGACCGTCGCGAGGGCTCGTGGCGCCCGCTACGAGTGGCATCAACACGTCGACATCGCCCGCGAGAAGGGCGTCACAATCGAGGAGATGCAGGCAATCGGGGGCGGCGACCTCTCGGTGTTCGACGACGCCGAGTTCGTCCTGCTTCAGTACGCCCGTGCCGTCGAGTCGGGAACGGTCACCGACCAGATTCACGATGCCCTGACTCGTCACTATCCGCCCGGCGAAATCGTTGCGCTCGGCCTGCTGGTGGATTTCTACGTGGGGCTGTGCAACTACATCGCCTCCGTGGACCTCCCCTTCGAAGGCGGCGAGTTCGTCGGCTGGATTCCAGACGACGAGACGGTCTCGGAACTGTTCGAGTAGCGCCCAGACGGAAAATCAACCCGACCGGCTGTTATCGGCGCCGTTTCGGGCTTCGTGTAGTTGAGCGCAGATACTGCCCTGTCCGCTTATGTTCACGTTCGCGGCCCGCGCCCTGTTGTTATCCAATAGCTAGCCTCGCCGTCGAAGCCACCCTTTCAGAATAGCCACGAGCGGTTAGCCCGGGAAGAAAGTACCCACCGTCAATGAGCGCCGAAATCGGAACGGAGACAGCTCACTCACGACGGGAAATAACAGAGGCCGGCGAAGCTATCGTCTCCAGCAGTCGGTCGATAACCAACAGAGAACCGACCGCGAGACGCCAGCCGTGATTCCGAGGAGGTGTCGCGACGGAGCCGAGAGAAACGACCGCGGGCAGTTGCTGGTACTCGCCGCGCTCCTGTTGGCCGTTCTGTTCGTCGGCCTCGCGATGATTGTGAACGCGGCGATATACACCGAAAGCCTCGCGGTACAGAAAGACGACAGCACCCAGGATGCCATCCAAGCTAACCAACACGCCGTCGAGACGATTGGCGAACACATCGCGTACGTCAATCGAAACCACAACGCGAGTCATCGAACCCTCGGCGAGAACTTCACCACCAACGTGGGGGAGTGGAATCAAGCCGTCGTGGCCGGGAAAACGAAGCGTGGAGCATACAGTTCGCTGTCGGTCAACTCGATTCTGAACCGGACGGAAGTCGTCCACGAAAACGAATCCCATCGGTTCGCGAACGCCACTGGGGCCGGAAACTGGACGCTTGCCGGCGGCGTCGAAACCGTTTCGACGTATCGGATGGAGGTCCACGACGACGCCCTCGTCGAAACTGGTGGCAGCCAGCCGTTCCGAATCCGCGCGCAGAACGGAACGAGTTGGGAGCTGGCGGTGACGAAGGACAGCGGAACCGGCGAAATCGTACTCACCGTCACGGACGGCGACGGCAACGTCGCCACCTGTCGCACCAGCGGGCCGACGGCGCAACTCGACCTCGTGGCGGGAACGGTCGACGGTGCCGACTGTCCGGGCCTCGAAGTTGGAACCGGCGTGGCCCAACCGTACACGCTGGCCTACGAAAACGGCACGAACGGACGCGGCGACTACGACCTCACCGTTCTCACGTCGGCTCGAGTCGACGACGGACAGTACCACGCCGAGACGGGGTCGCCGCGAGCGACCTACGCCATCGATAGCGCGATCGTCGTCCATACCTACCAGACTGATGATGTAGTATACACAGCGACCGTGGTCGTCTCTCCGGACGCGTGAGTAATCTCACCTCCTTCGCTCGGAAGTGACTCTACAGATAAGCAAGGCGAGTGCCTCGGGGCTTGTCCCCGAGGCGGTTCACCCGACCACCACGAACTATGCGTTGGGACGGCCAGCACCGAATTATACTACTATATCGCTAAATTTAGATGTACTCGTTCCGCTCTCGAGTCGCTTCTCCGATACCCGCATTGGTTGAGCAGCTAGGGCAGGCGTATACTACTCCCTCATCGTCGCCGAAGACACGTGTGAACCGAACCGAAACGTGGTCGCCACAGGTAGCGCATTCTGGCATCGTAATCAGTAGAACTCCCGGACGAGGTCCATCGCGTTCGTCGGGGGCGCGGTCGGGGATGTCGTTCGAGTCGGTGTCCTCGATGCCCTCGCGCTTCTCGAAGCCGACGGAACTGTCGTCCTGATAGATGACGCTTG
>NZ_WPCC01000013.1 GCF_009741925.1 Natronomonas sp. CBA1123
GGGGGTCGACGGTCACCCGCGCGCGGCGCTCGATGGCACACGGGACGGCCGGCTCGCCGTAGACGACGGCGTGCTCGCCGAAGAGATACACCTTCCCGGGCGCACTCGAAGTGGTCATACCCGAGTGTCTGGCCGGCCGATAAAAAGCGTATCCGAACCGGTCGGGTCCCTGCTGCGGGTCGCGCGTACCCCCCGGCTACATCAGGAAGGCGACAATCAACAGGCCGATGCCGACCGCGCCGACGAGCACGCCGAACAGCACAGCGCCACTCCCATCGGGCACGTCGTCGAACGGCTCCGTCGACAGATACAGCGTCGACTCCTCTGAGGGGGTGATAACGAAGCGTTCGGATTCGCCTTGCGGTGCCACCGAATCGTCCTGACGACTCACATGGCCGAGAAGGCTAACCGAATCGCCCGGTTGGAGCGTCGCCTCGCTGTAGCGCCGCTTGCTCGCATCGACGACGAGGTCCGTCGCCATCGGGTCGACCGATACGCCCGGGGTAGCAGCGAGGAAGTCTCGTATTCGCTTCGGTGGCGACTCCTCGTAGTCGGTTTCGACTTCCGTCTCGAAGGTGCCGAACGCACACTGCAATCCGTCGACTGCGACGCCATCGGAGACGAGCAACTTCTCCGGGGTGAACACGTCGCCGGTCTCGTTTCCGACCGTCCGGTCGTTGATGGCCACCGACAGCGTTCCCGTCGCGTCCTCAATGTGGAACCGCTCGGAGCGAACGCCCCACGCGGCGGATTCCCAACTGTTCGTCTTGGGGGTGTCGTACTGCTCTTCGATTTCCCACGCCGACAGCACACACTCCCGGTCGCCGGCGATGGGCGAAATAAACGTCCCCTCTGCCGACGGCGCGACCGTCCCACGGACGCGAACGAGTCCCGGTGATTCGATGTCGCCGATGTCGACACGCGGCGTCTCGTCGACGAGTGTGGCTATCTCCCTTCGCTTCCAGGCGGAGTACAGTGCGAGAACGCTCGCGAACACCAGGAGGACGCCGCTCCACAGGGCGAGTTCACCGAGGATGTCGCCGAACCAGCCACCGACGAACGCGACCAGCATTCACGCCGATGCCGACGACGACGGCACGAATAGTTCTTTTGCCGTCCCCATGGCTGCCCCGAAATCAGTAATGCACAAACCGCTCGGTCCCGTTTCGACGGTGTGTCCGCCGAACTCCACCGGCACGTCAACGCGCTCGTCGCGGACCTCGCGGCCGAACACGGCGAGGTCGACCTCGTGGGTCGCCGCGTGGACTGTCACCCGGACGACCGCGACGCCTTGGTAGAGTCCTTCGAGTCCTTCGGCGTCGTCGGCGGGGCCGGCGTCCGGGTCCGCGATGACGACGGTCGTGTCCTCCTCGCCCGTTTCGAGGCAACTGAGGGGTGGGTCGACCCCGGTGATGGACGACTGCCCGGTGAGTCCTACCGTGAGTGTGCCCGACGGGCACTCGAGGAAGTCGCCGGTATCGACGCCGACATCGCCGGCCTCGCACAGGTTCATCTCCTCTACATGGACGACTGGACCGACCGCCAACCAGTCCCGAACCCCTACGTCTGTTTCGACGGCCGGCCGGTTGGTGGGGAACTCGAAACGACCCCCGGCGACGGCGTCGCGGCACTCAAGTGGGCCGATTCGGTCCCCGAGAACCTGCTGTACGACGAACTCGCGGAGTTGTCACTGGGCGGCTGAGAAACACGAAAACGAAAGCCGTTACAGTTCGGTTTCGAAGTCCTCGAGCGCGTAGGCGGGTTCGGCGCCGCGGCGGTCGAGGGTCTCGTTTGCGAGCAGCCAGTAGATAACCGACAGGGCCTTACGACCCTTGTTGTTCGTCGGCACCACCAGGTCGACGTTCGACGTGGTGTTGTTGGAGTCACACATCGCGATGACCGGGATACCGACCGTGATGGCCTCCTTGACCGCTTGGGAATCACCGATGGGGTCGGTAACGACCACGACGTCCGGTTCGATGTAGCCCTCGTAGTCGGGGTTGGTCAGCGTGCCGGGGATGAAGCGGCCGGTGCGGGCGCGAGCGCCCACGGCGTCGGCGAACTTCTCGGCCGGGAACCGACCGTACTGACGGCTGGACGCCACCAGAATCTGCTCGGGGTTGTAGTTCGCGAGGAACGACGCCGCCGTCCGGATTCGGCTGTCGGTCTGGGAAACGTCCAGCACGTACAGACCGTCGGTCCGGACGCGGTGGATGAACCGCTCCATGGACTTCGTCTTCTGTTGGGTCCCGATGTGGACACCTGCCGCGAGGTAGTCCTCGACCGGGATGAGGAGGTCCGCCTCGTCGTCGGGCATGACGTCCTCGTCGAGGACGGGGGCCTCCTCGGCCTCCGAGTCCTCGTCGGCCGCCTCGGTGGCGTCCTCCGCGTCGTCTGGTTCTGCCTCGTCGGCCTCCTCGGCCTCGGGGGCGGGCTGTTCGTCATCGGTGGGGTCGGCCTCCTCGACCTCTGTGTCGAGTTCCTCCTCGAGCTCGTCTTCGAGCTCGTCGAGTTCCTCGTCCAGTTCGGAGGCGTCGAGCCCCTCGTCGTTATCGCTCATGCGTTTGCCTCGATTCGAATGAGTTCGTTCAGCTTTGCGGTGCGCTCGCCACCGACCGCGCCCGTCTTGATGAACGGGGCATCGGTCGCGACGGCGAGGTGTGCGATGGTCGTATCCTCCGTCTCGCCGCTGCGGTGGGAGACGACGGGGTCGTAGCCGTTCTCGACGGCCAACTCGATTGCGTCGAAGGCGTCCGACAGCGTGCCGATTTGGTTGGGCTTGACGAGGATGCTGTTGGCCGCACCCTGCTCGATGCCCTCCGCGAGTCGCTCGGTGTTCGTGACGAACAGGTCGTCACCACAGATGAGCGTCTCCGAACCAACTCGGTCGGTCAACTCGGCGAAGCCGTCGTAGTCGTCCTCGTCGAGGGGGTCCTCGACGTAGGCGAGGTCGTATTCGCCGACCAACTCGGCGATGTAATCGATTTGCTCGTCGGGCGTTCGGGTGTCGTCGCCGTAGCGGTAGACGCCCTCGTCGGCGTCGTACAGTTCCGCGCCGGCCACGTCGAGTCCGAACTTGATGTCGAAGCCGACATCGTCTGCGACCGTCTCGACGGCTTCCTCGACGATTTCGAACGCCTCGCTGTCGTCGATGGAGGGCGCCCACGCGCCCTCGTCACCCTTTGCGGCTGGGACGCCCCGCTCGCTCAGGATGTCGCCGACCTCGCCGTGGACCGCCGCGTTGGCGAAGACGGCGTCGGCGACCGACGGCGCTCCGATCGGCGCGGCGAGGAACTCCTGGATGTGGGTCGCGTCGGCGGCGTGTTCGCCGCCGCCGATGACGTTGCCGAGCGGCGTCGGGAAGTCCCGACCCCGGAACGCACCACCCAGATGCTGATACAGCGGCGCACCGAGGACGTCGGCGGCAGCCTTGCCCGCCGCCATCGAGATGGCGACGGCGCTGTTGGCGCCGATTTCCGAGAAGTCGTCGGTGCCGTCGGCGCCGCGGAGCGTCCGGTCGACGCCGCGTTGGTCACCGGCGTACACCTGTCCTTCGAGCCGCGGAACGGCGAGGTCGCGGGCCGCCGCGATGGCCTCCTCGGCCGGTCGCTCGACGGCCTCGTACTCGCCGGTTGACGCACCGGAGGGAGCCGCACCGCGGCCGAAGCCGCCGCTTTCGGTGCGGACCTCGGCCTCGACGGTCGGATTGCCTCGACTGTCGAGAATCCGGCGCAGCCGAACCTCCGTGATGAGTGTCATCTACTCGTCACCCCGCCGGACGGTGAACGGCAACACGCCGGCGTCGTACTCCTCTGCGGCCACGAGAATCGGTTCCGTCTGTTCGGTGTCGATGAGCACCGGCGCCCCGTAAGACACCTGCAGGGCTCGTGCCCCGAGGATACGCGCCTTCTCGTAGCGGTTTGCGCCTCTCATTGGTAGGGGGATACGATGTCGACGAGGTCCTTGTGTGAGACGAGCATGCGTCGACAGCACGCGCGGTCGACGCCGAGCTCGTCGAGCACCTCGGCAGGGTCTTCGTCGCCCTCTCGGGCGCGAGCTTTGAACTCTTCCCAGTGCTCGCCGACGACTTTACCGCACGTGAAACACCGGACCGGTACCATCATTTGTGAATCACCTCAGCGGTAGGACTTCTGGTAACGGGCCCGAGCGCCGGGACCGCCCCACTTCTTCGGTTCGGACTGCCGCACGTCGTTGACGAGCAGCGACCGGTCGAACGACATGAACGCATCGCGCAGTTCGGCGTCGTTGGTGTGCTCGACGAGGCCGCGGGCGATGGCCGTACGGACCGCGTCGGCCTGCCCGGAGAACCCACCGCCGGAGACGACCACGTCGATGTCGACGCTGTCTCGGAGGTCCTCTTCGGCGATGCGGAACGGCTCGAGCATCTTCAGTCGCGCCTGCTCGGGTTCGACCAGCTCGACGGGTTTGGAGTCGATCCGAACCCGGCCGGAGCCTTCGCGAACCGTCGCACGGGCGACAGCTGTCTTCTTCTTACCGGACGTGTTAGTTACCATGTGACGTTAGCACCCAAGTTCTCGCTGACTTCGCCGAGCGAGATGAACTTGATGTTCGACAGTCGGTCCAGCGACGTGTCGTCGAGGACCTCCGCGTCCTCGTAGGGGTTGCCCAGGTAGACGCGGACGTTCTCGAACGCTTCCCGGCCGCGGGTCTCCTTGTACGGCACCATCCCGCGGATGGCGCGTTTGAAGATGCGGTCGGGTCGCTTCGGGTAGTTCGGCCCGCGGTCGGAGCCGACCTCCGCACGCTGGCGGTAGACGCTCATCACGTCGTCTTCGCTGCCGGTGATGACCGCGCGTTCGGCGTTGACCACGGCGACCGTCTCGCCGTCGAGGGCGCGCTGGGCGACCTTCGAGGCGACACGACCCATGATACAGTCACGGGCGTCGACGACGACGTCGGCGTCGAATTCAGCGTAACTCATCGAATCACCCGCACGTTGGAGCCGTCGGGGTTGTCTTCGAGTGCCTGTTCGAGTTCGATCGCTTCGCCGACCGTGTCGATTTTCGTCTGGGCCGTCGACGAGAAGTCGACAGCTGCGACGGTGACCTCCTTGCGGAGGGCACCGGACCCGAGCACCTTGCCGGGCACGATGACGGTCTCGTCTTCCTGGGCGTATCGCTCGATGCGTCCCAAGTTGACCTCCGCGTGCGTGCGCCGGGGTTTCTCGAGGCGCTCGGCCACATCGTTCCAGACCTCGCCACCGCCGTTGCGGGCGGTCGACTTCAGGTCAGCGATGAGACTGGAAAGCCTCGGGTTCGTTTTGCTACTCATCGGTTATCTCTCCTGAGAAACGAATGCAGGGAGCAGGATTTGAACCTGCGGACCTCTACAGGACAGCGCCCTGAACGCTGCGCCGTTGGCCTGACTTGGCTATCCCTGCGCGCGTTTTCGTGTTCTTCGCCCCCACTAAAGCCCCTTTCGGTCCGGCGGATGCCGGTTCCGACCGAGGAACGCGCGGCCGCACCGCCGCTCGTCGGTCGGGTTGCGACGCTCTCCGTCGTGGCGAGCGTCGTGGTAGGGGTGTGGGGTGTCATTTGCTTACAGTTGGACCGCTTCTTCGAGTTCTTCCGCGCGGGCCTCGATGCTCTCGACGGCCGCGAGGACGAGTTCGTCGACGGGCAACGACCCGTCGCTTTCGACGCTGAAGACGAACGCGTTCGGAACCTCCTCGATTTCGACTTCCTTGCCGGGGTACCGCTGGCTGAGGTCGTTGTCGAACTCTTCGGTGGGGACGAGTTCGCCGTCTTCCTCGATGACGCCCCGGATGATTTCCGGTTCGTCGTCTTCGAACTCGCCTTTCTCGCCGACGACTTCGACACGCTGGAGGTGTCGATAGCCGACGGCGACGCCACCCTGGTGTTTGGCGTGGTCCTTGCCGCGCCCGAGGACCGCGTCGGCTTCGAGTTCGAGCCGCTGGCCCTCCTTGAGTTCGATGATGGGGACGTTCTCCTCTGCCGGCTGGACCTGTTCGTCGCTGGAGACGAGGTCGCCCGAGTACGCGGTCGCCGGGCCTTCCACGTCGATAGCGAGCGTGACCGTATCGCCCGGTTCGTAGTCGTCCGGCGTCGTCAGCGGGACGAGGCCGAGTCGAAGGGCGATTTGCTCGTCGAACATCACCGACGAGTTCTCGATGACGCGAAGCGTGTCTATCGACAGCGTCTCCACGTCGGCGAGCATCGCACGGCGGATGCCGTTGGCGAACGCGGGCGTGACGCCGCGAACGAGGAACCTCGCGCTCCGGTCGTCGCGGTCGATGAACGTTACCTCGTACTCCTCGCTCATCTCAGAACCCTGCGTTCTTCGGCCCGCGAGTGCCGTCGTGCGGGATGGGGGTTACGTCCTCGATACGACCGATTTCGAGTCCGGCACGGGCAAGCGCACGAATCGTCGCCTGTGCGCCGGGGCCGGGGTTCTTCTGTTGGTTGCCGCCCGGACCGCGAACGCGAACGTGCACGCCGTCGATGCCGGCGGCCTGCACTTCCTCGGCGACGACTTCCGCCATCTGCATGGCGGCGTACGGCGACGCTTCGTCGCGGTTCTGTTTCACGACCGTCCCGCCGGAGGACTTCGTAATCGTCTCGGCGCCGGTCAGGTCCGTTACCGTGATTATCGTGTTGTTGAACGAGGCGTAGACGTGTGCGACGCCCCAGGTGTTGTCGTCTGCCATTTACTGTCCCTCCGCGCGTTCGGGGTGAAGGTCGTCCGCGAGCGGACTCGTCTCGTCGAACTCGATGCTGTCCTCTTTGGCCACGTCGACCTTGTACGACGGCGCCGACACGCGGGCGCCCTCGATGGTGACGTGTCCGTGGACGATGAACTGTCGGGCCTGCTTTGCGGTGTTGCCCACGCCCTTGCGGTAGGCGACCGTCTGGAGGCGACGCTCGAGGATGTCGGTCACGTCGAGCGACAGGATGTCGTCGAGGCTCTCCTCGTCGTCGAGGACACCGATGCGCTTCAGCCGAGCGAGGAACTCGCTGCCGGCTTCAGTCGCAACCTCGGCGTCACCCTGTGCCTCGCCGAGCAGTCGGCGGGCCTCCCGTCGGTAGTCGCGAAGCTCCGATTGGGCACGCCACAGCTCTTCTTTCGTCGCGAGACCGTACCGGGAGACGAGGTCACCCTCGTCGGCGATTCGCTCGCCCTGGAAGGGGTGGTTCGGCGTCTCGTAGAACTTGGTGTTGTTACCGAGTGCCATTATTCGTCCTCACCTGCTTCTTCCTCGGCCATGTCCTCCTTGATGGCCTCGACGTTGACACCGATGGTGCCCTCCGTCCGGCCAGTGGACTTCGTTCGCTGTCCGCGGACCTTCTGACCGCGGTTGTGGCGAACGCCCTTGTAGGAGTCTATCATCTTCATCCGGTTGATGTCCTGTCGCCGACTCATGTTGAGCTCGTTGCCGATTTCGTGGGTGGTCTCGCCGGTGAAGAAGTCGTCCTGGTGGTTCGTCAGCCAGGCGGGCACTTCGTCGGCGTACCCCTCGACGTGTTCGACGACGGTGTCGATGGTGTCTTCGTCGAGTTTCCCGAGCACCGCGGTTCGGTCCACGTCGGCTTTCTCGGCGATAATGCGAGCGACGCGTCGACCGATACCGTTCATGTCGGTCAACGCTCGCTCGACGCTCTTCGTCCCGTCGAGGTCTGTCTGTCCGATGCGGACGAAGTACTGGATGTCCTCGTCTTCCTCGTCCGCCGGGGGTTCTTCTGCACTCATATGTGGGTTGTGTTAGCGTCGTGGCGGGGATTTGAACCCCGGAGGCTGTACGCCACAGAGTTAGCAACCCTGCGCCTTGGGCCATGCTTGGCTACCACGACTCGCGTGCGTGTATCTTCGCCCTCTCGGACTCGGGGCCGACACCCCTACATCGATTGCGTTCTTCGCTACCCGACCACCGTACTTAAGCACAACGATAGTTGGGTCGCGTGCGAGCGACTCGCGTAGGCTGAGAAATACGGATAGACCCCGCTCCGTCAGCCGTCTCGTTCCGGTAACCCGCCCCGTTCCTTGATTTCGAGGATGTTCTGGACGTTCCGATAGATTTCCGGCACCGTCGTCTCCTCGTCGGGGTCGTAGAGGTCCGACACGCGATACAGGATGGCAGCAAGCTGTTCGCTCTCCGAAGAGTCGCCGCGAACGTCTTCGGCGATGTCCCGTAGGAAGGCGGCACGGTCGGTCTCACCCTCGCACTCGCTATCGGAGTCACTCGGCATGGTTACCGCTGACTACTCGCCTGTCGGCGGCGGACGATGCCCTGCATCTTCGCCGTCTCGTCGGCGAACGAACGGAACGCCTCCCCCGTCTCGCTGTCCTCGTCGAGGACGATTGGTGCACCGGAGTCGCCGCCCTTTCGGACTGCGGGGTCCAACGGTATCTCTCCGAGGAATGGCATCTCCACCTCGTCGGAGAACTCCCGGCCGCCGCCGCTGCCGAAGATGTCGTGTTCGTTTCCGCAGTCCGGACAGACGAACCCCGACATGTTCTCGACGATGCCGAGGACAGGGGTGTCGTGTTTGCCGAACATCCGAAGTCCCTTCCGGGCGTCGTCGAGGGCGACTTCCTGTGGCGTTGTCACGATGACCGCCCCCGACACCGGCACCGACTGCAACAGCGTCAACTGCGTGTCGCCGGTCCCCGGCGGCAGGTCGACGACCATGTAATCCAACGAACCCCACTCCACGTCTTCCCACAACTGCGTCAACACCTTGTGGACCATCGGCCCCCGCCAGATGACGGGGTCGTCCTCGCCGACGAGGAAGTCCATGCTCATCAGTTTCATTCCGTATTTCTCCGGTGGGATGATGGTCTCCTCGTGGGTCGCCTTGGGCCGCTCGTCGGTTTCGACCATCCGCGGGACGTTGGGGCCGTAGATGTCGGCGTCGAATAGGCCGACGCGGGCACCCATCTCCGAGAGCCCCGCAGCGAGGTTGACCGCGACCGTCGACTTCCCGACGCCGCCCTTTCCGGAGGCGACGGCGATGATGTTCTCGACGCCCGGCAACACCTGCTCGTCGTCACCCAGCCCGGTGTCGATGCTCGCCGAGAGGTCGATTTCTAACCCGGTGTCGGCGAGAACTTCTCGAACCTCGGCTGCGATTGCCGTCTCCGTCGACGAGTAGGGTGCTCCGAGCGCGAGGTCGATACGAACCG
This sequence comes from Natronomonas sp. CBA1123, assembly GCF_009741925.1. Classification (GTDB taxonomy): domain Archaea; phylum Halobacteriota; class Halobacteria; order Halobacteriales; family Haloarculaceae; genus Natronomonas. The sequence goes on from NZ_WPCC01000013.1 coordinate 9,184, forward strand.
TATCACCCTCGACGGTCACGTCGTTGACCAATCCGAGCGAGACGATATCGTCTCCGAGTTCGGGGTCTTCGACGGCCGACAGGCGGTCGAGGATAGCGTCTTCGTCCATACCTTCGGTAGGCCCCGTAGCGCCGATAAGAGTTGTGCACCGAATCCCACGGTTCGAGCTGTGTCGGGTGTTCGGCGCTATCTGAGAAACCACTATTGGTTACGTAACGACTCAATCTAGCGTCGAATTTAAGCACGTGTGACCGAACTCTCGGGCATGCTCGAAGACGGGTTCGGACGGGAAGTCACCGGTGTTCGCGTCTCTCTCACCGACCGGTGTAACTTCGACTGTGTCTACTGCCACAACGAGGGGCTCGGCGACACCCGGGGGCCGATGGAACCCGCCGACGACGAGATGTCCACCGACGACGTGGTCCGCTTCCTCGAGGTCGCCGCGGAGTTCGACGTCGACTCGGTGAAGTTCACCGGCGGCGAACCGATGCTTCGAGAGGACCTCGAAGAAATCGTCCGCCGGACGCCGGACTCGATGGAAACGTCGCTCACGACCAACGGCACGTTCCTCCCCGAACGCGCCGACGCCCTCGCCGACGCCGGACTCGAACGCGTCAACGTCTCCCAAGACGCCCTCTCCCCGGAGGCTTTCGCGGAGGTGACCAAGAGCACCGCCTACGAGGACGTTCTCGAAGGGGTCGATGCGGCCCTCGATGCCGGCCTCGCCCCCCGTCAAGCTCAACATGGTCGTCTTCGAGCAGACTGCCGGTTACGTCCCCGAGATGGTCGACCACGTTGCCGAGAACGACGGCCTCCAACTCCAACTCATCGAGTACATGCCCGAACTCGCGGGCCGCCCCGACTGGGCCGTCGACATCGAACGCGTCCATGGCTGGCTCGAAGAGCAGGCCGACCGCGTCGAACGCCGGGAGATGCACGGCCGAAACCGCTACTTCGTCGACGGCGGGATGGTCGAAATCGTCGACCCCGTCGGCAATGCGGACTTCTGTGCCAACTGCCACCGCGTTCGGGTCACCCACGAGGGCTACCTCAAGGGCTGTCTCAACCGAAACGACGACCTCAAATCGATGGGCGAGATGTCCAAACCCGAAATCCGTGAGGCGTTCCGCGACACCGTCGCCGAACGGGTGCCGTACTACGGCGAGTACATGGTCCAAGAGGACGGCGAATGGGTGTTCAACGAGGAGTATATCGGCGCCTAGACGTTCGGATGCTCGCGACAGAAGTTCTGCGTCGCATAGATTTCTCCCTTCTGCGTGACGTAGACGCCGACGGCGCTAACCCGACCGTATGGTGTTAGCATCGATGTGTTATGCCCCGGTGAGTTCGCCCACATTTCGACGAACTTCGCTGCAACGTCGTCCGTTTCGTTCACCTGACGTGGAGTTAGATACGCGATGTTCTCGTTGGTGCTGTCGCATCCGTCGTACTCCTCGTGGCGCTCTTCGGAGCCCTGTCCGTCCGGATTCCGGTGGTCGTAGAAATCTCGGTCGGCCATGTCCTTGCTGTGGAGGCGTGCGATTAACCGGACTCGCTCGGAATGGACGAACGGTTCCCGACCGTACTCCGACCGTCGCTCGTTGACCGCTTCAAAGATTTCCATCTCCAGTCGCTCACCGTCGATGTCGGGATGTGCCGACGCTTCGACCTCCGGTACACCGGTGGTGTTTTCGGGGGCGTCGACATCCGGTTGGGACGCTCTGTCAACTGGACCGAAGGTGACGGCCAAGGTCACGACCAGCGCGCCGGCGAGGGTGAGCAGAATAACCGCCGAAACGACGTTGAGGACTCGCTTCCACACCATTTTTCAAAGCTAATTTACGGTGATAAATAATTCGTTTACTCAAATTGATTGTGGTTCAGTCACATCGGTTTCGCTGTTGTTCCATCCGTTCGATAGCTTCCTGGGCGAGCGCCTTCCCTTCCTGTTCGTTGCCGGCTTCGATTTCTTCGATTGCTTCGGCAAGCGTATCCGTCCCGTCCAGCAGTCCCGACAACGAACAGCGAGATTGCTCGGCGATTGGGACGATGTAGCCGACTCGCTGTCCTCGACCGCGCGCCTCTGCGAAGGCCTCGTTTGCAGTTTCGAATCGAGCGTGGGCTGTTCGATACTGCTCCGACGCCGTAGAGGGGGCGTCGTTTTCCAGTGACTGGTTCGCATCGGCGAGGAAGGTGTATCCACGCGCCATCTCGTGTAGTGCTCTGCTGACCGGGGAGAGCCACGCCGCAACATCGAGCAACATTGCTTGCTCTCTCTTCACCGCCTCGTGACTGTAGCCGTCCATATTCACGCTCGTATCGTTGAGTCGCTGTTGATGGCTCTCGATTCGTTGTCCGACCGTGGATAACTCTTCGAGCCTATCGCTGGCGAAAATCACTGGCTCTCTCGCTGCGTCGTATCTCGTGTCACGAATCCGTTCGTCGTAGGCGAACGTGGCTGCGATGGCCTGGTGGAGTAGGTATCGCTGTGAAGCGCGGTCGTCGGCCAACCGTGCCAGCGTAGATAGCGTTTCTTCCCGATTGCTTGAAATCTCCTCGCCTTCGTCCAGTTCCGCGATTTCTGCCACTATCTCGTCGGTTCTGTCAGAAATCGCTCGATGGTCGAATTCATCTTCGAAGGCAGTGACATCGAAGACGAAGTCGCCATCGTCGGCAATCGGAAGGGTTCTGAGACGTTCGTACACTCGCTCCAACCGAGATTCGACGGCCAACACCTGCTCGGAGCGTTGTTCTCCTTCGAACGGCTGTGCCGAACTCTCGTTTTTGTCGGATTCTGGAGGTTGACCATTGCCGCATCCAGCAAGTCCGCAACTGACCGCTGCTATCGCAGAAACGACCCCACGGCGCGTCCACTCATGACGTTCGGAGTCCTGTCGGCTCATTCTACCAACCCACCTCCGATACCGTTCAGGCCACCCACATCGTCGGGCAGCGTTGGTCCGGGTCCGTTGTCAGTTTCATCCTCTGTATCGTCTTCGTCCCCACTGAGGTCAGTCTCGGGCAACCGTGAGTGCAGGTCCGACGCGAGAGTTGTCGATTCGGACGATTCCTCATCAGGCGGACCATCGTTGACCGCAACCGGTGTAGTCGTCACTCTATCAGGTTCGTCTTGATTGGTGTCACCGCTAGCAATATCGCTGACCTCTTCTGCTTTATCCAAGCTCCGTTCGATAATATTGTCTTTCTCTCCTTGAATAACAACTGTCACATCGGCTTCTTGGCCATTCTTAAGTTCAGTGGGGTCTGAGCCATAGACACGTTCCGCATTCTCCAACCCGTACTGATGATATGCCCCCCCTTCCGACGGAGAGTACGTGTTCGTCGTGCCGCCTTCGTGTTCGAGTTGCCGTATCTTCTCGTCGCAGGCGTTCCACTCCCCGCCAGTCGTCTCGCAGGTCACGGTTTTCTGCTCTTGTCCGAAGACGAACGTCGAAGCGGCGCCGACAGTGTCCTCGTAGATTTGCTCGCCCAGGTCCTGTTTCCACGGAGCGTTTTCTCCTCCGTCGAGGCCGACGGCGTCCGCCGTACTCCCGAGATACGACGAATCGGCGATTCGCGACCCGACACGGAGTGTCGAGGCGTATCCATCGGTGTCGTAGAATATCTCCTCGTCTTTCGGAGGTTGTGGCGTGGGTTCGGGCGTCTCGGAATCGGTCGTCGGTGCGGCCGGTGTCGGCGTCGGTGGGCCGCCCGAAGTTGGTTCACTCGAAAGGCAGGCATCGGAGTTCGAGGCGAGGTACTCCGGGTCGCTGCAGTCCGGGGACGACGGGCCGGGGTCGATGTCGTCCCATTCGGTGTCCGGTGTCGATTCTCGACCGGGACGGACGAGGATGTCGTCGTACGCCGTTCGGCCGTTCGTATCCACTACGACGACCTGTACGCGGTACGGTCCCGCTCCCGGAAACGCGATTCGGAGGTCATCGGTAGCGGCCGTTCCGTCGAGGGACCGTGTCGCGACGATTTCGTCGTCGACCGCCCACGCGATTTCCTCGAGTTCGGCATCGGGGCTCTCCGCGGTAGCGACGTACTCGGTCGGATTCGTGGCTTCCGGTGTCGTCGCGCCGGTAACCGAGACTGACGGTCCGGCGTCGTTGACGTAGACGTACAGCGTGTCGGCGCTCCGAGCGCCATCATCGCCGATAACCGTGAGGTTCACCTCGTATCGGCCGGGTGTCGTCGGGACGAACGACGTCCGACTGCAGTCCGCACAGTCGGGCGTAATCTGACGGCCACTGGGGGTGTCGATTTCCCATCGGTAGGCTTCGATATCTCCGGTGGGGTACGTCGAACCGGTCGCGTCGAGTTGGACCGTCGTATCGACGGTCACCGTCTGGTCGAGGCCACCGTCGGCCATCGGTCCATCGGCAGCGGCGGCGGCAGCGGTACCCACAATCCCACAGAAAGCGAGCGAAACGGCAAGGAGCAACACCAATCGTTTCATTCGAACTGGGTCGGATTAATATTGGTTTTATTCAAAAAGTTTCGCATCGGAATCGAGCGGATGTACCCTTCCAAAATACAGCGCTCGCCCACGACAGTACCTATATCGTCCATCATTGTTCCGTTATCCTGGAGAGGTGTGTCTATCGGTTCACAACAGGTTCGCATCGGCGGCGACACGGGTGAAACCTCGAGGACGGCGACGATGGCGGACGGTTCGAGTTTCGACCGTGATGGGCCTCAGTCAGTCGCGCTGTCGGCGCGGACCCGGTCGTCGGTAGCGACCACGTAGCCGTCGTCGTCCGGAAGGTCTTCGAGGGCCTCGTCAAGTTCCCGCTCGACGGTCTCCAGTCGGCGACACAGTTCCTCGTACTTCGGGGTCCCTTCGACGGCGTCAGCTGATTCGGTTTCCAGCGTCGCTCGCTTGGCGGACAGCGAGAAGTACTCCTGAAGCTTCTCGTCGTAGGTGGCGCGTCTGAGCATCCGCTGGACCGTCTCCCGGAGTTCCGCTCTGTCCACGGGCTTTCTGAGGTACTCGTCGAAGCCCATCGAGACGATGTCGGCGGACGGTTCACCGCCGGTGAGCATCACGATGCGGCAATCGAAGCCGCGCTGGCGTGCGGTTTCGAGCACTTCATCGCCCGAAAGCCCCGGCATCCGTCGGTCGAGGAACACGATATCGACCGCGTCATCGAGGGCGTCGAGTGCCTCTCGGCCATCGTAGGCCGTCCGAACGTCGTGTTTCTGCAGCCGGGCCGCGTACCCATCCGCGAGCCCCGGGTCGTCGTCTACGATGAGTATCGTCGCCGTTTCGTGTTCTCCCATCTCGGTGTGGTCCTCAGTAACACACCTGTCTTCACGCGGTAAAATATGTTTTTCGTCAGACAATAGTCGGCTAGGAAACAGGACGTTTCGGCGAGCCGAGGTCTTCGAGCGCCCACGAGACGATGCGGGCTTCGACGACATCGCGTGTCTCGACGAGGTCGTCCCCGTCCCCGAAGCGCTCCAGTGTTTCGCGAGCGTCGTTGAGCATCTCGGCTTCCAGCGGTCGCTGGTCGGGTTCCTCTCGAGTCGCGTTCAACAGCGCCTCGAAGTCTTCACGGAGGACGAAGGAGGCCCGGGCGGCGTTACACCGCGAGAGTGGGCTCATCCCCGTTTCGAGGACGAGGTCACGGACGGTGTGCCAGTCGTCGGCACAGAAATGTAGCGACACCTCGCCTTCGATGTCTCGCCACGCGATTGGCTCGGAGTGCTTCAGCAACTGGACCGCACGCGGTGGAATGTCGATTCGGTGGGCGGTTTCCGGTCGGCCGCAGAGACAGCAGGGTTTCTCCGTTCGCCCGGTGTACATATTCGAAGTTGGGTGGGAAGACGTTTGGATGTAATGTAACCGGCTATCCGTACTCGCGTTGGGTGCCGAAGTCCGTGTGGGTCGGTACCGCTACTGGACGTACCCGAACGTTTTATCGGCCGTCTCACGGTAGCGAACGCATGGACACGGCCGAGCGGACCGAACTGGTCACGCGATTCACCGAAGAGGTCGTAGAGGTCGACGAAATCGAGGCGCTGTTCGAGGAACGCGAGAACCCCACCGCCTACATCGGCTACGCCCCGACCGGTGAGATGCACATCGGCCACTTCACGACGATGCGCAAACTCGCCGACTTCATCGATGCCGGCCTCGACGTGACGGTGTTGGTCGCAGACCTCCACGCCCACCTCGACGACGCCAAGAGCCCATTCGAGTTGCTCGAGGCTCGCTCGGCGTACTACGAGGCGGCCATCGTGGGAATGATAGAGGCGGCCGGCGCCGACCCGGATTCGGTCACCTTCGTCCGCGGCACCGAGTACCAACTCGAAGAGCCCTACACGCTCGACCTCTATCGCATGCTCGCGGAGACGACGCTCTCGCGCGCCAAGCGCGCGGGCAGTGAAGTCGTTCGACAGTCCGAGAACCCGAAGTTGGGGGGACTCGTTTACACCCTGATGCAGGCGCTCGACGTGGCCGCACTCGATGCGGACATCGCCTACGGCGGCATCGACCAGCGCGGCATCTACATGCTCGCCCGCGAGCAGTTGCCCGATTCCGGCTACGACAAGCCGGCGTGTGTGTTCGCACCGCTTCTATCGGGGCTCTCCGGCGGGAAGATGTCCGCTTCCGAGGCGTCCTCGAAGGTCAACCTCACCGACGACGACGACGCCGTCGAAGAGAAAATCAACGGCGCGTACTGCCCCGCGGGGGAGGTCGAGGACAACGGTGTCCTCGAGTACCTCCGATTCCTCGTGTTCCCGGTTTTCGAGGAGCGCGGCGAGCAGTTCGTCGTCGAACGGCCCGAGGAGTACGGTGGCGACCTCGTCTACGACGACTACGAAGCGGTCGAGGAAGACTTCGTCTCCGGCGAACTCCACCCCGCGGACCTCAAACCCGCTGCGGCCGCCGCGATTTCGGCGGTCATCGCCCCGGTTCGGGAGCAACTGCTCGATAATCCGGAACTCCTGGAAGACGCATACCCCGAAAAGTACGCCTGAGGGCTCTTACTCCGCTTCGGCTTCGAGCCAGTTGTCGGCCCACGCTTCGATTTCGTCGAACACCGGACACAGCGACTGTCCCTTGTCGGTCAGCGAGTAGTACGTCGCCACGGGGGCGTCCTCCTCGAGTCGACGTTCGACGAAGCCGGTCTCCTGAAGGTCGTCGAGCACGCGCGAGAGCGTCCGCGCGTTGGCCTCCGTCGAGCGTTTCAGTTCGTTGAACCGCTTTTCGCCGTCCTGGAGGTCGTGTAAGACGAGCAGACGCCACTTCGAGCCGATCTGCTCCATCGACTCGACGACCGGACAGGCCGCCTCGACTGGCGCTTGGGGAACGTTCGACATATCGCTCCGTACGAGGCCCTCCAATAAATATTCACGCCGGCAGTGTGGTAGTTGGTGACACTCGAACTGGGACGTGGGTGTCGAGCACTACTGGTCGGTTACGTCGGTCAACACGAGGAACGCCTCGGCACCGCTGTCGCCGTAGGGGACCACCTGAACGATGAACTCGCAGTCCTCGCCGTCGACGGTCAACTGGAGATTGACCTTGAAGGATTCCCCGCGGGCGACGGTTTCGTGGACCGCACGGTACCCTCGGACATCGTCGTGGGCCTCCCCGATGCGTTCGACGACGCGGTCGACATCGTCGACGACGCGGTCGAACTCGCGGTTGGTCTCCAACAGCGTCACGTCGTTTCCGGCGAAGGCGACCGACCCGATGGCGTCGGTCGTGTTCCTGAACAGCGCCGAAAACCGGTCGCGCTCCATCTGGAGCTTGGCGCGACTCTCCCGCTGGCCGGAGTCGTAGATACCGGCCGCGAAGGTCCCCATCGACCCGATGACGACCGCACCACCGGCGATGACGAGCGGCTTGTACTCGCCCTGAACGTACTGCTGGATGCCGAGAATCCACGCCAGCGCTATCGAGAAAACGGTGGTTCCGCCGACACACCAGCCCGCGGTTCGCACCACGCGTGCGTCGGTCCACTCTTGGGTGTAGAGCCAGATACCCGTGGCGACGACGACGAGTCCGAGCGCGACGAGGATGGAGTTTTCGAGCAGTGTCGACCACAGCGACTTCCCCTCCATCCAGGCGTCGCTGTATATGTCGTAGCCGGGGATGGCAAGGAGCAACAGACCAACCAGACTGACGCTTCCAGCCGCAAGCAGTCGCTTCGCTCGGGATTGACGGCTTCGCTCCCGTGACATTGCCAGTAAGTGTTTTCCTGTCTACATAAGTTTCGTGGCACCTAACATCGATGTTACCCGGTGACACCAGTGTTCGCGAAGTGATATAAAGGTTCGAATTCGTACTTGGTTGTGTAATGTTACTAACCTCGCGGCCCGACCGCATCGACCCACGAACGCCCGCAGTTACGGAGGCGAACTGATGCTGGAAAGCGCCGGTGCCGACGTCGCGTTCCTCGTCGCTCGAGTGCTCTTCGGTGGCGTCCTCGCCTTCATGGGACTGAACCACTTCATGGACACCGAGGGGATGACCGGTTACGCCGAGTTCAAAGGGTTGCCCGCGCCGAAGGTCTCGGTCCTCCTCAGCGGTGGCCTGCTCGTCTTCGGCGGCATCTCGATTGCCGCCGGGATTCTCCCCACCATCGGAGCGGGTGCCATCGCCGTGTTCCTCGTCGTCTCCGCGGTGACGATGCACGACTTCTGGAACGTGGAGGGTGAGGACGTCCAAAACGAGATGACCGGTTTCCTGAAGAACCTCTACGGTGCCGCGGGCGCCTTGGTGTTCCTCGCACTCGCGAGTGCGCCGTGGCCCTACGCGGTCAACGTCGGCCTCTAAGTGCGCCCCTTTTAGGTACTCGACACCACGGTACACCTACCTTACTCCATGGAACTCGACCCGGATTCCGTCGATTCGATGTATCGCACCCTCTCGACCGCCGTGGTTCCCCGCCCCATCGCGTGGGTGTCCTCGACCGACGGTGAGACCGACAACCTCGCGCCCTACAGTTTCTTCAACGTCGTCGGTATCGACCCGCCGGTGGTGATGTTCGCGCCGGCGTCGATGAAGGACACGCCGCGAAACGCCGTCGAAACCGAGGAGTTCGTCGTCAACGTCGTCACGCCCGACCTCGCGGAATCGATGAACGCCTCCTCAGCGACGCTCCCATCCGATGCAAGCGAGTTCGACCACGCGGGCGTCGAGCGCGCGCCGTCAGTAGTCGTCGACGCACCCCGCGTCGGGGCCTCTCCGATTAGCTTCGAGTGTGTCCTCTACGACACTGTCGAGGTCGGCACGTCGACGATGGTGCTGGGCGAAGTCGTCTACGCCCACGTCGACGACGAACTGCTCACCGACGGCAAACTCGATGTCGAGAAGTTCGACGCCCTCGGCCGACTCGCCGGGAGCCAGTACACCTACACGCGCGACCGATTCGGTCTCGAACGCCCCGACTGACCGTCGGCACAGACGGTGGTCTCGATTCGGAGTGGACGTTCGTCCACTGGCTTCTCGAAGCAGCTCTAACGCCGCTTTACGGCCCTCTCGACCGTCAACGAACGAAGGGGCACTTCTATTACCCTCCACGTCAGACGTTCGAATATGACCCACACGTGCCGTAACTGCAAACGGACGTTCACAAGTAAACTTCAGTACGAACTCCACCGAGACGTCTGCTCCTCGGAGGCGCTCATCTGTGAGGCCTGCGGCGAGCAGTTCTCCGAGCGCCGCGCCACCCGCGACGGGTGGCACTACGCCTGTCCCAACGAGGACTGCGACGGGAACGGACTCGGCGAGGACCTCCACTCGGTCGGCGATTTCAGCCTCGAAAAGCGCGTCCAGTAACGACGGCTGACCCGGACCACGTAAGCCGTTCTCACTGTTCGGTGAGCGCCGCGATGGACCGACACGCCGCCCGACACACCGGCGCGTAGCCGACGGCCGCAAGCGGTATCTCGAAAACAACTCGACAGCCGCCGGCCCGTTCGTCGACGCGGTGGCCCGTCGCGGGTATCCGTGCTACGTCCCACGTCCACCGTCGACGCTCGTCGTCGACCGTCGTCACCTCGAAGGGAATCCACGCCCCGACGCCTCGGATTCGAACGCGTCCCGTCGTTCCCATCCGGATATGCCGCTCGGAGGCCTCGACGTCGGTGATAGAGACGCCCCACTCGGGCCACCGCGCGGTGTCGCACAACACTGCCCAGACGGCCTCGGGGTCGGCGTCGATGTCTCGACCGACGACCCACCGACGTCCGTCCGGCGTCCGTTCGAGGTCCATACCTACCGATTCGCGGGCCGGATTTTTGTAACCGCCGCTCTACCCCTCGGCCGTGATAGACGTACGCGACCTCCGGAAGGAGTACGGCGGGTTCGTCGCCGTCGAGGGCAGTTCCTTCGCCGTGGGTTCGGGGGAGGTGTTCGGCGTCATCGGGCCGAACGGCGCCGGCAAGACGACCACGCTGAAGACGCTGGCCGGACTGCTGGAACCGACGAGCGGCCACGTCGAAATCGATGGCGCTCCCGCGGGCGCTCGCGAGACCCGGCGGAACCTCGGCTTCCTCCCCGAGGAGTCACCGCTGTACGAGGAGATGACGCCGCTGTCGTATCTCCGCTTTTTCGCCGACCTCTACGACGTTCCCCGGTCGACCGCCGACGACCGGATTCACGACGCCCTCGACCGCCTCGAACTCGACCACCGCGACCGCGCCCTCGGCGACATGTCGAAGGGTATGAAGCGGAAAGTCGCCATCGCCCGGTCTCTCGTCAACGACCCAGACGTACTCGTCTACGACGAACCGGCCTCGGGACTGGACCCGCTGACGACCAACTACATCATCGAGTTCACCCGCGAGTTGGCCGAGGAGGGCCGGACCGTCGTCTTCTCGGCGCACAACCTCTATCACGTCGAGGAGGTCTGTGACCGCGTCGCCATCATGAACGAGGGCCGCATCGTCGCGAAGGGCCCACTCGAGGACCTACGGGACCGATACGGCGACACCGAGTACCACGTGTTCACGACCGTCGACGTTCCCGACGCAGTCGCCCAGAACGGCCGCTATCGCAGCGTCGTCGAGGACATGGAATCGGTCGAGGAACTCCGGGAGACTGCGAGTGCCCGCGGTGGCGAAATAGACGACATCCGAACCGTCGAACCGAGCCTCGAACGGCTGTTTCTCGACCTCGCCGAGGCCGACGACGCCCGGGAGACGGAGGCCTGATGCGGCCGCGCAAACTCCTCCGCATCGCGCGCTGGGAGACGACCAAGGGTGTCGGCGGTCTCGACCGCGGAGCAGTCGCAGTTGCCGTCGCCGCTACTGCCTTCGTTCTCGCTGTCGGCGTCGCCGTCGCTGGCGGCGGCGTCGCCCTCGAAGACGGCATCTACCGCGTCGGCGTCTCCGAGGATAGTCGGCTTCACGACCCCATCGCGGCGGATTCTTCCTTTACCGTCGTCGAACCGGACCCCACAGCCATCGAGAGCGGCACGCTGCCGGCAGGCGGCCGATACGACCTCTACATCGAGGTGCGGGGCGACGAGACGACGCTGTATCTGGCGGCCGAAGGGGGGAGCGCCGACTGACAAGAGCCGTGCGGCCGTCGCTGCGCTACGGGAGTCCGTCGACCGCTACAACGACCGGCGGATGTACGAGGAGGACAACGAAACGGCCGCCTTCCCGGTGACGGTGACGATTCGGTACGTCGAACGGGGCTTCGATGCGGGGGGGTGACGGGGGCGGCGGTGGCTCCGACGATGGGGGCGACTCCGGTGGTACTGGAACCGGCGGCACCGGCGGCGGTGACACCGGCAGTGGAGATGCTGGCGACCCCGACGGGGAGACGACCGACGACGGGTCCATCGGCGCACCGTCGCTGGGTGCCTTCGATTTGTTCGGCACGACCGAATCGACGGGGTCTCCCTCGGACATCTCGCCACCGTTTCCCTTCCAGTCGCTCGTGTTGGCCTTCCTCTTCGTGTTGCCGCTGAACTTCGTCATCCAGGCCTACGGCAGTTCGATGCTCTCGGAGCGACTGAACCGCCGTGGGGAACTGCTTCTCGTCGCGCCCGTCAGCCCCGCCGAAATCGTCTTCGGGAAGACGCTTCCGTATCTCGCTGCGTCGCTGGCTATCACTACTGCCGTCGTCGCCGGTCTGTGGGCGCTGGGCGGGGAGGCCGGGCCGCTGTCGGTGTTGGCAGTCCTGCCGCTGGCACTGCTGTTCCTCGCGACGACGTTCCTCGGGTCGATGTTCGCCCGCTCGTTCAAGGAACTCACCTTCGTCACCGTCACCGCGAGTACGGTGTTGACCTCGTATGCGTTCGTCCCGGCCATCTTCACTCAAACCAGTCCCGTCGCGTTCGTCTCGCCGCTCACCGTCGCCGTTCGGGACCTCACCGGGGCGGGCGTCACCGCAGGTGAGTTCGCCTTCGCGACCGGCCCCGTCACGCTCGTCGCCGGGGTCTGTTTTCTGCTGGGGTTGGGCGTCTACCGCGAGGAGGACCTCTTCACCCAGCGGCCGGTCCACCTGAAGGCACTCGACGCGCTTGCTGGCCGCATCCGGCGACCCCGGAGTCTCCTCTTGGTCGTCGCGTTGCTCGTCCCGTTCGTCTTCGTCGCCGAGTTGCTCGCCGTCGCGCTGCTGTTTGCCCTCCCGGTCGCCGTCTCCGTGCCGCTGGTCTTCGCCACAATCGCCGTCATCGAGGAGTTGGCGAAGGGGTTGCCCATCTACGCCGGCTACGTCCACGGTCGCTACGACCGCTCGATGGCCGTCGCCGTCGTCGTCGGCGCGGCCGCCGGCGTCGGCTTCTTCCTCGCCGAGAAGGTCTCGCTCGCCGTCCAACTCGTCGGGCTCCCGGGGACGGAGGTGGCCGACGCGGCCTTCCAGACCGGCCTCGGAACCCAAAACCCCGCGATTATCGCACTGCTCGCCGTCGCGCCGCTGGCGCTGCACGTCCTCACCTCGATACTGTCGGCATTCGGCGCGAGCCGTGACCGAACTGGCTTCGTGGTCGGCCTCTTCGCCGCGATAGCGGTTCATCTCGTCTACAACCTCGCGGTGGTGAGCCGCCTTGTCTAGAACGACCATCGCCAGACGGGAACTCGGCTCGCTGTCCCGCGAGAAGACCATCGTCCTCGCGATTCTCATCCAACTGATTATCGCGGGCTTTTCGTCGTTCCTCGTCGTCGGGCTCACGTCGCTGTACGACCCCGGCGGGGGCGGTGAGGAGATACAGGTCGCCGTCACGGGCGAGGCCGCCGACGAACTGATTGCGGCGGGCAACGAGGTCGAGGGGCTGAACCCCGTCGAGTACCGGGACCGTTCCAACGCCCGCGACGGCTTCGACAGGGGTGATGCGGCGGCCATCGCCATCGCCGAACATCGAGACGGCCGCATCGACGTGTCGGTGGAGGCACCGCAGTCGAGTCTCCAGAAGACGCTCGTCGTCGTCCGCCTCCGGGCGGCGCTGGAGCAACTCGAACGTAGCGAACGACGGGACCGCGTGGGGTCTCTCGACTTCGACCCAATACCGCTGCCGCCGTCGGTCGACGCCAGCCCGTACTTCGGCTTTACCTACACCATCCTCGTTCCGTTGCTCGTCTTCCTGCCGGTGTTCATCAGCGGCGCCGTCGTCGTCGACTCGGTGACCGAGGAGGTCGAACGCGGGACGCTCGAACTGCTTCGGGTCACGCCGGCCTCGCTCGTCGAAATCGTCGAGGGGAAAGCCGGAATCATGGCTGTCCTCGCGCCGTTACAACTGCTGCTCTGGGTCGTCCTCTTGGGTGCCAACGGCATCGCCATCTCGAACGTCGTCGCGCTCGTGGTTCTCACCACGGCAGCAGCAGTCCTCGCCGCAGTCTTCGCTGCCGGCTTGGCGGTCACGATTCCCGTCCGGCAGCGCGCCCAGTTGACCTACTCCTTCGGCGCGCTCGCGGCCTTCGCTGCGGCGACGGCGCTTCCAGAACACCCGGGGACGACCGTCGCCCTGCTCGCCATCGACAGCCCGACGCTCGTGACATACGCCCACGTCGGGGGGATATGCTGTCCTCGCGGCCGTTTCGGCCGTCGCTCTCCGGGTTGGAATCGACCGAATCGACCCCGAAACGCTCGGGTAGCTTTTTGCTCGGGGCGAGCGTCGACCCGCTATGGAGTACACCACACTGGGTTCGACCGGCATGGAAGTGTCACGACTCTGTCTCGGCTGTATGAGTTTCGGCGACTCCGACTGGCGGGAGTGGGTCAAAGGCGAGGAGTTCGGCCACGAACTCGTCGAACGGGCGCGGGACCTCGGCATCAACTTCTTCGACACCGCCAACATGTACTCTCGCGGCGAGAGCGAGCGCATCCTCGGGGACGCCCTCGAAGGCCACCGCGAGGAGAGCGTCGTCGCGACGAAGTGCTTCTTCCGAATGCGCGACGACGACCCCAACTCCGGTGGGCTCTCCCGGAAGGCCATCGAGCAGGAACTCGACGCCTCACTGGACCGCCTCGGTATGGACACCATCGACCTGTATCAGATTCACCGCTGGGACTACGACACGCCAATCGAGCAGACGCTCCGGGCGATGACCGACGCCGTCCGCCGCGGAAAGGTTCGCCACATCGGCGCCTCCTCGATGTGGGCCCACCAACTCGCCGAGTCGCTGTACACGAGTGATGCGGAGGACCTCGAACGGTTCGCGACGATGCAGAACCACTACAACCTCGTCTACCGAGAGGAGGAACGCGAGACGCTCCCGCTGTGTGAGAAGGAGGGGCTCGGGGTCGTTCCGTGGAGTCCGATGGCTCGGGGGTACCTCACTCGCCCCCACGAGGAGTACATGTCGACGAAGCGCGCCGAAACCGACGACTACGCCCAAGAACACCCCTACGCCGACAACGGCGGGAAGGAAATCAACGAACGCGTCCAGGAATTGGCCGCTGATAAGGGCATCTCGATGGCGCAGCTGTCGCTGTCGTGGCTGCTACACAAGGATTGGGTCGATGCTCCCATCATCGGCGCCTCGAAGATTCAGCACCTCGAAGACGCCGTTGAAGCGCTGGAAATCGACCTCTCGGCCAGCGACATCGCCTATCTCGAAGAGCCGTACGAACCCGTTCCCATCTCGGGTCACGAATAAATCGGCACTCAGCGCCGACGAGCGAGCAACGCCGCACCGACCAACGCCACAATGGCGACGCCGCTGCCGAAGCCCGCGCCGTCGCCGGCCGTCGGTGACTGGACGACTTCACGTTCCCACTGTGCCTCCGTCGGCGTCGGTGTCGGCGCTGGCCGCGCCGTCGGCTCCGGCGTCGCGGTCGGTTCGGGCGTCGGTTTCGGCGTCGTCTCGGCCGAGGTGTCCTCGGGGGTCGGCGTCGATTCGGATTCGGTCGTCGACGTGTCTTCGCTCGTCGTGTCGTCTTCCGGCGTGCTCTCTTCGGAGGACTCGGGCGTCGGTTCCGGCGTCGGAGTCGGCTCCGGTTCCGACGGCGGCGGCCCGAGTTGCTCTCTGGCCTCGGCTTCGTTCTCACAGTCACAAATCCAGAAGTAGTGGGATTCGCCCTCGATGGTCTTCCGCTCGCCGCTTTCGGTCACGCCCGTCGTTTTCCCGGTGAGCTGGTACCAACCGGGTTCGTCGGGGTTCGTGTAACACGTGGCGACCGAAACGATTTCGTCGCCGTCGTCGAGGTGTGTCGTCGAGCCGCCGAAATCGTCCTCGCCGTAGAAGTCGACTTCGAAGCGGTCCTCGCCGGCGGAGAAGCTCTTGACGTTGCTCTCGAGGCTCTCGTCGACCTTCTGGCCCTCGTAGGTGCTCCCGCGGTCGATACCGAACGTTTCCGAGTTGGAGGGTCCACAGCCCTCGAAACTCCCCTCCTCGTAG
This sequence comes from Natronomonas sp. CBA1123, assembly GCF_009741925.1. GTDB lineage: Archaea > Halobacteriota > Halobacteria > Halobacteriales > Haloarculaceae > Natronomonas. Next base: position 24,994 of record NZ_WPCC01000013.1, read on the forward strand.
ATGGCCAACAGCGTTTCGAGCGTCTCGAAGTCCGTTCCGGCTTCCCCGACGACGAACTGGCCGTACTTCACGTCGGTCGCGCCGGGCGAGCGGTCGCCCATCGGCTCGACAGTGAAATCCGCGCTTTCGGGTTCGTGGCTCGCGGCCGCGACGCCGGCACCGCCGGGTACGGCGCCGACGAACAGTGCCAGCGTCAGGATGGTCACGAATCCGACGGTTACTCCCCGGTTCATCGTCTCTATCGGGGTAAAGGAGTCCAATCCGGTTACGGCTACTGCCGGCAATGACCGGTTCCACGCGATTCGACCCGAGCGGGGAAGATATATAGCCCGCCTGCCAACGACGGATTGATGCGGTACGTCAAAGTCTCTCTCATGCCCACGGACGGCGATATCGACCCCGTGGGAGAGGAAATCGAGGCCGACCCGTCGCTGACGCGGGAGTCCATCCTACACTTCAACCGCCTCAACGACGGCACGGCGGTGCTTTTGACCCAACTTCGGGGGAGCCGCGAACGACTCGAAGCGATATTCGAGGACTGCGAGGAAATCCTCTCGTACAACGTCTCGTCGGTTCGAGACGGCCTGCAGGCGTACGTACACACGGAGCCAACGGAGGCCGGCGCCGCCCTCTTCGACCTCACCGAGGAACACGAGTTCGTCGTCGACACGCCCATCGAGTACGGCGGCGACGGCTTCCAGGTCGCCATCATCGGCAAGGAAGAGACCGTCCGCCGTGCCATCGACGACGTTCCCGACAGCATCCGTCTGGAACTCGAACAGCTCTCGGATTACGACCCCGAACTCCGGGAACTCTCCTCGCTGCTCACCGACCGCCAACAGGAGATTCTCAACACCGCCTCCGACCTCGGGTACTACGAGGTGCCCCGCCGAGCGACCCACCAGGACATCGCCGACGAACTCGACGTGTCGACAACGACCGTCGGGGAACACCTCCGGAAAATCGAGGCGCGGATGCTCTCGGAAATCGCCCACTGAGACCGGCTCGAACTACTGGGCGGTCTCGTCTTCTTCGGTCCCCGCCGAGCGCTCGGGTGCGGGGACGGCCGCGACCTTTTCACCTTCGCTCACCCGACTCGTGATGTAGGCGCTCACCAAGCCGACCAGTCCGACCGGGAGACTCACCTGAACGGTCAGCGTGAGGAGGCCGGCCGGGTCGAGCGGGCCGCCTCCACCGCCACCGCTCCCGCCGCCTCCACCCAAAGCGCCGTACTCGGCGAGGACGGAGAACGTAAAGAACAGCGATAGGGCGACGAACAGATAGAATCCGAGGAACGAACTGATGCCGACGACGACCGCCGCGGCACCTTCCCTGTCTGGGAGTACCTGCCCGACGACGACGCCGGCGACCACCGAGGCTATCGGGCCGGTCGCGTACACGATGACGATGACGACGAGGAACATGAGTCCGACCTGCGTCACGTCGAGGGGGTTCGTTCCGGGGTCGACGAACTGCTCGATGAAGAAACTGAGCGTGAAGTTCCCGGCCAGTCCCAACCCGATACCGAGGACCCCGAACGTGCCCACCACTGCCAGTGCGTACGTGAACAGCCGTCTCATGTTCCGTCCAAACGCACCGGAACGGGTGTGATTGTTGCCGCGATACAACGGTTCGTTAAATAGTTCGTCGGTCACTCGCCGCTCCGAACCGACTCGGCGACGGTTCGAACGGTTTCGAACACCTCGTCGCTGTAGGCGATGAACCGCACGTCCGACAGCGACTCGGGGTCGTAGGCGTCGATGGTTTCGGCGATGATGCGGGCGCCCTTTGCGAGGTCGAATCCGGCGACGCCACAGCCGAGGGCGGGAATCACGAGCGACTCACAGCCGCGTCGGTCGGCGGCGGCGAGTGCGTTGTGAGTCGCATCGCGAATGCTCTCGGCGGTCGCTTGACCGTCGCCGTAGTGCGGCATCGCGGCCGCGTGAATCACGTAGTCGGCATCGAGGTCGAAGGCGTCGGTGACGGCCGCCGCTCCGAGGTCGACCGGACCTTCCGCGACGGCGGCCTCGTTGAGGCCACGACCGGCCGCCCGCCTGAGTGCGCCCGCGACGCCCGACCCCATCTGGAGGCTGGTCCCGGCGGCGTTGACGAGTGCGTCCACCGACTGTGCAGCGATATCGCCCTGTACGACGCGGAACTCCATGCGTGACTGTTCGGCCGGCCGAGACAAAAACGCTCGCCGAATCGGACGTTTCCAGTCTCGATTCCGCCAACGCCTTTTTACTGTGCCAACAGTTCACAACACGTATGGCATCGACCGACGCTTCCGGACCGGACGGCGAGGTGACGGACGCCGTCGAGCTGATTCGCAACCGGGCCGAGGAAACAGTGTTCAGCGTCGTTCGGTTCGACCCCGACCGGTTCGAACCGCTGTACGTCGCCTCCGAGACGCGGTCGATGTACCCCGACGAGGAGGCGATGGAGCAACACTTCTCGGAACTCCACGACTACGTCAACGTCGACTTCGCGGAAATCGCGCTGTTCTCGGAGGAACTCCTCCCTGCTGCGGGGTCTGTGAACTACGTGACGACCGCGATGGACGGCGTGAAGATACTTCGGGTCTACGCCGGCCACAGCGGCGTCTTCCTCGCGCTTCACCCCGAGGAACCGGTGGTTCCGCTCGTCGACATCGTCGATGCCCACCTCCTGTAACCTCCGGGACCGACACGCCGAAACCGACGCCGGCCGTATCTTCGACTATGCGGTCGCTCCTCTCGATGACGTGGCGGGACCTGCTGTTCGCTCACTGGCCGGTAGACGCCGGAACCGTCGCTCGACGGCTCCCCGACGGCGTCTCCGTCGACACCTACGACGGCGACGCCTACCTCGGCGTCGTCCCGTTCGTAATGGCCGACATTCGTCCACGAGGCGTTCCCGTCGGCCTCCAGTTCGGTGAACTCAACCTCCGGACGTACGTCACCGTCGACGGCCGGCCGGGCGTGTACTTCTTCAATCTCGATGCCGACGACCGCGTCGGCGTCAGCCTCGCACGGACGCTGTTCCAGTTGCCGTACTACCGTGCCGAGATGGATATTCAAATGCGCGGGGAGGGCGCCGACCGCGAGGTCACGTTCAGGAGCCATCGCCGAGATACCGACGCTGCCCCGGCGGCCTTCGACGCGACGTACGCCCCGGATGGAGCCTTCGAGACGCCCGCTGCTGGCTCGCTCGACGCGTTTCTCACCGAACGCTACCGGTTCTACACGACCGACGACGGCGGCCGACTGTACTACGGCGACATCGACCACGAACCGTGGTCGCTGGCGCCGGCCACCGCCGAAATCCGGACGAACACGCTGTTTTCGGCCAACGGCTTCGAGCACCCCGATGGCGACCCACGACTGCGCTTTGCCGCCCCGATAGACGTGACTGCCGGCCGCATCCACCGCGAGTGAGACGGCGACCGGACACGGCCTACTATATACGACCCGCTCGCAACGAAACCCAATGGACGATACGGACCCAGCAGGCGACGGCCCCCTCGGCGCCGAGTTGGAGCCGGCTGTTCGGCGGGTAGCGACCGGCACCGACGCCGACACCGAGGGCTCACCCGAGGAACGCGTCCCCGACATCGAGTCCCTCGTCGGACCGCAGCAGACGCTCGAACCGGGGATTCAGGCAGTCTGGATACTGCAGGGCGGCATCTCCGCGGCGGTTCTCGGCGTCATCGCCGCCGTCGCGTTCGCGTTTTTCTCTCCCGGTGCCCCGTGGCTCGGCGGCGTCGTCTTCACCGTCGTGTTCCTCCTCGCGGCGGCGCTGTCGGTACTCCGGTATCGGTCGTGGACGTACGAAGTCCGCGAGGACTCGCTGTATCTCGAACGCGGCGTCGTGACGCGCGTAAAAACCGTCGTTCCCTACGTCCGCATCCAACACGTCGACGCCAGTCGTGGCCCCATAGAGCGGACGTTCGGGTTGGCGACGACCGTCGTCTACACCGCCGGCTCTCGCGGCGCCGACGTGTCGATACCCGGACTGACCCCGGAGCGGGCCGATGACCTCCAGAACCGGCTGAAACAGTTGGCCATCGCCGCCGAAGGCGAGGACGCAGTGTAATGAATCTTGACCCGCTGTCGATTCCGTACCGCGCCGGCGAGTCGGTCCTCAGGTTGGCGTGGGTGCTCATCTTCCTCGTCTTCGGCAACCAGACGTTCGGCGGATTCACGGGGGTCGGACTGGTCGTCGTCGCGTGGTTCCTCGTCACGCTCGCGTACCAACTCGTCTACTACCAGCGTTTCGAGTACGAACTCACCGATGACACCCTCGACATCGCGTCGGGCGTCGTCTCCCGGCGGAACCGAGAAATCCCGATTCGCCGGGTCCAGAACGTCGACATCTCGCGCAACGTCGTCCACCGACTGCTCGGCATCGCCCAAATCGACCTCGAAACCGCCGGCGGTTCCTCGACGGAAGCCTCCCTGAAGTACGTCAGTTTTGAGGAGGCAAAGCGACTCCAGTCGGAAATCGGCCGGCTCAAACGAGGTGACACCTCGACGGACGAGACGACCGCCGAAGCGCCGACCGAACGTGAACTGTTCGCCATCACGTCGAAGGAACTCGCGTTGCTCGGCGTCATCGGCATCGACCTCCGGCTGTTGTCGTTCGTGACGGTACTGTTGCCGGTCGTCGCGCCGTCGCTCACCGAGCAGTTCGGCGACCCACTGGTGGGGCTCGCCGTGACGGCGCCGCTTGCGGCCGTCGCAATCGTCGCCGTGACCGCGGCGATAAGCGGCGCACTGGCGGTGACGAACTACTACGGGTTCCGGCTGTCGCGAGTGTCCGAGGAACTCCACTACGAGCGGGGACTCCTCCAGCGGTTCAGCGGCACCATCCCGCTGGAGAAGGTCCAGACGCTCTCCATCTCGGAGAACGTCATCGCCCGACGCCTCGGCTACGCCTCGCTGGCCGTCGAGACGGCCGGCTACTCCCCGAACGACGCCGGTTCACAGTCGGCGGTGCCGCTCGCCGACCGCCGACGGGTGTTCGACCTCGCCCAGTCCGTCGAGTCCTTCGAGGACGTGGCATTCGAGCGACCGCCGAAACGCGCCCGCCAGCGGTACGTCGTCCGCTACGGCATCGTCGCTGCCGTCGTCGTCGCCGCCGCCTTCGCCGTCGACCGGTTCACGGGATTCACCTTCGCGTGGTACGCGACGGCCGTGTTGGTCGTCGCTGCGCCGGTGGCCGCACACCTGAAGTGGCGCAACCTCGGCTACGACCTCCAGTCGGAGTACATCGTCCTCCGGGAAGGGTTTTGGACGCGAACGATTTCGGTCGTTCCCTACTATCGGGTCCAGACCGTCGTCGATTCCCAGACGGTTTTCCAGCGCCGCCGTCGACTGGCGACGCTCGTCGTCGATACCGCCGGGTCCAGCGGCCTGACGAGCGGGGCTACCCGCGCACTCGACATCGACGAGGCGAGGGCGAGCGAACTCCGCGAAATCGTCGCCGACCGTCTTCAGCAGGAGCTCGTCGAGCGACGCGAACAGCGGCGCCGTGAGCGACTCGACTCCATCGAAGCGGCAGCGTGACTACTCGAAGACCTGTATCTCGACGGTTCGGCCCTCCGGGTCCGTGAGGAAACACTGGTAAATCCCGTAGCGGTCGTTGTAGGTCGGCGGCGACTCCCCGACGGACTCCAGTTCGGCGTAGAGTTGGTCGACTGCCGCCCTGGAGTCGACGACGAACGTGAGGATGCCGTCGGTTTCGGCCGTCTCGCGCTCACAGAACCCGAACCGGAACCCACCGACTTCGAGGATGGTGCAGTCGGGCTGTTCGCGCCACACGTCGGCGCCGAGACGCTCGGTGTAGAATTCGATGACCTCGTCGAGTCGCTGCGTCCGAAAGAAGACGATACCGTCCATATTCGCGGTATGGCCACTACCCTTATACGTGGTACGCAACCACGTCGAATATGGTATCCCGTTCGACACTAGCCGTCTCGGTCGTGGTCGTCGTGTTACTCGCCGGATGTTCCGGACTCGTCGGTGACAGCGGCGGCGACGGAACGCCCGAACCCGAGGGGACGCCGGTCCCCGAAGACCCCTCGGAGTTCGACTACGCCGACGGGTTCGGCTCCGACGGCATCACTGACGGACAGCAGGCCGTCGAGAGCTACGATGCCGCCGTCCAATCGCAGGGCAGTTACACCGGTGACTACCAGTACACCATCGACACCCAAGACGGCCAGACCCTCGTCGAGGGTGACTACCGCGTCGACTTCGAGAACGAACAGGCGCTGCGAACCGTCGCAGTCGAAACTGCTGACGCTAACGGGACGAGCGAAACCTACTATGGCGACGGCAAGCAGTACAACCGGAGTTCCTACAACGGCCAGTACGGCGACGTGGCCTCCTCGAACGAGACGTTCCCGGCCTCGGAGCTGACGGCCTCGGAGGCTGTCGAGCCGTTCCTGCTCAACGCCTCCCAGTACGACGCGAGCGTCGAACAGCGCGACGGCGAAACGGTCGTCGTCTACGAGTCCAGCGACATCGAGGGTGCGGGGAGCTTCCTCGGCGTCGACAGTGCCGAGAACGTCTCCTCGTTCGACGCGAGCTTCGTCGTCGACAGCGAGGGGCTCATCCACACCGCGGAGTACGAAATCACCTACACCGTCGACGGCTCCGAGCGGACCGTCGACATGTCATTCGAGCTCTCGTCGCTCGGAGAGACAACCGTCGAACGCCCATCGTGGGTCGACAGTAGTTGAACCGAACACAGCGTTTTTACATTCTCGGTGACAGGAATCGGCATGAACCGCCGACTCGGAGTTCTCGCCGCCCTCGTGTTGTTCGTGTCGCTCGCCGGCTGTTCCGCGCTTCCAGTGTGGGACGAAGGCGGCACCGACACGACGCCTGAGGCGGACGGTGCGACACCGACCCCGACAGCAACGCCGACACCGACCGGCGAATCAAGCGACAGCGTCCCGTCGGCGGACCCCGACGCCGAACCCGGTGAGGGACCGGCCGACGCCACGTATCCAGACGGCTACGGTCCCGGCGGCGTCACCGATGCGGGAACGGCCGCAACGACGCATCTCGACGCTCTCGCCGGCTACGACGGCTACATCTTCAGCTACGACAGCCTCATCCAGGAAGGGGAGGCGAACACGACGTTCACCTACCAGCAAATCGTCGACCGCGACGACGAACGCGCCTACGTCATTCAGGACACTGGCGAAGCATCGCAGGTGTCGTACTTCGAGGACGACCGTGTCTACATCCGGGTCGAATCCGGCGACGAGGTCCGGTACAACGACTCCGGCCGGGCGTACAACATGTCCGAGTTCAGCGGCATCCAGTTCGTCGGGCCGCTGTTGGCAAACGTCGAGTACGGCGACGCGACGGTCCACGAAACCGACCAGGGGACGTTCTACAGTTACGCCAGCGAGAACGTGACCGACCCCGGTGCCATCCTCCGAAGCGATGTCGAGGAAAGCGAAATCGACAGTTTCGAGACGAGCATCGTCATCGACGAGCGAGGCACCATCCGGCGAGCGGCGTTCGTCGTCGAGTCCGACCGGACGGTCTCCGTCCAGATGGGCTTCGGTGAAATCAACGACACGAGCGTCGACCGCCCCGACTGGTTCGAGCAGGCCAACGATTCCTGAGCGCGCCGCGTTACCCTTTTTCCCGCTCGCGTCGGAGTTGCGGTATGGCACGCGAAGTACGCCACGAGGCGACTGCTCCGGCCGTGTTCGACGAGTCCGACCTCGCTGAGGACGGCAAACTGTTCATCTGTCGATGTGGGCTCTCATCGGAGGGACCGCTGTGTGACGGCTCCCATCGGGCGACCGAAGACGAAGCCGAGGGTGTCGTCTACCGGTACGACGCCGACGGCGAGAGTCGTCGCATCGTCGAGGCCCTCGAACTCTCCGAGGAGTAACGCGACGTAGATTTTTGACCCTCGGCCGTGTCCGGAGGGTATGCGCCCGACTCGACAGCGGCTTCTCGCAGTCCTCCTCGCGGCGGTCCTCGTCGGTAGCCTCGTCGTCGCCAGTGGCCCAATCGCCCTCGTTGCGCCCTTCAGCGGCGACGCGTGGGCACTGACCGACGAAGCGAACCCCGATTCGGCCGGCAGCCAACTCTCCCGTGCGGCGACCGGTCCGACGACCGTCGACAGCCCGTACGGCGAGGCGACGGTCCGGTACGACGAGCGCGGCGTCCCACACGTCGAGGCCGAAAACGACCGGGCGCTGGCCTACGCCGTCGGCTACGTGCAGGCTCGGGACCGCCTGTTCCAACTCGACCTCCAGCGCCGACTGATGCGAGGGGAACTCGCCGAGGCGTTCGGGCCCGGGCAGGTCGAATCCGACCGCTTCCACCGGCAGATGGACTTCGCGGCCGCGGCCAACGCCTCGTGGGAAGCCATCGAAGACGAGGAGACTCGCGCCGGCGTCGAAGCCTACGCCGACGGCGTCAACCGCTACATGGACGACCGGCCGCTGCCCGTGGAGTTCCAGGTCGCGGGCTACGAACCCGACCGGTGGACGCCACAGGACACGCTTCTCGTCGGCAAACTCGTCTCCTGGGGGTTGACCGGCTCCTTTGCGGACATCGAGGAGGCGACCGTTCGAGAGCGAGTCGACGGTGCCGACGAGCTGTACCCCGACCGCCTCGACCACGACACGCCCATCGTCCGCAACGGGACGGCCAGCGCCGGCTCCCAGGCCTCCGTCGCCCGCCCCGCCCCCGAGAAGGCCGACTTCGGCGCGATACACGACGCCGTCGCACCCTACGAACCCGAACGCGGTATCGGGTCGAACAGTTGGGTCGTCTCCGGAAATATGACCGCGGACGGCACGCCGGTCGTCGCCAACGACCCCCACCTCCAACTCACCGTCCCGCCGACGTGGTACGAGATGCACCTCCAATCGCCCGAAACGAGCGTTCGCGGCGTCTCCTTCCCCGGCCTTCCCGTGGTCGTCATCGGCGCGACCGACGAGGTGTCGTGGGGGTTCACCAACGTCGGCGCCGACGTACTCGACACCTACACCTACGAGTGGGTCGACGAGGAGACCTACCGCTACGAGGGCGAGACGCGAACCGTCGAATCGCGAACGGAAAACATCGCGGTCTCCGGCGGCGAGAACCGAACCGTCGAGGTACAGAAGACCGTCCACGGGCCGCTGCTCGAACGCGAGGGGCAACGCGTCTCGGTGGCGTGGCTCGGCCTCACCGGAACGCGGGAGGCCGAGGCCGTCTACGACCTCAACCAAGCCGACAGCGTCGACGACGTGCGAACGGCGCTGCGACGGTTCGATTTGCCGACACAGAACATCGTCGCCGCCGACCGCGACGGCGAGACGCTGTTCCGAATCACCGGCCAGTATCCGATTCGGACCGTCGACAACGAGACGGTCGCCGGCGACCAGGTCTTCGACGGGTCGGCCGGTCACGGCGAGTGGGCCGGGTTCGAACCGTACGGGGTCAGCGACTTCGACGGTGCCGGATTCGCCGACTTCGAAGACTACCCCGAGGTCCGAAACGCCCCCTACGTCGCCACGGCCAATCAACGCACCACCGACGACCCGCCGTTCTACATCACGCGGAGTACGCGCTATGCCGACGGCTACCGCGGTGAGCGCATCTACGAGCGACTCGACGAACGGGCCGCTTCGGGCGAGCCGATGAACCGGTCGTTCCACACCGACCTGCAGGGCGATACCTACTCGAAGGCGGCCGAAGCGTTCCTGCCGCACCTGAACGGCGCTCGCGAGGAGATGACTCCGGAGCAGCGCGCCGCGGTCGATGACCTCGAAGCGTGGGACCGCCGGATGGACGCCGATTCGGAGGCGGCGCTCGTCTTCCGGGTGTGGCTCGACGCCTACCGCAACGCGACGTGGGGACCGCAGTTCCGCGCCAACGGCCTCGACGAGTCGTACTTCCCGGCCGACCGGACCCTGGAGACGCTGCCGGCCGACAGCCAGTGGTACGACGACCCACGCACCCGCGAAACCGAGACGCGTGCCGACATCGCCGCACGGGCGCTCAACCGGACGCTGGATAGAATCGACAGTGCGGGTTACGACACCTACGGCGACTACAACCGCCTCGATTTGAACCACCCGTTCCCGCTTGCCTTCCTCGACTACGAGGAGCGCGCGATGGACGGCTCGCCCAATACCGTGTTCAACTTCCGTTCGGACCGCTCGACGCAGGTCGGCGCCTCCTTCCGGATGGTCGTCGACGGCGACGGCGGCGTCGGGTCGCTGCCCGGCGGCCAGTCCGGCAATCCATACTCGCCGCATTACGACGACAGACTCGAGACGTGGGCGGCCGGCGACACCGACCCACTTCCGTTCGAACAGCGTGGTCCGGTCGTCATCCGGTTCGAGGGGGAATCATGAGCGCCGCCGAACGTCTGCGCAGCGTCCGTGAGGGCCCTCGCGCCGAGGCGGCCATCCTCGCCGTCTTCGTCGTCGGACTCCTCGCCAGCGCCGTCCACTGGGCTGGGTTGGTCCTCGCCGGCGCACTCCTCGGTCTCGTCGCCGTCTCGACCGGCCGGGCGTTCGTCCTCGGGGTGTACTTCGGCGCGTTCGTTCTCGCGGCTTACGGCGCCGTGTTGGCGTGGTACGGCACGCTCGCCGCCGTCACGACGGCGTTTCCGCTGTCGCTCGGGCTACTCGCCGTCTCGGTCGTCCTTCCGACCGTGGCGGCGACGATAGTCCGGCTCGGAACTCGCCTCGACACCGAGGGTTAACACCGCCCGACGCCTACCGCGACTATGGCATACGAGGGCGCGGTACTGGACCTCGACGGGACGGTGTACCGCGGCGACGAACTGATACCCGGGGCGGCAGCGGCCATCGACCGCCTCCGTACGGACGGAACGCGGACGCTGTTCTTCTCGAACAACCCGACGAAATCGCGGGCGGCCTACGCCGACCGTCTGCGCGGTCTCGGCATCGATGTCGACCCCGAGTGGATACTGTCGGCCGGCACCGTCACGACGCGGTTTCTCGCCACCGAACACGACGACGATTCGGTGTTCCTCGTCGGTTCGGAGGGTCTTCGGGAGCAGTTCGAGGCCGCCGGTCTCAGCCTCGTCGACGATGCCACCCAATCCGACGTGCTTGTCGCCTCCTACGACCGGGAGTTCGACTACGGCGACATGCTCGCGGGCTACCGTGCTCTCGACGCCGGCGCGACGTTCTACGGGACGGACCCCGATTTGCTCGTCCCACATCACGACGGGATGATTCCGGGGTCGGGTGCCGTTATCAACGCCGTCGGCGGCATCATCGAACGCGACCCCGAGCGAATCCTCGGTAAACCATCCGAGGAGGCTCAACGCGCTGCGCTCGATGTCCTCGACGCGCCGGCCGAGCGGTGTCTCGTCGTCGGCGACCGACTGAACACCGACATCGCCTTGGGCGAGCGTGCGGGCATGACGACGGTGCTGGTTCGGTCCGGTGTCTCGACGGACGATGATATCGAGAAAAGCGACGTTCGACCGGATTACGTCATCGACTCGCTGGCCGAGTTGGATACCGTACTGGACGGCTGACGTTCACTCCAGTAGGTCACCGAGGCCACCGGAGAGTTCCTCGGTCGGCGCTTCGGGCGTCTCGGGTGCTTCGGTGTCGCCGGCCTCCGCGGGCACCTCCGTCGCGCGGTCGAGGATGCCGTTGATGCTCCGCTGCAGTTGCACGGGCACGTTCCGAACGGCGCGGATGCCGCCGCCGGGGACCGACAGGAGGTGGACCGCGAGGTCCGTCGCGGGGCGGGCGATGTCCGCCGCGTCGGAACTCCCCGTCCGGACCGTCTTCTGTTCGACCGCTCGGGACTCGACCTGCTCGCGGGTGATGGGGTGGGGCTTGTAGTCGAAGTTCACGTAGAGGTCGAGTTGGTTGGTCAGTCGGTCGGGTTCGTCGCCGGCCAAGGTCAAGGGGAGTTCGTCGATGCTCTGGTGACCGGAGTTACTCGGCGGCAACACGGACTTCGAGTCGTCCAGTCCCTCCCCGATGACAATGGACTGTTGGAAACTCGAGCGGTTCGACATCGGGATGCGACTGGGGTTGGCGGCACCGAGCGGCGAGAACTCGCTTTGTCGGTTCTCCAACAGCCATTCTGTGGGGTCGTCGCGGCCGTAACGCTCCGAAAGCGTGTCTGCGGCCCGCTGCATCGCCTTCCGGATGACTGCGTTGCGCTGTTGGTCCCGGGAGGCCTTGTTCTCGCCGTCGATATCGTCGAACCACCGGTGGTCAGTGTCGCCGTCGATAGCGGCGACGAGCGTCACGTCCTCGTTGACCGTCGCGCCGTGGTCGGCGGCGTGGGGGTCGCCGCCGCCCTGTCCGTCGACGGCGGTCGGGTCGTAGTTCAGCGACGGGGTCTGTTCGCCCAACTCGTCTCCGAACACCAACTCCTGGAGTTCTTTGCGGACCTCCTCCCAGATTGCCATCCCGCCGTTGTCGTAGGTGCCGTTCGAACCGGGGCGGAACGAGTAATCCGTCTCCTGCCAGGTCTCCAGTTCCGCGGCCATGGCCTTCAGCTGGGAGTCGACGAATCCTGGTTTGGTCGCCCCTATCATCGCAGGCACCGACCGCGGGGCGAAGGGGTGTTCGACCCCGCAGTCCTCGACGATGTCGGCGACGTCTTGTCTGGTGAGGTTGCCGTCGGTGCGCTCGATGGCCTCGCCGATGAGTCGCTCCATCACGTCGACGCGGTGGACGGTGCCCCACTGTTGTTCGCTGTCGCCGGAGCGCCACCCCGGCGCCGGGGCGTTGTTCCAGTTGACGACGTAACCGCGGTCGGGGTCGCGGACGCTGGCGCCGATGTTCGTGCCCACGTCGACGCCGCCCCAGTCGTGTTCGGAGACGGGTTTTGGCATCCGGGGGTCGCCGTCGCCGCGGCGGTCCGGTAGCTTGCCGGTCCGGAAGAACGCGATTTCGTCGTCGGAGACGACGTGGAAGTTGAAGCCGAAGGGGAACTCCGAGAGGTACGACTCGAACTCGTCGATGCTGTTTGCGCGGCCGACTTCGGCCCACTGGAAGGCGCCGTCGAGTTCGTCCATCCGCGTCGTCGCGCGCTGACAGTAGGCGATGTTCTCTTCGGGGTTCCACGCGACGACCGGCATCGAGGTGCCTTCCTGTTCGACGCGGGCGACTTCCTGTTGGACCACGTCGTAGCTCCCTGGGTCGGTCTGTCCCTGCGCGACGCCGCCGACCGGACTGGTGTAGTGGGTCACCTGCTCGGTGGCCATCTCGTGCCACTCGCCGTTCCACTTGTAGCGGTGTTTGTCGTCGGGGTCGAGTTCGACGGCGATAGTGTCAACCATGTCGTCGCCGGAGGTGGTGACCGTCCACGCGATTTCAGGGGTCCGACCGATGACGAGTGCGGGTGCGCCGACGACACCCATCCCGACCACGTCGAAGCCGGCACCGTGGAGGCCGACTTCGTACGGTATCGGCGGCTTGAACAGCCCCATCTGGGGGCCGGCACCGAGAATCGGTTTGTCGACGGCGCTGAGTTCGCTGCCGACGATGATGGCGTTGGAGCCGAACTTGAACCCCTCCATCATCCCGCGTGACTGTCGGAGCCCTTCGGTGACGCCGTCGGGGATTTCGAGGGCACTGCTGACACCCCAGGGTTCGATGTCCTTGGCGGCTCGAATCACCTCCAGTTGCTCCTCGGAGAGGTCGTCGTACGCGAGGGCCTCCTCGTCCGTCGTCTCGATTTCGGCCTCGTCGACGGAGCCGTAGTGGTCGTCGGGGACGACGACGTGGTTGTAGTCGCCGTAGGCCTCCCACGCCTCGCGTTCGCTGTCGAAGTTCTCGAACATCTCGGCGAGCGTCTTCGCGTTCGACAGCTCGCTGCCGCCGCCGACGCCGAAGAAGCCGATGGCGTAGTTGATGAACGCGATGGAGTCCTCCGGCTTCCACGGTTCGGGGACCCGGCCCAGCGCCGCGAACTCCCCGGGGAGGTTCCCCTTCGCCGCCATCTCGCTGATTCGTCGATTGACGCCGTCTGCGTACCCGCGGAGGGCCTCTCGGGTCGTCTCGCTGGCCTGTTCCCACTGTTGATTTATCTCCTCGCGGCTGTAGAGGTCGCGGCGAACCTCGATGTCGGAAGGCAACTGTGCGGGGCCGAGCCACTCGGCGCTCTCGCCGCGGCCGAGCAGCCGGACGGCGTCCATCTGGAACAGGCGGTCCCGCGCTTGGACGTAGCCGTTGCCGAAACTCAGCGAGTACACGTCGTCGGCGTAGATGTGACTGACGCCATAGGAGTCGGTCAGTATCTCTACGTTCTCAATCGGGCTCTCTACCTGTGCAGTGGCCGTTCCGGTTCCCAGTAATCCGGCGGCTGTCGCCCCCGTCGCCCCGAGAAATGTGCGTCGCTTCATGAACGTACGCCGCGTTTTGTGTTTCTATTGTTAGGTTCATCGCCGTCGATAGTGGGTTACTTATATCGATTCCTGCAGACGCGGGTCGAGTCCGTCGAACCCGCGGTACTGACCCACGGAACCTTCGAGTGGTAACGTCTGACAAGGATTTATATACGATGGGTGCCGACACACTGGTATGGTTGAACACCACACACCATACGAGTACGGCGACGCTGAGACGGAAGCGCTGGGCGAGGACCCGCCGCACGAACGCCAACACGGCGTCGACACGGTCATCGTCGACGGGTCGGTGATGAGCTACAGGAGCTACACCAGCGAAGAGCCGGACTGATACCGGGCCGAGCGATTCGGCCACCGACCGGTCGCTGCCGACGGCCGGTCCGGTACGACGACCACTGTTCTCGACTAACTTCGAGCCCCGTGAGCGTTGCGCTTCGTTTGGGATTGCGGCGACCGGCAACCCCTATTAAGTCACCGGGCGACGAAGGTTCTCGGTATGGAGTACGCCGATTTCCTCGACGAGAGCTACGACCCCCAACCCGACGACCTCGTCTGTACGTTTCGGCTCGTACCGGGAGAAGGGCTGTCGGTCGAAGCGGCGGCCGCCCGCGTCGCCTCCGAGAGTTCCAACGGCACGTGGGCCGCCCTCTCACCGGAGTCGGACGTCCGGCAGTACTCGGCTCTGGCCTGCGACATCGGCGGGGAGGGCGAATACGGCACCGAAGTCACCGTCGCCTACCCCCAGGCGCTGTTCGAGGACGGCAGTATGGCACAGGTGCTGTCCTGTATCGCCGGCAACATCATGGGGATGAAAGCCGTCGATACAATCCGACTGCTCGACTGTGAGTGGCCCGAAGGTCTCGCCGGCTCGTTCCCCGGGCCACAGTACGGCTCGGCGGTCCGAACCGAAATCCTCGATGCCGCCGACCGACCGCCGCTTGCGACCGTTCCCAAGCCGAAAGTCGGGCTGTCGACAGAAGAGCACGTCCAGGTCGGCTACGACGCGTGGGTCGGTGGGGTCGACCTCCTGAAAGACGACGAGAACCTCACCGACCAGGACTTCAACCCCTTCGAGACGCGCGTTGCCGATTCCCTGGAAGCGCGGGACCGCGCCGAGGAGGAAACTGGCGAGCGCAAGGACTACCTCGTCAACATCACCGCCGAAACCGACGAGATGGTCCGCCGCGCCGACTACGTCGCCGACCAGGGCGGGTCGTTCGTGATGGTCGACATCATCACAGCCGGGTGGAGCGGCCTCCAGACGGTCCGCCGTCGGACCGAGGACCTCGGTTTGGCGATTCACGCCCACCGCGCGATGCACGCGGCCTTCGACCGCCTGCCCCAACACGGTGTCTCGATGCGCTGTCTCGCACAGTTCGCGCGCCTCTGTGGCGTCGACCACATCCACACGGGGACCGCTGGACTCGGCAAACTGGAAAACGAAGACACCGCCGGCATCAACGAGTGGCTCCGCTCGGACCTCCACGGTCACAACGACGTGCTGCCGGTCGCAAGCGGCGGCCTCCATCCGGGCATCGTCGACCAACTGCTCGACGCCTTGGGGACGAACGTCATGGTCCAGGCCGGCGGCGGCATCCACGGCCACCCCGATGGCACCGAAGCGGGCGCTCGCGCACTCCGGGCGGCCGTCGACGCTTCCGTCGAGGGTGAGTCACTCCAGTCGCGCGCCGAGTCCGTTCCGGAACTCGCCACGGCACTGGAGAAGTGGGGCACCGAGACACCGCGATAACACGCCACCAGTCGCCACGTCTCACGAACGCTTATTCCGTCAGGTGTCCACCAAGTGGTGTGATTCCCACCACCCTTGGCGCCGTGGTGCCGCTGGCAGTACAGGTCGATATCGGCTCGCAATTCGATGCCAATCCACTCGTCAGCTTGCTTGGTAGCGCCGCCGGCGCCTTCCTGACAACGCTCGTCGTCGGGGCCATCATGATAGCTCTCGCCCCCGAGTACACCGAGGTTCGGATGGCGGACGTTCTCGATAATCCGCTCGGCTCGTTCCTCTACGGACTCGTCTGTCTGGTGTTCGTCGTCCTCGTCACGTTCGTCCTCGCCATCACCATCATCGGAATCGTTGTGGCGATTCCGTTCGCCCTGCTTTCGTATCTAGTCTGGGCCGTCGGCGCGGCCATCGCCTTCCTCGCTATCGGCGACCGACTCGTCGGCCACGAGGACGGCTGGCCGAAACCGCTTCTCGTCGGGGCGGCAATCAACGGTGCGCTGACGCTCACCGGCGTCGGCAGCATCGTCACGTTCGGAATCGGTGCGGCTGGGTTCGGCGCTGTGTTGCGAGCGTATCTCGAATAAATCGCTACTGGAAGCCGCGGCCCACGTCTTCGTCCTCGATGAGGTCATCCAGTTCCTTCGTCAGCAGTTCCTCGGCTTCATCGAACGTCTCCGAGAGGTCGTCGAGACCCTCGGGGCGGTCGTACATGTCGTAGGCCATCGGTCCGTGTGCGGGGCTGTCGAGGGCCTCCATCACGTCTTCGAACAGCGCGTCGCCGGTCGTCGGCGCTTCCGCGTGGGTCTCGATGACGGTTTCGAGTTCCTTCGCGCGCTCCTTAGCTTCGTCTTCGTCCGCAATGCCCTGATTGACGCCGAAGCGGCCGCCGCTGTCCTGTCCGGGGAACAGCGGGTCGAGGTCGTCGTCGATTTTCCGGGCGACGCGAGAACCGACCCCCTGGACCTCGAAGGGGTTCTTCGCGTAGGTCTTCAGTTGGTAGACGCCGACCGAGGGGTGGCCGAGGAACATGTCCTCGCCGACGCCGCCGCGACGGTCGCCGGCCACCGCTCGCCAGTCGCCCGGGTCGGCCCCCGAGTCGACCACGTCTTCGAGGATGTCCTGCCAGTCACGGACGCGCATACCGCGTTCTCGGTGGGGCAACGGAAAGAAGGTGTCGGCTTCGACGACCGATAGCGTTTTTCCGCCGAGGACGCAGGGGAGTATGTGAACATCAGAGGCCCCATCGTCGAGGCACGCGACCCCCGAACCGTCGAGACGAGTCGCGGGACCTCCGAACTCGCCGAAGTGCTCGTCCGCCCCGACCGAGGTGCCGCCGAGGCGGTACAGGTGACGCTGTGGGGGAAGTGGACCGAAACCGCCGAACTGTTGGAGGAGGGGATGGACCTCCTCGTGACCGACGCCGAACAGCGTGAGTTCCGCGGTGAAACCCAGTACTCGACGACCGGCGACTCGCTGGTGGTCGTCGAACCCGACTTCCTCGTCGACGTGACCGACATCCGCGGGTGGGTACAGTGTCCCCGCGTCTACTATCTCAACAAACTGAGCGGGATTCCGCTGAAGTATCCGGTCGTGAAGGGGACCGTCGTCCACGAGGTGTTCGGCGACTTGCTCCGTGGCCGGGACCTCGACGACAGCATCGACGAGCGGGTCGCGGAGGCCGCACTCGATTTGGGATTGCTCGGCGAAACCGCCGATTCGGTCGCCGACGACGTGCGACAGAACGCCGCCGCAATCCAGGGGTGGCTCCAGCAGGGAACCCTCTCCGACGAGGACTCGTGGCGCTCCGAGCAGACGCTCATCTCCGAGCGATTCGGCATCAAAGGACGGGCCGACGCCGTCCGACGCGGGATGCCCGTCGAGTTGAAGACCGGCAAGAACACGACGCGTGACCCTCGATTTCAGGACAAGGTGCAGGCGGCCTGTTATGCGCTGCTGTTGGCCGACAGTGTTGCGGACGCACCCGATACGGGGACGCTTCTGTACACGAAGAACACGGCGCTGGACCGAAACGAGGAATCGGGAGACCTCTCGCCGGCCAAGGAGTTCGCCATCGGCCCCGGCTTCCTGAAGTTCGTCCTTCGGCAGCGCAACGAAATCGCCGCCGCAGAGTACGACCTGACGGTGCCCACCGGGTACGAGGCCGACGCCAAATGCGAGTACTGCTTCGAACAGGACACCTGCATGGTCGTCGCCGGCCGCCTCAACCAGGAGTCGAAAGCCGGCCAAATAGGGCAACCGCTCCCCGAAGAAGAGCGGACGTACTTCGAGCGGTTCTACCGTGCCATCGAGGAGGAACGTCGGGAAGTCCACCGCGAGTACCGCAAACTGTGGGAGCAATCCGCCGAGGAACGCGCCGACGACGACCGGGCACTGCTGGACCTCGAACCGCTCGGTCGAGAACCGGTTTCGGGCGGCCGCTGGCGACTGCGGGCCCAACGAACCTCCGAGGCGGTGTCGAAGATACGCGAAGGCGACCGCGTGCTGGCCAGCGACGGCCACCCGACCCGCGGGACAGCGGAGTTGGCGACCGTCGAGGAACTGGGCGAGGAGGTCGTCGTCACCGCCGACGAACCGCTCGAACTCCGGCGCCTCGACGTGTATCCCTCCGAAATCGGCGTCGACAGGCAGTTGACGGCACTTCACGACGCCATCCTCCGTGGCGACCCCGACCGCAAGGACGTGCTGTTCGGCCGTCGCGACCCCGATTTCGCCGAGGGGAACCGAACCTACATCGACAACAACGACGCCCAGAACGAGGCGGTGAACCTCGCGGTCACCGCCGAGGACTTCGCGCTCGTCCACGGCCCGCCGGGGACGGGCAAAACCTACACGCTCGCGCGAACGATTCGCGCCCTCGTCGACCGCGGCGAGCGCGTGTTGCTGTCGGCGTTTACGAACCGCGCCGTCGACAACGCTATCGAGGCGCTCGAAGAGCAGGGATTCACCGACATCGTCCGCTGGGGGTCGGAGACTGGGGTTCGGGAGGACATGCAGGAGTACCGACTCGAACGGTCCGGTGACCCCCGAGAGCGCGCCGCGGCGCTTCGGGACGCCAGCGTCGTCGCGGCGACGACCGCCGCCTGCGGGTCGCGCGTCCTGAAGGAACAGCAGTTCGACGCCGCCGTCGTCGACGAGGCCGGACAGTTGACCGAACCGGGGACGTTCCTCGCGGCGAACCTCGCAGACCGGTTTGTGTTGGTCGGCGACCACCAGCAGTTGCCGCCGGTCGTTCGGGCCGAAAACGACCTTCAGGAGTCGCTGTTCCAGCGGCTCATCGAGGCGTATCCGGGCGCCGGCGTGATGCTCGACAAGCAGTACCGGATGAGCCAGCGCGTGCAGTACTTCTCCAGTCGGGAGTTCTACGACGGGGCGCTCCGCCCGGCGACCGGCGAGGTCGCGGCCCAGCGACTCGACGATTTGCCGGGCGTCTCGACGGACGCGCTACCGCCCGAACTCCGAGACCCCGTCTCCTTTGTCGACCCCGACGGCGTCGCCGACGGGAACACGAACTCCATCGAGGCCGACCGCGTCGCCGACGTCGTCGCGTCGTTCCGCGAGGCAGGCGTCGACCCCGACGACATCGGCGTCATCGCGCCGTTTCGGGCGCAGGTCGCCGAGATTTCGCGCCGACTGCCGGACGTGGCCGTCGACACCGTCGACCGGTTCCAGGGCTCCGCCAAGGAGGTCATCGTCATCTCCTTCGTCGCTACGGAGGACCTCACCAGTCCCATCTTCGAGGACCACCGTCGGGTGAACGTCGCGCTGACGCGGGCGAAGAAGGCGCTCGTGTTGGTCGGCGATTCGGGTGCGCTCTCGACGGACCCGTTCTACGCACGTATGTTAGAGTGGGCGGCCTGAGTTCCCTCGTCACTCGTAGGTGAACCTCTCGACCCGCCGGATTGCGTAGCGATAGAACACGAACCCGACGACTGCGAGGAGCGCCGAAACTACCCCGACCGGCAGGACTCGAACGGCGACCGAGGGCGTATCGAAGAGGTGCGGGGCGGCGATGGCGAGAAAGCCGACGAGTGCGGCGATACCGACGCCGAAGAGGTGGCCGAAGACGGCCCACGGCGTCGGCTGGACCGCCTCGACGCCGAAGACGCGCTGGGATTCGAAGTTCGGGACGAGCGTCCCGAGGCCGACGGCGAGTGCGGCACTGAACCCCGCCAGGACGATGCCGAAGGCGACGACGAGTGCGGCGGTCGTGAGCGTCATCGGACCGACGACGCCCGCGACGACGGCGATTATCAACGCCGGTGGCAACAGCGGCGCGATACCGGCCGCCATACGAGCACGGACCAGCGTCCGGCCGGCCGTCCCCGCGAGCACGACGGTCGGCAGCGCAGCTCCTTCGTCGCCGAGGGGATTCAGCCCGAAGGTCGCACCGGCGAACAACGCACCGACGCCGAGGGCGACGGGCGGAAGCCACAACAGCGGCGCTTCGGCGCCAGCGAGCGAACCCATCGCCGGGAACGTCGCGAAGACGACGTACAGCAAGTGTACGAACCCGGTAGGTGCGCGAACGCCGCGGAGCCACAGCCAGAACACCGCTCGCCCGAGGGGCCGTCCCGACAGGACTCCCGGCACGCTGACAGTTCCGTCGCCGTCAGCCGTGTCGGTTCGGCGGTTGGGGTCACCGAACCACAGTCTGGTCGACAGCGGTATCGACGCCGCGAGGCCGACGACGGTGAGCGAACACACAACGGCGATACCGAACCCCGTCTCGACGCCGACTGGCGGTGCATTCGGTGTCCCGAGGACGAACAGGTCGGCGTACGGGGACAGCGGGAAGGAAGCGAGGACGGGCGGTGGCGACCGGACGAACGCGAGTGCCTCCGGCGTGAGGGCGAACGTCCCGCCGACCAGCACGACCGCACCGAGGATGCCGAGCAGTTGGCCACGCCGTCTGGTTACTCGGAATCGTCGCCCCGCCAGTCGAACGAGCAGGCCGAGGGCGTACCCGACGGTGAGCGTTGCGGCCAGTGCGGGGACGGCGGCGAGAACGGCGACGCCACCCATCGCTGGCGCGCCGAGACCGAAGAGGAAGGGTCCATAGACCACGAGGAAGACGGGACCGAGGACGCCGAGGGTGCGGAGGAACTCGGCGCCGATGAGGCCGACGGTCAGCGCACGCGGGGAGATGGCCGTCAGGAGGTAGTCGGCGTGGTCGACCGTCGAGGCGCGTTCGAGCGCCCGGATGACGCCCAATCCGACGAGGCCGGCGAAGGTGGTGACGAACTGCCCACGGACGACCGTCGTCGACAGCGTCACGTCACCGTTTGCGACCGCTCTGCCGGTCAGATACAGCGACGGCACAGCGCCGACGAGGACGGGTGCCATAGCGAGGATGGCGACCCCGAGTGCGGCGAGTTGCCGTCGGTCCGACAGGAGCGCCCTGAGGCTGCGGCGGGTCTCCGTCCGCGCGACGGTCCACGCGACGGCGGCGTCGGTTCTCACTCCCATCCGTCGGTGATATCGAGGAAGGCGTCTTCGAGACTCCCTTCGCCGCCTTCGACGCGTTGTCGGAGCGATTCGGGCGACCCCTCAGCCAGGAGGCGGCCCTCCGAAAGGACGCCGACGGTGTCGGCGAGTTCCTCGACGACCGGGAGGATGTGCGTCGAGAGGAACACCGTTACGTCCTCGTCAGCGAGGTCGGAAATGAGGTCACGGACCGTTCGGGCCGCACGGGGGTCGAGGCCGCTGGTCGGTTCGTCGAGGAACACCACGTCGGGGTCGTGCAGCACGGTCGCAATGAGCGCTGTCTTCTGTCGCATCCCCTTCGAGTAGGTGCCGATTCGGCGGTCGGCGTCGTCGGCGAGGCCGAACCGGTCGAGATAGCTGTCGATGCGCTCGTCGACATCGCCGAGCCGCCGGAGGTCAGCAACGTAGCGCAGTCCCTCTCTGGCGGTCAACTCGTCGTAGACGGGCGGCACCTCCGGGAGGTAGCCGACGTGTTCGATTACGGCTTCGCGGTCGGTCACGGGGTCGCCACAGACGGATGCGGTCCCCTCGGTCGGCCGGGTCAGCGTCGTCAGCAGCCGCATCGTAGTCGTCTTGCCGGCGCCGTTTGGGCCGAGGAAACCGTAGACGCTGCCGCGTGGTATCGAGAGGTCGAGGCCGTCGACCGCCGCGGTCGAGCCGTAGCGTTTCGTCAGACCGTCGGCGGCGATAGCGGGGCTGGAGGACACGTCTCGGGATTGTGGCCCACGGTAGCAAAATACCGTCGAAAGCGGGGACTCAGAAGTGGTCGGCGTCGATTTCCATGATGTCGGCGGCCTCTTCGGGCGTGGCGGGTTCACGGCCGACGTTGCGGGTCATCTCTGCAGCCTTGGCGACGAGTTCGGGATTCGTCGACATCTCGCCGTTCGGGAGGTAGAAGTTGTCCTCGAGGCCCACGCGGACGTTGCCCCCCATCGCGAGGGCGGCGGCGACGAGTTGCCACTGCTCTCTGGAGATGCCGATGACCTGCCAGTTGGCGCTGTCGGGGAGCTGTCGGACTTGGTGGGCGAGGTTCTCGACGGTCGGCGGAATGCCGCCGAGGACGCCCATCACGAGCGAGAAGTTGATGGGATGTTCGAGGTCGCCCGACTCGACGAACGGTCGGATGTTACCGATGTGGCCGGTGTCGAAACACTCCAGTTCGGGTTTGACGCCGCTGCCGTTCATCGCCTGCAGGAACTCCCGAATCTCGTTGAAGGGGTTCTCGAACACCATGTCGAAGACGAAGTCGTCTCGCGATTCGGAGTACTTCGCGTAGTTCATCGACCCCATGTTCAGTGCCGCGATATCGGGTTGGACGCCCTCGACGTACTTGACGCGGGTGTCGACGGGTTCGTGGAGCGCCCCCGTCGAGAAGTTGATGAGGATGTCGGTGCGGGCGCGCACCTCGTCGTATATCTCCTGATACGTCTCCTCGTCGAAGGTCGGGGAACCGTTGTCGGTGCGGGCGTGGATGTGTGCGATGGCTGCACCGTTCTCGCGGGCCGCAGCGGCGTCTTCGGCGATTTCTTCGGGCGTGTAGGGAATCGCTTCACACTGGTCGCGAGTGGTGAGCGCGCCGGTAAGCGACGCACTGATTACTGCTTTGTCGGGGTCGTTGCCTTTGACTGAGTCTTGTTCGATGGTCATGGTTGTGTCGTGGTGTGGTTTCGGTCGGTTAGCGGGCTATTCCTCGTCGGGGCGGCCCTTCCAGTCTGGTTCGCCATCGGTGAGGAAGGAGTTGAACCCTTCCTCGGCGTCGTCGCTCATCGCCAGCATTGTCACCATCTCGCGCATGTAGTCCAGCGCCTCGTCGAAGTTCATCTCGCGTTGGTTGTAGAACGACTCCTTGCCGATTTCTATCATGAACTCCGAGGGGGTCACGAGGTCGTCGACGAGGCCGTTCAGTTCCTCGTCGAACGCCGCCTCGGGGACGAGGTCGGTGACGAAGCCGATGTCCTGAGCTTTTTCCGCGTCGAAGTGTTCGCCGGTGAAGAGGTATTTGAACGCCTGTTTCTCGTTGACCGTCCGCATGATGGGGACGAGCGCCTGTGCGGGGAAGATGCCGATGTCGACTTCCGGGGTGCCGAAGGTGGCTTCCTCGCTGGCGACGATGACGTCGCAGGCGGCGGCCAACCCCATCCCGCCGGCCAGACAGTACCCTTCGACGGCGGCGACGGTGAGGGCGGCGGTGTCGACGGCCTTCTCGATGAGCTGTTTCATGCCGGCAAAGCCCTCGCGGTAGGCCTTCGACCCCTGTCCGACGGCGCTTGCCATCGACTTGATGTCGCCGCCGGCACAGAAGGTGCCCTCCGCGCCGCGGATGACGACCACGCGTGCGGGCCCGTCGTCGGCGAAATCGAGGACGGCCGAGAGGCCGTCGATGACGTTGCCGTTTAATGCGTTGCGCTGGTCGGGGCGGTCGATGGTCGCCCGGACGACGAGGTCGTCGTCGTCGACCGTCACGTCCAAATCCTCGTTCGAGAGTTCGTCGCTCGTGGCCATCCTGTCGAAGGCATGCGGTGGCGTCGGTATGATGATTTCGGACGGGTGTAAACGAACAATTAGTTTAACCGTGAAATGCGGAATCGAAGTTTTCCGGCCGTCCGGCGTGGGTTTATACTTCGGGACTCGAAACGCCCCGGTATGGCGACCGACCCGATACGGTACGGCGACTACGACGAAGGGCGGTACTGCAACTACTGGGAGTTGGACCCGACGCTGCAGTTCGAAGCGCGGCGTATCTACCCCGACGACGAGTACGAGTGGGCCGAGGACGTGCTGTCGGGTTACGGCGAGGTACTCGGCGAGCGAATGGCCGACACCGCCGACCGAATCGATAAGGAGGGCCACGAACTGCAGTCGTTCGACAAGTTCGGCAACCGACTCAACGAGGTGGAGTATCACCCTCTCATCGAGGAACAGGAGCAACTCACCTACGAGGAGTTCGGCGTCACCCACGACGCCTTCCACGCGCCGCCGGGCCGCGACGAGCCGGTCGGGCTGAGCCACACCCTGATGATGCAGGCGCTGCTCTCCTACGTCGACGGCGGGTTCTGCTGTCCGGTGTCGATGACGACCGGCGCAGCCATCGTCCTCGACAAGTTCGACGACGGCGAACTGGAGGAGTACTTCCAGGGACTCACCAGTCGCGACCTCGAAGACCACATCGAAGGGGCGATGTTCCTCACCGAAGAACAGGGCGGCTCCGACGTGGGTGCAAACGAAGTTCGCGCCGAGCGAACCGACGAGGACGGCGTCTACGAACTGTACGGCGAGAAGTGGTTCTGTTCGAACATCGACGCCGAGGGCGCACTCGCGTTGGCGCGGACGCCCGACGCTCCCGAGGGAACCGAGGGGCTGTCGTTGTTCCTCGTCCCGCGGACGAAACCGAACGGCGAGGTCAACGAATCACACTTCCGCCGGCTGAAGGACAAACTCGGTACCATCTCGGTGCCGACCGGCGAAATCGAGTTCGAGGGCGCCGAAGCGTACCTCGTCGGCGAGGAGGGTGAGGGGTTCAAATACATGGCCGAGATGATGAACTTCGAGCGCCTGACGAACGCGACGGGCGCAATCGGTATCATGGGCCGGGCGCTGCTGGAGGCGAAAGTTCGCGCTGCGGACCGCGAGGCCTTCGGCAACCCCATCGACGAGTACCCTCTGATGCGTCGGGACCTCGTGGACATGTCCGTCGACTACGAGGCGGGAACCGTCTTCTCCTTCGAGGGTGCGCGTCTGTTGGACGAGCGGGAACGGCAGGGCGACGACTCCGATGCGTACAAACTGATGCGGCTGTTCATCCCCATCGCGAAGTACAAGACAGCGCGGATGTCCGTCGACACGGCGTCGTACGCGATGGAAATCCTCGGCGGGAACGGCTACGTGCGGGAACACACCACCGAGCGCCTGCTGCGGGACGCACAGGTGCTTCCCATCTGGGAGGGCCCCTCGAACATCCTCGCGTTGGACGTGTTGCGCGCGCTCAACCGCGAGAACGCCCACGAGGCGCTGCTCCCGTACGTCCAGGAGAAACTCGACGGCGTCGAACACCCCCTCCTCGAGGAGCTAGCCGACGATGTCGAAGCCGAGTTCCTCGAACTCCAGAACGCGCTGGCGACGATGGCGACCGAAGACGGCGACTACGCCCAATATCACGCCAAGCGACTGGCCGACCTCATCTTCGACGTGGTCAGCGCGGCTCTCCTGCTGGAGGAGGCCCAGTGGCAAATCGACGAGGAAGACGACGGCCGAAAGGCCCTCGTCGCCCAGCGGTTCGTCGAGACGCGCTTCGGCGACGACGAAGCCTACGGCGTCGCCTCCGGCGACCGCTTCGCGATGGACGACGAGAACTTCGCCGCCGTCGCCCACTACGCCAGCGTCGAACCGGAGTCGCTAGTCGAGGCGGCGCCGGCCAACGACTGACGGCTTTCGCGGTTTCGAAGTCGGCCGTCGCTGGACGGCGTGAAAACGGTAGAATACCGAAACGATTGCTCAGAGGCGGTGGCTGAATACGGTCTCTTCGAGGGTCTCCGCTTCGAGGGTCGAGGGAGTGGACTCGTCGGTCTTAATCGGGACCATCGGCGCGCCGGTGTTGGTTTCGTCGGTGTAGCGGGTCATGTGTCGTCGGGCGCTTTCGCGCTGTACTCCATGAACAACAGTGAGGGATAATAAAGTTAATGAACGATAATGTTAAAACACTCCTATGACCTTAAGGACGTAATGATATTTGTACGATTGAATCTATACTCGACACAAATAACACGTAATGGCAATTCTATACCGATAGACAGACGAATGAATGGTGGTTTGTAAATCAGTCCGGCCCCTGTCAATTCGGTCGATTTACAGTTATCACCTCGATTTCTCCCGCAAGCCCCGATTCGCAATCAGTAGGAGTAAGTTCCCGCCAATCAAAGCGCTGGCATGGACGCCGAGTCGACGATTCGGGCCTACTACGACGCGCTCCGGGTGGGCGAGCCGCTGTATCCGTTCTTCGCCCGCGAGGAGTCGACCGTCAAGTTCGGCATCGGCGAGCGACTGACGGGGTACGAGGAGGTCGAAGCCGGCCTCCGCGAGCAAACCGAGACGACCGATGGCTGGGTCGTCGACAGCGACCGACTGGCCGTCACCGAACGCGACGAGCACGCGTGGTTCTCCGACGACGTGTTCATGGCCTGGAACAGCCTCGAACGCGGTATCCGTTATGAGTTCGAAACCCGCTGGAGCGGCACGCTCGAACGACGCGGCGACGACGCCGACCTCGGCACCGACTGGCGGTTCGTCGGGATGCATGTTTCGACCGAGGGGGGGACGAACTGATGGTCGGCCCCATCTCCGACGAGGACCGCGAGCGGACGATGCGCAAGCTAAAAATCGGGTCCGTCCTGCTCGTCGGCGCCTCGGCGGGCCTCATAACGCTACAGGGCGACGCCTCCATCGAAGTCGTTGCGGGGGCGATTGCAATCGGCCTGCTCGTCGGGATGGCGCTCGTGTGGTATCTGTTCCCCGACACGGAGGCGCTGTCGCCGGCGTCGAACCGGGAGTACCGCCGGAAATGACAGTTTCAGTTCCGCATCCGTTATAAGTCACACTCCCCCACGGTGAAGTATGGCACGCGCAGCAGTCGTCGGCGCCGGCATGACGAAGTTCGGCGTCCACGACAAACCACTCCAGGAGTTGTTCGGCGAAGCGGCGCTCCCCGCACTCGACGATGCAGGCGTCGAACCGTCCGAGATAGACGCCTTCTACTTCGGCAACGCGATGAGCGGACAGGCCGAAAACGACACCCACCTCGGCCCGAAACTCGCCTCCCACGTCGGGATGGCCGGCGTTCCGGTCCAGCGCTTCGAGGACGCCTGTGCGACCTCTTCGAACGCGTTCAAGAACGCCGTCGAGGCGGTCGACGCCGGCATCCACGACGTTGTCTTGGTCGGCGGCGTCGAGCGCTGCACCCCCGAAACCGGACAGGACACCGCGGCGATGACCCGCATCTTCGCCTCCGCATCCCACCGGCAGTACGAACAGCCGACGGGACTGACCTTCCCGGGCGTCTTCGCGCTGTTCACCAAACGCCACATGCACGAGTACGGCACGACCGAGGAGCAACTCGCGGAAGTCGCCGTGAAGAACCACGGCAACGGCGCGTTGAACCCCAACGCCCACTTCGGCAAGGAGACGACCGTCGAGGAGGCCCTCGACGGCCCCATCGTCGCCGACCCGTTCCGACTGATGGACTGCTGTCCGTTCTCCGACGGCGCCAGCGCCGTCGTCGTCGTCAGCGACGAACTGGCCGACTCCTACGACGCCCCCGTCGACGTCTCTGGCGTCGGCCACGCGACGGACGTGGTACCCATCGGAGACAAGGACACCCCACACGTCACCCAGGCTGCCCGCGACGCGGCCGCCCAAGCCTACGAGCAGGCTGACACCTCGGCTGCGGAGATGGATTTCGCCGAAGTGCACGACTGTTTCACCGGCGCGGAAATCCTCGCCAGCGAGGCGTTGGGACTCGTCGAGGACGGCGAGGGCGGTCCCGCCGCCGAGGCGGGCCGGACGGCACGGGACGGCGACGTGCCAATCAACCCCTCCGGCGGTCTGAAGGCCAAGGGTCACCCCATCGGTGCGACGGGTACCGCCCAACTCGTCGAGTTGACCGAGCAACTCCGCGGAACGGCGGGGGAGCGACAGATAGACGGCGCCGACAGTGCCGTCGCACACAACCTCGGCGGGGACGCTGCCACCACCGTCGTCACGGTCATGGAGGTCCGCCAATGAGCGACCGACTCACACACGGCGAGTGGAGCGACGCGGTCGAGTCCGGCGAACTCCTCGGACAGACGTGTTCGGACTGCGGGAAGACTCAGGGGACCCCGAAGGCCGCCTGCCCACACTGCGGTTCCAGAGCCCTCGAAACAGTCGAACTCCCGACCGAGGGCGTCGTCTACACCGAGACGACCATCAACGTCCCGCCGGTCGGCGTCGAGGAACGCGGCTATCAGGTCGCCGTCGTCGACCTCGGCGAGGCGCGCGTGATGGGGCGACTCTCCGATGGCGAGGTCGGAATCGGTGACACCGTCGAAGTCTCGGGGTTCACCGAGGACGACGACGGCTACGTCGCACCGGCGTTCGAACCGCGGTAGGTTCCGCTCAACTCCCCAGGCGTTCGGTCGGTCCGTCGCCGCTCGCGGTCGTTTTTCCGGCCGAGAGGTCACTGATACAGCGTCGACAGAAGCGATAGCTGGGGTCGTTCGGGGCGCCACAGGTCGGACACACCGTCCTATCGGGGCCTTCCGCGCGCGGCTCGCGCTCGTGGGTGGTGGCGGGTTCGGCGGTCTGGCCACTGGAGTCGGTCGCCGTCTCCCGATACAGGTACAGGAGAATGCTCATGTGGACGGCAACGAGCGCGGCGACGCCGAGCAGGAGCCACACGAGTGTGTTCATCGCTAGCACGAACTACGCCGTCGGAGTACTTATTCGTTCGGCGGGCCCGACGGTCGGGCCCCTCGTCAGGCGACGCGTGCGAGCCACGCGTCGGGGTCGTCCAACTCCGCGTCGGTCGGGAGGTTCGCGGGGTCCTCCCAGACGACGGCGGCGCCGGCGACGCCACGCGCGTCGGCGATGGCATCGAAGAATTCCTTCCCACGTTCGTACTGCTCGCGTTTCATCCCGAAGCCGAGGAGGCGGCGAATCAGCGACGAAACGGGGCCGACGTTCCGTCGACGGTCGTCGAGTTTCTGCCTGAGGTCCTCGTACTCGCGGTCGAAGGCGCGGTCCATTATGAGTTCGGCGTACCCCTCGACGGCCGTCATGGTGACGTTGAGCTCGCCCAGCGCCTCGCGGTCGAACTCGCCGGTGGCGAGTTTCGAGACGGTTTCTTCCATCGCGTCTTCGAGATGCGGCGCGAGCCACGGGGCGGCCCCGAACTCCGCGGCGTGGGCAACCTCGTGGAAGGCAATCCATCGCCGAAACCGGTCGCGGTCGACGTCCAGCACCGTCGCGACCGACTCGATGTTCGGGTGGACGAAGTAGAGTTCGTGGTCGCCGTCGCCGAGCAACAGCGGGTCGTACTGCCCGAGGACGTTGTTCGCGAGGAAGCCAAGCGTCAGCGCCATCGACCCGGTGTTCGCAGAGCGTGCCAACGACGGCGCCAGCGAGGCCTGTTCCTCGAGCGGGCCGAGCAGTCGCTCGAAGGTTGCGAGGTTGGCGTCTATCCAGTGGTGGCGGTTCTGGACCTGGACGCTGTGTGGAAGGTCGAAGTCGACGCCGGCGGCCTCTCGAATGCCGTCGCGGGCGTCCGCCACGTCGTCGGCGTACCCCTGATGTTCAGCCTCCGAGAGGGTCAAATCGCCCGGTTCGGTCGCTGCACGGGCGGCGTTCCCGACGGCACTCCAGTCCACCGGTCCGTCGCCCTCGGCGTCGGCGACCGCACGGACGGCGCGAAAGAGACTCACAGGACTGCTAGCCGACGACACGGCAAAGAGTTTCCGGGTCAGCGAGACGTCGGGAGAGCCGACTCGGTGTCCCGACACTCCTCTCGGCCGGACAGCGCTTGCATCACTTTCGATTCCGCGTTCCGGAGATGGGTCCCGACGGTGCCCGTCGAGCAGTCCAGCGCTGCGGCGATGTCCGCGTAGTTCGCCGCACGGGGGTTCCGGTAGTATCCCAACTCGACGGCCACGGCGAGGGTGTGTCGCTCTCGGTCGGTCAACTCCGCCAACAGTCGCTCGGATTCCGAGCGGTACTCGCCGGTTCGTTCGACACTGACCGAGACGCTCTCGGGAACGTCGCCGAGGCTTCGGCGCAGTTCCTCGTCGTCACCGATGAGCGTCACCTCTGCCGTCTCGTCACTCCGGAACGTGACGGGCCAGTCGACGGCAATTCGACGCGTACCGAGGAGGCCCAGAAGGCTCCGCAGAAGGCCGCTTGGCTCCGCGTGGGCGAACATCCACTCGTTGCCGTCGATGCGGCCGGTTTGCCAGGCGTCGTCGCCGTCGATGCACTCCTCGGCCAGCTGCTCGGCGGCCGCTCGGCTCCCGACGTACTCATAGAGGAGCACCGTCGACCCGTCGTCGAGCAACCGGAGTTCGTGCAGGGCCTGCAGCGACACGTCCGGTGACTCGACGACGCCGCGATGGAACGGCCCGAACCACCCTTGTTCGGAGGATACCCGAAGGGTAACGGCTCGCATGGTGACACGGTGATTTTCTCACCGAAAGGGGCTTCTGGCGGACATGCCCGGGGAATGTGGTTCGGTACCGACCAGCAATCGCGTTCCACCGTCCCGACTGCAGATATGCGACTGAAGAGTTATCCACCCGCTTGGTAACAAACGAGGCGTATGTCACCGAACCACAAAGACGGGCTTTCGAGGCGGCAGGTGTTGCGTCTGAGCGGTGGAACGGCCGCGGGGGTCGCTCTCGTCGGGACGGCAGCCGGAGAACACGACAACGGAAACGGACGCGGCCACGGCGGCCACGGCGACGACCACGACGAGTGTGCCTACGAGACTGTCGGCGGACACCACGGCGGTGGGGACCACGACGACGAAGAACACAGCGACCCGCTGAATCAGTACCTCCTCTGTCCGGACCATCCCCACACCGAGTTCCCATCGGGACATACGATGCATCACGTCAACGCGGCGATGGGGGGGCTGTCCCGGCGGAACCGGGCTGGAACACTGTGACGTAGACACCGACGACCCGGACATCGAGCGAATCAACGAGGTGTGGCCGGAGTGTACGGAGTGGCCACAGCCGACGAAGGATATCATCGAAGCCTCTCGGGAATCGCTCACGCAGGTGTACAACGACGTTGGAACGCTCCTCGCTCGGGGATACATTCCCTACTTCGATGTCGTCACCCCCGGTGCGACCGGTGGCGTCTCCCACTGGCTGAATCCGGGGTACATCGGTGACAACCACTACGAACCGAATCCGCTCCGCCCTGATTCGATTATCCTCGACAACGAGTGGTGGAAGCCAATCGGCCCGATGTACGTCGCCGCCGAGGAGGGAGAGGTACACTGGCGGAGCGAGGAGGACGAACTCATGGAGGTCCGAGACGCCTGGGGGTACGAAAACGACTGCGGGGAGTGCTTCCCGTATCACCCCCACGATGGCGTTGCGGGCCGGTTCGCGTGGTGGTACTACCGGCAGGTCCACGAGCAGGACGCCGCCGAAGGCGACGTGATGTTGCCCTGCTATACGGCGCCGATGATGCACTCGTGGATTTACCCGACGCCGGACGGTCCCCACGGTGCCACCTCCGGTGCGCCGCCCCAGAAGTTCCGTCCGGGCGGGCCACCGAACCAACCGGGGTACCCGACCCCTGTCGACCCAACGGAGACGGACCTCTCGCTCGACGTGCTTCCCGAGGCGGTTCAGGAGGCGGCGATGCCGGAGCGGTTGGCGGCGGAACTCGACATCATCGACGGCCTTTCCCGGAAGTATCTGATGACGACGCCGATTGCCGAACTCGAGACGCTGATGGACGACCGCCTCGGACCGGTCGGGACCCAGTTGGATGGCCTCGGGTCGGTCGACGTGTCCGATACCCTCGACACCGCGGAACTCCCGAGCGGAATTGGTCTGTAGTCGATACCGGTAACACCGGTGTCAGCAAACGACTATGTGAAACCCGGCCGTCGGTCGGGTATGGCCTGTCCGTATCTGGAGTACCGCGAGGCCGACGAGGAGCGCTCCTTCGAGACCGCACGCGCCTACTGTACCGCCGTCGACGCGTTCGTCCAACCGATGCGTGCCGACATCTGCAACGACCGCTACGAGTTGGACCACACGACCGATTGTGAGTTCTACCGAAACGCTGAGCGATGAGCTACGACGACTACCTCGCCGGCGACCCGGTCGTCATCACCGCGGCGCTGACCGGTGGCGTCCACGGCAAGGAGGCCAGTCCCCATCTCCCGGAGACGCCCGAGGAGATAGCCGACGCCGCCGAGGCGTGTGAAGCCGCCGGTGCCTCGGTCGTCCACCTCCACGCTCGTCGAGAGAACGGCGAACGCTCGTTTTCGCGTGAGCGATTTCAGGAACTGACCGATGCAGTCCGGGAGCGGACGGACCTCATCGTCCAGCACTCCACCGGCGGGACGGGCGCCCCCGACGATATCCGACACGAACCGCTCCGGACCGACCCCGCCCCAGACATGGCCTCTCTCGACATGGGGCCGCTCAACCGTTATCAGCACCTCACTTCCGAGAACACCCGCGGCCTCGTCGAATCGCTCGCCGAGGAGATGCGAGAGCGGGGAATCAAACCCGAGATGGAGGTGTTCAATGGCGGCCACCTCAACGAGGTCCACGAACTGCTCGACCGGCGGCCGGACCTCCTCGAGGAGCCGATTTACACGACGCTCATCTTCGGCGGCGGCACGACCGCGATGCCGACGCCCGACACGTTCCGGTCGCTCGTCAATCACCTCCCCCGGGGAGCACAGTTCAACACCCTCGGATTCGGCCAGCACCAACTCCCCTTCGGCGCGATGGGCATCGTCTTCGGCGGCCACGTCCGCGTCGGCCTGGAGGACAACCGCTACTTCCGGCAGGGTGAACTCGCGACGAACGCCCAACTGGTCGAGCGGGCGGCGACGCTCGCGGAAACCCTCCAACGCCCCGTCGCGACGCCCGACGACGCCCGAGAGATACTCGACATCTGAGCCACTCCAGTAACACGCTCGTCACCTGATTGCGTCGGTGTGCGCGAACCGATTTAACCCTACAACTCGTAACTAGGTAACATAGATACACTATGCCCGAGGCTATCTCCGGACTCCACCACGTGACGGCCATCGCCAGCGACCCCGAGGAGAACGTCGACTTCTACACCGACGTACTCGGGCTCCGGCTGGTGAAGAAAACCGTCAACTTCGACGACGTGACGACGTATCACCTCTACTACGGCGACGGAGTCGGCTCGCCGGGGACGATTCTGACGTTCTTCCCGTTCGGCGCCGGACAGCGCGGGTCGGTCGGCCGAGGACAGACCTCGGCGACGGCGTTCGTCGTCCCCGAGGGGAGTCTCGACTACTGGCAGGAGCGCTTCGACGACCACGGGGTCGAGTACGACGCCGTCGAGGAACGCTTCGACGAGCACGTCCTCCCGTTCTACGACCACGACGGACAACCGCTGGAGTTGGTCACCGGCGCCACCGACATCGAACCGTGGGACGGAAGCGACGTCCCGGTCGAACACGCCATCCGCGGGTTCCACGGCGTCACGCTGCTGTCGGCCGACGCCGAGGCGACCGTCGACGTACTGGAGACGATGGGGTACGAACGCCTCGAGGAGACCGGCCACCGAACCCGATTCGCCGGTGCGGGCGACCGCGCGGCGTTCGTCGACGTACTCGACGACCCGGAGGCGTCGACGGGGATGCAGGGTGCGGGCACCGTCCACCACGTGGCCTTCCGGGTTTCCGACGACGACGCCCAGATGGCGTGGCGCGAGGAACTCGCCGAAACGGGCCTGCGCGTGACGCCACAGAAGGACCGACGGTACTTCCGGTCGATTTACTTCCGGGAACCCGGTGGCGTGCTGTTCGAGTTCGCGACGGACGGTCCCGGGTTCGACGCCGACGAACCGCTCGCGGAGTTGGGGTCGGAGTTGAAGCTTCCACCGTGGCTCGAGGCGGACCGAGAAAGCATCGAACGCAGTCTCCCGCCGCTGGCTGCGGACTGATACGGACTACGACGGTCCGACGAGTCAGGCGTCGATATCGTCGAGTTCGTCGGCGTCGTCCTCGAACTCGAACGTCGACTCCTCGTCGTCGAGAACCTTCGTCTTGACCACGTAGGCGACGGCGACGAGGAAGACGAGCCCGACGATGGCGGCGATGGCGCCCCCTTTCTTCGACCCGGAGGACTCCTCGAGTGGTTCCTCGGCGGCCGAGACCTCCTTCTCGCCGCTGTCGTACCCCTTCGTCGCGCTCAATTCGGAGTCCGTGAAATGAACCTCGAGAAACGTGAATTTGGCCATACTACACGTTCGCCGGAGAGGGACTTATAGGTTGATACGGCCGGTCGAGACGTTCTTGTGTCTGCCCGTCGGTTCGTGGGTATGGACGACGAACGGCGAGCGTTCCTCGAGGCGTTGCTGTCGACTGCGACCCCCTCGGGGTTCGAGACGGCCGGACAGCGACGGTGGCTCGACTACGTCGACCCCTTCGCCGACGAAACGCGCGTCGACGCCTACGGGAACGCGGTCGCCGTTTCAGAGGGGTCTGGCGACGGGCCGTCGATTGCGATTGCCGGCCACGGCGACGAAATCGGGCTGATGGTCCGGGACATCACCGACGACGGATTCCTGAAACTCTCCAGTATCGGCGGCTCTGACAAGACGGTCACGCGAGGCCAGCACGTCCGGATTCACACTGCCGAGGGGACGCTCAACGGCGTCATCGGGCAGGTGGCGATTCATCTCCGGGACACCGCGAGCGACGAGTACGACGAAATCAACGAACAGCACGTCGACATCGGCGTCGAGGACGGCGACGCCGCCCGGGAGTTGGTCGATATCGGTGACCCCGTGACCTTCGACACGAACATCGCCGAATTGGAGGGTGACCGACTCGCGGCCCGCGGGATGGACAACCGCGTCGGCATCTGGGCTGCGGCCGAGGCGTTCCGTCGGGTGGCCGAGACGGACCACGAATCGACGGTGTACGCGGTCTCGACCGTCCAGGAAGAAATCGGGCTCAAGGGTGCGAAAATGGTCGGGTTCGACCTCGAACCGGACGCCGTCGTGGCGACGGACGTGACCCACGCCACCGACCAACCGGAATCGCCCGGCGACCGCTCGACGGGCATCGAGTTGGGGGCGGGACCAGTCGTCGCTCGCGGTAGCGCCAACCACCCCAAACTCGTCGAGGCGACTCGAACAGTTGCGGAAGACGAGGGCATCGACGTACAACTGCAGGCCTCGGGCAGTTTCAGCGGCACCGACGCGGACGCCTTCTACACCACTCGGGGTGGCATCCCCTCGCTGAACGTCGGCCTGCCGAACCGCTACATGCACACCCCCGTCGAGATGGTCGACCTCGCTGACCTCGAAGCCGCCGCCGAGTTGCTCGCGGCGGTCGCCGTCCGTGCCGAGTCGTTCGCGCCGTTCACCGCCGACGTGTGAACGAGCGGGATGTGGACACGACCCAAACCACGATACGTCGGGCGCCGCTGGGTTGGGTATGAGCTCCGATTTGGGGAACATGCTCCGTATACTACAGGTGCTCCGAGACGAGGGGTTCGTCGACGCGCTGACCGACGTCGAGCGTCTGGTCGCCGACGTCGACGAGCGACTGGAACACGTCGAACAGGTGGAGAACGATGCCGAACGGGCAGTCCGGGATGCGGAGGCAGCCCTCGACGCCGTCGACGACCGACTCGAGCAGTTCGACGAGATGATATCGCTGCTCGAGGCGAAAATCGAGGCGGCCTTCTCCATCGGATTCTTCTTTTTCGCTATCGACCGGTGGACGGCCGACGACCCGTTCCTGGCGCTCGGACTGTTGTTCATGGGCTTGCTCGGTGCGTCGTCGCTGGCGGTGACGGTCAGACGGCTGCCGCAGGTG
Organism: Natronomonas sp. CBA1123; assembly: GCF_009741925.1. Taxonomy (GTDB): domain Archaea; phylum Halobacteriota; class Halobacteria; order Halobacteriales; family Haloarculaceae; genus Natronomonas. The sequence continues at coordinate 61,185 of NZ_WPCC01000013.1, forward strand.
CGTCGGCTTCGGACCGTCGGTCGGTACGCGACGAACCGTCTCGACAGCACCGACGACTGGTTGGACGACGAGGAAGACGAAGGGAAGAGCAAGTGAGTACGGCCCGAACGTGACCGTACCCGGTGCGTTTATACTGTCGGGGCGTGCTCCGTCCAGTATGACCGACCGACCCCTCGACGTGCTCGAAGAGACCCTTGGTTCGGAAGTGAGTGTGACGCTGAAAGGCGGCGAGGTGTACGACGGTGTCCTCGCCGGCTACGACCAGCACATGAACCTCGTATTGGAGGAAGGCGACAACGTAACCATTATCCGCGGGGATAACCTCGTCTCGATACAACCATGACTGGAGCCGGGACCCCGAGTCAGGGGAAGAAGAACAAGACGACACACGTGAAGTGCCGACGCTGCGGCGAGAAGTCCTACCACTCGCGGAAGAAGGTCTGTGCCTCCTGTGGATTCGGCAAGACCGCAAAGCGTCGAAGCTACGCGTGGCAGTCCAAGCAGAACGAGTAACGAACGACCGACGCTTTTCGCTTTCGTTTCCCGAGTAGCCGCTGCTTCGGTCTCCTCACTCGTCCTCCTGAGACACCACCGCCCGTCGAACTTCCGATAGCCACTCGACTGTGGGGGTGTCGAGAGACCCCACGATGTTGCCCTGTTGTTCACGTACGTGCATATACACGTCCGTGACTACCCGCATATCACGCACGATGGAGTGGGTTTTTACGCGTGGCCGTCAGAGAATCGTCCATGCCAGACGGGCGGCACACGGAGGGGCCGACGGAGAAATGCGGCGTGGTCGGCGTCTCGCTGGACGGGCGAGACGCGGCGCGACCGCTGTACTACGCACTGTACGCGCTCCAACACCGGGGCCAGGAGTCGGCGGGTATCGTCACCCACGACGGCTTCCAACAGCACAGCCACGTCGAGATGGGGCTGGTCGGCGACGCCTTCGAGGAGGGTGACCTCGATTCGTTGAACGGGTCGACGGGTATCGGCCACGTCCGCTATCCGACGGCCGGCAGCGTCGACTCCAGTTGCGCACAGCCGTTCTCGGTGTCGTTCAAATCCGGGTCGCTCGGCTTGAGCCACAACGGGAACCTCGTCAACGCCGACGAGGTCCGGACGGAACTCGCCGAAAGCGGCCACGCCTTCACCAGCGACGGCGACACGGAGGTCATCGCCCACGACCTCGCGCGGAACCTCCTCGAAGCGGACCTCGTTCGGGCCGTCAAGCGGACGATGAGCCGCATCCACGGCTCGTATGCGCTGACGATTACCCACGACGACACCGTGTTGGGCCTTCGTGACCCCCAGGGCAATCGACCCCTCTGTATCGGAAAACTCGACGACGGCTACATCATCACCTCCGAATCGGCCGCCATCGACGTTCTCGACGGCGAGCTAGTTCGCGACGTCCGACCGGGCGAACTCGTCGTGTTGGGTCCCGACGGCGACGGCTTCGACTCCTATCAACTCGTAGAACAGGAAAATACGGCACACTGCTTCTTCGAACACGTCTACTTCGCGCGCCCGGACTCCCGCATCGACGGCAACCTCGTCTACGACGTTCGGCGCGAACTCGGCCGCAAACTCTGGGAGGAAAGCGGCGTCGAAACCGACGTGGTGCTTCCGGTACCGGACTCCGGGCGGGCCTTCGCCTCCGGGTACGCCGAGGCCGCCCAGGAGGACGACGCCGACGTGGAGTTCGCCGAGGGGCTGATGAAGAACCGCTACGTCGGCCGGACGTTCATCATGCCGACACAGGACGCCCGCGAACGGGCGGTCCGGCTCAAACTCAACCCCATCCGCGACGTGGTCGAGGGGAAAACCGTCACCGTCATCGACGACTCCATCGTCCGCGGGACCACCTCGACGCAGTTGGTCGAGTTGCTCAACGACGTGGGCGCCGAGGCGGTCCACATGCGCATCGGCGCACCGGCTATCGTCGCCCCGTGTTACATGGGCATCGACATGGCCTCCCGTGAGGAGCTCATCGCCGCGGGGAAGGACACCGACGACATCCGAGAGAAAATCGATGCGGCGTCGCTGTCGTATCTCTCCATCGACGCCATCGCCGAGGCGCTCGACGAGTCCCGTGCGGACCTCTGTCTCGGCTGTGTGACGGGGGAATACCCCTACGATATCGACGGGGAGTCGACCGACCGCGACGTAGTTCGTCCAACCATCGACGGCGCACAGGCCGGTGTCGCCAGCGACGACGACTGACGCCGCCCGTCAGTACACGTGATACAGTAGTGCGTAGATTATCAGACCCATGCTGAACGAAATCAGCCACAGGCTCGCGGCGATTCGGCCGGCCTTGCGGTGGGCGGTTTCGTAGATATCGGCGACCGGGCGGGTGCCGGCGACGAGAAGCGCATAGAAGACGAACGGGACACAGACGATAGCCAGCGCGATGTGGACGAAGAGTATCGGCAGATACGCGTAGGTGTAGACGACCTCCGGCCCGGCGAACTCGCTGGGGCCGAGGAGCGCGACCCGGTAGAGATACAGCGCGAGAAACAGTGCGAACAGTCCGAAACTACTCACCATGAGTCGTCGGTGTCGCTCGACGTTCCCCCGCCGAATCGCACGGACGCCGAGGGAGATGGTGCCGATAGCGAGAAGGCTAATCACCGCGTTGACGTGTGGAATAGCCGCGAGAAGCGCTTCGGGTTGCGGGAGCGACTCGACGGGTAACACCTGGAGGACGGCACCGAACACGAGCGCCAGCGATACCGCCGTCAACAGGGCCGTCAGGGCGGGGACGTGTTCCCTGGCCCACGTCTGGGTTTGCATACGTCTAATTACGTCGGTCGTGTGGATAGATGTTGGTGGTTTTCTACGGCGCGTGGTAACGTTTAACACATAACGGGGCTAATGACTCACCGGTATGCGAGGGGCACAACCGGACGAGGACACGCTGTACGAGTGTATCGACTGCGGTGACCGCCAGACGGACCCGGAGGGGCGGCTCTGTTCGTGCGGCGGCTACCTCAAGAACATCGGCGTTAGCCGCGGCCTCTAACCGTTTTTCGCTACCACTACCGCTGTTCGGTGTCGCGCCGGTCGGATGATTCGTGGGTGCTGTCTTCGAGTACCCGCACTGTGTACGTCGACGGTGAGTCGCCAGCAGTGCGTGGGACCGGATTTGAAGTAGACGGAACTATCGCTGTTTACCTTGTTTTGTGAGAAGTTTGCGTGGGTGCTGTCTTCGAGCACCCGCACTGTTGTGACAGTGCGTGGGACCGGATTTGAACCGGCGGACCTCTACAGGACAGCGCCCTCAACGCTGCGCCGTTGGCCTAGCTTGGCTACCCACGCACGGCGTGTCTTGCTGCAATTCCTCGTAAACCGGGGTACGATAAAAGGGCTTTCCTTTGGACTGCGTGCGGGCGACCACGCCGCGGAGCGTCGGGTTCAAGTACGTTCCAGCAGCACATAGGACATGGCGAAATACTCGACCGGCGGAGTCGGGGGGGGACTCCAGCGGCGCCTGCGAACTCTGCGGGGCCGAGGACCGCGACCTCCAGACGGCGACCGTCGCCGGTGCGCGACTCGAAGTTTGCAGCGAGTGCGCCCACCACGGCGAGGAGCCCGACCGAAAGAAGTCGGGCGGAAGGGACGACCAGAGCGGCGAGAACCGCAAAAAGAAGGCCGCACAGAACGTCGCCAAACTCAGCGACGCACAGAAGGTCGACCACGACTGGGAGGAGGGGACCGACTACGAGGACGACCCTCTTCCATATCTCATCCGGGGCTACGGCGACGTGCTGGAAGACGCCCGACAGGACGCCGGCCTCCAAACCGACGAACTCGCCGCGGAGTTGGAGATAGCCGAGGACGACATCGTCGCCGTCGAACAGGGGCGTGCCGCCCGCGCCAACGTCGGCGGGTCGGTCATCGAGGCGCTCGAAGAACGCCTCGGCATCGAACTCGCAGAGGAGTAACTCGGCTTCCGACCGGCTTTTGTCTCCGAGCGTTCTGTCGGTAGCTATGGCACCCGCTACCGCGGCCGAGGACCCGGAAACGCTCGCCTTCGAGACGACCGTTCGGGACGGCGGGAGCGAGGTCGTTCTCGAAGAGACGTACTTCTACCCCGAGGGCGGCGGCCAACCGGCCGACCGCGGAACGCTCGGCGGACTGACGGTCCTCGACGTACAGCAGCGTGACGGCGACGTCGTCCACGTTATCGACGGAACGCTGGAAACGGGAGAAACCGTTCGCGGGGCTATCGACCCCGAGTTCCGGCGGTACTGCATGCGCGCCCACACCGCGAGTCACGTGCTGTACGGCGCCGGCCGCCGCCTCTTCGAAGAGTTGGGCTACGGTGGGTTCGGCATCACACCGGAGAAAGTCCGGGTGGACTTCAGTACGCCGACCGACATCGACGACGAGACGCTCGTCGAACTCGAGCGGCTGGTCAACCGCTGTGTCTGGGACTCCCGAGACGTGACGTGGAGCCGACAGCCGCAAGCGGAGGCACTCGACCGCGACGACGTGGCGTTCAACACGAAAACCGAAGAGGGTCTCACCGGCGAGACGGTCCGCGTCGTCGAAATCGACGGGTGGGACGCCGCCGCCTGCGGCGGGACGCACGTCTCGAACACGATAGAAATCGGGCCCGTGACCGTGCTCGGCCGGTCCAATCCCGGCGAGGGGTTGACCCGGGTGGAGTTCGCCGTCGGTCCCGAGGGAATCGACCGCCGGGCGGCGGAGAAAGCGGCTGCACTCGACGCCGCGGAAACGCTGGGGACGGCGCCGACCAACCTTCCAGAGGCCGTCGACCGACTCCGAGAGGAACGTGAGACGGTTGCCGCCGAGCGGGACGCACTCCGAGAGCGCATCCTCGACGCCACCGTCGCCGACATCGCGGACGAGCGCTTCGAACGTGACGGTCGGACGTGGGCGGCGGGCGTCGTCGACGCCGATGCGAACGCCCTCGCCGAGCGGGTCCGGGACCGCCCCGAGGGCATCGAGGTACTCGTCTTGGCGACGCCCTCCGGACAGCTCGCGGTCGGGACGGGCGAAGGGTGTGATGCGGGCGATGTCGTCGCGTCACTCACCGACCGCTTCGGTGGCGGCGGTGGCGGCTCCTCAGAGGTGGCACAGGCCGGTGGCCTCGACGCCGACGGCTCGACGGTCGTCGATTCGCTTCGGGACGCCTGACGGGCGGACTACTTTTGCCCCTCGCGTCCAACGTGGTGGCATGGAACTCTCGCCCGAACAGCAAGCCATCCGGGACACCGTCCGCGAGTTCGCGGTCGAGGAGATTCGACCGACGGCCCGCGAGGCCGACGAAACGGAGACCTTCCCCGAAGACGTCTGGGACGGCCTCGCCGAGATGGAACTCACCGCGATGACGATTCCCGAGGAGTACGGTGGTCTCGACGTCGACGGCCTCACATACGCCATCGTCAACGAGGAAGTCGCCTACGGCCAACTGGCCGTCGCGACGGCGCTGTCGGTCCAGACCCTCGTAACCTCCTGTATCGCCGAGTTCGGCGACGAAGACCAGAAGGAGCGGTGGCTCCCGGATATGGTCGAGGGCCGACCCGTCGGCGCGTTCGCGCTCTCGGAGCCCCACGCCGGGTCGAACCCCGCCGAGATGTCGACGGAAGCACGACGCGAGGGCGACGAGTACGTCATCAACGGGACGAAACAGTGGATAACCAACGGTGTGCGGAGCGACGTTGTCGTGCTCTTCGCGAAGACCGACCCCGAGGACCCCCGAACGGTCACGCAGTTCATCGTCCCGAAGGACGCCGACGGTCTCGAAGTCGGCAAGAAAGAGGAGAAACTCGGACTGCGGGGCAGCGACACGACGACGCTCGTCTTCGAGGACGTTCGCATCCCCGTCGAGAACCGCCTCACGCCGGAAGGCCGGGGGCTATCGGCGGCGCTGTCGATTCTCACCGGCGGCCGCGTGGGCATCGCCGCCCAGTCGGTCGGTCTCGCCCAATCCGCACTCGACCTCGCAATCGACTACGCCCACGACCGCGAGCAGTTCGACGGTCCCATCTCGGATATTCAGTCGATTCGACACAAACTCGCCGAGATGCACGCGAAGACACAGGCAGGCAGACTGTTGACCTACGAGGCCGCCCGAAAACTCGACGGCGATGCACCGCCGTCGATGGCCGCAAGCACAGCGAAGTACATCGCAAGCGAGAACGCGATGGACGTGACCAACGAAGCCGTCCAGATTCACGGCGGCTACGGCTACACGACCGACTTCCCGGTCGAGCGACTGTATCGGGACGCCAAGATTACGACCATCTACGAGGGGACGACCCAGGTTCAGAAGAAGGTCATCGCCCGCGAACTGCTGGAATGAACACCGACCACGAGACGGTCGTCTTCGACCTCGACGGAACCCTGGTCCGCCTCGTCGTCGACTGGGAAGCCGTCGCCAGCGACGTGGCCGAGACGCTCCGAGAGCGCGGCGTCGCCCCGCCCGAGAGCCTCTGGGGGATGTTGGAAACGGCGAACGAGACGGGGCACAGACCGGCGGTCGAGGCGGTCATCGCGGGCTACGAACGGGACGGCGCCCGCGCCTCCGAGCGACTGCCGGCGGCCGACGCCGTCCCGGAGGAACCGGTCGGCGTCTGTTCGCTCAACTGCGAAGACGCCTGCCACATCGCCCTCGAGGAACACGCAATCGACGGCGTCGGCGCCGTCGTCGGTCGCGATACGGTCGCCACCGAGAAACCCGACCCGGAACCGCTGTTGGAGACGGTTCGCCGACTCGACGGCTCGCCCGAGTCGACGCTGTTCGTCGGCGATACGGTTCGTGACGAGCGGACGGCCGAACGGGCTGGCTGTTCGTTCAGCTACGTCTCCGAGTGGCTCCGGGCGTAGAGGAAGACGGGAATCCCGATACAGAGCCACACGACCGCGCCGACGCGGATGGCGAAGTTCGCCCGCTGGGTCCACGTGTCCAACCCGACGAACACCGACAGCGCGGCGACGACCGGCGCGCCGACGACGATGGTGAGCACGAACGTCACCTGCATCACCCAGCCGTAGTCGACGCCCTCGGGGTCCGTCGTCTCCACCTGGGTCGGCATAGAACCGAGTCGGTGTCTCGGCGGGTAAGCCGTTACGGTTCCGGGCGCTCGGTCATCGGCGGCTTCCGACAGGCACATCAGCGCCCGTCGAGAGGCCCACCGGTATGGGTCTGCTCGCGGAGTACGAGCTAGCTTTCGAGCACCTGCCGTTGGTTGATGTCGCGGCAGCGCTTCCGGCGGCGACGCTGACCGTCGCGGTCGGCCAGCCAAACCAGAGCGGGCTTCCCCCCTTCGACGTACGGGTCGACAGTGAGAAGGCGGAGTCCGTCGAGGCGGCCTTCGAGCGGTCCGATTTCGTCGACCGCTACTCGCGAATCGAAACGCGCGGTGACCGACTACGATACCGTGTCGTCCCGGCGACCACGATGGACGAACAGATAGGTCGCCACGTAGACCGGTCGGAACGTCTCCACGAGCTCGCCGACAACGACTCCATAATCGAAGATATCGTCGTGACCGACAGGGGATGGCGACAGCGGCGGTGGTTTGTCGACCGCGAGGCCTTCGAGCGTTACTGTACGTTCTGGCGGTCCAACGCCGACGCGTTCGAACTGCGACGTCTGCGGGAAGCCGACGGCTTCGGGCCGACGGACCCCAATGGCTTGACTGAACGGCAACTGGAGGCGCTGGCGGCCGCCAACGAGATGGGATACTTCGATATCCCGCGACGAGCGTCTCTCGGTGAAGTAGCGGCGACGCTCGATATCTCCGCATCGTCGCTGTCGGAACGGCTCCGCCGTGCACAGGCCCACCTCGCCGAAGAGGCCCTTGACGACGGACTCATCAACCGATTTAAAGAGCCGCATCGTTGAGAGTGTACCTGACGTACACAGCGAGCCAACCGACGACGCCATGCGAAGGACTTCCTCCGCCGACGGAACTGAAATCGCATACGAAATAGACGGCTCCGGACCGCCGCTCGTCCTGTTGCATGGCGGGACCGGATGCCGACGCCACTGGGACGCACTGACTCCGCATCTCGTCGACTCCTTTACCGTTATCCGCCCCGACCGGCGAGGGCGTGGCGACAGCGGTGACCACGAGGAGTACGGCCTTGACCGCGAGGTTGCCGACCTACGGGCGGTGTTGGCGACCGTCGACGGTGATGCGACCGTCTTCGGCCACTCATTCGGCGGACTCGTCGCGCTCGCCGCTGCGGATGACGCTGATATCGACCGATTGGTACTGTACGAACCGGCCCTCCTCGTGGGCGAACACGGCGACGGCAATCTCGCTTCCCGGATGCAAGCGCATCTCGATGCCGGCGAACGGAAAACGGCCATGCGATGTTTCTACGAGGAATCGAGTGGTCTCGACGACGTGACGCAGGTCCCATGGTGGCCCGACGAGGTCTCCTTCGAACGCGCCGAAACCGTCGTCCGGGAAAACTACGCCGTCGAAGCGACCGATATCGACACGCTCCCATCACCCGCGGGTCCGACGCTCCTGTTGACTGGCGAGGACGGTCCCGAACACCTTCGAGATGCCGTCTTCGCACTCGAAGACCGCCTACCCGATAGCCAGGTTGTCGAACTGGAGGGGGTCGGTCATGTCGGCACGATGCTGGCCCCAAAACAGGTCGCTGACGCGGTGTGTGAGTTCATCGAGTCGTCCTGAGTCTCGACGGTATCGGTGGGTGAAGTAACAGCGTTTAACCCCCAGCGTCCCCGATTCGGCTCCATGCGAGCGAAGGACATCCGCGCGAAGGCCGGCGAGGAGCCGATTACGATGCTGACGGCCTACGACGCGCCGACCGCCCGTCTCGTCGACGAGGCGGGCATCGACATGACGCTCGTCGGTGACTCCGTCGGCAACACCCAACTGGGCTACGACTCGACGCTGCCGGTGACTGTCGAGGAGATGGCCAGCCACACCGCGGCGGTAGCGCGGGGAACCGACGACGCCCTCGTCATCGCCGACATGCCGTTTCTCTCCTATGGCGCCGACGAGGCCGAGGCCATCGAGAACTGCGGGCGGATGCTGAAAGAGGCCGACGCCGACGCCGTCAAACTCGAATCCGGTCCGCACACGGTCGATTTGACCCGACGGCTCACCCGCCTCGGCGTCCCGGTACAGGCACACCTCGGATTGACGCCACAGCGCGAAAACGAGACGGGACTGTTCCGCCAAGGGACGACCGAGGAGTCGGCGCGCCGCATCCTCGATTTGGCCCGCGAACACGAGGCTGCGGGGGCGTTCTCGCTGGTCTTGGAACACGTCCCGGCGAACCTCGCCGAGGCGGTCACCGAGGCCATCTCGATTCCGACCATCGGCATCGGTGCTGGCCCGCACTGCGACGGACAGGTCCTCGTCGTCGACGAGGTCATCGGGCTCTCCGAGCGAACTGCGCCGTTCTCGAAGTCCTTCGGCGACGTGCGGGGCGAGATGCAAAGCGCGATTTCGGAGTACGCCGAGGCCGTCGAGAGTGGCACGTTCCCCGCCGACGAACACAGCCACTACGAGGACGAAATCGAGGACGTGTACTGAACGTCTGCTCTTTCACCTCCGTCGTCGGAACGGTACGCCGAGGGAACCCTTTCGATGCGTAGCAATCAAGATATCCACTCACATAGCCGAGCGTAGTGAGTCAGGACCTCATTGCGATACTGTTCGGTGACCCCTTTGCGGTCATGAACACGATTGGGTTGGTCGCGTTCGCACTCGTGGGGTCGTCGAAGGCGATTCGTGAAGAGTTCGACGTACTCGGCATTACCATCGTCGGACTGGCGATGGCGTTTGCCGGTGGGGCTACCCGTGACCTCCTCGTGACGCGCGTTCCGTTGGCCCTTCAATCGCCGGCCGAAATCAGTCTGGGTCTCCTCGGCGTCGGCTTGGCAATCGCGCTAAACGTCGTTCTGTCGTCACCGGATACCCATCCGATTACAGTCGTTTCCGATGCGATTGGCCTCGCTGCCTTCGCGACGACTGGGGCTATCGTCGCAACTGAAGCGGGCGTTTCGGCGTTCGGTATCGTCGCCATCGCAACTATCAACGCCGTCGGTGGTGGAGCACTCGCTGATATCCTCCTCGACCGCGCTCCGTTCATCCTCTTCGAGGATTTCTACGCGAGTTGTGCGGTCCTCGGCGGGACTGCCTACTGGCTGGTGGGTGCGGTCGGTGCGACCGCGAGTACGGCTGCTGTAGTGTGTGCTGTCGTGACCGTGGGAAGTCGGCTGGCAGCGGTCATGTACGACTGGCATCTCCCGACGGTACAGAATTTCGGGCAATCGAGGGAGTGAGTCGGTCACGAGCAGTCATGGATTCCTAACGCGGCTCACAGCCCCGTTGACACGCGATTCGCACGCGGGGTCGGAAGCGACGAAGCGTCGTATTTGTGGCTACTCCTGAAGCTCCCGTGCGATGATGTTCTTCTGGATTTCGGTGGTGCCCTCGTAGATTTGGGTAATTTTGGCGTCACGGTAGAACCGTTCGGCGTCGAAGTCGTCGACGTACCCCGAGCCACCGTGAATCTGGACGCATTCGTTTGCGTTCTTGACGGCGACACGAGAAGCGAACTCCTTGGCCATCGACGCCAGCGTGGTGAGCTGTTCGTCCTTGTGGTCGACGGACCACGCCGACTTGTACGTCAACTGCCGAGCGGCTTCGGCTTCGGTGTGCATGTCGGCGAGTTTGTGCTGGATGGCCTGGAAATCGCCGATGGGGCGGCCGAACTGTTCGCGCTCTTGTGCGTACTCCAGTGCGCGCTCGGCGGCGCCCTTCGCGATACCGACGCCTTGGGCCGCCACCTGCGTCCGCGTCTCGTCGAAGAACTGCATCTGCTGGAGGAAGCCGGCCCCACGAGTCCCGACGAGGTTTTCCTCGGGGACGCGAACG
>NZ_WPCC01000002.1 GCF_009741925.1 Natronomonas sp. CBA1123
CGAGACAAGGACAAGGACCGAGACAAGGACAAGGACCGAGACAGGACAAGGACCGAGACAGGACAAGGACCGAGACAAGGACAAGGACCGAGACAAGGACAAAGACCGAGACAAGGACAAAGAGAAAGAAACGCCGACGGAGAAACCCACTGACACCCCAACCCCGATAGCGACCCCGACAGCAACACCGACTGAGACGCCGACAGCAACACCGACGGCCACACCGACTGAGACACCGACAGCAACACCGACACCGACCCCCGACGACGACGAGGCCGTGCCAAATCTCGTGGTGACGTCCCCCGAGTGCGGCGTGCTCGAATTCACCAACGAGGGTGACCGGACCATCGCATACACTGCTGGGCTACCGGAGGAGGCTTCGAGGCTCTACCCTGATGACTTGCAGTTCGACCTTGACGAGATCGAACCCGGGGAAACGCAACGGCAGTCCGTGTTTATGCCGCTGGATGCGACGTACGAATTCGTTGCGTACTACCGCGGCGATGACGGTGAACTCTACCCCGCCACCGTCAATAATGAGTCTAGCGACGACAACACCCTCGTGCCCGTGACGGTCGAGGGCTGCGACCAGCAGGACTACCTCGACCCGGAGGACTTCGAGATCATCCCGCTGTGTACCGACACCGAGGACGGACTCGCAGCCTTCAGCATCGAGACCAACTCCGCTGATGCTGCCCGGTTGAGCTACAACACGTCGGAGAATTCGACGATGGTCGACGTCGTCACGGCACAGTCGACGGACGGCTCTCTGTACACCTACCCGAATTTAGAACGCATTCCAGATGAGCAGATCACCGTACGGACCGACGACGACGGTAAGGTGACGGTACACCTCTACCTGGATGGGGAACAGATCGATTCCGCCTCGAACGACGTCACTGCGTGCGATCTCGGCCCGCCGAATGATGGCTCAGACCCCGAAGAGACGGAAACTCCAGAACCACCCTCTACTCCCACCGAAACGCCGACACCGAGCGAGCCGTTGAGCCTCAGTTCCGAGCAGTCGTGCGAGCGACTGGTGATCACGAACACGCTCGATCAGACAGTCGATTTCACGTCGTACTACTACGATGAGGACGACGAGGGGGCGACGCTGCTCGAGCCCGGTGAATCGCTGACGTTCACCCAGCCCGGAACCTGGGAGTTCGTCGCCAGCACCGATACGGACGGAGAAGCTGAAATCGGCGCAGAGGCCGGCGGGGAAACGGTGTACATCGACGGAGAACCGACGCCACTGACGATCACCATCGAGGAGTGCCTCGACGATGAACCGACGGAAACTGACGCGCCCGTAACTGAGGATGATAAGGAGACGCCCGAACCGACCGAAGAGACAGAAGCGACAGAGACTGACACTCCCGTAATCGAGGATGATGAGGAGACGCCTGAGCCGGCCGAAGAGACGGAAGCGACGGAATAGGCACGTAAAACGACCGGTGTTGCGACGTAACGCAACGGCATCATCCTCGGCGTCGCCGAAGTCGGCGAATCTCTCGATCCGCTCGGCGACGACCTCGAGGTGTTCGACCATGTAGTTGCAAGGCCTAGAATCACCGGAATAGGTGCTGTTCCAGCGGATACACCACCTCTCCAACACCCGCCGTTGAGTCACCCAACCGTTAACCCCGTGGACGTGGTATGTAATTCATGAACTATACAATACAGACGGCAGTAACCGGCGAGTTCGACGACGTCGTCGATACGACAATCGCAGCGCTCAAAGACGAGGGATTCGGCGTCCTCTGTGACATCGACATCCAGGCGACACTCAAGGAGAAACTCGGCGAAGAATTCCGCCAGTACCGCATTCTCGGTGCATGCAATCCCCCGCTGGCATACGAGGGGCTGACCGAAGAAATCGAACTCGGTGCACTCCTCCCGTGTAACGTCATCGTCTACGAAACCGATGACGGTGATGTTGTTGTGAGTGCAGTTGATGCCCATCGCTTGGTCGGAATCACCGATAACGATGCGCTCGACTCCATCGGAACCGAGGTCAACGAGCGTTTCGAGCGTGTTCTCTCGGTCGTCGCCGACGACCAAGAACCGTCGTCCGAGGCCTGATCTTCGATGTCTTCGTCGAACCGGCTCGATACCACGACCATCGTCCTCCTGATCATCGGGGCGATCATCGCCCTTCCCTTGCTCACGATGGGAATGGGATTCGGCGGGATGATGGGATACGGCGGAATGATGGAATATGGCGGTACTGGTGGATGGTGGCCGTTCGTCGGGATGCTCGTCCCGCTCATCTTCCTCCTCATCCTTCTCGGCGGTGGCTACCTCGTCTTCCGGCGCATGAGCGAAGCGCAAGCCTCTCGGGATCCCGCAATGGAGGAACTCCGCACGGCATACGCTCGTGGCAACCTCACTGACGAAGAGTTCGAAGCGCGCCGCGACAGGCTTGAACGCTCGGAGTAGTCGGCTTGACCAGCAGCGCCAGGGTTGCTCACGTCCGCTTCTTTGGAATCTGAAATCCGTGACCCTCACAGCTTTCGGATGTGAATAGGTGTGTGGAAAAGGAACAAGACCATACTAGCTACTATGACCAAAGTACTCCCCTTTTCGCAGGAGGCCTGCGGGGCGTGCGCAACGCAGCGAGAGAAAAACGAGGGCATTGAGGACGCGCCCCTGGGCATCCAATCCCGGCAGGTCGATATGCAGTCAATCTACAGAACGATCACCCGTGCTGTCGTCACAGAACTCTAGAAACGACACATAGCGGCTTTCACACGACTGGATCGAGCGATTTCATCGAGAAGTCCGACTTCGAGCAATACCGCTCTGCGAGGTCCATCAACGCTCGTGTCCGCCGAATATCGGCGATGTTGTGGGTGATGAGTGGTTCAAATGCACCCTCCTCCCACGCTGTGACGGCCTCACTGCTATCGCTGAATGGATCAAGGTCGTTCATCCCTGCCCCAATCAGTTCCCTATAGACGCCGTCCAGTGTATTTTCGCTGGTGTTGAACCGTTTCTCGAAGACATCCATCACGTCAACGTACGGCAGTGTGCCGAAGGGCCACTCAAGGCCGTGCGTACAGAGCCGAGTCCGAAGAAACGGCAAATCAAACCCGCCATTCCACCGCTCACCGTTGTACGCGACGAGTTTTGCGTTCCGTTGGGTGAGCGTTGACGTGATGAACGTCGTGAGTTCGGTTAGCAACGCCCGTTCGCTGTCGTGGTAGGTGAGTTGTACCGCCGTCTGGAGCTTCTCGTTCAGTTGGTCTGTGAGTGTTGGCGAGGGTGTCGTTCCATCCGTATTGAGAAACACTCGGGATGCGACAGCAGAGTCAAACCCAACAACGGTGAGTTGATCTCTTGTCTCGAACCCAGTCGTTTCGATGTCGAATGCGACTGTCGACAGCTCGGTCATTCTGAACCTCCAGCGGTATTCTCTGCGGCTGATTGGTGCTGTTGCCCCTCGTCTTCCGTAATCTGTTGTTCAAGCTCGGCGAGCCGTTTTTCGTGGTCCTCGAGGCGGGCCTCCTGTTCGAGGTCGATGCTGAGTAGTGCCGGCAGGAGGGGATTCTGGTGATTTAATAGGCCACTTGCGTCGGCGTGCTCGCGGGCGTACTCGAATAGCCGGTCGAACCGCGGCTGGTCGCGCCGACGAAGCGCCCGGCGGAACTTTGCCCAGCGCTCTTCGATGGCTCGGAGGGCATCTCGATACGTCGGGTTTGTGCGGCGCATCGTTATCGGCCTCCCGAATCGGCCGCTGTCCACGTATCAAGCAAGGGGTCCGCGGTGGCCGCCACCGTCTCACCGTCAGCCGTGACGCCCGTCCCGACCCCCTCTGGAGTCGGCGTCGACGCCGACACCGTCGGTTCCACGCCGACTTGCGTGGCGCGAGCCGCGAGCAGCTGCCGCCAGTAGGCGAACGTGGTCTGATAGAACGCGCCGTCGTCGACGGGGTAGACGAGCGTCTCGAAGTCCTCGCCGACGAATCGCGGGCCCATCCGAGTTTGCTCACATTCCAAGAGGTGGTCGGCAGCCCTGGCGACTGGCTTAGTGAACTCGTCGACCGTACTCCGAGTAAGGAGAACCGGCACATCGTAACCGTCGGCATAGGCTGCTAACCGGGCGAGTGTCCGTGCCTGTAGTGTCTCCGCGTGTGTCTCGTTGAGGCTGTCATCGCCGCGGTACTGGGCGTCGACGGCCGGCGCGACGATGAGCGAAGGGGTGTGGGCGGACGAATATTCGTCGCGACCACTCGACTGTCGACCGCGTATGTCTGTGTTGGCGGTCGACTTCTGGATGGATTGGTTCACCGCCGACGAAAGATCACAGACGGCGCCATAGTGCTGGTAAGCAGTGAACCCGCGTGCGACATGGATTCGGTCCAGCAGCCGTTGGCTGGGCGCCATCTGTGCGAGTGAAGTCGTCGTCGCGTGGCCGTTTGCATCAACCCAGAAAGCCGGCCCATCGTGCAACAGGAGATGGTCGAGGACGAGCGACTGTATGATCGGAACGCCGCGGCCGCCTTCTACATCCAGCAGCGTGATGCCGTCGTCGAGTGAGGGGAGCAGCATTTTCTCCGTGGCTGGGTTGGCTTGGTCAGCCAGGTTCTGATTGCGGTCAGCGTCCCGTGTCGGCTGGTCTATCGCTAATTGGTTCGATGTCGAGTGCTCTCTCATATTCGATTAGATGACCACAAGCCCGATAAGCCGCGGCGTGGCGCTTCCGCGTTTCAGGGAACCGTTGAGAGAAATGTATAATCGGACTCAGGAACCGCATTCTGGCACCGTTCGACCGTTTCCGAGAACAGTTCCAAAGCCGGAGTCAGCTAGGGCCATTAGATTTAACCAACAAAATTGAGGAAATGTGACAAATTGTTGGTTAATACCTCTAATCCACCGTTGATGTTGCCTCCACGCGACTACGTTCCTGCTGACGGCTCCTGCATATCCCAGGGGTTGGCCGAGGGCAAGCTCTGCTGTGCAATCTTGTTTGAGCGTAGTTGGTGTAGTCTTTCCTGCCGGCCGTCAAGATGTATCCTCTGTTATCGACCCAGCCGACCTCCTGGCTGTTTCGATGCTGCGGTCGTGACGGAGGATACATACTCCGACTAAGATGGAGGACACTAGTAGCGCCGACCATCGATGTTTAGTATCAAGATCTACACCAGCTCGCGGAACTTCGTTGTGATAAACGCCCCAGATGACTTCGGCCGAAACGATTTGTCCGATGCCTACGGGTAGGTATCTACGATGGATTTCGAGTTGAGTGAGGAGCAGGAATCACTCCGGGCGGAAGCCGAAGAGTTTGCGACTCGGGAGATCGAACCGGTCGTTGCCGACCTCGACGCGAAGGAAGAACACCCGACGGAAATCCTCGAATCGCTCGGAGCGAGTGGTTTCGGGGGACTCACAGTCTCCGAAGCGTATGGTGGGCGAGGGGCGGACCTGGTCGGCCTCACCGTCGTCATCGAGGAACTTTCCGCGGCGATGATGCCCGTCGCGAGTGCGCTTTCGCTCCACCTCGGCGTTGCTGCCGTTATCGAACAGTGTGGAAGCGACGCGTTATGCGACGAGCGGCTACCGGAGATGGCCCGATTCGAGTCGGTCGCGGCGCTCGGATTGAGCGAAACGAACGCCGGGAGCGACAAATCCAACATCGAAACCACCGCCGAACGCGATGGCGATGAGTGGGTCTTGGATGGGCACAAGCGCTGGGTGACGAACTTCCAGCACGCCGACACCGTCCTCACCTACGCGAAGACCGGACCCGAGTCGGCCGCACCCGAGAACGTGACTGCCTTTCTCGTGCCCGCCGATGCCTTCGAAATCGAGCACATTTGGGAGACGCTCGGGGCCAAGAGCGTGAAATCACCCAAGGTGACACTCTCGTCGGTGCGGGTCCCGGACTCGGCCAGAGTCGGTCCTGTCGATACGGCCCTCGTTCAGCGGGGAGCGGTTCACACCGGCGTCAACGTGCCAGCGCGGGCCGTCGGCATCGCTCGGGCAGCAATCGAAGATACGGTTGCCTACGTTCGCGACCGACAACAGCACGGACAACACATCGGGGATTTCCAGGGCGTTCGCTGGCGCATCGCCGAGCTGTCTGCGGATGTCGACGCCGCACGGCTTCTCACCCGACGCGCCGCCGCGGTCGCCGACCGTGGTGGTGACCCCTCCCGGGAGTTCGCCGCCGCGAAGATTCGCGCGACCGAAACGGCTGTCGACGTGACGAACGAAGCTCTCCAACTGCACGGCGGCATCGGGTATACGACGGAGACAGACATCGAACGCTACCTTCGTGATGCGCGACTGCTGACGATTGCGGGAGGGCCGAACGAAGGCCACCGAGATACCCTGGCCGATACGGTCTTCGAAACGGGCGGCTAACCGGCGTGAGTAACGACGCTTATCGGACGGGACTCTTCTGCTGACGTTTCGTAAGCCGCCGCCATACTCCCGACAGAATCGCTCTCAGAGCGAGATAGCCGCCGATTCCGAAGGTTACTGCCCAGATGGAGAGTCCACCGAGTATGAGAAACGCGGTAACAGGGTCGCCACCGAGGAGCAGCTCTCGAACGATAATTTCACCGAGTTCGACGAAGCCCGTAGCGAGTCGCCGACCCAGCGACCCAAGCGTACTCACACGTCACACCCCGCTTCGCAACTCTCGGTCGTCGTATCGAGACCGAACAGCCAGTTACAGCCACAGAAACCCACGAGAGCGTTCTGGAGAAGTCCGATTCCAGCGATTCCGGCGACTGCAGCCGTCGGTCGTCGGTCGACACGGAATGCTGCGGTGGCGACGACGACCAACCAGATGCCGAGAACGCCTCGTATCACCCGGTCGGCGCCGCCGACGTTTTGACACATGAATCAGGGTTGGGGATGAAGCGAAAAGTCAGTAGAGCCGAATCCATCTGGGAGGTTTATCCCTGCGTTGGCTGACCAACAGTATTTTTCCGACCCCCGTTGGGGAGTATCACGATGAAGCGCGTTCGGATTACGCTCTCACCACCCACGGACTACTTGCCGCCCGTCTATCGACTCCTCACGCAGGAGGCATCGTACCTTTCGGCGGTGGAGATCGTCAACTGGAACGTCGCGAAGCCACCGGTCGGGTTCTTACTGTTCGTTCGAGGGGAGTATCACCGACTCGAACAGGCTGTCGATGGGATGGACAACGTCAGTGATTTCGAGTTGTTCCCCAACGGCGAGACGGAGGCGTACTGTTTTTTGGCGGCTGAAGGGACGACCGTCGGACGAGCGCTGTTCGAGAACTTCACCCGTGAGGACATCCTGACGGTCCCACCGATTCGATGTCACGACGATGGGAGCAGTACGTTCACGCTCATCGGAACGGAAGCGGCGATACAGAACGCGGTCGACGGCGTTCCTGATGGAGTGGATGTTACGATTGACGCGGTCGGTGCCGGGCCTGTCGCACAGAACACCGTCGCGGACAGTCTCTCGCCGAAGCAGCGCGAAGCCGTCCAAGCCGCACTCCAAGTCGGGTACTACGACATCCCTCGGGAGGCGTCGACACAGGACGTCGCCGACGCGTTGGATTGTGCGACGGCGACGGCTTCCGAACACCTCCGGAAAGCCGAGTCCCGAATCCTATCGATGCTGTTCGCCGAGACGGATACCCGATAGTCGAAGCCGCGAGTCTCCGATACGCTGTGTGTCTATACGTTCTCCAGAGCCCGGTCTATGTCTTCGATGAGGTCGGAGGTGCCTTCGATGCCAATCGGCATTCGAACCAGCGACTCCGAAATCCCCGCTTCTCGTCGTTCCTCCGGTGAAATGAACGACGCCGACATCGTCCACGGGTGGTCGACGAGTGACTCGACACCGCCGAGGCTGACAGCAATCGTAAACACGTCCAGTTCTTCGAGAACGGCCCTCGTCTCCGCTTCGGTCGCGTCCAACTCGAATGAGACGATGCCGCCGAACCCGTCCATCTGCCGTCTCGCCAGCTCGTGTTGAGGATGCGATTCGAGTCCGGGATAGTTGACTCGAGAGACCGAGGGGTGTTCGAGGAGATGCTCGGCAATCGCGCGGGCGTTCCTTTCGTGTTTGTCCATCCGAAGCGGGAACGTCTTCGTCCCGCGAAGCACCAGATAGGAGTCGAACGGCGCCAGAAGGTTTCCGAGCGTGTACGCCTGTAGTTCCGAGATGCGATTGGCGAGTGCGGGGTCGCTCGTCGCCACCGCACCGCCGGTGGAATCGCTGTGACCGTTCAGGTATTTCGTAGTGCTGTGAACGACGAGGTCGGCGCCCTGCTCCAACGGCCGCTGGGAATACGGCGTCGCGAACGTGTTATCCACGCCGAGTGGGATTCCGTGGTCGTCGGCTATCGACGCCACCGCGTCTAGGTCACAGAGTTTCAACAGCGGGTTCGTCGGCGTCTCCATCCACAGTAGCGTCGTCTCGGGGCGTATCGCGGCCTCGACGTTCGTCGCGTCCGTTGCATCCACGTATTCGATTTCCACGCCGAGTTTTCCCCGGAAGAATTCCTCGAACAGGAGCCGTGTCCCGCCGTAGACGCCGTCGAAGGCGACGACGTGGTCGCCGGGGTCACACAACGCGAGGCCTGCCGTCGCGATGGCAGCAGTGCCCGAACTGAAGGCTATCGCCTCACTCGCCCCCGTCAGGTCGGCAAGTCGTGTCTCGAGCGCCTCCCGAGTCGGATTCCCGAACCGCGAGTATTTGTAGCCGTGCGCTGACTCTCCCGGCGCATCCATCTCGTGGTGGGTGGCCAAATGAATGGGCGAGACGACATCGCCGGAGACAGAACTGAGTTCGTCGGTGTTCTCACCACTGTGGACCGCATCAGTCGCGAGGTCAGTTCCGGTGTCGTCGGTCATGAGGGCAAGCAGTCTCGGCCCGTGAATGAATCCCTCGGGTCGGCTCGCCGACTCGGCCCCCGCATCCCGACTCAATCACGTCTCGGAACATCGCCTTCCGGGGGTTCTTCCCCCCAGTCCGCTTCCCATTCGGCCAGTTCGTCTAGCGCGTCGAGGAGTCCCTCGCCTTTCGAAGTGAGTCGATAGTAGACTGCGACCGGCGCCGCTTCCTCCATTCGGCGGGTGACGACGTCGTTCTCGACCAGTTCGTCGAGGGCGTCCGAGAGGGTCTTCGAGCGGGCGTTCGTCGCCTCCTTGAGTTCGTTGAACCGCTGTTCGCCGTCGGCGAGTGCGTAGATGACGTTCAGGCGCCACGGCGTCCCGACCTTGTCGATGGCTTGGATGACGGGGCACGCGGAGGCGTTGTGCGCTTCGATTTCGTGTTGTCGTGTTTCGGTTTCGGCAGACATGATTAATCAGCCGTAGGAACGGCACAGGCAGCAGGGGCGTCAGGGTACGATTCGACGTTCGCGTAGTCGACGAGTTGGCCGCCGAGCGCCTCGAGACGTTCGAGTAATCCCTCGTCGGTCAATTCGCCGTCCTCGAAGGCGCTGTGGGAGTCCGGAATCGCGACTTGCGTGGGGAGCACCCAGGCGTCCAGTTCGCGGGCAACCGACCGAAGATGCTCCAGAGCGGGCGTCGGAAACCCACCGCCGGAGACAGCCAGCAGTCCGACCGTCGTTTCTTCGAATTCGTCGAATCCACAGTAGTCCAACGCGGTTTTCAGCGGCGAGGAGTACGACCCGTGGTACATCGGCGTTCCCAGCAACACCGCGTCGGCACGCCGGATGCGGCGACGAAGCGAGTCGGCATCGCCGGCGTCCGTTCGGTCCGGGTCGAAGAGGGGGAGTTCGAGCTCCGAGAGGTCGATGAAGTCCGTCTCGGCACCGCGGACTTCGGCGGCCGTCAGTGCTCGCCGCAGCGCGCGATGGGTGTAGCTTCCGTCCCGCTGACTTCCACATACTGCGACTACATGTTTGGAATCGGTTACTTCCATGTGTGGTCAAAACCCACGTTAGGATAGTAAGTAAAAGCTCGGTGAGATGAATTACAGTAAATATTCTTATGTGTCTAATTCGCGCTCGACAGACACGTCAAACGACTCGTCGACGACACAAACTAGCTGCTCGTCCCCGTCCTGTATCGCGACCTCGATAGCCATCGAGTCTGCCATCCGAAGGCCGATTGCATCGGCGTCGACGACGAATCCGAGGTCCCACAGGGGTGTCCGTCGAACGTCGATGCCCGCCTCGTGGAGTCGTCCCGTAATCGAAGGGCGCGACAGGAGGACAACCCCGACCGGGATGAAACTGTAGAAACTGCACCGTTCGCAGTCGACCGAGACGACCGCTGGGTGGTCGCGAGCGAAGTACTCGTCGTAGCGGTCCAGTTCTTCGAGGACG
Source organism: Natronomonas sp. CBA1123 (assembly GCF_009741925.1). GTDB lineage: Archaea > Halobacteriota > Halobacteria > Halobacteriales > Haloarculaceae > Natronomonas. The sequence goes on from NZ_WPCC01000002.1 coordinate 10,291, forward strand.
CCGATACAAATTCCGTGGTCGTCGACGTTGCTGGCGAACTCGCGGTCGATTCGACCGGCACAGAACGGACAGACCCCATCGAGAGCACACGACCAGATAAGTCGCGTCCGTCGGTCGAAGGCGTTCACGATTTCCTCGGGGTCTCTGTCAGCCGTTCCACCGGGGTCGAACGGCCACTCCAGAGCGCGGTTCCCGCAGTCCGGACAGTGGACACGGCCGATGAAGTCGGTGCCGTATTCGAAGGTCAATGCCGTGGCACAGTCACGGCAGTCGGCGTCGAGTTCGACGGGGTCGACGGCGGCCTGTTCATGGAAGACGCCGCTTTGAATCGCATCGAGGACGCGGTGACCGGGATACTGGAGTTCGTAGCCGTCGTCCGTCTGAGCGACGAAGTGGCCCTGAAGCTCCGAAAGGTGATACGTGAATTTCCCGGAGTCACGTTCGCCGACTGCCGAGCGAAGCTCGGAGAACGACAGTGAGAACCCGGGCGCGTCCCACAGCGCGAGCAGAATCTCCAGACGAAGGTCGTGGCTCAGCGTCATGAACGCCGACTCGGCGTCGGCGACGCCACCGCTCGTTTCGGTGGATTCGTTGGCCATAGCTACCAACGCGTCCGATTCCGCTTAAAAATTGGCTCCATCTACCTAGCGACAAAGAGGAGTACTGCCACAACTGCGGCACTGAACCCCGCACCGAGGAGTGTACGCTGGTAGCCGATTTCTCCGCTCAGTAGCGTGAACGCGATGGGTCCGACGGCCTGGCTGATGCCGATTGTCGTCGTCTGGAGACTCATCACGCCCCCGCGGACGTGAGTCGGGGCGAGGGAACTGATTCCGCCGAACAGTGTCGGTGTAACGAGTCCACTGCCGAGGCCGAAGACGAGAAGTCCTCCGACGAGGGCCGTCTGACCGTCAGCAAAGCCGACGATGAGAAACCCGACCGCATACAACAGGAACCCGACAGCGAGGTGCCTCGCCGTCGACAGTCGAGCGGTTACTCGCCAGTTTTGCGTCGAAACGACCGCGGTCGCCAACAGGACGGCACTCGTGACCAGCCCCACCGTCGTCGCGGTAACCCCGAACCTCCCGGTGAGATAGAAGGGAAGCGCAGTGTACAGCCCTCCGAACAGCAGGCTAAACGAGAGGAACATCACCCCATACAGCGCGAAAGCACGCCGCGCCGGAATCGTCTGCAACGCTTCCCTGAGGTATCCCCTGTCGCTTGAACCCGATTCGGTCCGCCGTTCGTCCAGTGTCCACAGGACAAGACCCGCGACTGGGAGTGTAAGCGCGTACATGAGGAACGGCGCGTTCCACACGCGGGTCGCGAGGTATCCGCCGATGACGGGGTAGGCGGCAGTCCCGAGCGAAAGCATTGCCGATGTCACGCCCATCACGGCGTCGTGTTGGTGGCCGGTGTATCGGTCACCGACGACGGTCATCGCGAGAGCGGAGAGAACGCTCCCCGCGGCGAATCCCTGGACGACACGCAGACCGAGCGCCACCGAGAAGTCGTCGGTGAACCAGACAGCGACTCCGGCGAGGCCGAACACCACGAGACAGCCGGAGAGGACGTATCGCCGACCGACACGGTCGGCAAGCGCTCCGATAACCGGCGCCAGTACAATACCAGGGAGCGCATACAGCGTGATGAGCAGGCCAGCACGGGACTCCGAGACGCCGAACACGGATTGGACCTCGGGAAGAACTGGACTAATCATCGGGACGTCCATCGGCGTCATCAGCGTGGCCGCGAGAATCGCGAGTAACGCCGGCGACCGCCACGGAACGCCGACTGCACTCTCCGAGGCACTCGAGTTTTCAGTCGCCGGCATGGGGTATCAGAGCCCGACGCCGACTGCCAGCGGCCACGTCCCGACGGAAACCGACAGGAACAGGAGAGAAGCTCCGATTAGGCCGGCGTTCTTGAGGAAGTGAATCTGTTCGTTCTGTCGGTCCTGGCCGTCCATCGTCCAGAAGTCGTGCATGATGACCGTAATCGGGACGAGAAAGCCCACGATTGCGAGAACACCGAGGGTCGGGTAGACGCCGAAGAGCACCGAAAGTGCCCCAACGACTAACCCGAGACTCCCCAACGGCACGGTAACCGACGCCAGCGGTGCCCCCCTTGCTCTTGGCGTAGCCGACCGACGATTCGAGGTCGAGCAGGTTTCCGACAGCGAGGTAGCCGACTACGAGCGCGAAGAGCGCTCGACCGAGCAGGAAGGCGACATCTGAGACGGCCGCTGGAACCGCCATCAGTTCTCACCTCGCTGGAACCCGCGAATGAGCTGGCTTCCGTTCGATAGCGTCGTTCCGACGATTACGTATCGGATGTCGTTCGGTGACTTCATCGCATTTGGAGAAAAAGGGGTCAAGTAAATATATTTCAGGCAGATTACACTATACCTGGTTTACTCCGGTATACCTGGATTCGAATTGCGGTGATTTACCGACTAATAGGCTGTAGAAGCCCTGGTTAACAGAACTGGTCGTCCTCTGTACAGATTAGAAGATTTGATGATTAACCGATGTTCCCTCGGTCGTGTGGCTTCTCCCAGTCGGTTTCGGGACCGACAGGGACGAACCCAGTCGGGTTGATGTCATTGTGGCTGCGGTAGTAGTGGGCCTTGACGTGTTCCGTATTGCACGTCTCTGCGACGCCCGGCGTCTGATAGATGTCCCGAGCGTAGTCGAAGAGGTGCTCGAAGTCACGGAGCCGCCGGACGTTACACTTGAAATGCGTGTGATACACCGAATCGAACCGATAGAGGGTCGGAAAGAGGAACACGTCGGCAAGTGTCAGTTCCTCCCCCAAGAGGTAGCGACGCTGACCGAGGGTGTCGTCCCACTGTTCGAGTGCTTCGAACAGGTCCCGGACGGCCGCCTCGTATTCGGATTGTGTGTCGGCAAATCCGGCTCTGTACACTCCGAGATTGATGTCACGATGAATCGAGTTGATGATGCTATCGATTTCGTCGCGTTTGTTCTCGGGGTAGAGTTTCCGTTCTCGAGTGGCGTGGGTTTCGAATGCTTCGTCGAGCATCCGAGCGATGTCCGCCGACTCGTTGTTGACGATTGTTTCCGTCTCGGTGTCGTAGAGGACGGGCACCGTGACTCGACCCGTGTAGGATGGGTCCGTCCGGGTGTACACCTCTCGGAGATAGTCGGCGCCGTGTATCGAGTCGGGCGTACACGCGCGTTTCGAGGGGGTGAATTCCCATCCTTCGTCCCGGCGAACGGGGTCGACGATGTCGAGAGAAATCACGCCTTCGAGTCCCCTGAGGCGGCGCACCAGCGCGGTTCGGTGCGCCCACGGACAGGCCCGAGATATGTACAGGTGGTACCGATTCGGTTCGGCAGGGAAGGCGGGAGCGTGGGCTCTGGACAACTGAATCCACGCATCGAACCCTTGGCCATCACGCTCTCGTTCGGTTTCCGTCACCCACTCTCCGTCGACGAGTCGGCCCATCCTCACATCCCTCCGAAAAGTACGATACAGTTGCTGTCGGTTCTCCGACCCGGTTGGAAGGCTTCTTCGAACATCTTCAACCGACTGTTTCAGCTACTCCAACTAAGCATTCAGACACGGTCAAAGGAACCAGGTATGACGAACGAAACCGGGGCGTAACTCCAGTACCCGCAGCCCTCGTGGGGCCGAAATCAACTACGGCATCGGGTTCATCGCGGTATACCTGATTTAGTGTAAGTTGCCTGAAATATATCGGGGGCGGACGGGTAGTTGTGAGTGCATGACGGCAGAATCAGACGAACGGCCGACGATAACGCAGTTCACGGACCCGATGTGTACGTGGTGCTGGGGGTCTGAACCGGTTATCAGGCACCTTCGGGTTGCCTACGGGAACCAGATACGAATCGAGTACGTGATGGGTGGGCTCATCGAGGACTTCGATGATTTCTACGATGCGGCCAACGACATCTCCGAACCGAGCGAAGTCGGCCCACACTGGCTTGAGGCCTCGGAAGCACACGGAATGCCGGTCGATACGGCCATCTTCGATGAAGACCCCGCCCAGTCGACGTATCCCGCCAGCATAGCCTACGTCGCCGCGCGCCAGCAGGACGAAACACTGGCGAGCCGATACCTGCGACGGCTCCGTGAGGCCTACGCCACTCAGGTCCGGAACGTCAACCACCGTGAGGAACAGGTCGAGATTGCGGCGTCGGTCGGACTCGATGTGGACGAGTTTACCGCGGCGCTGGACGACGGAACCGCTCGGGCCGAATTCGAGGCGGACCTCTCTCGGACCCGGGCAACCGGAGTTCGGGCGTTTCCGACCTACGAGATAGACGGGCCCGAGGGGACACGGCTGGCCGGCGGCTTCCAGTCTTTCGAGGAGCTGGCGGCTGCGTTGACGGCCGTCGCTCCATCACTGGAGCAACACTCTCCTCCCACAGTAGAGCGATTCGTCGCTGATTACGGTCCCGTTGCGACTCGGGAGGTTGCCGAAGTGTACGAACTCGGAGACGGCAAGACACGGCAGACCCTGCGGACTCTCGCCGACGACGGCGCCGTTCGCTGTGAATCCCGTGGAAACGGCCTGTTTTGGCATTCGACCACTGGAGGTGATAGCTGATGGAGGACCTCCACCCCGGACTCGAAGACATCTCGGTCGCCGAAACACGGCTCAGTTCCATCGACGGCGAGGCTGGCGAACTCCTCATCGGCGGCTTTCCGGTCGAGGAACTGGCAGCTAATGCGACCTACGAGGAAACCGTCTTCCTGCTGTTGAACGACCGGCTGCCGACTGTCGAGGAACTGAACGCGTTTCGGTCGGCGTTGGCGAGTCATCGTGCCATCGGCGAGGAGACACGAGCAGTCCTTCGACGAGCGGCCAACGAAGAGAAGCCGCCGATGGACGCCCTCAGGATGGGTCTCTCGGCGGCCTCGCTCGGCGTCGAGGACGAAACAACCCAAACCGCAGTTCGGAGAGTCATCGCCGTCGTCCCGACCATCGTCTCGACGTACTGGCGATACCGGGAGGATAAGGACCCAATTGCGCCCCGAAGCGACCTTCGACACGCTGAGAACTATCTGTACATGATGACCGGAGACGAGCCAACTCAGGCGGCGGTTCGTGGGCTCGAAACGTATCTCAACACGGTTGTCGACCACGGGCTGAACGCCTCGACGTTCACCGCCCGAGTGGTGGTTTCGGCGGAGTCCGACGTGGTGTCAGCGGCGACTGCGGCCGTCGGGACACTGAAGGGACCGCTCCACGGCGGTGCTCCCGGCCCGGTCTTGGAGATGCTCGAAGAAGTGTTTGAAACGGGCGGTCCCGAAGCGTACGTTCGGACGAAACTCGACGCCGGAGAGCGACTGATGGGGTTCGGACACCGAGCGTATCGGGTTCGCGACCCACGTGCCGAGGTGCTTTCGACAGCCGCCGAGCAGTTCTACGACGCGGGTGGTGACGCTGAGTTCTTCGCTGCGACGAAGACCTTCGAGGACGTGGCTACTGACCTGTTGGCCGAACACAAGCCGCAACGACGGTTAGAGACGAACGTCGAGTTTTACACTGCCGTGCTCCTTGCCGGTGTCGGCGTCCCGAAGGAGCTTTTCACGACGACGTTCGCCGTGGCGCGGGTCGGGGGATGGATGGCCCACGCGCTCGAACAATTGGACGACAACAAACTCGTTCGGCCTCGGAGTCGCTACACGGGCCGGACGGACCGACGGTGGAAACCGATTGACGACCGATAGTTCGGCTCACCGTTGACGCCCGCACCATTAGCATCCTCGTTTTCCACCCCCCGAACGTATCTCGACTGTTCGGCGGTCTTCGAGCTCGAAAAACAGCTCAGAGTATCACGACGGCCCTGCGAAGCACGAGGACGGTGAAGATGCCGGTGCCGAGGGACAACAGGATACTGTCCGTGCGGCGAACGACGACGAGAACAACCGCTGCAGCAGCCCATTCTGGTGGACCTCCTTGGAGGAGTTCCGGGGCGAGAATCGCGATGATGATACCTCCGGGTAACGCTTCCAGCCCGGATTTCGCACGGTCGGATAGCTCTACTTGCTCTAATACCCAGAGTCCTCCTGCCTTCGTCACGTAGGTGAGGACGGCCATCCCGAGGATAATCGAGACGGGGATAACCGAGGCTTCAATCATACCGCATCACCTTGATGAGACTCGCTGTGAGTCCGCCAATCAAAATGTACCACCGTCCGGGAAGCCACATGAAACCCAGTATCGCCGTTCCCGCCGCGAAGCTCCACGAAAGAGCGGTTTCGGTTCCTTCCCAAAACCCGACCACGAGCGTCAGAAACACGGCCGTCAGAACGAAATCCAGGCCGTACACTGATGGGTCGTCGATGACCCCTCCAGCCGTCGACCCCACAATCGTCGCCACGACCCAGAACGACCAGATAGCGAGGCCGCTTCCGAGGAGGAAGGCACCCTGCTGATTGCCATCACGCAGCTCCTTAATCGTGAGTGCCCAGTTCTCGTCGGCCGTGAAGAAGATACTCCCGTAGGCCTGCAGCGGCGTGAGTTTGCTGAACCACGGCCGCAACGCCGCACCCATCAGGACGTATCTAAGGTTCACGATGAACGTCGTCAGAAGTATCGCCACCGCGGGCACCGGTGAACTCCACAGCTCGACGGCGATTAGCTGTGCCGCACCGGCGAGTACGGTCGCACTCATCAGGGTCGCTTCGAACGGTGTGAGTCCCGCTTGCCGGGCCAACACGCCGAATAAGATTCCGTAGCCCGCGACCCCGAGCGCTATGGGGACACACTGTAGGTAGCCCTGATACAGCCCAGTAAGCGAGAAGGTCAGCTCTGGCGATGAGTGGTCGTCGTCCTCTCGTCCGGTCTTGTTACCATACTCAGTCATTGTTGAGGGGTTGTTCCGATTAGCAGTGCTGGTTCGACTCTATCCCAGAATTCGGTCATCGGCGACTAAGCCTCCAGTTCCGTCGTCCAGCAACCATCTCGGGTCAGCCAGTTCCCACGGAATGCTGTCCGTTGGCAAGCGCTGAACAGTCCCTGACACAACCGACCGACTGAATCCTGCGCTGTTTTCTCGATGCGAACCCATTACAACTCGAACGTCTCCCTGTCCACCAATATATTTCAGGTATACTACCATATTCTTGGTGTAGTGCGCTATATCTGGTTCGACACCGACTGTCTTGCCGAATCGGGAGGTTCGTGGCTGCCCTCATCGTTCGCACTGGCCGGTCCCGGCAACCCTTTACTGACCGACAATTCGATTATTCTGTAGCGAAAATGGTCCACGATAATGACCGACCCAGCCAGCACGGACGGCGCCGTCCACATCTCACTGGATTTGTGGTATCCGGACTGTTGGGAAATCGAAACGACGGAGCGATTCGACGTGGGTATGCTCGGGTACGGCATCTACACGACGGGGGAGCGAGTCAGCACGCTGTTCACGCTGCATGCCGACACGCAGGCGGCCATCGACTCGGCTATCGACTACATCGCGGACTATCCGTACGTCCACGCCGTCTCGGAGATGAATCCGACATACCGACACGCGACCACCCCTGTACCGGGCAATGCCATGCGGGACCTGCTCGTCGACCACGACGGTCGAAAGCAGATTACCAACGCGTTGATGTCACGAGGGTTCGTCTGCGCCGGGCCAATCGACATCAGAGACGGCCGGGAATTTTGGTCGCTTGCCACGAACCACGACCGCGAAACCGTCCAGTCGAAACTCAACGAAGTGCGTGACGAGCGGGATGCGGACATCAACGTCCGCAAAATCACGAACTCCACTTGGCAGTCGGGAGCCAACGCATTGCCGACCGAGCGGCTGACCCAGCGGCAACTCGAGGTGTTTCGCCTCGCTCGGGACGAGGGGTACTACGACTATCCGAAGGAAGCTTCGGCGAGGGAAATCGCTGAGGAACTCGAAATTTCGACCTCGACTCTCCACGAACACCTGCACAAGGCAGAGGCGATACTGCTCGGACAGAACGACGAACGGTGACCGGTCGCCGCCGGCAAGCCGAACCCCAGCGAAACGCGATAACGGTCACCGAAGTGACGTGGCTACGATTCGGGGGCGAACCAGGCAAGGACGAGGCCCACCACGGCGATTCCGGCCGCATAGGCGAATGCGCTGGTGTACGTCTCCGTCGTGTCGATTAATACGCCCGCGACCAGCGGTGCGCTGAATGCCCCGGAAACACCTGCGGTTCCGAGCAACGAGAGGGCGGTCCCCGACACGTCCAGGTCCACCGACTCCTGTACGTAGGTGTACACGACCCCGAAGGTGAGTTGGATGACGAACCCGGAGACGACCAGTAAGAGCGCAATCAGCCGAACGCTCGACGTGCGAGCGATGAGGAGTACAACGGGGAGGGCCACCAGGAACGAGACCTTGATGACTGGTAGCCGGCGCCGCCCGAGCACCCGGTCGGAGAGGTAGCCACCGCCCGCCCGCGAAACGACGCCCACTGCTGGAAACAGCGAGGCTAGCAGGCCGCTGAGGCCCAGCGAGATGCTGAAGTTCTGAGACAAGTACGTCGGCATCCAACTGTTCATAAACAGGTACAGGGAGTAGGCCGCGAAGGCCAGAACACAGCCGAATCGCACGGGTCGTGATTGGAGCACCTGTGAGAAGTTCTGAATCGCGGTTTCGGAGGTCTCCCGTGGCTGTCGTTGAACGAACCGAAGCGATACCCCGAACACTGCCAGTGCAGCAACGGCACACAGCGCTACGATGAGGAAAGTGGCTGCCCAGGCGTGTGAGCGCGCGACGATTGGTGTCACGATTTGGGCGAGAGCGAACCCGGCCGGCGCACTCGTCGTGAACAGTCCGAGCGCCGTCCCCCGAGTGTCGTGGGTAAACACCTGCCCGACGACGTTTGCCGATGCGGTCCAGATGACTCCGATACCGGCACCGGCGATGACACGTGCCACGAGGAGCAGCCAGAACAGGCCGTTCGCTCCGGCCCACCAGCTGAGTATCGATGCGCCAGCGACGGTGAAGGTGGCGGCAACCGTCGCTGTCACGTCGCCGTACCTGTCGATCCCGGCACCCAATAGGAAGTTCGTTACCGCCCACGCTCCGGGCGTTGCACTAACAATCCAGACCGCGGTCGAGGAGGAGACGCTGAACTCCGACGTGATAATCGGGAGCACGCTCGCTGGGACGATGATGTATCCCTGGGTGACCACCGAAAGCAGCCAAGCCCCGATGAGACACCCGATTGCGCTCCGCTGGTCGGTGAAACTGGCAGTCGAGACCGAGGAACCAGTTCGGGTTGCCATTACTCGAAGACTCCCCGCTTTGACGGTGAGTACACACCCGGATATGGCAGGTCCCATCCAGCAATCGGAGATTCACAATCAAGGCTTGGTTTGAGGGTAATCGGGGGTTCTGTGACTTACGCCCCGTATTCAGCACGATGCCCGAAACTCCATTTTATAATTACTTGCGTGAGGATTCTGGCCTGTCTGAATCTGCCATAGTCCCGTTCATCTATCATCAATCGGCGGTGAGTGCCAGTATTCGATCCTCGAATAGTCTTTCGAGTGCCGTCCATAGGATTTCCGTTGGAACCGTCTTGCTGAACCGCGCCCGCTCGTGGCCGTCGTCTTCGCGCTGTGGAGTTTCGTATTGGAAATGCAGTGGGCCAAGCTCTGAGTAGTCGTCGTCTCGGTGCCACCCACAATTGAATCCCGTTCGGGTCGGCGTAGTGAATCCGATAGAACGCTGTCTCATCGGCAACCGCCATTCGAATCCAGCGTCGGTATCTCAGGCCCGGTCGGCGGAACGATACGGTCGGGGTCGATTCCTGCCTGGAGGGACCGTTTGATGATGCTGTCTGGTTTGTAGACGACGTTCGTGGTGACTGGATGCCGTTTCAGCACATCTCGGAGTCCCTCGTAGGCCGAACAGTCGGTCGTTCCTGAAAGCCCCATCTGCATTACTGCACCGGCGACGCGGCGGCCGAATCGACAAGCGAGTATTCTCGGTCCCGGCTTGTTCCCTTGGCTTCGAGGAGGTTGTACTGGGCCATCTTGGAGAGATACGACCGAACCGTCCGCTTCGTCCGGGGGTCATCGACTTCTTCGCTGTAGCGGTCGTGAATCTCACTTGGACTGAGCGGACCGCGGTCACGAACGATGTCGTAGACTGTCCGCTGATGGGGCGTGAGTGAATCGAGGCTCTTCTGTCTGATCTGGGCACGGGCATCCTCGGCGGCGTCCAGAAGAATATCATCGGTAATCCGCCCACGATTTTCGCGGTCAGCCTTGTTAGCGGCCGTCCGCAGGATACCGATGGCGAGGCGGGCGTCGCCGGCGGCCGCATCGGCGATCCGATAGAGCTGGTCGTCGTCGACAACGTCCTTCTCAAGCCCCCACTTCGCTCGGGCACTCACGATGTCGTACAGTTGCTCGTCGTGATATTTGTCCATCCGGACGTGTTCGCTGGAGCGCAGCCGGCTCACGAGACGGTCGTCGACGCGGCTGAACAGCTCCTCTTCTTTGTTCGCGATGCAAATGATTGCGAACTGCGGGAGGCTATGGAGGTCGTAAATGACGCTTGGGTCTTCGAGCTGGTCGGCTTCGTCAAGGATGACGACCGTCCGGGGGCCGTCGTGTTGCTGCAGGCGGTCGATGAGTTCGTCGTGTGGTGTCGACTGCCGGTGGATGTCGATAGTCGCGCCGATGTCGTCGAGAATCTGGTAGAGCGCTCGGAATCGGGTGTAGTTTCGCCAGCAGTTGACGTAGGTGGCCTCAACGTCGAGGACCTCTTCCCGAAGACGCTCGGTGACGAATTTCGAAATACAGGTCTTTCCAGTCCCGCTCGGCCCAGTGACGACAGCGGTATCGGCGGGATCGCCGTTCGTGATCGGTTCGAGGACACTGGAGAGGTGGTTGACCTCGGCGTCGCGATGCTCGATTTCTCGAGGGACGAACCCGGCCCGAAGCACGCGAGCATCACGAATCATCTGTTGTTGACAGCCCTGTTTTTTTGGCTAGTACTAAAAAACGTAACCGGGGTGTTTCCGGAAACGACCCATTTTATGTTCTCGCAACTGGCCCAATCAGCGCGCTGTGGTGCGTTTCTTGTTTGTGGAAACAAAGCGTTTCAGGGATTTCCCGAATCAACTCACAGGGTGCAAGTGATGCAGCAGACGCTCATCGAACCGGTCCGGACCGCCACGAACGGCCTTGAGATGCGCAACGTCGACGGCGTTCGGATCGGGACCGCAGTAATCTGGTTCCTCGAGCAGCTGAACGCACAGGGCGACGGCTGAGACTGGCTGGACGGTCCCGTCAGGCTCCGATGTGCAAGCTCTGTGCATACGCCGAAACGGTTATCACTCTATGTGCAGAACTTGCACATAGAATGAGCGCAAGCGACGATCCGCGACGGGTCCATTTCCAGTCTCCGGAGTATCTCGTCGACCGACTGGATGCGATCGCGGAGCTCTTCGATAAGGATCGGACAGATCTGCTTGTCGAGGCGATTCGTGAGTACATCGAAGACACCGCCGATAGCGAGACGTTCCAGGAGCTCGTCGCGACGAAGTACTACGACGACCAGCTTGAGTTCGAGACGGTCAAGCAGCTGGTCGGCGCCGAGACTGCCCAGCGACTCCGTCTTCTCAAAGCGGATCTCGAGGATGAACCACTCGATCTCGCTGCCCCCGACGACGTCGACGTCTACGATGGCGACGCGACGGCGGTCGAGACCGGAGCCGACGACGAGCGATGAGCGGCCGGCGACTGCGAACGGTTGTCGCCGACACTAGTGCGCTCGTCAGTCTCGCGGTTCCCCGAGCCGACGCGACCGTCGGTACCGACACCCCGGATCCGTTCCAGTATCTCCTCACCTCGTGTGAGGTGTTCGTGCCGCCAGAAGTGGTCGCGGAACTCCGTGATATCACGCAGTATCAGGATATCCACGCCGCGGCTGCGAACAACGTCCTCGCGGCCCGCGACTACTACACGATTGACGACCCCTACGAACGCGAGGATACACCAGACTCGCGGCCAACGTTTGGCCTTGACGACGGCGAAACCGACGGCATCGTCCTCGCAAACGCGCTTGATGTCGATGGGTTTCTCACCGACGAATTCGGCGGAACGAACTTCCCGCTCATCCACGCCGTTCTTCAGGGGCCGCGGATCGTCCCGACACCACGCCTCATCGTCGAATACGCTCGGAACGGACATCTGAGCCCCGAAGAGGCTCGAACGCTGATCACGACGATTAGCCCGCATCGGAGCTGGGAGAATAGTCCCTACGTCACGCAATTGCTCCACCGTCTCGAGGAGTAACCAGCCTTCGAGTGGCGACGCCGAACACCCAGCGTCGGCGACGGCACTCGAAAGCCCTCGGCCGCTCGGCATCCCGCGACCGCGCGCGACTGCGTCTCGCTGGCCCTCGTTCGCTTCGCTCACGAGAACGCCGCTGCGCGCCTCGTCCCTGCGGTGCCCTCAGGCGATGCCTGAGGACTAGCGAGAGCTTCGCTCTCGCGTCGCTTGCGAGGTCGGGGGACGTTCGCGGCGCTTTGCGCCGCGAGATCGGGAAACGCAGTCTCCCGGCGACCGAGGCGCCCTCGCCCTTTCTGAGCCCGTTAGGACGGTTGATGGCAGGCCGAGTGACGTGGTGCCACCGGAAGAGCTCGCCCAGCAACTCGACGCCGGCGGGACGGAGGGCTGAGACGACCCCACCGCATGGCGAACGACGCGGCAGAACCTCTCGACGTTGCCCAAGCCACGCTCGCTTACGAGGCCAACCACCAACTCTCTGTCTGAGCGATCACGGTCGACGAAGAGTCCGGATCGATCTAGCTCTTTTGAAGAGGTTTTGATTGTTTACTGCGGGAACAGGTCCCTGACGATACTTTCATCACAGATCACGGCGATTCGCCTGCGTGTATCTCTACACGCCCGACGAAATCGACCGCGAACGGGCGCACCATCAGGCGGTCATTCAGGGGGCCGACGACATCGACGGGAAGCGAATCGGCAACCTTGGCGAACTCGCCTTTGAGCAGTTCTGTCGTGAATACCTGCCCGTCGAGCTATGGGAGTGGCAAAACGAGGCCGCCATCCGCCGGTGTAACCCCGAGAGCTTCTCGGGTTATGACTTCGAGGTCTTCGGCTACGAGGTTGATATCAAGACTTCGCGAGACGTCTCCGCATTTCGACCTGCAGCCCTCCTTGAGAACGATCCCGACGACGACATCATCGTGATGGTCTGGCACCGCGACAACGAGGACGCGCTCATCCTGCTGGGATGGGAGCGGACAGAGACCCTCAAATCGAAGGTCAGCACGCAGTCGGCCTACTCCGGGGAGGAACCAGAGAAGCTCGCCCACCTCGCCGCCCGCCCGATGAACGAGTTCCACGAACTTGGCCCGAACACGGCACATCTCAACCAGAAACCGCAGAACCCGTTCACACCAGGCGATCGAGTGCAGAAGGCGGGCGACTCGGAGGCATCTGTCGCCGTCGTCGTTGAGGTCTTGCCGCCGGAAAAGGAGGGACAAGTCTACGGACAAACGATGGATGGTGAGGCAGTCAGCGTCGCGTTCCCGAGTTCGCTCGACGAGGGGCCGGGGGATTGGAGAACGATCCACCCTGCCAAGCTCGCCTCCTACTGTGACGATCAAGATATCGGCCTCTACACCTACAAGCACACCAACTTGGAGTTTGCCGACAATCCGTTTGCGCCCGGTGACTACGTCATCAAGACGGAATACGACGACCCCGATCTCGCCGTCGTGGTAGCGGTCGACGAAAATGAAGCCGACCGTGACATAAGCGTCGCCTTTCTCAACCAGTTCGACTCCGAAGACGACCAGCCATACGTCCAGCCGGCAGACCTCGTGGGGCGGTGTGAAACGGACGGTGTAAAACAGTACACCTACCATCACTCGGCGCTTGAATTCGAACCGCCGGTGTAACCCGCCTTCCGACTTTCCTATCTCGCGATTACCGTTAGTACATCGGCTGAACTCATCATTAATGGCTTTCAGAATTAATGTGGTGGGGAGTCAACACACTGCCAAATGAAGATTCTATCGTGGAACGTCCAAGGGGCGTTCCCCTACTATACGCCGATCGAGCGCATCGAAAACCAGATTCAGTACATCGAACAGACAGCTGACTGTCCGGACATTCTCGCCCTGAACGAGGTCAACCGATTCCGACAGGAGACATGGCTGGATGGTCTGGCAGAGATTGGCTATACTGATCTCGTTCATACGCTTGATTGGGCCGAAGAATTGGGAGAAAGCGACGTTCCGCCGCACCAAGATTTCAACCACGTGAATGGCAATCTCACTGCCATACATGAAACCTGTCGTGGCAACGCACTCACTCGAGTGCACCCAAGCATTCGAGAAGGGCCATGGGAAGACACCGATCTGAAAGATTGGGATACGAACTTCCCGGAGAAGATTCTGCATGCGACGGTCGAAGTGGATGAGTCGACGCTTGACATCTGGAACATTCGGGCGGTTCCGGGCAGCATGCACGGCGAAGAGAAAATCAAGATTCTGGAGAACACGTTCAACAGAATCAGCAAGGGTTGTGAACCACCGTGCATCCTCACAGGTGATTTCAACGCCCCTGACCGTGAATTAGCGGATGGCACTCTCATCCCATGGCGGGCCGAGGAAGACGGAGAGCTTGCCGACCGATGGACCGAAGCCGAGTGGAATATCCTCCGCGGGTTGGAAGACGACGGAATGGTGGATGTGTTTCGCGAGGAACATGGCTACGGCGACCTCGATATCTTAGATGTGAGCCATGCCACACAAACAGCAGAGCCGTTGACAGTGCCGCCAGCCGCCGTGGAAGGCAAACGATTCGATCATCTGATAGCGTCAAGTGACCTGCACGCACAGCACTGCTGGTACGATCAGGAGGGCTTCAGATGCAGCGACCACGCGCCGCTTCTGCTGGAGTTTTCTCTCTAATCCGATCTACGCCCGACTCACGATTACGACGTTCGCCTGAGTTCGCCCCCAGCTATAATTGGACAGCCAAACGAGTAAGGATCATGTCCCACTCTTCCTCAAGGCAGTGTACGTACGTCTACGATCCCCCAGGTGGTGTAACTCCCGATGACCGGGTGGACGTTACTCGACCCGAGTACGAACCATGCCCGCACGAGGTAGCTGATACCGACGAAAGCCGCTGTCTCTTCCACCAAGCCGAGACTGAATACCCAAGCGAGCGGTTTACTGAACAATTCCAACAGGCACTTGCCACCGAGACGGTCTCGCCGACGTTTACAGGCGGCCAGCTGGAAGGACTTGACCTCGCCGGTGAGACGGTCACGACGAGTGGAGGTGACCCAATCGATCTCCGCGGTGCGCTCATCAACGGCGATTTGGACTTGAGCGATGCAACGATCGAGGTACCGTTGTTACTCGATAATGCGTCGATTACCGGCTCGGTACTCGCCGAAAACGCGGAATTCCAAGGGCCGGTGAGCCTAGTTGGCGCCAACATCGACGGAATGCATTGCCGGGGTGCAAGTGTCAACGGCGGGCTCGTCGCAAACGACCTGAACACCGGATACGTTGATGCCCGTGGACTCTCTGTGGATGGACCACTTGTCCTTGATCGAGCATCGTTCGCGTCGAACCTTTTAATCGCTCGGACGACCGTCGACGGGACGTTTTCGCTGGAAGCCGCGGAGTTTAATTGGAGTCTCGATGCCACGAGTCTCTCCGTGGCCGGTGATTTGATCGCCAATGACGTGAGTATCGATGCAGAATGTGACTGTATTGCGGCGGAAATCGGTGGGGGCGTTGAGTTACGGAAACTTCAGGTTGGCGAGGAAACCGATTGGAGTCACGCGAAAATCGGTGGAAGTCTGACGGCGCTGGACGCTCGGTTTGGTGACGAAGCGAACTTTTCGGATGTCACCGTCGGTGGCGAGGCTGCCATCTTTGATGGGACGCAGTTTACAGCGAAGGCCGACTTTGCAACGCTGACCCTCCGTGACGGCCGAGCATCGTTCTCGGATGTCGCCTTCGGTGGAGAGGCCTGGTTCACACATGCGACGATCGGTTCTGTGGCCGATTTCAGCCGAGCTACCTTTCAGGGTATGGCTCATCTCCGGGATGCGGCATTCGAGGGCGATCTTGTTCTCAGAGGTATTGAGGCAACGGACCAGTTCTTCCTCCACGGCTCAACCATCGACGGTGACTGTGAGTGTACCGACGCGTCGTTCGTCCACTTCCAGTTTTCGGCGACGGTTCGCCAGAAGGCGGATTTCAGCGATGCGACGTTCGACGAGAAGGCACTGTTTCGAGCGAGTACGTTCGGTGACCGCGTGTGGTTTGACGGCGCCGCATTCGCGGGGCATCTGGACTTCACCGATGCACGATTCACCGGGAAGACGACGTTCGACGACACGGAGTTCTTGGTTGACCCGACATTTGAGGACACGCGCTTTGCCGTCACACCGGATTTGAGCGCGGCACGGTTCCCACTCGCAGATGACATCGATCTCGCGGACCGGCGGGAACAGATGATCCTGGCCCATCCCGAGTCCCTCCGCAACGAGGGGCAACGGCTGCCGATTGCGCAAGTGCAGGGCGAATTTTCGGTTCCAGCGCAGTCAACGCATCTCGTCGAAGACGATCTTACAATTACGCATGGGGTGGCGCAAGCCTTGGCGGATTTCGACCCGCGAACGTGGCACGACACCGTTGAGGAGCCGCTACGGACGGCCCGAACGGCGGTGGCTCGACTCCCCGATAGTGAGGCCGGCACCCTTGTTTTCGCGTTGCATCTCGACACTACCGGGCAACCGACTGCCGACAGTATTGAGAATGTTCTCGTCGCCGGCGTGTACTGTCGCTACGACGATTCGATCGTGTTCGGGCATCTTGACCCGGCCTTCCTCGAGGCGGACTATCTCGTCCCGATTCCGGCGTCTGATGATGCCTTCGAGTCCGGTGCGGCGGTGGCGACTTCAAGCGAATTGTCGAAGGCTGCTATTCGGAACGAACGGTTCCGCGCTGCGTTACTCGCCAAGCAAGACGATGATGAGCCGCCGATTCATAGCTTGGTCGTGCCGGTGTTGGTTGGCGCTGGAACGCTTGATGAGGCAGATTGACGGGGAACCTTCCATCCGAGTCCCACGTGTGATGGCACCAAACAGAGAACATCGGCCCTGTAGGACAATCAGAAGGTGACATTTCTTGCCCTGGTTGCGGTCATTACAGATGCGTTACAGAGTAGCTCCATCCACCAGTTGGGTAATCGCGAGTGCATAGAGAGATTCACAGTTATCACACCTGAGATGGACTTCTGCCTCCGCTTCTTGCTCAGGGTTCCAGTATGTTTTCTTACCATATTGACATTCGAACTCGATTCCCATTCCACTCATTATAGCCTACTGAATATCACATGGGGCATCACGATTGGGGCAAGCTAATACGGGCTTTTATAAACACAATCTCCGCTCTCTGTGGCACTTCTATCGACTGACTCTTCCAGTTCGTTTCATCTGGAGGCGTCTGTGATTGACTCGTCCCACAAATCGCTCAGTATAGAATACTCTCGTATCAGTCAACTGGCCGACTTACCCAATACCTACTAGGAACGGGATGCGAGATACATAGAATGTAATCAGTAAGCTAGAGGTGGAAAAGATTCGTAATTCTCACGAATCCAATTGATTAGTTCTTCCCCGTTCCCCGTGTTTAGTTTACATATTATGTCGCCAGAAACTCGAGTGCTGATGTCAACAGCCACGCCCAGATTCACAATCGACTCATTTTTGGGTTTATGCTTGAGCAAAGTACCGTACTCTACTTCAACGTGGTATTCCTTCTCTGTGAGTATCTCTAGCTGCCTTATTGGCAGCGGATATATGTAAGCGTAAAGCCCGCCACCGAGTCGTCCGTGAAGTTTGGTTTCTGCGGGGAAGCCTCCCTCTTGAGAAGACATTCCTTTCACGTTATTTTTGATGGTCTGTACAGCATCAGGGGTTGGTCTCTCTACTACTTTATATCGCCAGTCGTTGAACATACGAGATACTATGCAAATCTATAATCATAAATGAGGATGTAATTTTACTTTCGTATTGAATTTAGAAAGATACCAGGTGGGTGCTTTGCATTCAGTAGATTGTTTCGAAAAATCCCTGTGTCTAACAGAAAAACTGACGCTCAATACCCACCTCTCCCGGCCAGCTCTTTCATTTTGTGTTGGGTGAAAAGAATCGTATTTCAACAGAGCCGGAAGATCCTATTTGCCACCTAACATTAATCCGCGAGTGGATATACTTCCGCATATGGATACGCACGTGACCTTCGTGTTGGACTCTTCGGGGTCGATGTCGAAGATTGAGGACGACACGAAGGGCGGATTCAACGTCTTTCTTCAGGAGCAACAGGAGGGAGAAGGGACTGCCACGGTCACGCTGTACGATTTCGACTCGACGGTCGAGTTAGTCTACCGGAACCGACCGATAGCCGACGCACCAAAACTCGATAACGAGAACTACCGTCCGGGTGGGAAGACCGCACTCCACGACGCGATTGTCCGTGCCGTTGATGAAACCGCCGAACAAATCGAGACGACGGCTCCTCGCGACCAGCCTGAGAACGTCATCATCGTGGTGCTGACTGACGGCAAAGAGAACGCGTCGGAAACACCACAGGATGTCGTTCGAGACCGGGTCGAGGAACGCCGCGAGGAGGCTGGATGGGAATTCCTCTTTATCGGTGCCAATCAAGACGCTGCCCTTACCGCCCAAGAGATGGGGGATGGATCAGGACAAGTCACTCGACATGAGCCACAGCGGCGAAGGTGCTGAAGAGGCGTATCGGTCTACGTCGCAGAGTGTGAGCCGAGCGCGACAACAGGGTTCTACGGGAGGATATACTGAGGAGGATCGACAGCGACAGCGTGACGCCGACGAATCTTAAGAGTCCAGAAACTACTGTTCGAAGAGTTCTTCCCACTCTTCTTCGTTCTCAATTTCTCGCGTAGCATCGGGCGTCATTGGGACCGTCTCGAAGTCATGCTCATCCTCGTACATATCTACGTATATTACGTCGCCCTCGTATTAGTTCATGACGATTCAAAATGCACAGACAATGACTTGGTGTATATAAACGATTTGCCCCCTCGATTCTGGAGTTCGTTTTCAATCACACGGAGGTCGGCTACAAACAGTACCTCTCGGGGGAACAGGTTGAGGCAATCTGCAGTCTACTCGATGACATGCAGGTTATCATCGAAGGGTATCACAAATTGATGGAGATGAAGTCCAATAACGATTCGCTGTGGTTTCGAAACTGTTCGTTCAAGCCTGATTGAGCATCTAGAAACTCGATTTGAGGTTGCTCGTTGTTGATGGCTCGTTATCTTGTGGTTTTGGTCTATCTCGGATGAACACGGTTCGGTCTGGAGGGGCGTTCAAATCGGTGTATGTAGAAGTGTCACAATACTGCAGCCGTATCAATAATCTCTTACTGAAGAGTGTTAGTGCAATCGCCGACCAAGTGACTGCAAAGCCCCACCTCGTTTCAACGAATTCTCTATCAGTTGAACCTGGGCCGTTCGGCGTATTCAATCGGGTCTCGGGACCCAGATTGACGGAACGCTTCGAGCCGGAATGCACAGGAATCACATGTCCCGCAGGCTGGCGCTTCGTCCCGATAACACGACCACGTCATCTCGTACGGGACATCGAGCTCCAGACCACGCTCGGCGATATCGGTCTTCGACCACTCCACGAACGGAGCCTCAAGCGAAATTTCGGTGTCTGGTTTCGTTCCCACGTCGATGACTTGCTGGAACGCATCGAAGAACGCGGGACGGCAGTCCGGGTACCCCGAGAAGTCCTCCGAGTGAGCGCCGATGAAGACAGCCGAGCACTCGTTTGCTTCGGCGTAGGAGACAGCCATAGACAGCAAGTTTGCGTTCCGGAAGGGGACGTAGGACGTTGGAATTTCGTCGCTTTCTATATCGGCCTCTTCGACCTCCATCTCCTCGTCAGTCAAGCTCGAAGCGCCGATCACCGAGAGATGACTGGTTTCGATGTGCAGAAAATCAGCCGCATCGACCTCCTCGGCCAGCGCTTTCGCACATTCGTACTCTTTGCCCTCCGTTTGCTGTCCGTAAGAGGTGTGCAAAAAGTACGGTTCGTAGCCGCGGTCCATCGCCTCGTAGACCGCCGTTGCGCTGTCCATGCCACCGGAAACCAGAATCACCGCGCGTTCGTCGTTACTCATGGGAATCAACCGCCGAGCGGAACCGCCGCCGTTCGTTTTCAGTCAGTTCACCGACCGTAGACTGGGTCGTTGTTTCGCTTGCCGTTTCCACGCCTCGCATTGCTTCACAGAGATGTGTCGCCGTTAGTTCCACTCTGACGGCCTCCGCGTCTACTTCGTCGGCTAGCCCTTCCGCGATATCCGCCGTCAGTCCTTCCTGCACTGTCAGCCGACGCGACCGCCAGCGGACGTACCGCGCGAGTTTCGAGAGTCCAACGATATCACCGTCGGGGCGATACGCGATGTGTGCGACGCCATGGTACGGCAGTATATGGTGCTCGCACAGACTATAAACGGGAATTCCGGTCTTAATCACCAGGTCATTCGTTTCGGCCACGAAGGTGCGCATGTCGGGCTTTTCCGCGTCCCTGTTGCCTTCTGTGAGCGTCTTGAAGGCGGCCGGAACCCGGCGTTCCCAAGTGTCTTTCAGTCCGTCTCTATCAGGGTCTTCGCCAACCGCCTCCAGCAACATACGCGTCGCGCGCTGAGCCTTCTCCCAATCGATGCTGTCCGATTCTGCGTCCGTGCCGTTCGAATGGTACTGCTGTCTCGTCATGTTCCAGGTGCGTCGTTCCAGAGATCGACGTGCAAGCGCGGCGTGTAGCGATAGCCGTATTCCATCGCCAACTCCGCGACCTCGTTTCGCTTTGCGTCCAGTTCCTCTCGGGTCATCCCCTCGGGCATGAGTAGAACGTTCTCGTTCGGGACCGATGTCTCGGTCGCATCACGAACACGCTCGACCAGCGCCTCGATTTCGGGCATGTCGTCGCTTCCGGTCACGACGAACTTCAACTGGCTATCGTACTGATCGACGAGCGCCGAGAGAGCGTTCATGTCGATGCGACGCTGTTCGTGCCGGTCGGCCCACTCACCGTCTCCTTTCGGGTCTCGCTCCGCTGTCGGCGTACTGGAGGCAAGTTTGGGACTGATACTCGCCAGATCGATTGCCGCATCTCGGAAGATGGTTCCGTTCGTCTCGACGGTCGTGTGGTAGCCGTAGTCGGCTAACTCGTCAAGCAGTTCGACCGATTCTTCGTGAATCATGGGTTCACCGCCGGTGAAAACGACGTGGTCGGCTTGCTTGTACGACAGAATCTCGTCAACGATGTCGTCGATCGAGAGCCACGCGCCCGTCGGCTCCCACGAGGTGTGATAGGAATCACAGAACCAGCATCGGAGGTTACAGCCCGACGTCCTGACGAATACTGAGGGAACACCCGAAAGCTTGCCCTCTCCCTGCAGCGAGCAGAAGAGTTCGTTAATCGGGAGTCCATCTCCCTCAATGTCATCCCCGGGGGCGAGCTCATCGACGTTACTGGCTACGGGCATCAGTAGGTGGCACAGAGCTCCCCTGTTTCTCGGACCGACACGGATACGTCGGAGACAGAGTCCGGAAACGCTTCCAGCATTCGCTCTTCGAGGAGGACTGCCATCACCTCCGCTGTCGGGGGGTGGTCGAGGACGACCATCGCATCAGCGTCTCCAGAGGCTTCGAATCCCTCGATAAGCGGGTCGCCGTCTTCGACGAGGAACATGTGGTCCCACTCGTCGATTACACCTGTCACGTCGCCCTTATCGACGACCCATCCCTCTTCTGTGAGGGTTCCAGTCACCTCGACGGTGATTTGGTAGTTGTGCCCGTGTGGGCGCGAACACTTCCCCTCGTGGTGAAGAATTCGGTGGCCTGCGCTGATTCGGATCGGTCTATCATCGCCGATCCGAAGGGTTCTTTCTCCGGATTTTTCGGATAAAGTGCTATCTTGTTCTTCTCCGAAAGCACTTCGAGGCATACTCAGAGAATACTGGGGTAATACATAAATCTATCTCCCGACGCCTTTCGACTCCGGTTGGGGAATATCGTACTGTTCGTAGGAAATCGATCCGTCGGTTACAGTTAGGAGCCATGCGACTCGATCGGTTGGGTCCTTGTTCGTGCTCATTCGCTCCGCTGCTCCCGTATACATCACCGGGATGCCGTTCCAATTGGTCATGGTCGCATCGTGGTGATGGCCCGAGACGACGAAATCGAACGTGCCATCGAACGGCCGTTGGATTCTGCTCAAGTCAACGTTTTTTGTCCCCTCTCCGGAGAGTTGTTGGAGGGTCTGGTGTAGTACCAGAATCGATTCCCCGTTATCGGCAGTCTTTGAGAACGTGAGGTTATCCCACGGGATGTTCCCCTCTGGCTGATGGTCGGCACCGAACAGTTGGATGTCGGTTCCTACTGTTGTCCCGGTGGTACTCAGATTGAATACGGTGATCCCTTCTAATTCGTCCAAGAGCTTGTTTCCCGCCTTCGACTCGTGGTTCCCACGAACGTAGTAGAACGGAATTCCGGCTTCGTTTAATCGTTCGAAGACCTGCTGGCGAGTGAGAAGAGTTTGTAAGTGGGTGGCGTTATCGTGGAAGATATCACCGACATGAACCACTGCGTCGACTTCCTGATTGACGCTGTACTCTGCTGCTGCAGTGAGCGCACCAAGTGGGTCGATTTCTGCCTTCGTCTTCGGGTGCTTCTTTCGACCGATATGGGTATCTCCAACGACGAGTATTCGTGTATTTTGCTGGGTCGAGCCCAGCGGTTCAATGACCGTTCGCTTGCTCGGAGCGAGTTGAACGTCGTGCCCTCTTCCCCCACCAGTAACGTTACAACGAGAGATACGATATCGGTGATTCGGCTCCCAGTTGACCGAAATTTTGGCTCCTTCATAATCAATCAGTTTCAGCGGATTCTGAGCAGTATCCTGGAGTTCGACTTCAGCCCGACGCTTTTTCCCAGGATGCCAGTCTACAGCAACGACTTCGACGACGATTGGCTCTGGAAGCGTTCCACCTGCTGAGAGGTCATCAACAGTAACCAACAGAGATCACCGCTGTAAACCGATTCGCCCTTCAGCAAAGGGCTGCCGATTCCGTTAGAGCGTTCTCTCGTCGTACTGTTCTTTCATATTGGGCCAAATCTTGTACAGGAGTGTGTCCGGTTCGATTCCCCAATCGTCTATGTAGTCTAGGGTCCACTCGACGCCATCCGTCGCTGGGCCGTGTTCGTATTCGATATCGCCGTCTTCCGTGAGATCCATGTCCTCAAGCGGCTGGAAGTCATTGGTTTCGTTGAACCGCCATGACGGGGCATTTTGCGTCAGTTTCATGAGTTCGCCTTTGTGTAGCAGCTCTCTCTTGTAGTACAGGTTGGTGGCTTCGGCGAAGTCACCATCCTTGTGGCCGATCTTCCACACTATTTTCCGGTCGCCTTGTTCAGCAATCCGTGCTGCTAAGATGTACCCCTCGCCTTCAAATTCGAGGGCGGTCATGATTTCCGACTGAATTGGTTTATTATGCGAGTCGTCGCCGGCGTCGTTCGACTTTTCGACTATTACGAAAAATCAGCCGATAGACGTTCTGATAAGGGCTTTTTCACTAAGTGTAAAAATCTTCTCAACCCGATTGGCAACTGATTGTAGCCGGTGGTTCTGTTGAAAGTCTCGGAATCTGATAATACTGGTGTGCTGAATACAGGGCGCAAGTCGGTCATTCAACTTCTGAGGGTCGAATATCGGCCTTGGGTCGGCGGACAGCGGCATCCAAATTCCATCGTTTCTGTGCGAATTCGACGATATCGTCGAGTCGCTCCTCAATCTGGGTTTGGCCCCACTCGTCGTACGTCCGCGCTATTGCTCGGGTCATGGTGAAATCAGAATTCAGATACCCCGATTCCCCCTCATCAATCCGGTCTTTCTTCTCGTGGTAGGGTCGATTCTTCCACGAAGAATTCCGTGGCCCAGTCGTCAGCGTTAGATTTCCGAGACTGTTTTTGATCTCCTCGTGAATTTCTGCCTCTGATTCCGAGAGTTGTAACTTGCTCGTATCTTGTGGCCAGATGTGGTCTAACGTATAGTCGTTCCCCGCGTTTTCGGCGGCCTGCTGGATGTTCGTTTCACCACCACCGCCGTCCCTATGTCGGAGATAGAGTTCATACGAAAACAGGAGATACCGGAGGTCCTTGTACCGGATTCGTTCGTAGGCATTCGGATTGCGTAGCAGTGACTCGAAGTCGTTCTGCTTCGACCGGATACGCTTTTTGAGTTTCCCAATCATCCAGTCGGCACTCGGATCGCCAGTAGCGATATCGTTCGCTAGCGTGTAGAACGTCCCACGACCGGTGTCGGACCGGCTGACGGTTGTGTAGATTCTAAACGAAGCGACTTCGATCAACTGAAGGATTTCATGTAGTGAATCACGCGAAAGGTCGCCATCCACATGTTCGTCCCAGATAGTCAGCAACAGCGGGTAGAAGTTCCCAAGCCGATCCAGAGCAAATATTTTCTGTAACTCCCAGTTAAGTGCCGGGTCATAGTCGCCAGAACTCCCATACGACCCAATCGTCTCCATATGAGAGTAATATCGCGTGAGGCTGTCCGTGTATTCGTCAATCTCCTCGATACAATCTCGCGGGTAGTCCTCGTAGAGGTCGGGACGCTTTCCGGTGCGGAGGTTGGTAAAATGCCACTTGATTGCGCCTAGGTAGACCGGCGCGCCGGAGCGGAGCGTCTTGTTCCGCCGTGTGGTTTCCGATCGGAGGTAGCTGGCGTTGAGAGACCGGTCGATGTTCGATATGTAATGATAGCGCTGAATCTGGTCCTCGCTGAGGTCAGCAACTCGGTCAGTCTCGGAGATGTCCTGCATCCATCGATAAATCTGCCCGAATCGCTGTTGGACGGTATCAATAGAGAAGGTAAGAGGATCTACCGGTGAGTCAGCAACATACACGCTATGCATCAAGAAGCTCTTTGTCTTATCCAGGTTACTTAGGCCGATTCCCCGATCGTTGACTGACTCGAATATCAGTGTCGCTTCCTCGGGCTTATCGACAGTGTACACGATCAATCGAAGCGATTGAATCGTCCTAAGAAGTGCCGTGAGTTCGTGTAGGAACTCTTCCAGTGAAGATTCTGTCTGTCTCTGTTCGAGCGCCTCACGATAATATCGGTAGGCATCAATCAACCGCCTTTGTGATGGCGTTCGAACCGCCGTTTCATCGACGTCCTCCTTGAGAACGCTTCGGAAGACCTCATCGTCGTCATCCTGAAGATGGAGTTTAAACTGGTTCTGGCTCCTGACTTCCCGGATCCGCTGATCGATAACAAACCGCCGCCTGTGCTCCTCAGCTGGAATCGCATCATAGAGTTTCCTCGCTTCTACAGAGAGTTCTGTTTCATCAATATTCGCGTAGACGGATCCAATCGCACGGACCAGTAAGACGAGTGTCGTGAGCCGCTGTTGCCCGTCGACGATTCCATAGCCACGATAGTTCGGTGTATCGTCCGCCGTTTGGACAGAGCGCTGCTCGGCTCTGCAGATGACTGTCCCCAAATAGTGACCCTTGTCTGTATCGAGGATATTATACAAGTCTTGCCACAGGTCGGACCACTCGGACTGTTCCCATGAGTAGAACCGCTGATAGTCGGGTATATGGAAAACACTCCCATCAAACAGTTCACCGACGGTATAATCCGTGTTCTCAAGCTTCTCCGTAGTTTCGCCACCAGCCGACCCAGACGCCATAACAACCAAGACATTTCGACTAAATTAAAACTTGGTCATCATCGCTATGGTGAATCTCCTCGGCGATAGCGGCAGACTGCTCACATTCCCGTCAATCACCTCCTATTCCTGCTCCAGCCAGCGAACCACGATACCCCGCCACTCCGTATCGACGCTGAGCAAGGCCTGTAAGTAGGCACGTGTCTCGCTCCCGGGCGTGGCTTGCTGAACTCAACCTCTCTATTCAGCATGACCACTGAAACCCATCAACAACGAAGAATCTCAACAAGGTCCAATCAGTCTGAGATGACACAGTCGAAAAAGAGGAATCTCTGCACTACGGACGTCACTCACAGTAGCAGTGTACCGGCCCATGATTGAATTCGTTCTCGCTCGCGTCGATTTCACAAGTGAACGTTTCGCCGGTGGGATACATGATGAACCGATCCTCTTCGACGTTTTCGACACGCTCGATGTCTTCGACGTCCCAGTCGGCGTCTTCGACGCCGTTCCAAGTGTAGTAGTCCTCCTCGCCTCTGACAGCGAACTCCAGCGTGCCGTTTCCGCTACCGAGGATGTGCTCAACATCGCGGAGAATGGTCTTTTGCGAGACGACGGTCATACGCCTCCCTTGGACGCCCCAGCTCAAATGTGTGTGGGTTCTTCACCAAACCGAACCGTCCAGCAACCTTCATATGGAAATGCCCAGTAGCGATTCGTGGTGAATATCTCTCGTGCGGTTCTACGTTCCTGAATGGGATGACAACGTCGATGCGGATTACGACTTCGTCCACGACGAGCACTCTTCTCTGAACCCGAGCGAACGGAACCTCTCCTACATCTGGGATATCTTTGACCGGGAGACGACGCCCATCGATGGCGTACTCATCTCGCGGGAACAAGTAGAAGACACACCCTCGAAGTTCGAACGGATCACGGAAAGCGGCGTGTACGACGCCCCGTTGCTCGACATCCCGGAGTGGCTGCCGACTATCAGCGACTGTGGCGCGTGGGGCTACAAATCGCTCCCCTTCCCTCCGTACGGGAACGAGGGGATGCTGGAGTTCTACGAGAGACTCGACGTGACCGTGGGCGTCACCATCGACCACCTCGTACTCGGAAGCGGCCACACCGCGAGACTGTACCTCGACGAACGCGCGTTCCCGGACGGCTTTACGAAATCCGACATCCCTGACGCCGTCTCCGAGGAGGTCGATGTGATGACGGACGAATGGCCCGATGAATGGCCCGAATACGTGACGAACTACAACCCGTCCATTTCGAATACTGGAGATGTCGAACTGTTCGACCCTGATGTATTCGAGCAACCTCTTTCGGCGCTTCTCTCCGA
This sequence comes from Natronomonas sp. CBA1123, assembly GCF_009741925.1. Classification (GTDB taxonomy): domain Archaea; phylum Halobacteriota; class Halobacteria; order Halobacteriales; family Haloarculaceae; genus Natronomonas. The sequence continues at coordinate 37,457 of NZ_WPCC01000002.1, forward strand.
CCTCGAAGCACACCCACACGCGGTCTATCGTGACGACGACATGGCCTTCCGGTACGATTTGACGTTGACGAACGCCCGCGAGATGAAGGATCTCTACAATCAGGGGGACTACTCGTTTCGACTCATGGTGGCAATCCAGGGTTGGAACTCTCGCTCATATGCTGATGCCGCCGAACGCGTTCTGGACATGGGGTACCAGTATCTCGGAATCGGCGGCGTCGCCGGGAGCCCCGAAGAGGCAGTCAAGGACTACGTGACTGCAGTCGGCCGCTCGGTGAAGGACTTCGAGCGCGCTCACGACACTCGAATCGATACACACGTCTTCGGGTTCGCTAAGACGGGGGCCTTCGACACCATCGGCAAAAGCGGAATGACCAGTTTCGACAGCGCGAGTATGCTGCGGGCCGCCTGGACTGGTGGCGATAACTACCACCTCGATAGCGACCAGCGATACGATGCGATTCGTGTCAGGTACCCGCCCAATGGGGCCTCCGTCGAGGAAGCGGTCGAAAAGGCATTACGAGCACAGGAGATGTTGCACGCACTCCGTGCCTTCGACGCAGATGAATCGATTTCCCAAGCCCTGACAGGCTGGCATCGGTCTGCCGTTACTGCGCTTGAGAGCCTCGAACCATACCTACGGGAGCATCGGCACGACAATCGTTTCGACCATTCGACTCTTCGACCCATCAAACAGGCTTTCCGAGATGACTACGAGTACGGTCATGAGGTCAGCGCGAATTTCAGCGGGAAGTTCCGAGGTGATTTAGCGAAGCTTCTCCGGATGGATAGCCACGAGAATCCGCTTCCCTTTGAGGAATACCAGAAACTTATCTCCCGTGCTCGGGATGTCTTCGGGGATTGGACTCCCACGAATCTCGAAGAGATTCAACAACGTGAGAAACGTTCCGGGGAATACGGAACCTTCGACCAACTCTGGGTTCTCGTTGCCAACTATACTGCACATGTCGGTGACGAGAACCTCCGTGACCAATACGAGGAATTACTTCGGCGCGAACCGTGGAACGACTGCGACTGTCGAATCTGCGAAGAACACGGTATCGAAGTCGCTATTTTCCGTGGAAACAATCGGAATCGTCGCCGTGGATTCCACAATACGCGGCGCTTCTACGACGAATTCGAACGCGACCTTCCGAAAACCGCCATCCTGACGCGTGGAGGTACTGGACTGTCGAACACCGATACCGTGGAGGAGTTCCTCCGTGCTAATCGTTCGGAATTCTGGAAACAGGTCCACGACCTCCCGGTGGCTGAAATCGGCACGGTCACGGCAAGCGGAATTCACGAATGGTGGGCGGATTCGCCGTCAACCATCTCCTTCGCTCCACGCTCTATGCGGGAGGCTCTTGAGGAATTCACGCTCCGGTATCAAGAGCTATTTATTGACGGGAGTAGTTGGACGCCGGACGAAGAGTTGATGGACGCAGTCCGCGAGGCCGACTGTGAGATCCACGTCATCAATGAACCGGGAGAGCTTCGGACTGCTGTTCTCGAACGACTCGGCTACGAACCGGACTTCGTCCCCGATTCGACGCTACAGTCCGGACTTACGGAGTACTGAATATGCGTATACTCATCGTCGATCAGTGTTCGAGTGCGAAGAAGTCGAGCGGCCGAAACGACCCATTAGATAGGGACACGATCGATGCTGCTCCCCCTGACGAACTCATCGGGATGGAGGGTGCGGAATCGTATCCGGCCGAAGAGTTGTACCAGGGCAGACAACAGCAGCGAATCACCGAAGCCAAGCGACTTTTAGAGGACGCCGGTGACGATGTTGATCGGGTCTTCATTAGTGCTGGATTCGGCCTCGTCGGCGACCAAGAGGAACTCCCGTTGTATGATGTAACGTTCGCGGATATGAGCGCTGCCGAAATCGACGACCGGGCTGAGGCCCTGGAAATTCACGAAGACCTTTGTGACCTGACCGTCGGTGGCGATTACGACGTGGTGTTCTTCGCTTTGGGGAGTGATTACTACAGAAGCGCAAAACTGGAGGATCTCCTTCCGGAGGTTTCTAACGAGACGTTCGTCGTGTTCTTCAATCAGGATGCGTTTGAGGAGGAGTACGATAACGGACTTTCGATAGCAGCACGTACTCCCGAAGCGAAGGCCTACGGGACGATTGTTGTCGCCCTGAAAGGAGAATACCTCCGCAATTTCGCCGAACACAGAATGGCAGGTGACGAGGTAGAATCCATCGACGATATCGAAGCCTACTGTACGGAGGAAGTTGGTTCGCAGGCAGGCTTGGACGATTACTCGTCCAGCAATTCGTAGACTTCCTCTACGAGTTCCAAGAGCCGCTCACCGTCAGTAGTTATCGAGTATCGCACGTCTCTGGCGTTTTTTTCATTTCGTGTAAGGAGTCCCGCGTGCTCTAACTCTCGGAGCCGCTCCGTGATGACATCACTCGACGTCTCGAACTCCGCTTCTATTTGGCTGTAGTTCTGTGTCCCCTCCGCGGCGAGATACCGGAGGATTTCGAGGGCCCATTTACGGCATACCACCTCACGAGCGATATCGGCCATCTATCCCGGTGCTCGGGGAGTAGTGATTTACAAGCATCGCTCTTCGGATTTACTTGGTCTCGACCAAGTCTTTATTACCCAGCCCAGCCAAGCGGAGCGCGTCGCAGATGCTGTATCGACAACGAACGCTGGAGACCCCAAGCGGGCCACTACGGACGCCGACGCTCTTCCCGGTTCGGAACATCGGGAAACGATCGTCCGATAACACGCCAGAATACGCGGATTCAATCCCGGATTTGGGTGTGGCGATGGTTAACGCCAGGGCAATCCGGCAACGAGATCCACAGTGGAACCGCATTCGGGAGGGGGCAACACTACGAGCGGAGATGGGAGTCCCCAAAGACACCGTCGTGTTCGCCGATAGTGGAGGATTTGACTTCAGCGACGACGAAGTTGACACTACCCCAGAACGGACGCTCGAAACTCAGCGAGAAATTGGTGCGGATTTGCTGGGTACCGTCGATATCCCGTTGTTGCGGGAAAACCGAGACGCGGAAAACCAGCGTCGGGTAGAACAGAGCACCCAGTACGCCCTTCAAGCGAGCGATGCGCATGATGGCGAGGGCCTACTCATCGGTAGCGTCCACGGACATGACCCCGAGACTGTCAGGAACACCCTGCAGTACCTGGAGCGACACGGTGACTTCGACGGATACGCACTCGGAAGCATGGTTCCGATTCGGACGGACTACAAAAAAGTAACAAAGTTGATACTTGCTGCACGACAGGCTACCGACAAGCACCTCCACGTGTACGGACTCGGCGGCATCGTCTATCAACCGCTCCTCCTGTACCTCGGTGTCGATAGCTTCGATTCTTCGGCATTCATCCGGAGTGCCGGCAATCGGAACTACTTGCTTCCCGGATTCGGTGGGCAAGAACTCCACACCATCGAAGACCTGGAGTATTTGCCCTGTTCGTGTCCGGTCTGTCGTGACCGAACCCTCGACGATATCCGTGAAGACCGCGACTCCCTCACCCAGCACAATCTGTGGTCGCTGGCCATGGAACTCCGACGGTTCCGCTACATGGTGGCGGCAGGCGAGGACATCGAGGCGTATCTGGACCTCCGGTTCCGGGGCAACGAAGTGACCTATCGGGCGTTCAAGCAGGCTAAACAGCAGGTCCGGAGGCTGACCTGATATGGCCGAAAGCGACGAACGGGCCACCGTTCGGCCTGTCACTCTTGCTCGCCTCGTCGAGACAGCACACATCTGCTCCGCTGAACCCCGTTCGACTGTCGACATCGAGGAACGACTGGACGTGACCCACCGTCGGGCCAGAGAGACGCTTCTCGAAGCGCTCCGCATCGACCTTATCGACGAAGATACTGCCCCTGAAGAAGCCGAGTACGAAACGACTCACGTCGGTGAGGAGTTTCTCTCCGCGGTTCGCTCGGAGGACTGGCCGACTGTTAGCGATGTTCTCGCCGCTCGAAGTCCACACTACGGGGCGTTTCTGGACGTACTTGATGATGTTGCGCCAGCAGCTCTGAATGCCGTGTTGTCGGAGTTAGAGGTTGCTGAAAAGCATACGCCACGCTCGTATAATCAGACGAGCGTCGAAGTGGTCGGAGACTGGGCTGAGCGTCTCGGGACTATCCAGCGAAACGCGTTTACCGGGAGTTACTATCCAATCGAACGGGATGAAGTCCCAGCGAACTTCCCCTATGCCCTGCTCGCGGTCTACGACGATCTGGAAGAGACCGCCGGTGTCAGCCTTCGGCAACGATACCTTTCGATTCCGGAACTGCGGGAGACATTTTGCGAGCGACACCGCTGCAGACGTGATGCGTTTGACAGAGCACTTCGGCGGTTAGCCGGCCAGAACGTCGGACAACTCGAACTGTCCGGTGCACCGATGGACACCGGCGCGAAGGATGCGAAACTGGGAATCAAGGAGATGGAGCTGGGCGGTGACGAAGGGTTGGTCTCAACCACCCAATCGACAGAGCAGGTGATGGCCGGCGTCGAACAGTTCGGCAAACAGTACTACTACCTCGCGGTTCACGACCGTAACCTCAGTTACGATTCGACAGAAGACACCTCAGAACCATGAACAACACCAATTTTACGATTACAGACGAACAGCGCGATTACTCTTCGCTCGGCCTCGAAGAAAACCCCTTCCCGTACAGTCCGGTTCCGGACGATAATCCGGAACTCTACTGTGGTCAGGAACACGCCACCAAGGCAATCAGCGATACGGTTTCGACGATGCTCTCGACCGGCAAATCGAAGCACCTCGTCGTCACCGCGAAGTACGGCAACGGTAAGTCACACACGTTGAAGTACACCCGTTCGCTCGTCCGCGACCGGGAAGACGTCATCGTCGGCTACGTCGCCCAGCCCGGCGAGGGTTTCCGCGACATTTACCACGAGTTCCTTTACGACCTCGGCTTTGATCGGGTACAAGAAATCGCCTACGAGTACCTGGCACAGGTTGCCCGTGAGACAACGGATCACAACCCAATTGGAGCCGATGCGATGGAGAGTCTCATCGACGACGGTAAAGTCCTGCTCTCGGAACTCGTTCCGACTGCGATTCAGCAACTGAACGACGTGACGAAGTTCGCCGACTTCGCGCGGGCCATCGTCCATATGATCTACGAGGATACCAATCTTTACGCATGGCAGTGGCTCACGGCTGAGGGTATCCGCTACGAGCAGCGTAAAGAGATGGAGATTCACAGTGCACTCGACGACGACACCACGAGCGTTCGAGCGTTTACGGCTCTGAAGAATCTCCTACTCGAACTCAGCTACACCGGCGTGTTCGTCTTCGTCGATGAGTTCGAAGCAATCGCTCGGCTGAGCTCAAAGGATGAACAGGCTACCCTTAACAGTATTCGACACCTGATGGATCAGAACAGCCACGGCCTGTGCATGCTCTTCGGATGTGCGCCCGAGGTCTGGCAGGATGTGATGAGCGAGTACCACGCGTTCTCGGAGCGTATCGGTCAAGAAGTGGCATTACGACCGCTGACCGATAACCATATTCAAGAGTTGGTCTCGTCCTATCTGACCCTCGCACGGATGAACGGGGCAGAGGGTATCGAGCCATTTGAGCCTGAGTGTATCAATTTGATTCACCAGCGCTCGCAGGGAAACGTCCGCCAAGCCCTGGCACTATGTAGCCGAGTGCTTGACATGGCAGTAGATGAGGGTGAAGATGAGATTGGATCAGAGTTCGTCCAGAAAGTGCTATCTGAATAATTAACGAGTATAAATGTGACCTGAGTTCTACTGCCCATGGATGTCAATTACGTCCAGTCGGTCATGCACAAACCAATACGACTGGTCGAATTCCCTACAGAACCACAGTCAACTGGGTGCAACTCTTGCAGAAAATCGAGATGTTACTGAGCGGAATGGCTAGGGGAAGCCATTCATACGGCTCCAAGATCGACGGCGAGACAGCCCTGCTCGGTGGGATAAGCGATTTTGCTCTTCCCTTCACGCTCCGAGCGAACGAAGTCCCGTTCTTCGAGCTCGGTTACGTGACGAGCGACCGTGCTCTTCGCGACGTTGAGGACGTTCGCAATAAGTTCCAGGGATGCCCCCTCATGTTCTTCGTTGACAATCACTTCAAGAGTCTCAACCACCGACTTACCCGGTGGATGGAGGAAATTCGGAATTTCTAATTCGGATACGGAACCGGAGATGTCGCTGAACTGGAGGACGCTGTCGATACTGGACTGCCGGACGAACGTGACGAACGCTACCGGGAGATAGATATCGCGGGCGCCGCCACCGAGGATTAGGACGACATCATCCTCCGCCGCGTCGATTTGGGCGGCGGTCCGACGGATACTGTCGAAGAACCCATCCGGATCAAGAGTGACCGTCCGAATCTCGACGTTCGGTTGCAGTTCCGCGATCATCCGGCGGACGTCATTCTTGGCTTCCTCGGCGCGAGGGTTGTCGTGGTCCGTTGGGTGAACCAGCACAATCTCGTCCTGTTCCTCAAGTCCGTATGTCAACACTGGACGCGTAACTCTGGTGCTATCGAATCCAAGTGTTGCAATGAATGTGGTCATCACTCCTCACTGATGGACCGTCCCGACAAAACTGTGGTGTCCCATCTATACGAAATAGTATCGATGTATTGAATATATTTAAGATTCACACCGTCCGTTGACAAATCTGTCGAGGTCGTCTTCTCACAATCTGCTGGAGACGTCCGTTATAACCTCCATACAAATGATAAATTCGGATTGTGGCTCATCAAATAATTACACAAACGTCCGGAAGTATTAATACCCTCGAGCCACGCGTTGTGGTATCCCTTTACGGGGTCGCAAGCAGAGTTCGGAACCACATCACAATCGAGACCGAGGGGCAATGGGAGGTGGAACAAGGTCGCCACGCGAGAAGTGGCAACACTACGATAACCGGATGGAAACAGAGACCTGGTACGAGCGGTTCGACGCGGTGGAGTCGGTCGAGTTAGTCGACCTGATTCACACGGAGGCATCGACAGTCGTCGTCAAGGACGCACAATTAGAGAAGCGGGCAAAACAGGCGCGGGCGCAGCTCCGTTCACTGCCGTTGTTTGGGGCGCTCGGACTGGACACAGTTGTCCACACCGAGATCTGGAACAACGAGTATAGCCCCATCGAATACAATCATCGCGCCGCGGGCGAGGTGACCGCCAACGAACTCGAGTTTCCGCTCCTGCATGTCGTTACCCAAGACGGAATCACCGAACACGGCGAGGAAGACCTCGTCCGAGGGCTGGTCGAGCAGTCACAGGCTGAGGACGGGACGTATATCCTCGTCACGGATACGACGGCGCCGAAAACGCCAACCTATACAAAGAAGCCGGGTCGATCGATTGTCGACGACTTCCCACCAATCGCCGTCAGAGACTACGCATCGCTGACAAACACCTTCCTCGAGGACGTGCTAGAGGCGCGGTCGCGAATTCCTGTGGTTGACACCCGGAACGTGTTTTTCCACGCGGCCTCGGCACTCCACGCCGAAGCCGGCGCGCCGGCGGACAGCATCGAGGCGGTGTTCGACTACACCGAGGCCCCACCGGACAGTCCAGTATGGGACTCGGCCCGCTACTTCCTTGTCCACGACTTGGAAAACGTGCTGGAGGACTACTCCGAGCACATCCGGGAGGCGCTCCGCTCTTGGACAGAGAAGGGTGACACACAAAAAGTGGCCAACCACATCCTGGAAGTTCTTCAGGTCTGCGACTACGACGCATCGAAACTCGAAGACTACCGACAGCGGGACCCAGAATACAGATGATCGACAACTACGATTACAGCAGCAGCAAGCCAGAGACGGACCTCGTGAACTACAACACGGTACGAGTACCCGAACTGCGGCTAATCTACCGGACGCTCGACAGCGTGGGGGGACACGCTAATGTCTCGACGCTTAGAGACACGATGACCCCCGAAGACGATGACCATCTCGACGAGTGTCTCAGGTATCTCAGGGCAGTCGACCTGGTCGACCGAAATGAGGATCGCGTGGTCGAACTTGCTAACGAGGAGGTGTTCCCGAATCTCTCGTTCGAGCCGCGGCTACTTCTCCACCTGAACCAACAGGACCATCCCCAGGACCACGTCACCGAAGCCCAGCGCGTCGCGTTCGCGAAGGCGCCGAAGACGCTCCGACGGGATCAACTGGAAGTTGAACTTGAGGGCGAACTGGACTACATCGCCTGGAACGAGACAAAACTCAACGCTTGGTACCGATTGCTGCAGGGGATTGGTGTCCTTTCGTTCATCGACTCACGGGAACTGGTGCTGTCGCCGCGACCGAGACTACTGTACGAACTCTTCGAGACGTTCCGCGACACGGAGAACTCAACCGACTTCGGCGAGGCGGTCGCGTGGATCGAGAAGCACTTCATGTCGGTTCTGACGACCCGTCCGGGGACCCCGCGGCTCCACAAGGGTGTCACCGACACGCTGCAGACGCTACTCGACGAGGAGTACGTCAGTGTCCGTGGGATGTCGGATGCTACAAGCGAGGTGGTGCTTCCATTGACCCACTCCAGGAACGAAGAGCCCGCCGTGACGGAGTTCGAACTGCACGGCTGGCCGACGAACCCGCCGGCGAGCAAGCGTTACCCGCTGGACCAGTTCACGGAGGCCCATACATGACAGACTATCCCATCGACTGGACGGACGACACCGTCCGCCGGTACCTGACGGCAGAGGCACACCAGAAGTCCAAAGAGGAGTTCGAAAAGACCCACATCGACATCGACAAACTCCGGGCCGAGTGGCTGTTTCCTCACCCAACGAACGACGAGTTCGTCACTCAGGAGGAGTTCCGCGACGCTATCCTCAAATCAGACATCGAAGACGACAATCGGATTTTCATCCTACGGGGGGAGACAGGTAGCGGTAAGAGTCAGCTCTGCCAGTGGCTGGAGTACCAGATTGGCCAGAACCCTGGAGAGGGTGACGACGACACCCATATCGCGCTGCATGTATCCCGAAGCGAGACTCGCATCAAGGACATCGTCGATATCCTGACTGAACCGATCGAAATGGAGATTGATGTGCGGGACGTAGGGGGGCTCGTCCCGGAGAAGGTGGCAAACGCGATGCTCGCAAACCTCGACGCGTACGAACCAATGCTCGAAGCGGTCTCCGAGGAGGAGATCCAGTCGCTAATCGCTGACCGCTCGGGGACGGACCTCCGAGGCATCCTTGAGGAGAACATCCAGGCGTACATTGACGCCGTCCAGAGTGACGAGGAAGAGGACATCCCGGACCTTCTGACGGAGGCTGACTACCGAGAACTTTCGATGAACGCCTTTAACCGCGGGAAGGGAGGAGATACGATTTTCCCGGCACTCCAGAGCTTCATCGACGAAGAGCTTTCGACCAAACTCGGTGTCGGCGACTTCCAGCAGCGCCTCCGGGATATCTCCGAAGAGTACGTCGAGCAGGGGCTCCGACCGGTACTGATTTGTGAGGATCTCACCACGTTTAGTGTGCTGAAAGAGCAACTGCTCGACCATATCTTCCAACTCGATAGCGGCCAGTACGACGTTGTACTCGGGTGGACGACTGGCTGGGAGAAGGAAAACATCGACACCGCACTGGGCGCGAGTGAGGACGCACAGACGTACATGAAGGACCGGTCTGAGGGCTACCTCAGCACCACCGACGAGACCGGCCAAGCGTACTTCCTCACGGACGACGTGACCGTGGAACTGACTCGAAAGTACCTCTCAGTCATCCGTGATGAGTCCGATGTGGACCCCGGGATGGAGATTCCCGAAGCGGACTTCGACGGGCTCTACCCGTTCAACGCGGAGTTCGTCAAACGTGCTTACCGGAACCTCGTCCAAGATGGTAACGAGCGCCGAACACCGCGCCTATTGTTGATGCGAATCGTCCGGGAGTGTCTCACCTCCACGGTCCCGCCGTTTGAGGCCATCTCCGGCAACCCGTACGTCAAGCAGTTCCCTACCCCGATTGATCTCAGGTACCCATCTGCGGTCCAGTCGATTGCCAAGTGGTACGGCATCCCGACCGCGCAGGGGGACCTCCGCGTGCCTAAGAGCGTGTTCCGCCTATTCGACGTGTCTATCCCCGACGGAACTCTCGATGTGACGGACACGGACGTCGTCTTCCAAGGAAGCGGAGACACGCCGAATCCAACACTAACACTTCGACAACTCGACGGCCATATCGAACCCGGTGCCGAACTCACGGTGCAAGCGTTATTGAACGACCGGCCGGAACCGGATGTCGAGATCGGTGTAGATGGGGGGCATGTCGGCTATACCGACGACAACGGGAAGGTCACGTTCACGCTACCCAACGAGGAGCGCGAGGTGGAACTCCGGGCCGAAAAGAACGATCTCACCGACTCGCTCACGCTTGCGGTTGGGACCGACTCGCTCACGCTAGTCGCGACTCCGAACCGGCCCAAGGAGGGGGAGACTGTCCAGCTCACCGCTCGCTTCAATGGCGAACCAACTCCAGGCGTAGCTATTGAACGTGACGGCGACGTGGTCGGTGAGACCGATGAGGGAGGTTCCCTCGGAATTAGCGCAGACAACCCACCGTCGATGACCTTCACCGCGAGTCACGGAGACGTAGACGACGAACTCACCGTCGATATCACTGGCGCCCGGACCTTCCCCGTTGAGGTGGATTACTCACCAGAGGACGTCGAGCAGTACCGTTTTGAGTACCAGCAGTGGGTCGCGAACGGCGACAAGTATGATAGTTCGAAGATGCTGAAGAACGGAGCCGCGGCCCTACTCGACGAGTGGTACGACCCGACTCGACTCGCGAATCCGAACGGTCCGTCGACGGGGATGGATGGAATTTACTACACCCGGGGAACCCAGACGCCGGTCTCCCTTCAGGGGGTCGACGAGCGCCAGGGGATTAGTATCGATCTGCCGTTCGGCGCTGAGCACGACTCCGTTTACGAACCACTTTTCTGGCACGGTGTCAGCCAGGATGGCGAGCTACCCCACGAGAACCGGTACGAACTCAGCTACGACCACCTCCGGAACTGGGGTGACGACGCCGTCGCCGGCTTCAAACAGACAATGCGTGAGGATATTGAGGCCTGTCTGCCAGATGGCTGGACCGTCGAAGAGTTCATCGTTCTGTCGCAGTACCTGCTGGCGAATGCTGGGCGTGGGGAACTCGACCTCACGCGAGATCTTGTGTTCGAGGATTTCCAGACTCCAGACGCGTACGACCAACCGATTACCAAGCGGTTCAATCCAACAGATCCGTACGGCGAGGCTTATAAGCAACTCACAAAGAGCAGTAGCATCCCTCGAAGGCTGGCGGAGGGATTCTTCAAACTGAAGTCGAACTTCGTCGACGCTGACCGTTTGAACGAGGCTTACGGAGCCGTCTCGGACAACCTATCGACCTACATCGAGGAGGCGATGGTCATCGACGCCGGGGATCTTCCGGACGCGTACAAGGTCGGCACCACTCGAACGAGGGCGAGCGAGAAACTGGCTCCACTCCTCCGGCGCATCCAGCAGTACGCCCAAGAACTCGCTGGTCTGGGCCCAAGCGATGTGGATCACATCACCGAGGCCGTCACCAAGATCGACGACTGGTACGACGATTCCCACTCCGTCGTTGACCTCCGCGAACTCTACGACGGTTTACTCGACATCGTCGGGGACCTCGATGTCAACATCCTTGACCGCTGGGAGCAACAGCAGACGCTGCTTGAGGAGGACTCCGAACGACTCGACTTAAAACGATTCGGGAATGACATCGAGAAATTCCGCGATCTCGAGGCACAGGACGGGCCAGAACTCGTCGCACTGATGCACGAGTTCGAACGGAGCAAGGAGGAAGCTGACGAGTGGAAACTCTATGCTGCTATCGGCGAGATGATTGAGGCTGCTGGTGATGTCGAGGTCCCGGAAACTGATCAAGAGCTTGAGAACGCTGTCAGAGACTCAGAAGAGTTCAGGAACCTCGTAGAGGCAGGAGACGCGGCGCAGGGGGCCATCGGGGGTGACCACGTATGAGCGATTCGACACTCGAAAAAACAATCCAGAATCTGGAAACGAAAGCTGACCGGTACCAAGAAGCTACCAACTTCGAGGCGAAACTCACAGAGTATACCAGTAACGCATCGTCAGCCAAGAGCTCCGTTTACGGGCTGCAAAACCGTCTAGAGGAGATGGAGCGGCTCTACGCCATCTACTCAGAAGTTTTCACACCCCGTAACGGACCGGACGACCCAGAGGACATCAAAGGGCTCGTTGAGGACGCCCGGGATCGAGCACGGCGAGTCCTTGATCGGACACCGGATGACTACTGGGAACTCATTGACAGCGGCGAAATCAATGACTACGAGGGGAAGGTTCAGGGGGCTAAGAGCGATGTCGACGAAGCGCGCCAGAACCTTCGTGACGCACTAAATCGACGGCAGAAGTACTGGCAGGACCGCGTCGAGACTGGTCGGACGGTCCTAACCCTGATGTCCGATACCGGCGATGCAGAGAGCCTGTTGGCCGATATCAACCAATTCGTCTCCAGCCAGATCTGGGACGACTCCAACAGCATCACATCCCTCGATTCCGAGTGGCAGGGCATCCAGCGCAAGCTAGAGAGCGGGACCGTGGCGGACTGGGACGAGTTCCGGAAGCAGCACGACCTGAGTCCTGACACGATCGACATACTCAAACGGCTCGCGCAGGGGAACCGTGTGTCATTCGACCAACTCGACAGCGTCGTCGTCGACGACATGCTCAGCGTCGACGATCTGCGGAACGCGCTCGAGGTGACACTCTGAGATGGAAGACCCCGCTCGCCGGGCGACCGACGCTGTTGACGCCTACAGGAACCACTTCATCGGGCGAGTGGGGCCAGCGGCCCGGAGCGTCGCCAACCGGCAGGCCCGCACGCCGACGGAGAACCAGAATCTGGTGAACATTCGTGGGCCGTACCTTCAGGCACTCGATATCCCGAACTGGAGCGACGAGTCTTGGGAGTCGTTCGCCTCACGTGTGGGATTGAATCCGCTAATAAAGAAGGCGTTCTCAGACCTCGGCTTCAGGCGCCTCTACGATTTCCAGGAACGAAGCGTCGAGGCCATTAGCGAGGGCCACGATACCGTCGTGACGGCAGCGACCGGGCGTGGGAAGACAGAGGCCTGGCTCCTCCCCATCCTAGACCGTATCCTCGAAAAGAAGCGCCGCGGCGAGGCCGACGGAACAACGGCGACGCTAATTTATCCAACAAAAGCGCTCGCACAGGACCAGTTCAAGCGACTGGTACAGTACCTATACCAAATCAACGAGCAGTGGCCGTCGAACCAACAGATTACTATCGGCATCTACGACGGCGACACGCCTACCAACGTCGGGTCGAAGGCACAGGGTTACCTCCAGTCCTCGTTCAAATACTTCGACTGTCCGGGGGCGAATGACGATCTCGAGAAGTGCCGGAACTGTGGCCAGGGCGTACACGTCCACCACGGCGGTCAGGCCTACGAACTTCGTCCGGAGAAGCGCCAGTGTACTGACGACGTGCCACTGGACTTCATCCGCTTGACCAAGAACGCCATCCTCACGGAAGGGGTAGACATCCTCCTGACGAACCCCGACACAATCAACATGAAACTCGTGAATGTTAATGCCCCTGACGAGCACGAAGCCTTCGTCTACGACCCGGAATTCCTCGTCTTTGACGAGGTACACACCTACGACGGCCTGTTCGGGAGCTACACCGCCACGCTGACGAAGCGGTTACGGGCACTCCGGGCCGATCGGGACTGCGACCCGCTGCAGGTAATCGCGAGCAGCGCGACCGTAGAGAACGACGTGGAACTGTTCCGACGGATTAGCGGCGCTCGAGAGGTCGCGCACGTTGACGAGCAGCCACGAACGCTCAACCGGCCCGACGAGACGGCCGTTCCTCCGGCATTCGTCGAGACGACACTCTCCGAATCGGACTTCTTCGCGTTCGCACGGGGGCGCCGAACGCCTCCGCTGCTTGAGGGCATCGAGTTCGACGTGGACGCCGAGACCTACGACGACGACCGGCTCCTCGATATGCTGGCAGACGAACTGTTCGACCATTTCACCACTGAGAAGGACGCCGGGGAACGTGACTCAGTCGTCTCGCTGGTCCAGAAGGTCCACGGAGAACTTCGAGAGGAGCCAAGGCAGTACGACGCGTTCCGAGCTTGGCTAGCTGATGAGTTCGATCTCCCGACCGACGACGCGGACCGGCTACTGGATAACTTCGTCGCCCTCGGGACGTTCTCCGGCCTGCTTGAGAACCGGACGCACCTGTTCTCCTGGCCGGTTGACGGATTCTACTCCTGTGCTGCCTGTGATGCGGTGTACTCGGCACCAAGGGAAACGTGTGCGGCCTGCGATTACGGGTTCGTCACCCGGAGCGCCCACTGTAGTCGATGTGACGACGAGGCACTAATTGCGTGGTACTGCCCAGCCTGCGAGCAACTGGAACCGTACGTGCCAAGCGAGGAAGGTGAGCACCAGTGGGACGATAGTCACGCCTGTCAGCGGTGTCTGGTTGCGCGCGAAGAAGAAATCCAGAGCCTCCGCGTGACCTTCCAGCCCACGCTAGAATGTACGGCCTGCGAGACACGTAACACCCGGACAACAGCTGCGGATTGTCCGGATTGCACAACCGACATGGTCCACCTCACGCCGGATCAATACCAGTGCCCGAACCCCACGTGTGAGACGACCCGCTCCTACGAATCCGACTGTCCCACCTGTGGGGACAATCAGCGACCCCTTACTGGGAACGGCCCCGTCGATTGTCCGGCCTGTGGGCGGTCGTACGACAGTGCCCCAACCGACGGATGCGAATGTGGCCGACGCCTACTCCAGACACGGTTCGTTCCATGGGTCTGTCGAAACGACGAGTGCAACCGCGAGTTTTTCGACACTCCGCCGGACACCTGCCCCTGTGGGTCATACACGTTCGCCCGGGCGGGCCTGTTCGAGGTATTTACGGACACCTACTGTGAGGCCTGTGGGACGAGTGCCGTTGAGGGCCCGGCCTGCGATTGCGAGGACGCCAAGCAACGGACTCGCGAAGGTGCTCACCGGGCGTACCAGACACTCCAACCGGACGGCGGCGTGAGGGCCGTTAGTAGTATCTCAGCGGTCGCTCCCTGCACTCATCAGGGGCTCAACTACAATCCAAACAATCGATACGACGAACTGATTCGGGGCCCGGGTAATCTGGCGGCAACGACCAGCCAGTATATGCTCCGCCGCGTCGCCGACGAGGAAGGATACGAGGCGGCGAAACTCCTCTCGTTCGCCGACTCGCATCGTGACATGAAGGAATTGGACCGTGATTTCACTGAACCGGAGGTGGCGACAGTATTAGACCAGACACTAGTCGAGAGCCTTCGTGAGCATGGCCCCTGGACGACAGCGGACACAGTAATCGAAGGGGCGCTCGCTCGACTCGACGCCCTCAGCGAGGAACTCTCGCCGCCACAGAACGTGCAGGGGCTGACGTTCGACCTGACGACAGAACTAGTCGATACAGCACGCCGACATATGGACCCCCGCGAGGCGATCCGGGACCGCCTCCGTCGACGGCTCTACCCGCACCCGTACAGTCAGCGCTACGGTGAGTTCGAGGGCGCACTAGCCGATGACGGCCTCGTCGACGTGCGGCTGACTCCGGAGACTCGCGACGCTCTTGGAGAAGATGAGCGCGCGGTCCTACGGGCGGTTATCGACCGCGGGGGCGGTGGGGCGATCGACGACATTTCTCCACCGAGTCCAGATGCGAGCGTTCAGGACCTTGTCGGGAGCCTCAACGCGGACGGGGTATTGACCCTCGACAACGACTACGTGACTCTTGCGCCAGGGGCGCTGGAGGTAACGCTGGCCGGTGAGGACGATGGGCTCCGTTATCTGCCCAGGACGAGCCGCTTCGAGCAGACGCTCGAGGCGCAGTTCGGCGCAACCAGCGGCGACGGTGTCCCCTTCGAAACGACGCTGGCCGAGCAGGCCGACCCGACCCACCCGAGGTTCAGTTCACGGGCCTATCGGACGACTTACTCCCGGGCCCGCGTGCTGGTCAGCCAGGTCTACCACGGGCTAACTGACAAGAAAGAGCGACGGGAACTGGAATACCTGTTCCGTGAGGGGAACCACCCACATTTCCTCTCCTCAGGCCCGACAATGGAACTCGGGGTCGATATCGGAGAGCTCGACGCACTCTTGCTGTACGGGACGCCACCTAACATGAACGCCTACCTCCAGCGAATCGGGCGAGCAGGTCGGAGTTCGAACGCCTCGCTCGTGCACTCTGTGAGTCAGCGCAACCCCATTGATTACTACTATTACGAGCAACCGAACGACCTGATGGCCGCCGACCCACAACCTGTCCCGCTCAAGGAGTACAACGAGGAGGTGCTCCGGGTCTCACTAACGTGGGGCGTCCTCGACTACGTCGCAGCCAACTTCGTGGTCCCCTGGGAAGTAGACGGGTACGGTCCCTACAAGTCGGTCTCTGGTGGTGACGAGTTCGACCGCCGACAGCCCACGACCGACGACGATGCCGCAAAGTTCACGCACGTCATGTCGGCCCGGACGAAGGAGCTCGGGCTGGAATCGCGGAACTCGAAGTTAGCTGCCCTCGGGACGCTCGTCCACGACTACCGTCGTGAAATCAAAGGCCATCTCGAGACCTTACTTGACCACGGCTACTGCGAGGCCTGCAGTCGCAAGTACGACCACGACGATGTCGACGGGTCGTGTGATGAACCCGATTGCACAGGGGAGATTCGTAGTGCACAGGCGGACTTTGGCCATCTCGCTGAAGAGGCTGTCAACGGGTTCGAGGAGCGATTTATTACCCAGTACGCTGCTTACCGTGACCGGCTCGACGACGAACTGGAGACGGTCCAGCGTCGTCTGAACAGCCTCCGACGGGATCGGCGCCGGGCATCGTCTACCGAGGAGGGACGCCAGATTGCAGCCGAACGGAGTGCCCTCGAGGAACGCAAGCAGGCGCTACAGGGCCGGCTCGACCGGATTGAGAGTATGGAATACCTCGACTTCCTCCGAGAATCACGGCAGAGCCGCTACGCATTCAACATGCGGTCAGTCACCAATAACGTCGGTCTGACACTAGTCGACGAGGGCGAGGATGGCTACGAGTCCCGGAGCGCTGGCGACGACGACGGTCGGTCGATGCGAATGGCGATTAGCGAACTCCATCCCGGCGCTGCCTACCTCGATCAGGGTGACGTGTACGTCGTCTCTCGTCTCCGGACCGATGACTTCGCCTCGTCGGAACTCCGCGAGCACGTCCGCGGGAGCGGGGTCGACGAGTTGGCTGGTGAGTACATCTGTCAGGCGTGTGGGGCGGCGACCACAGACCCGAACGCGGCCTGTGACTGTGGTAAGGAGGCAGGGTGGAAGCGTCGACGCCTCGTTGTACCGGAGTCAGTTCGAGCTCACCGTTCGGACCTCCGGATGACTGCGGAGGGCGACCCTGCCCGAGCGGTGTACGGGGAAGAGTCAGGGACAATCCAGAACACCTATGCCGAGCGCCAGACAGACGTCCTGGAGTTCGAAGCCAGACGCACGCACGAGTTTACCGGGCCAGACGGTGACCAACTCGGTCAGGTTACGTACGGCGACATCGACGTTCTCCTACACACTGACAGTTACCGGGCGAAGTACAAGTCCGGCGAGATGGATGCCGAAGAGACGTCGTTCAGAATCTGTGGTGCTGACGACTGTACTGGAATCGTCTACGAGAGTGAGGACGAGCAACTCCGCTGCAGCGCCGATGCCGATCATCAACCCAATGGCGACGACGGCTTCGAACTGGTTCGCCTCGGCTACCGTTACGGGACCGAGGGTATCCGAGTTGATCTCGCGGACACGGCCCAGGCCCACACGCTTGTCCACGGGTTCCGGGTAGCGCTCCAATACCTCGGCGGTGTGAGTATCCGGGAACTCTCGGAGGTGGTCCATGGCGACGGCGTGGTCGACCTTTTCGACGCACAGGAGGGTGGTGCGGGAGTCACCCGCCTCCTGTTCGAGGCCGGGCCCGGGGGCCAAGACACGCTCCGACAGGCGATCGAACTCCTCCAGAAACACTTCCAGTGTGACTGTGAGGACGGCTGTCCGCTGTGTCTCTACCAGTACGGCTGCGACACCCACAACCGGGGCAGTACGTTCGACCGCGAGGGCCTGTTCGACCGGCTCGACACGGCAGAGGCGGGCGAAAATCCCGTTGTCGGGGATGGCGGGATAGCCTCCGAAACAGGCGTCGAGCAGAATGAGTCCACGGGCGACACCAGCAACGGCGAAGAAACGACAACCAACACCACCGACATCGACACATGAGTTCACATCTTGACACCATCGACCTCGCGGAGTTGACCAAACGCTCTTACGCGGAACACTATGTTGCGGCTGGCAAACCACGGGTGCTCCGCGATGTCATCGATCGCTACGAGGAGACCGACCCGGGGTCGTCGCTTGACGAGGCCGTCACAGAATTCACGCGGACGCGGGGGCCGTATCTCCAGGCGCTTGACCTACCGCGACGGGGTCCCGACTGGGAGTCGTTCGCTGACGACGTTGGCCTCCATGAGGATGTGATGCGGACGTTCCGCGCTGCCGGGTTCGAGTACCTCTACGAGTTCCAAGCTGAAACAATCCGCTCAGTAATTGAGGGTGACCATACACTCGTTACTGCCGGAACCGGTCGGGGGAAGACCGAGAGCTGGCTAATCCCGATTCTTCAGTATATTACGGAGGCCAAGGCTGGGGAACACCCTGACCACCCACCCCAGAGCGTCAAGTGTGTCCTGACGTATCCAACGAAAGCGCTCGCCCAGGACCAGTTGAAGCGTCTCATCGAGTACTTATACGAGCTCAATCGGAACCGGACGGGGGCCGACCGAATCACGATTGGCATCTTCGACGGTGACACGCCGAACAACGACGCCAGCGAGTACGAATATCTCAAAACGGCCTATCAGTTCTTCGAGTGCCCGTGTGAGCACTGTGATGCCTCACTAACCGTCGAACGAACCGAAGATGAGCGGTTCCGTGTCGACCATAACGCTCCCAAGGCGCCGGAGATCGACCTCGACTTCATCCGACTCACTCGTGACGAGGTCGTCGAGGAGGAGGTCGACATCCTCCTGACCAACCCGGACACGATTAACTACCGACTATTCAACGTGAACCAGGCTGATGAACAGGCTGTCTTCGTCGAGGAACCCCGATTCATCGTGTTCGATGAGATTCACGAGTACGCCGAGCTGTTCGGAGCCTTTACCGCGACGCTGATGCGTCGGTATATCCGTGCCCGGCAGGCGCTGCGCGGTCATGAGACGCTCGACGACGACGACCTGCAGGTGGTCGGCGCGAGCGCGACCGTCGCGAATCGACGGGCGATTTTCAATCGGGTCCTCCCGTTCACCGACCCGGAAACCGCAGTCGTCACGGAGGACCCACAGACGCTCGACGCGCCCACTCCATCGGCGGTTCCCGACGTGTTCAGGACGGAGAAACTGGACGTACCGGCGTTCATCGAGGCGCTGGGCGACGGAAACGATCCTGGACCAGTCGGCCAGTTCCTCAGAGAGTTCGTTGACATCGATCTGCCACCCGATACTGATGCCGAAACCGTCCGGACCCTAATCCAGGAGAGCCTCTACGAACGGTTGTTGAGCGACAGTGGCGACGACCTCGATATCATCAGGGCACTCTACGCGACTCTTTACGATGATGCCCAGACGCCGGCAGAGTTGACCGAGACCATTGAGGACGCGCTCGCGGTCGACGCCGATACTGCTGAGACAGTCCGTGAGAACTTCGTTGCAATCGGCCGGTTAGCCGGCGTCCTCGAAAGCCGAGTTCATCTGTTCTCGTGGCCGATAGACGGCTACTATACCTGCCTGAACTGCGCGACGGTGTACGGAACGCCACAGAGCCAGTGTCAGTCGTGCGATCACCACTTCGTCACCAAATTCGCCTACTGTAGCCACTGTGGCGAGGAGGCGCTCGAATCCTGGTTCTGCCCGGCCTGTGAGCGGCTCGAACCGCTAACTGTTACCTCCGAGCAGGGCCAGTTTGAGTACTTCAATACACAGGTTTGCCGGTGTGACGCGGGCGCGGAGAGCGAGACAGAGATGATTCGGACGCTGTGGCGACCATTCTACACTTGCAGCGAGTGTGGCGACCGCCAGCAACTCGACCGCGTCCGAGAGTGTTCAACCTGCAATACTGGTGCGCCGATGACACTAACAGTCGATCGGGAAGCCTACGAGTGTACGAACCCAACTTGTGACGGCCGAGAGCAGGCGACGCGGGCACACGAGTGCCAATCCTGCTCGCATGAGGCGCTCGACCCACTCGCCGAGGACACTCTCTACTGTGTCGAGTGCGACGAAACCTACCCAGAAACGGACGGCGAGCGATGCACCTGCGGCGGCGCACTCCTGCCAAAGCGGTTTCTCGGTTGGCAGTGTAGCGGGACCGACTGCGACGAGGTCTACCTCGGTGAACCGCCGAACACGTGTGACTGTGGTAAGCGTCGGTTCGCCCGGACGGCGCTGTTCGACCTCAATCGGGTTGAAGAATGCAACTCCTGCGGCCGTGAGCTGTTCCCTGGGAAGGAGTGCTTCTGTGATGACCCCGATACGAACACCCGAGTCACCGGGTTCAAGAATTTCCAGATGGTCGACGAGCGCGGACAGGTCCGTAATGCGAGTGATTTCCCTGGTGCGGTCCCCTGCTATGACAAGGGACGCTCGTACTCCAAGACCCACCGATATGAGTCGATGCTTCGAGGGCCCGGGAACGCCGCAGTCACCTCCTCACAGTACCAGTTGCGAGCGATCACGAACCCGGACAATCCCGAGACGTTCCAGGAGGCGAAACTCCTCTCCTTCGCCGATAGTCAGTCCGATATGAAGGAACTGGCCCGGGACTTCGAGGAACCGGAGGAGGATCTGTTCTTCACACAGCAGGTCATCCACGCAATCGCCGACGCAGCTGAGGGATGGACCACATTAGACGTGGCCGCCGATCGCGTCTGGACGGCTGTCCAGGAATATGAAACCCTTCTAGAGACGGATGCTGACACGCAACAGTCGCCGCTTGAACGCCGACTAACCCGCTACGATGAGTCGTTCGAGCAGTTCGTCAGAGCTGAAGTCGTCGCCCGCGTCCTCGCGGGGCAGTACAACAACCGACGACGGACCCCTCACCTCGCAAACCGGGGGCTAGTTGATGTCAGACTAGCCGTCGATGTCGACACACTAGACGAGACAAAGCGCGAACTGCTCGCCGCGTTCCACGCACAGGGGACTCGCTACGTTTCGACGCTCGCTGAGGAAATCGAGGGCGCCGGCCACCACGTTGAGGAACTCGTCGACATGGGTGTTCTGGCGAAGGAACAGTCCGACGGCAGCGTGGTTGTCTCGCTCAGCCCCGACGTAGTCGAACTCACCCTCACGGATGCAACGACGCCCGTTCAGTACGACCCGGAAGCCGAGCGGTTCTACACGACATTCGACCGGACCTGCCGCAACGTCGATGTCGAACTCGTCCCGTTCGAGGCCGACTACCAGGACCGGGCAACGTTCACCCACCCGCACTTTGACAGGGTGGCCTACCGAATCGACGCCTCTGACCCGCTGATGCTGCTGAGCGACTCCTACTTCGGGCAGACCGAGCGGTCGGACCGGCGTCGACTCGAATACCAGTTTCGCGAGGGGCGACACCCGAACTTCCTCTCATCGGGTCCAGCCATGGAGGTGGGCGTCGATATCGGGGACCTGGACTCATTACTCCTCTATGGGACACCTCCGAACACGAACTCCTACCTGCAACGAGTCGGCCGAGCAGGGCGTGACTCGGGGGCCTCGATCGTGCACTCTGTGAGTCAGCGTAACCCCATCGACTACTACTACTTCCGTCAACCCGGCGAGTTAATCCAGTCCGCTGCGCAGCCGGTCCCTCTCAACGAGGCCAACCGCGAGGTGCTCCACCGGTCACTAATCTGGGCAGTCCTTGACGCGGCGGCGTCGACTAGGTGGATTCCATGGCGTCGCGAGGAGAGCGCTATGGACGACCTGTTCGTCTACGATGACGACGTAGACATCCATTCACGGACAGATATACAGGAACGTCCCAACGACATCGTGTCGTTCAGTACACTCCTCGCCAACGCCTGCCAACAACTCCAACCCGGCGCTGAGATATCGCCACTGGAAGCGCTTCGGGACCTCGTAACGGACGATACGGAGCGCGCAGCGATTGAGAGGTGGCTCGAGGACCTCCTCCGATACAGCGCCTGTGAGACGTGTGGCCGCAAACATGACGCCGGCTACGAGGGCCCCTGTGCGGACCCTGAGTGTAGCGGTACCACCGTCTCGATGCTCGACAGGCACCGGGATCTCGTCGACGTGGCCATCGATGCGTTCGAGGCGGAGTTGGTTGACCGGTTTGTCGATTTCGAGGATGAACTGTTCGAGGAACTCGACCACGTCGAAGACCGCATCAGCGACCTCCGACGTAGCTCTCGGAGTCGTCGCCGCGGACGTCAGAATGAGGGCGACGGGACGAGTGAGCGAGAGGAACTGGATCGGCTCCGCTCCCGGCGGACCCGACTAGACGAGTTCCTCACGCGACTCGGTCAAATGGATTTTGGCGAGTTCCTCACGCGGCACAGCGAAGCGGCGTTCAGTCTCCGGTCTGTTGGGGCAACCGTCAGCTACGAACTCATCGGTGAAGGGTTCGAACCCGCTACCGAGAGCACCCTCGAGCGAGACCGCGGAATCGCCCTCTCAGAACTCCATCCAGGTGCCGCCTACCTCCACAACGACGACGAGACCTACGTTGTGACCGAGGTCGTCGAAGACGCCCACGAAACCCAGGCGATCAAGGAGTCGGTTGCCGACGCGGCAATCTGTCGGCAGTGCGGTCAGGAGTACGATATTGACACCGCACGGTGTGAGAACTGTGACCGGCGGCTCGAGCAACTCGAGACAATCGTCCCGCGGCGCGTTCGTGCTTACCAGGCCTCCCTCCCAATCGACCGCCGTGCTGACGGTAGTGCACTCACCCCGTCGGTAATCTACCGATCTCAAGGCCCCGAGGTACAGAGCACCTACGCACCTGTTGAAACAGAGGCCGTCACGTTCGATTCCACCGAGGGTCGCCGATTCGCTATCGTGACCGAAGCCGGCGAGCGGGTCGGGGTGATCGAACACGGGTCTCTCCGAATGCGATCCTCGGCAACCCAGTTCTTCGCCACCTACACGGGCGGAGGGTCGGACTACCTGCCGACCGTTTTTGAGGTCTGTGGCCGGAACAACTGCTCGGGTGTCATTGCTCGGACCGACGAAACCGCCTACTGCCTGCAAAATCCCGAGCACGACACCAGCGACTCGACTGCAGTCCGCTTGGCGACTGAATTCGAGACGTCCGGCGTCCGCCTCGCGATGGCCTCCGAGGAGTTAGAGCACACCCTGGCGCATGGCCTTCGTGCAGCACTTCAGTACATCGGTGGTGTTAGTGTCCGGAAGGTTCCAGAGACTATTGAGGAGGACGGGACATTCATCTACGACGGCGACGAAGGGGGGAGCGGCATCAGCGTTCTCCTGACCGATGGCGTGGATGGTGAGAACCCTAGCAACTTCCAGCGTGCGACCGATATTATTGCGGAGACATACGAGTGCGACTGCGAGGCTGGGTGCCCATTCTGTCTCTATCAGTACGGATGTACCAACCGCAACGACCCGGATAGTTTCGCAAAGGGCGAGGTAGTGTCACTACTCGACGCCGGCCTGCGTCTCGAACCGCTCGCGGAGGGTGAGGATGCGTAACGACTTGCTACAGGACCTCGCCGTAACGCTGGCGATCGATAATCCGGAGAGGCTGTGGGGCGTCTCACCTGAGAGTACGTACGCCGCGCTCGACGCAGTAGCAACCGACAAGTCGCTGTTAGATGCCCTTGAGGGGTACCACACGCTCGCGCTGGCGGCCACAAACCAAGAGCGTGAGCGTGACATACTCGTCGATTTCCACCGGGAATTCCTCAGAGCTGTGAACCTCGTTGCGGACGGTGAGGTGACGGAGATCGGTGCGCTTGTCCTTCGGAGCAACGATTCACGGGCCCTGCTGCAAACGCTCGTCGCCACCCATTCCGAGGCCACCAGACGCGTCCTGCGTGACTGTCTAGCGATCGAGGATATTGTTCCTCGCCGGGAGTATGAGACGCTTCTTCGGGATAATCACGAAATAGAGGTTCTGACACCGGTGTTTGGATCGTTCAATTTACTCCGCATGTTCCCCGACGGCGTCGAACTGTCAGTCGAGGCAGTCGAGCGGAGCCTCAAAGCCCACGATATTGGTTCCGAGGAGGCAGCTCGGGCTAGCCTCCACCGGAGCCTCCTGCGCTCGTTTTCTGGGTTCGATGCCGAAGTCGCCGAGGAGATTACGGCGCAGCATCTCGGCCGACGAGGCAGGGGAATGACTGAACAGGCGATTGTCGCGACGCTCGGGGATGCAGACGCGGAGAGATTTGATTACGAAGCCGTACGTACTGCCATAGACGAGGCGCGTGCGGAGTACGACCGACTCGCGGCCCGGAGCGTCGACTTGCTCACGGCAGGTGGTGGGGACGTGACCGTAACCTCCGGCGAGGAAATCACGGTTGAGGATGTTCGAGAGCACGCCGAGTCGGACACGGCCCCGGCCATCATCGACCTTTTCGCGATGGTAGTAGCTCAGCGACTGGACCGGGTCCACGCCCGGTACGTCGCGTCACAACTCGACATGTCGCTCTATCCAGCATTCAATGCGATTAATTCGGTGCCCGGTGTCGAGTGTGAACTGCAGGACGAGGTGCTGGTTCTCGACCAAGTGCCAACAGTCGTCGGCGGCACCAGCCACTACGACCGATACGTTGAGTTCCTCCTCGACGAGCGTGAGACATTCGCATCCCGTCGCGAGACGCTCGCGGAGTCGAGCATCACCCTTGAAGGAGTGGATGTGGACGCACACCTCGTGACGCGGATCAGCGAAATCGAGAGCCGACAGGTCGCGCCGACGTACTTCGCGTTCACGCTGATTGACCCGGACGCCCTCGGTCAGGAAGTCATGGAAGAGTACGTCGGTGACTCCCGTGGCCTCGGGCGGGAGCGAGCTCGTCTTCGACGGTGGCACGGGTCGCGCCCGAGCGACTTGCGTTCGTATACTGCGATGACGGATCGCCTGTTCAGTCGGGGTCTCGAATCCAACCTAGATCAGCAGGTGCTGCGTGTCATGACGCCGTACGACGACGATACGTTCGCCGAGTACGCGGCGCAACTCCGCCGCCTACTGGAGGCTGGGCACGAACTGCGATTCCTGACACGGCACACCAAGGAACCCTGGGAGTGGAAACGACTCCGGGATAACCTGTTGAAACCCCTCGACGCTAACCGTGAGCAGGTGTCTATCAGGACCTACTCGCGGTTCAAACAGCACCAGAGGATTACCCCCGAAACAGACCGGAGCCAAGTCAGCGAGGTCGGAATCCACGGGAAGTTGCATATCATCGGCGGACCACACGAGGGCGCGGCCCTCCTCGGATCGGCCAACTTCATGGAGAATAGCTACCACTGGAACCCAGAGTGTGGTGTCTACACCGAGCGGACCGCATTCGTCAGGGCCGCCACCGAGTTCTTCGACGTCGTCTGGGACCTCGCCGAGGCTGATCAACTCTCCCTAAATCGACTGCAGGAAATTCCGGACCGAGAGTTCATCCCGAGCTACTACACATCCTAATCCCAAGCTGGACTATCCGAGGCTGGAATGCAGGCTCAAAGAGTTTTGCCAGCTCAATAATGTAGACCCGTTTACGCTGTGCACTATTGAGTTCTGCTGGCGTTGACTCGTATTCGATTGCAGCTACTTCCTCAGCGAGGCTTGAGACGGGGACGGGTTTTGACTCGCTGATTGCAAGTACGTCCATGAGTGCTCGCCCCCGTTCGGGTTTGAGCAAATCGAATACCTCTGATCGTTCAAGAGTCACATCAACGTGTTCTCGAGGATGGCCTGTGCGAGTACCTCCCAAGTACTCGAAGAAGCTACGGAGAACAGTGTATCTCCGCGTGCAACCGCGAGCGGTAACTGTTCTGTGTCCCTAGCTATACGGTTCCCGAGGTCCAGTAATATCTAACTATGTCGCCGATGTCACGAGATTGGGATCAGAACACTGTTGACCGGCACATCAATTTTCTCCCCTCTCAACAGTCAAAAAACATCTTTCACGATACTCATTATCCAATCGATAGAGTCTACGCTAACTATATTAGATCTCCTGTCCGGTATGATGAGTTCCTCACCCAAGAAAATATTCTGGAGTCAATCACCTCATCTAAACTAACCAACGACAATCGACTCTTCATCATTGAAGGAGCAAGCGGATGTGGGAAAACCCAACTCTGCACATGGCTTTCACACCAACTTGGTCGCGAACTAGAGAGTGGTCAGGTAGACAGCTATATTGCGCTCCATCATTCGCAGAGAGACCATTCTGAGGACTTCTTTGATATACTGACTGAATACGTCGAGATTGATAATCAGGTAATCAATATTGTTGAGTTGGATTCTGAGAAGGCCGCCAAGGCGTTAGTAGCAAATATACGAGTATTTGGGGATAATCTTAGAGAATTTTCTGAGGCAGAAGTTCAATCACTTACGGAGTCTCGGCAGGAGCGAGTTGATCTTCAAGATATCTTAGCAAATAATCTCCGCGAATATCAGGCCAAGTACGAGAACGATGTAGATACTCACCTAGAGTTAGTTAGTCGTGATGAGTACCAGCTGCTCACGACCGAGGCGTTCAATAATGACCCAGACTGGAGCCGTTTAGACCATCTTCGATCTGCAATCAAGGAACATCTCACGGGTATATTGGGAGTTGAGTCTGTCTCCGAAAAGCTAGCTAGTATCTCCGAAGCATACGTTGAGAAAGGATACCGACCAGTGATACTCTGTGATGACCTGCCAACTCTAGGAGTGCTACAAGAGCAATTCCTAAATTACGCTATTCAGCCCCAGAAAGGCCATTATGATATTGTGGTTGGCTGGTCTCCCAGTTGGTATAATCACCATGTAGGGCCACATACTGATGGCTACTATGCATATATAAAAAAACAAAGCAGAAGGGTATCTTCGTCTATCAACGGAAGGGCAGCCGTATTTTTTCACCGAAGAAACGGTAGTGCCCTTCAGCAAGAAGTACATGCGTAGCATTCGATTTGCTTCTGATATCGAATTCGACAGAGAGATTCCTACCGCCTGTTTCGATGGATTGTATCCGTTTAGCCCCGCCTTTGTTCGTCGTCTCTATTCAAAGCTGAAACAGGATGGAGTCCAAACCCAAACGCCTCGCTTATTTCTCCGTGCTATTCGAGATTGTCTACTAGCGCAGAATCCCCCATTCGAAACCGTTGAACAAGCCACATACGTTGAGTCAGTGACGATGCCGACTTTGTTGTCATACCCGCCTGACCTCTTGTCATTACTGAGGTGGTATGGACAGTACCAATCAGGTCGAGTAATCATTCCAGCAAACCTATTCGAAGCGTTCGATCTTGACATCCCACCTCGAATGGCTCAGGATGAGATGGTTGAGCTCACCGAGTAGTAAAAGCTTGGTTTCGCCGAGTGGCGTTCAGCACTGTAATTGGGCATCCCCTTAGCAAAGGGATTTCCTGTGGTTGTGATGAGTGACTGCTTGTAACTCTACTCGAGTCTAATCAGATTTCACTACGATACCCATCCCAACGAGAATCTTCGTCGATTAATTCTTCTCGATATCCCGCTAGCGCACCCGGAATATTCTGGTTGTGAACTACTTCCAAGCGTAGTGTTCAGATAAGCTGATTCCATGAGAAGGCAAAGATTGAAGCTAATCGTTGGCGGTGTCTGCTTCGGCATTGCTAAAACAAATTGGTAGTTCGCCGCTTTATATCTCGAAAGACACGTTCGACACTGTTCCGATTTCCATGTTTTTCGTATTCGATTAGAAGGTATGCCGAGGGGATGGCCTCGTCGCAGTCTGGACACCGTCCAAGAGAGGGGTTGTCTGGAGTCATTGACCGGCCTAGCTGACTGACGTAGCAACATACGAGGGTAAAACGTATAATCCTTAGTCAGACGCTTGTTCGTCGCACAAAGGCTGTTGAGTGGGGTCACAGAACTCTGTAACTATGCTACCGCCGAAATTACTTGTTCACTCGGGCAATTTCCACAGAAGTGCATTTCCAACCTTTCGGCTTTGGACTTTCCCCTCTTCTTCAAGAGATTGCAACTTTAGGTATGCAGTCCGGCGATCACAACCTACACTTTCAGCGATTTCACTCGTCCCTGCAGAATTGAGT
This sequence comes from Natronomonas sp. CBA1123, assembly GCF_009741925.1. GTDB lineage: Archaea > Halobacteriota > Halobacteria > Halobacteriales > Haloarculaceae > Natronomonas. Next base: position 65,898 of record NZ_WPCC01000002.1, read on the forward strand.
TCTTCGAGGGCGTTAAGAAAATCTCTCGGAGGATAAGTTTCGGTAAATTTCCCACTTTCCTCGTCACGGTCCCTGCTACCCATATAGACCCTATTAGAGGCATCTCACAAATGACTGCTGGGGAACCATCCATTGGACAAAGGGCCAAAGGTTTATACCATTAGACAGCCGACTAATGGTTGAGAACATGGTCCCTTGGGGGATAATCACAGAATCCCGGGTGCTGGAACACCCAGGCCAGGTTCTCACTAACCAACGTGGAAGAACCCATGACCGAATCAACACTCAGCCATCAAGAACTTGACGACGAGCGGTTGCATAGTGATTTAGTACAGCTTCGTATCCCTCGTCTCGGGGATAGCTCTCGTACCTGCGGGGTCTGCGACCAGTCGCTTCAGGCGGGCTCAGAACTTACTGTTTCTCTCCTACGACGACCAGGGGACACATCCTTCTGTGTAGCACGAGTGTCGTGTCTTTCGCACACACACCCAGCTATCGGTACTCAGGAGGAAACAAGAGAGCTTCTCGTCTCGGGGCGGATCGGCCAGTGTCAGGATCAAGCAATGCAGACCTCGTGGTCCGTCCTACTGGAACCAGAATTCACCGCCGTCAGCCCAGCTAGTACAACCAAGGTCGCACACCTCATTCCCGACAACCGATCTATCGACAGAAGCTCTCCCGATACCGCCAGTACTGCACTTGACCATGACCACTTGCTCACAGATGGCGGAACAACGCCTCCCGAACCGGAGTCCGAACCCGATGACACAGACACCCCAGAAAACGACGATGTGGATCGAACACCGTCGTTGACGCCAAGCGTCCGGGAGTTCCTGCGGCAAGACCGGGGCAACGAATGTGAACTCTGTGGAACGAACAACGCTGATGGGGACGTTGATCTCGAAATTCATCATCGTGTCCCGAAATCAGAGGGCGGAACAGACCAGCCGAGCAACCTCATGCTCGTGTGTCGACAGTGCCACCAGCGACATCACGGTAACACGCCGTCCGACCGTGCTGTCGAAGCCGAAAGTCCTGCAGACGAGGACTCGTCTGATGAGGCCGCCAGTGAGACGCGGACGCCGCTGGAGCCTCGGAGCTCGCCAAACGAGACCGATAGTGAAATCCTCTCAATCATCGAAGATGAGGGACCTGTTCCGACAGGCGTCATTGCTGAGCAAGTCGGCTGTTCGAAACAGCACGTCCGCCGCCAGTGTTGGAAACTGAGCGGAGAGCAGTTAATCGCGCCGACGAAGAACGAGCAATGGGAGCTGCTTGAATCAGCGAGTAATCAGGAGATTACTATCGGGCTGCCGGAGAAGCCGAAACAAGCCAAGCGTGCCGGACGAGACGAGGTCATCCGGCGGATGTCGGCCCACGGGATGGCCCATACGAAAATCGCTGAGATTACGGGATTAAGTCGGGCGACAGTCGATGTCGCCGTCGACCGTGCTCGGGCTCTCCGTATCGACCAAGCCGAAGAGCCAAGTGCGGACCTTGGCGCGGTAGCAATGCGTGTTTCTGCACTTCTGGACCTCATCAATCACGCACAAACCGAAAGCGTGGACTCGCAGTCTCTCGGCGACTGACTGAAACGACTGCTCGAGGAGGCATTCCCTGTCCTCGAATCCTACTTAGCGTTTTACCCGGGAGCTGTTCGGTACGGATTGAGGCTTGGTGAGGAGCGTCCACACCTCAGTCAAGTCTGGTCCGTGCGCACAATCAGTACCCCAGCAGAGCCGGTTGCACACCTGGTGAGAACTGATTAACCAACACTACTGCGCCAACTTCCGATATTGTTGGTTAATAATTTGTTCGAAAACGTTAGTGAGTCGGCTCTACTCACCCATCGAATTCAGGCCATCACCGCCCCTTCTGAATCAGTTCGCCTCCGGTGGGTTATTGATCTGAATCGTGAGGTCGTCGACCAGTTCGGTCCCTCTCGGACGCCACCGACAGGGTTCTCGCTCTTCCTCAACGCGGCGAAAGCCGCCTTCCTCGCAGGAACTGAACCGGAGCCGAGACTCTTCGTCCCACTGAACGATAACCTCCGTCATGAATCGACCTCGTGTGTCTGGCGGTTGCTAGTTGTCTCCTGCGTGTCGGCGTCGATAGCTGTTCTCGCGGTCGTCGCCATGGTTCGTGCTGTCATTCTTGTTGAACCGTCTTCGGGTGGTTTTGCATCAGTGCGGCTGTCACGCCAAACAAATGAGTTGGCGGATTTGCTCCGGTGGCGGCTTTCTCCTCCGCATACGTACTGTATATGCGCATCACATTTAAGTCGCAACCGGGGAGGGGAACTATCCTGATGAATGATTGGTGTCGAAGCACTCAGGACGGCGTGAGTATGTCGTCGATGTCCGCTACGCTGAACAGCGACCAGGAGTCGTCGAGTTGTGCTTCGAGCCCGTCGACGAACCCGTTTTTCGAGAATAGGGCAAACCGCTCGTCTCGATCCGACGATCCCCATCGGACGTTCTCCGCCTTTGCTCGCAGACTCTCGACGAGGTCTTCCCCAACTGGATCCGTCGTCCACTTACATTCGGCGAGGAGGATTCGGTCATCGGTCGGTGCCAGCCCGACGATATCGATCTCTTCTTCTCCGTACCACCAGCGACCGACTTCTGAGTACGGGTCGAATGTGCCGCGTCGAATCCCTTCCCAGACGGCTTCTTGGCACACATCTTCGAACGTGGCTGCAACGTGCGTTGGGAGGTCCGGCTGGATCGTCCCGTCGTACACGATTCCCGGTGCTTCCTCGATACTGGATCGATGCGGCTCGACATACCGAAACCAGAACCGAAGGAACTCGTCCGCAACCCGGTAGCGTGACCGCTTCGATTTCTTCCCCGAGGCCGTGACTGGGACATCGCGTTCGATGAGGCGGAGTCGGCGAAGTGTCTGTAGGTACTTCGAGAGCGGTCCCGAATCGATCCCCGTTGCGCCGGAGATCTCGTTCGGTGTCGTATGGCCCAGTGCGACCGCTTCGAGGATGCTCATGTACCGGGCTGGGTTTCGGAGCTCGGTGCGCAGGAGGAACTCGGGTTCGTTATACAGCACCGCAGACGGTGATAGGACGTGTGATCGAATATTCGCTGCGAGCGACTGGTCGTAGTCGAACAGCGTGAGGTACATCGGGGTACCACCTGTGACGGCATACGAGCGAATCGCGTCCGTAATGTTGTATATGATAACCTCTCGTGCCTGTTGAAAAGAAAATGGCGTTACGTCGAGTTGGGCCGTTCGTCGCCCGTACAGTGGGCTCTCGTGGCCCAAGATCTCTGATTCCATCGTGCTCACGCTCGAACCACAGAGCACCAGCATCGAGTCCGTTCCATCGAGCGCCTGGTCAACGAACGCTTGTATGTACGATGGAAGCGAGTCGTTCTCTTCGACGAGATACGGGAACTCGTCGATGACGACGACAAGGTCCTCCCGCTGGAGGTTCTCCCCGAGGTATTCGAACGCTTCGTCCCAACTGTCGATTCGAGGGACGCGCTCGTCGAAGTAGTCCGCAACTTGGTCGAGGAACTTCTCGCGCTGTCGATGCTCGGCTTCCTGGGCGGCAAGAAAGTAAATGTGGGGACGGTCAGCACAGAATTCTTTGAGGAGTTCCGTTTTCCCGACCCGACGCCGGCCATAGACGACAACAAAGTCCGAACCGGGGGACTCCACCGCAGCGGTGAGTGTATCGAGTTCTTCCTCCCGGTCGTAGAAGGTCATACTTAGGATAATGATTATTGCGATATTGACTTAAGAATTCGGGTGGCCACCCCCACTCACTTGCTGAATTCATGGACGCCTGACAAAGGAAGAACGGATGGAGGTGTACCAAGCGGTGGCTGAGTATCGAGAGAATTTCCGTACAGGTGCAAAACCTAGAGAGTAACAGAACCAACTACCGATGCAGAATCGGCCATTACGCCGCCGCATCAAGGACCGTCTTAGCAAACTCGGTTATTGCCGTTAAGTTCTGTTTGACCGACGTTGAGATGTCAGCAGCGGCGGACACCGAGCGCGCTTGAACGGTAACATCAGAGGGGAGCTGACCATCATTGCTGAATGTGATTTCAGCACCCTTCGGTGATTCAAACTGAAAACGGCAGTGTGTTTCTTCGATTACGGCGGTTGCCCTCAACTCTCCAAAGTCCAGCTCAAAAGTTGGCTGTGCTGCTCCACCACGAGCAAACCCGACAACATCCAGATCGATTTGATCGGCCGCAATCAAGACACCTGCGTAGAACTCGTCTTTCAGGAATTCGACGCCTTCCTCTCGGGAGGCAAACCATTGGAAGCCTTCTCCGCTGGGAGAGTGCCGATCTAAGACCGCTCTCTGCTGGGCCGAAAGGGACGATGATTCCGTCCGTTTCAACGGTGGCACTCCATCATTGTCCGCGTACTTCCCAATCCACCCTGGTGGGACCTGAAAATCGTGCCATGGTTGGCTCGCCTCTTCAACAGTAACGTACTCCGTTGTGAGGTCATTCGGGTCAACGGCCGTGGGAAAGTTTGCCTTGTACACTTCAAGCGAGTACTCGCAGGTGGCTTCGAATGCTTCCTTGGCTTCAGTTCCAGGTGCATACCCGCCTCGGCCTGCGATAGTCCGATAGTAGAAGGCTCGTGGGGAATCAGCCTGTTCTAACGAGGGTTCTGGTGACCCTTCTCGCTGTCCTATCCAGTGGTTGGGGAACCCCGACTCATCTGGCTCGTATCGTCGAGAGATGACATCTGATTCGCCGATTTGTTGGCCCCACCGCGTGTAGAGATCGTGACTCAACCGATAGAGCTCTCCTTCCGGAAGCCGCTCGTTAATCTTCGGAAATTGGTGTGTGTCGCCTGCTCTATCAGTCACTTCGATATACTCCGAGACGTACTCTCCATCCCACGTGATGTAGCCTCCTGTATCGTCACCGAAATACTGCTGTGCAATCCGGTCTAAGTTCTCGTTTGCGGTAGAGTCGAACCCGGGTGTCTCGACGGGCGTGTATCCATCACGTCGTAACTCTGCTACGAACGACGTGTCTTGCTTTTCAAGTCGCGTTCTGAAATTCTCAATATTTCCGATGACGTCCGGATGGCTAGCGAGATACCCGACGAGGTGGTCTATCTCGAGGTCGGCAACTGATGGGACATCGATCTCCCTCTGAATATCCTCATCCGGATCCGCTTTGCGTGGGTGTCCCTCATCGAGGGTGTAGAGATCGCGAATTTGGCGTAGCGGATGAACAACTGCCCAAGGGAGCTGGTCACCATCACTGTAGCCACAGCTTTCAGTGAGAAACTCAACCGCTCGCTTGTCGATTTGGTATGTGATAAACCCGACCTCAGGGGGCTTCGCTTTGATAAAATAGTCCGTCTGCCGTGGGTGGATTTTTGCTGACGGATTTTCGCGCTTATTGAGGGTGGGCATCCAGTATGTGCATTGTTCTAACCAAACGATAAGATCCTTTGGTCAATCAGCTTGATTTCTGGAGGAAACGAGATCAAAGGAGAAACGCCCACCCACATTTTTCTCAGACGTAGTCGTTCAGGCAAGCATGGAGCTGAATCAAGCTCGTGGAGTCCTGTTGGGGCTTGCCTGTGGGGATGCACTCGGACGGCCAGTTGAGTTTAATACTGCCTCGGAAATCACGGCAGAGTACGGCCGCCTCGATGAAATGGCCGGGCACGGGACGTGGAATCAACCGGCGGGAACGATTACCGACGACACCGAACAGGTACTGTGTATCGCGCGAAGCCTCGTCGAGTGCGGTGAATTCGACCCCGAAGACATTGCTGACCGATTCGTCGCGTGGTACGACTCGAACCCATTCGATATCGGAAACATGACTCGCCGCTCAATTCGAGCGCTCAAACAAGACAAACTGTGGGACGAAGCGGGTCAAGACGTCTGGAAGGAAAGCCCGGAGGGTGCCAACGCAGGCAACGGAAGCGTGATGCGCTGTCCGCCACTTGCACTCGCCTATCGCGACGATAGAGACCACCTTGTCCAGACGAGCCGTGCGTCGTCATTCATCACCCACGCCGACGAACGGTGTACCTACGGCTGTGCCGTGCTGAATCTCACGATTGCTGGCCTTCTTCGGGACGACGACGGACCACTTGGAACAGCGTTGAAGACTGTTCGTTTGGACGCTCCGGACGAACTGCTAACGGCTCTAGAGCCGCTTGCTGATGGCGAGGAACTTGATGAGTTGTCTACGTCGGGGTATGTCATTCACTCGCTGCAGACAGCGCTGCACGACGGATTCAACGCGGAGAGCGCGGAGGAGGCGATTGTGACTGCCGTCAACCGGGGCGGGGACACCGATACAATTGGTGCGATTGCAGGGGCCGTCGCTGGCGCCCGGTTCGGTGCGTCAGAGCTGCCTGATCGGTGGCTTGCTGCTATTGATGAGACGAGCGAACTTGACGACTTGGCTGACCGACTTGTGGAGATGTCGTGAAGTTCGCCGTTGTATTCAATTGTTAGAATCGGACGGTTGCGACGTCAGAATACTTATCGTACAACAGGGATGTCACAACCACGAGAGACCAGCATTTAGGTCCTCAAGAAACGATGGACGGACCTGCACCTCTGCGGGAAAGTCGAGCTGTTCTCCCTGACGAGCAAGGATGGAGTCGCGAAGGAATGGATGGCCGGGATTGAATGAGGGGCTTGTTCGGATTCGGTAGTCGCTATCGATGGTGAACAACGCAGCGTCGAACGCTCGGTGATGTAACGAATTCAGCACGAGAACGTTCTCAGGATGCTCTGCGAGTTCTGGATGTTGGCTTCGTGGGAGGATGTGGACGAGATCAAGGAGCTTATCCTCACCAATTCCAGTCATGCTGCAGGCGTGGCCGTATCGCTCAAACGTTTCTTTCCGGAAGCCGTCGCTCACGACTGTTTCAGTTGTTTCGTAGCGCCGAACTCGTCCAGAATGATCGAGTGGTTCGCCAGTCGGCCACTGGGCAATCTCCCCCGTTTCGACCCAGCGTGTCCAAACGTCCGGAGCACGGCCATCGTCGTTCATTGTCGTGCGGTCGTGGAGCCACGAGACGGGAATCGATTGCGTGTTGAGAATCGAGAAATGGAAGAGGTAGTTCGGGACTCGGGTCCCAGAACCGTCTTGGTACGAACGGGACTCAAAATGATCTGGGACACACAAACCGCAAAATTCGACGACCCCCGATTCAGGTTTCCGAAAAACAAGTACTGGCGGCACGTCCTCGCGCTGTCCCGCTGCGGCCCGGTCGAAGGCAGCTTTGATTTTTTGATTTTTCACTGATTCATCGTACGGATTGGTGGCTTTCGCATCACCCCAGTAGCTGACGTACCCTGCGTTTACTGCAAGTGTATCCTCCCACGGATCGTCGTGCTGAGAGACGCCGACATCGTTCGAAACGAGGACAAGTGCGGCGGGTGTATCGGACCGATCTGCACCAAGCGCCCGAATCCCGCCTGTGTTTTTGATGCCGCTATCAAGAGGGCCGCGAATCCACCGAAGGAACTGGTCGTCCGAGTTGCGGAAGCTTCCGGTATCCCGGTATTGTTTTCCAATTCGGAATTGGTGATGCATGTTAGCATAGCATCGCATCCGTGTAAAATAAATGGAGGCGCTGATCTCTGTGAGTACCAACGTAAATTTATCAAAACCTGTCTCAGGGCTCGTCGAATGTCATCCCGTAGCCCCACTCCTCGAGTTCACCTTCGACGTCGTCGAGATGCTCAAGCCCGGCCCGAACCAACGCTTCTCGAAGATCGGTGAGCGAGACATCTGCATCGAAGCGTTCCTCTAGCTCCCGCAATGCATCCCGCTCCGCCCGCTTCGTCTCCGGCAGCAAAAACAGCGGCACGCGGTCCCGGCCGTCCTGGACCCCATCTCGACGGAACTTGTACGGAATGGTCATCGACTGCTGTTGACTCTCCGCCGTCTCGGTACTCGACTGCTCACTTGGCGCGTCAGCGGTCGCCTGCGCGTCGTCGTCTGCCTCCACTGGCTCTGGATCATCCGTCGTCGTCTCTTCGGCAAACGGGTCCTCGCCGGCGCCTTCCTTCATGCCCGTCATGCCGATAGCACCTCGTGGTCGAGGTCACCGGGTTCCGGTGGATTTGGCGCTTCGATACCGACTTCCGCTTCGAGGTGTCGCGCAATGCGGTCGAACTGTGCGAGTGTCTCGAGTTCGTAGTCCCGGCGACGGTCACGGTGGTCCCGCACGTATTTGAACGCCGAACACTGTTGCATCCATGCGCCTTCCATCATTGAAGCTCGCTCGCCGATAATCTCTGGGATGGGGTAGTCGATCTCGTCGAGAATCGTTCGCTGGTCACGGGTGTTCTTGAACCCAATCGGCACAGCGGCAAGAACGCCGACCTCTACGTCCAATTGGTCTTCGAGTCCGGCGACGAGTGATTCTAACCCTTCGACGGCAGCGCGACCTTTTGCACTCGGCTCGACAGGGATGACCAACGACCGAGTCGCGTGGATGGCGTTGTAGAGATGGGGGCCTTCGGTCGCGGGCGGATCACAGATGAGGACGTCGTATTCGTCGGGCACGCCGGCTTCACGGAGGACCCGGAGCAGCTGGGCGTGCATACCGAAGGCCTCGCCCATTGCTTCTGCCTGCTCTTTCTCTCGTTGGAGATACTCCGCAAGGTCCGAGAGCATGTTGTGCTCCGGAATAATATCGACGCCTTCGACCGTTCGGATGAGATCGTCGAAATCGCCCTTCGGGCGACGAATCATGTGCCGGACGAGGTTGTCGACCGGCTCCGTACGATCCGTATCGACACCGAAAAGTCGAGAGAGGTCGCCATCCTGCGGGTCAAGGGGGACGACAAGCGGTTTGAGACCGGCTCGTGCGTGGGCGACGGCGAGATTTGCAGCAGTGGTGGTTTTTCCAACGCCACCTGCCTCACTGTAAGTCGAGTACGCTAACATATGATGTTCATTGCTGGTATTCATCTTGAATGTTCGTCAGACGCATGTAGCACAACAAACCAAGTATGACATTCATGAATGTATTTAGTAGTGTGTAACAATGGTCTTCAAGAACAAGAGTAATGAATACAATCTATGAATGTACTTAATGAATGTAGATAATGAACATGCCCAATGAAGATTCACAATGAACACGACTAGTGAATGCGCATACGGGAGCGGTATTCAGCTACATAGGGCTGTGTGAAAATCAGTTAGTACGGCTTCCAGAAATTGGCTCGGCAAAAGCGACCGTCTGATTCACGGCCGTAATTTCGACCTCGACCTGTTCGCCGGGTTGGGTCCCCGGGACGATAACGATGAAGCCACGTTCGACCTTCGCGAGGCCGTCGCCTTGGTCTCCAAGCGTATCGATCGTGACTGAGCGAACCTCGCCTTCCTCGACCGGAGGCTTAGGTGACTGCGTGTCTGACGGAGACGTTGATTGTTCGTCGGTCGGGTCGTTGCGAGAGACACCATGGCCGGGTTCTGGCTGGGAGGTATCTACGGCGGAGGGAAGAAGCGCAATTCGATAGATTTCGTGAGCTGAAAGCGAACTGTTCTCGACGACCTCTTTTGGGAAGCTTACAACGTACCGATCGCCATCAGCTTCGACCTGCGACTCGATTAACAGGCGAAGGGAATCTGAGATCTGCGTCATTACCACCTCTATAACCCGCTTTTACAAAGAGGTCGGGGAATACGAACTAGCTACCCCGATCAAGATAAAATTGATATAGCGATATACAGTTTACATACTCGTATATCCAATTGTCAGCATCTAAATCTCCTCTTTCTGGGCGAAACAGCAGTATTCCAATGTACTGTGTCTTAACATCCTAAACACCAGTAGATTATAGTGGGGTGCCGCCGTCCATGATGCACGAAAGATGACGCCACCTGAATCCAGGGGTTCACGGGATAGAAAGCGACTCGAGGCTGCCATCGATGAACGCATCCGGCTCATCGACTCCGGAAGTTATCGTCGAAATACCGAATTCATATTGCGAGAGCAGTTTTTCGATTTCCTCCAGACAAGTCCTGATATAGAAGAGCCACCGACTTACGTTGATGAAGTGACGGTCGACCACTGTCGGGCCTACGCTGAATACCTCCGCGAAACAGTTCACGACCAAACTGAAGATCTCAGCGCCGCTTCAGCTTCCGAGAAAGGGCCTTACTATACGACAGTCCGCGCGTTCTTCAGCTTCTGTATCGACGAGGAATGGACCACGAGCAATCCTGCACGCCCGACGCGCGTACGTCGTGTTCTTCCGGAAGACACTACACAGCCAGACCGGCAGTTCTGGACGGCCGAAGCACGAAACGAACTGCTTGAACACGTCGATCAGCAAGTCCAAGCTGGAATCGGCGAGCCTGGAAGTATTCGTCGGAAACCAGAGGGGGTTATGCTATATCGGAATCGTGCCCTCGTCGCAGCGCTTGCCTTTACTGGGGCCCGGGGCGGGGAGATCCTCTCAACCCCCGATGACCGACTCAGAAACGGCCTCAGGTGGAAGAACGTTGATCTGGACGATGGCATCATTACTGTCCTCGGCAAATCCCGCAATTGGGAACCGATAGGACTCTCTAAACGCGTCTACGAATATCTTGAGCGACTCAAGCGCGTCTTGCAACCGACGAATGAGGGATGGCCGGTGTTTCCGTCTAACCACTCTCCAAAACACTCTCGCATCGTACGTGAGACACTCAAGAAGCAGGGGTACAGTGAGCAAGAGCGTGAAGAAATCCTCGAGGGGTGCACGCTCTGGGAGGTCAGCTACGAACACGACATCGCTCCGCCAGCGCTGTCGGTCAATGGCGGCCGATCGCTTATGCAACGGCTCTGTGAGTCTGCGGGCGTAGATGTCGACGATGAATACCTGAAACCGCACGGTGGCCGACGTCGACTCGGCCACGAGATATATCAGGTAAATCCTGCAAAATCACAGGAGACGCTACGCCACCAGAACATCGGGACGACACACGAGTCCTACCGCGACGAGCAAGCCCGTGAGACGGCTAAGAGCATTGAGGATATCGTTGAGGGGGCAGGCGGAGACAAATGATGGTCCTCAGCCGTGACGTCAAACCCGACTACTGGTCTGCAAATAGCGAGCGTCCGCATGAGTTGTTTGAGACTTTTCGATGATTCGTGTCTCAAGACGTGCTTCACAGCCTAAGCCGTGAGCTTTCACTCGCTACCGGGAAATTACTGAGAGAGCGGTTTCGATCAAGACGACACGGAAGCCCCCTAACGCCCCTTGAATTCAGGTTCGTAATCATCTTCCGCGAACCCCCGTGCGCCTTTTTTGTGATCCTCGGTCGATAGTAACGGCTTGAATTGCTGGCGGTCGTATTCGATTCCCTCTTCAATACCGGTTTGGGAGGCGATAGCAGCTGATCGTTTGATTGCCTGAATCGCGAGTGGGGGCTTCGAGGCGATGGTCTTAGCGAATTCCTCAACAGCTTCGTCAAAGCCGTTTCCATAGACTTCGCGAACAATACCTAATTCGCCAGCACGCTCACCGCTGATGTGTTCGCCTGTCATCGCGATTTCTTTTGCGACAGCGGGCGAGGTTAGTTCGCTAATCATTTGCACGCCGCCGGCCCCTGGGATAATTCCAAGATTGACCTCTGGGAGGCCTAGTTGTGCTTCCTCATGAGCGATGCGAAAATCACAGGAGAGTGCCGTTTCGAGACCACCACCGAGACAATACCCGCTAATCTTGGCAATAACTGGTGCCGGAAAATTCCGAATGGTTTCGTAGTGGCTTCGGTCGGATTGGTCCCCAGCAGAAGCGTCACTGAATTCGTTGATGTCTGCACCAGCACAGAAGTTCCCGCCAGCGCCTTCCATTATGACTGCACGGAGCGCAATTCCGTCTGCCTCGCTGTTCTTCCCCTCAAGCTCTTTCAACCCAGCGAGGATGTCTGACCGAAGCTGACTATTGAGGGCATTCAATGCGTCTGGACGGTCTAAGGTAAGATAACCGACGCCAGTTTCAGTATCGAATTCCACTTCTGTGGTTTCGAATGTAGTTGCCATGCAGTAACATTACTGTCGACAATTGGTATATATCTATTCGTCTATTGGGCGAATTGGACCACGCTTACGAGCCTCCTTCATGCGTCTTTGGTTGTAGCAGTACACTTTTTATGTTCGTTTGAGACACGGTAGATATGGTCGTAGAAATCAGCGACATCGAGACAGTCGCAATAATCGGTAGCGGAGAAATGGGACGAGGAATCGCCGCCGTGGCCGCGTTGGCTGGCTACGAAACGTACGTCAACGACATCGACGAGTCACAGTTGGCGGAAGCACAAGACAACATCGAGTGGTCCTACGAGAAATCTGTCGAAAACGGAGCTACGACCGAGACCGAGACAGACGCCGCAATGGAGCGGCTCACTTTCACCACCGACCTCGAGGAGGCAGTAGGCGACGCGGATTTCGTTACGGAGGCGGCGGTCGAACAACAGTCGGTGAAGGAAGACATCTTTGCCGACCTTGACGAGGTGGCCCCCGAGGATGCCCTCCTCGCGACGAACACGTCCGGACTCAACATTACCCAACTCGCCGAAACGACTGATCGGCCTGAGCAGGTCATCGGTACTCACTGGTTCAATCCGCCGATGCTGATGGAATTGGTCGAAGTGATCATGACCGAACACACGCCCGATGACGTGGCTGGAACTGCCGAATCGATAATCGAATCCTTCGATAAAACACCCATCAGATGCAAAATTGACATTCCTTCGTTCATCGTAAATCGGCTCATGCGACCGTACGGTGAGGAACCTGCCTGGATGGTGTACCGAGGGGAACACTCCATCAGAGAAATCGACTCCGCGATGAAATTCAAGGCGAGGTTCCCGATGGGGCCGTTCGAATTGGCGGACTATACTGGTGGTCTCCAGGTTCGTGTCGAGGGCGAACAGGACCATCTCGAAGACGACCGCCCAATGTCCTATGACACGGAAGTCTGTCCGATACTCCACCAACTCTACGAAAAAGGACGCTACGGTCGTAAGACCGATGCTGGCTATTACGACTACAGCGAGAGCGATGAACCCGATATTCCTGTTGATTCTGGCCAAGGTTTCGATACACTGCTTGTGTGGGCGCCGATTATCAACGAAGCCGCAAAGATGGTCGAAAACGGAGTAGCAACAGTTGAGGACATAGATACGGGTGCCAAACTTGGCGGCAACTGGCCAACTGGCCCTCTCGAGAAGTGCGACGAAGTCGGTGCAGATGTCGTTCTAGAGTGTGTAACCGAAGTCGCCAACCGACACACTGATACGAACAAAATTGCTGAGACGCTACCTTGCGATTTGCTCGTGGAGAAGGCAAAAAGCGGTGAAACGTTTTACTGAGAGACAGTAGGCGTCAGGGACGTCTGTTTTACGCGTTCGGACCAGTTGTAACAGTTGACCGTCCTTGTCTAGTCGGCTCTGGCTCGGCCTGCAGGACGGCGGAGTACTCGTTGCCATTCCTGGACGATCTCCTCGCAGAGTTAACCCACCCCGCTGGCAGCCCGGTAATCCAAACTCTTGTCCCGCGATACGGGACAGTCGGAAATGGCGACAAACCGACGAAATGCGATCACTCAAACGAGATACGAATTCAGCAAGACCGACGTCGGATCAGAACGCCTAGAACTCAAGGAGTCTAAACAGGCTTGTGAACCAAAAGCGTCGGATGGCTGAATGAGGTGGGTTCAAATAACAGAATTAGCTTTGTTATTTTTCAATAAGCCTCTACGAACAGAATCAGCCAGTCGTTTGGGTATAGTGGTAAAGCCTACTGAACGTGAGCAGTTGTCGACGACTATTCTGATCGGGACGCGAGCGGCGCTTACTAGTATATAACTATCAGACCAATATCTCCGCTAGAGAATAAAAGGGGGATTGGGGATCACGTATCTTGTTCAGACGTCCGATAAGACAGCCGTTATCAGGCGTGTGCGATGTTGAGCTCCAGCTCGTTTGCGGTTCCGAGTAGAAGCGATGGTAGCTCCTCTTTGAAACGCTCACCAGTGAAACGGTGGCTCGGTCCAGAGACGCTGAGACCTCCGATAACACTGCCTTTGGGGCCTTTTACTGGAACTCCAATCGCACGAAGACCGTCAAGATTTTCTTCACGATTGAATGCGTACCCTCGCTCCCGGATTTGTTCTAATTCGTCGTACAGGGTATCTTGATCGGTTATCGTCTCGTCGGTGATTTTTTCGAACGGCGTTTGTTCGATAATGCGGGACACTTTTTCTGGTGGCATCGCTGCGAGTATACTCTTACCAGATGCAGTCGCATGGAGGGGTATTCGTTTGCCGATCCCGGGATCCGTCCTGACAGCGTGGTCCCCCACTGCCCGATGGAGATAGACAGCTTCGCCATGCTCTTCGACGAGGAACTGGGCTCGTTCGTCCGTCTCCTCGGCTAACTCCTCGACCTTCTCTTTCGCCAATTGGTACGCCTGCTTTCGGTTCCGGGCATCTTCTCCAAGTTCGAGAAATCGGAGACCGACATGGTATCCTTCCTCGTTGACGACGTAGCCTCGTTGGTCGAGCGTCGAGAGATGGCGATGAATGGTGCTTTTGGCATAGTCGAGGTCCGACGTAGCCTCCGAGAGAGTAACTCCGTCCTTCTGGTGGACGTATTCGAGGATGTCGAACAGCGTTTCTACCGAACCGACCGAATCGACCCCGTTTCCACGCTCTGATTCGCTCATGTTTGCTACTCTGACTCATCCATATTTAATATACCGCATCGTCGAACTCTCTTGCCGTAAAAAATATTTATGAGCGTCGCTCCGGGAGACCTACTATGGCATCACCAGAAGCGACACTGAGCGATTTTATCGCGACGGTAACGTACGAGGAGGTTCCCGAGCGCGCCCGTGAGACCGTTAGACGTGCTTTTCTTGACACAGTCGGCGTCACATTGGCAGGTGCGCTGGACGACGCCGGTACTACCGTATTTGATATGGATGACATCGACAGCAGCACGGCTAGTGCCTCAACGATACTTGGAATCGGGTCGGCCCGATCGCCATCCGACCGAGCACTTCATACTGGAACCGCAAGCCACGCACTGGACTACGACGACCTGGCGTGGGCGATGGATGGCCATCCCAGCGTTACGCTTGTCCCCCCCACTACTCGTACTCGCAGAGGAATCAGACGCCAGCGGCGAAGACCTCGTGACAGCGTTCGCTGCCGGGTTCGAGACCGAATGCGCACTTGCCGAGCCGATTAGTCCTGACCACTATGAAGATGGGTGGCACGCAACCGCAACGTTCGGAGCACTCGGTGCAGCCGCCGCTTCTGCCTCACTACTCAACCTTTCGGCGGCGAAGACCCGCAATGCATTGAACATCGCAGCGTCAACGCCAGCCGGCCTCAAGCGGAACTTCGGATCGATGACCAAACCGCTCCACGCAGGACTGGCTGCACGCTCCGGAGTTACCGCTGCACGTCTCGCTGACAGGGGCTTCAGCGCCGACCCCAACGCGTTGAGCGGTGACCGGGGCTTCTGGGATCTGTACGGCCCTGAGGATCGAACCGAATTCGCGTTCGATGCCGCCGAGTGGGTCCTCGTCAGTCGGGGTATCCACATCAAGTACTATCCCTGCTGTTACTTCACCCACACGAGTATTGCGGGCACACAGGCGCTGGTTGACGAACACGATATCTCTCCGTCAGAGATCGAGAGCATCCATCTTCAGGTTGCTCAAGGCGCAGCAGATGCGCTTCATCACTCGGACCCCGACACCGGCTTGGAAGCGAAGTTTTCACTGGAGTACACGGTCGCAAGCGCTGCCGTTCGTGACCGCGTCGGTCTTGACGCCTTCACCAAATCGTCGATACAGGAGGATGACGTTCAACGCGTTCGAAAACGGGTCGACTACGACGTGGACGACACGCTCCACTACGACTCTCACGAGTCCGTCATCACTATCGAGACGGCGGACGGAACCTACGAACGGACCCAAGAGAACCCACCTGGTACCCACGACAATCCCCTTACCGATTCGCAGCTTCGGGAGAAGTTCGATGAATGCGCGCGCCGCGCCATTTCAGAACCCGCTTCAGACGAGCTCGCAGATGTTCTTATGACACTTGAGGACCAAAATGACGTGGCTGCTGCCATCCGAAACGCGACCGAACCATAGTTTTAAGCCGGTTGCAGTACGTTCAGCGAACGTTCAATGGTAGATAGAGACACGGTCCAGCTGACGGACCAGCAGCGTCTGGTCAGAGATTCGATTCAGGATATTTGCTCCGACTTTGACCGATCCTACTGGCGAGAGAAGGATAATCAAGGAGAGTATCCTCACGAGTTCGCGGCGGCCCTCGCTGACGGTGGATGGTTCGGAGCGCTCCTCCCCGAAAAGTACGGCGGCGCAGGGATGGGAACACAAGAAGTCGTGGTGATGATGGAAGAAATCGCCGCATCAGGCGGCGGATTTAGCGCCGCACAGGCAGTCCATGGAGCCATCTATAATTCGGTTCCACTGGTGGAGTATGGGAGTGAAGAAATGAAAGAAGATCTTCTCCCAAAAGTCGCAAACGGCGAGGAGTCGATTCAGGCCTTCGGACTGACCGAACCGAACGCGGGGTCAGATTCGACCTCTATCGAGACACGGGCCGAACGAGACGGCGACGAGTTCGTGATTAACGGCCAGAAAATCTGGATTTCGCGCGTCGATGCGAGCGATTATCTCGTCCTCATGGCGCGTACGACGCCGAAATCCGAAGTAGAGAAACGAACTAGAGGTCTGACGATGTTCCTTGTCCCGCTTGAGGAAGCATACGAACAGAACGGCCTCGAAATCGAGCAAATAGACAAGACTGCAAGTGGGCCCGTCCATTCTTACGAGCTCTTTTTCGAAGACCTTCGAATTCCCGAGGAGAACGTCATCGGCGAAGAGGGCAAAGGGTTTTATCAAATGCTGGATGGCCTCAACGAGGAACGGCTCGCCATCGCAGCGGAGTGCATCGGCCTCGGAGAGGCAGCCATCGAAGCGGGCGTTGATTACGCCAACGAGCGGGAGGTTTTCGAAACTGCGATTGGCTCCAACCAAGCGATTCAACACCCGCTTGCCGAAGGACACGCACGTGTGCAGGCCGCCAAAGGAATGGTGTATAACGCGGCAGACCAAGTTGGCGATGCGACCCAGAAGGACGTGGGCGCACTCGCGAACATGTCAAAATTCCTCGCTGCCGACGCCGCGTTCCAGGCCGCAGACGCTGCTGTTCAGACGCACGGTGGATTCGGTATTGCTCGCGAATACGACGTCGAACGGTTCTTCCGAGAGGCCCGTCTCACGAGGCTGGTTCCGATTACACAGGAGCTTGCGTTGAATTACATCGGCGAAAATGTTCTCGGACTTCCACGTTCCTACTAATGACTGAGAAAACACTCAAATCTGGATGGCAGGGAAGATTCTACGAGGACTTCGAGGTCGGTGACGTCTACAAACATCCCTACGGTCGGACGGTCACCGAAACTGACGACGTCTGGTTTACAAACATCACGATGAACACCAATCCGATGCATTTCAATGAGGCGTACGCATCGGAAACCGAATTCGGCGAGCGCCTCGTCAACGGGACGTTTGTGATCGCTCTGGCCGTCGGAATGAGCGTCATCGACGTGTCGATGAACGCCACAGCAAACCTGGGATACGATAAGGTCCGCCACCACGGCCCCGTCTTCCACGGCGATACTATCTTTGCAGAATCCGAGGTTATTTCGAAACGAGAGTCCGAGAGCCGCGACCACGTCGGCATGGTTACGACGGAGCTTCGTGCGTACAACGAGGACGATGACCTCGTCCTATCGCTCGAACGGACACCGATGGTGATTAAACGCGAACACGCCGAGCCATCCGCAGCACAGCCCCCAGGGTGGCCGGAGGATGTCGGTACGCAACCGGAGGGAGATGAATGAGTGGTGGCGAACGACTCGTCGGCGATTTACCCCAGCGTGATGCGTCGGAGATAGCTGGCGAAATCGCTGCTGACGAAACGCTACTCGTCAGCGGGTTCGGGAGTGTGGGATATCCCAAGGAGGTTCCGCTCGCGCTTGCGGACTCAAACCGCGACCTATCTCTTACTGTCATAAGTGGCGGAAGCGTCGGGAACGAAATCGACAGCGAGCTCGTGAAGGCCGACGCAATTGATCGGCGCTATCCCTACCAAGCTCGCCCTCCCGCCCGGGAGGCCGTCAATACGCGAGAGATGGCTTTCAAGGATCGGAATATCAGCACGCTCGGCGACGAAATTCAATACAGCGAAATCACGGATGGCGGTACTGCTGTCGTCGAAGCCCTTGCGGTGGGCACGGATTGGCTTATTCCCACGACGAGCATCGGCCAGACGCCCGCCTTCGTCGAGAGTGCAGACCGCATCATTGTCGAACTCAATCGCTCGGTTCCGACGGCTGTCCGGAGATTTCATGATATTTATCGACTCGGTAAGCCGCCCAACAGGAATCCGATTCCGCTCGCAGACCCCGGAGAACGAATCGGGGACGAACAGATAGAGTTCGATGCTTCGAAGCTTGCCGGTGTCGTCGAAACCGACCGCCGTGATCAGCCCTACGAGTTCCGCGACCCAACCGACGATGATCGAACGATTGCATCGAATCTCGGCACATTCCTTGAAAATGAGGTCCGGCGATCACCCCTCTTTGAAGAGTCCCTCCGCATCCAGTTCGGTGTTGGAAGTCTCGGAAACGCATTGATGAGTGCGCTAGGCGATGCAGATCTCGGCGGCCGTGATTTGATATACTTCGGTGAAGTCATTCAAGACGGCTTGCTCGATCTCCTCGACGAGGAGAAGTTGTCAGCTGCAAGCGCTACCTCGCTAGCGTTATCCAGCGAGGGACAAGAGCAATTGTTCAACAATGTCGACCGGTACGCAGAGAATGTCGTCCTCCGCCCAGGCGACCTCTCCAACAGCCCGACACTCATCAACCGCTTCGGCGTCGTTGCGGTAAACAGCGCGCTTGAAATGGACCTGTTTGGTCACGTAAACTCCACCCATCTCAACGGTACCCGCATGATGAACGGTATCGGTGGAAGCGCTGATTTTAATCGCCACTCCCCAGTCGCCGTGCTCGCACTCCCATCGACGGCCGCCGATGGCGAAATTTCACGAATTGTTCCGATGGTTCCTCACGTTGACCATACTGAACACGACATTGAAGTGGTCGTTACCGAACAAGGGGTTGCTGACCTTCGAGGTAAATCCCCTGAAGAAACCGCGACAGCGTTAATTAAAAACTGTGCCCACCCCGACTACCGGGAGAATTTGCAGGAGTACCTCAACCGAGGCCTCGACTCCGCTGGGCACGTTCCGCACGACATCGAAACAGCACTCGACTGGCACGTTAATCGAACATGATTGAACCAGATACCACCACGAGCCGCACCGCCACCTGTGTCGCCAACACAGCTGTCCGACGACGCACGAAAACTGCACTGGAGGGTTCCAATGTCTGAATCTGTGTACATTGCGGGGGCCTTCGAGCATCCGACAAGAGAGGCGCCGAACAAGTCGACGATGCAGCTTCACGCGGATGTCGCCGCGGGTGCACTCGAAGATGCCGGCGTTCCAAAGGAGGCCGTCGACGGTTACTTTACCGCTGGCGTGCCCGAGATGGAGCACAGCCTGACACCGCTGATGGCTGCCGACTACCTCGGCTTGGATGTCGCGTATGCTGATTCGACGGACTACGGCGGATCATCATATATCTCACATGTTGGCCACGCCGCGAGTGCCATCCGGGACGGGAAGTGCGACGTCGCGTTGATAACGCTCGCCGGGCGTCCGCGTTCGCGTGGGCAGGCTACTGGCTCCGGTGTCCGGAAGCTCAGGACTGTTCAGGACAGCTACGAACGTATCTACGGCACGACGAACGTGACGATGTACGGCATGGCGGCACGTCGTCACATGGAGGAGTACGGAACCACTAGTGAGCAACTCGCAGAGATACGCGCCGCAGCATCTCACCACGCCCAATACAACGAACACGCGATGTATCGCGACCCAGTTTCTGTCGAGGACGTCGTCGAGTCCCCTGTCGTTGCGGACCCGCTGCATCTGCTCGATTGTTGTGTCATATCCGACGGTGGTGGAGCCCTCCTCGTCATCAGCGAGGACGCTCGTTCCGAACTTGACCGCGAGTGTGTCGAAGTGCTCGGACACGGCGAGGCACCGAAACACCACGACGCCGGTCGCATAGACATTACCACGACAGGCGCTGTCGAATCCGGCGAACGAGCTTTCACAGAGGCTGGCCTCGGCCCCGAACACGTCGACTATGCCTCCATCTACGATTCGTTCACTATCACGGTCTTGGAGGCTATCGAAGATCTCGGCTTCTGTAAAAAAGGGTACGGCGGCACATTCGTTGCGGATGGTGCCCTACGTGCAGATGGCGAACTCCCGTTCAACACCGACGGTGGCGGCCTCTGTTCGAACCACCCGGGGAACCGCGGCGGGATGACGAAAGTTATCGAGGCTGTTCGGCAGCTCCGTGGTGAGACCAGTCCCGAAGTACAGGTCGACGCTGACATCGCACTCGCACACGGAACCGGCGGAAGTATTGCAACGCGCCATGGTGCTGCGACCGTTATCCTCGGTACGGAGGGGATATCATGATGGACGTGTGGGAGCCTCGGCCGTTACCCAACGTCACGCCCGAGAGCGAGCGCTACTGGGAAGCTGCGAGCAACGACCGGCTCCTACTCTCGAAGTGTCCCGACTGTGACCTCGTTATCCACTATCCTCGAGCACGCTGCCCCGATTGTTTCACCGAGACGGAGTGGACAGAGGCCAGTGGTGACGGCAGGATATACTCGTACTCTGTCGCTGAACGAATGGAAGGGTGGCCCGAAGCGGATCTTCCGCTCGTCGTTGCCTACGTCGAGTTAGCTGAAGGACCACGTATGATGACGAACCTTATTGGGTGTGATCCAGACGACATCTCCGTCGGTGATTCTGTCTCCGCGGTGTTCATCTCGACCGAGGAAGACAATATCGGGATACCCGTCTTCCGTCCGGACTGACCGTCCCAGTTCTTTGCCTCACTGGGGCGGTATCTAGGGGTGGACCGAACCCGAGTTTTTTTGCTGTCCCGTGGTATTCACCCAATCGTATGCTCAACTGGCCTGATGCTACCATCTATCAAGGAATCGCTGACGTCGCAGCCGACAACCAAGAGACGACCGCGATGTGGTTCGAGGGGGAGACAACGACGTACGAAGACCTAATCGTCGAGAGCAAGGCGCTCGCACACGGCTTCGCTGACCTAGGCATTGGGCCGGAGGACACCATTGCCGTGTGGCTGAGCAACCGTCCCGAATGGATCAAAGCTCAACTCGCTGCATCCTACCTCGGTGCGACGATAGTCGCGGTAAATACGCGTTACCGGACGCACGAACTGGAGTACATGATGTCAGATTCGTCGTGTTCGGTCCTGCTCACCGAAGAGGCCTTCCTCGGAAACCAGTACCTCGAGATGGTAGCCGATGTCGTCCCCGAAATCGAGACCGCAACCCCCGAAGAGTTCGCGCCGGACTCAGTTCCATCGCTTGAGCACGTCATTGCTCTTGATTCCCACGACGACTTTCCGGCTGTGAGGCCGTATGAGGACGTCGAGAAGACCGGTCGAGGGCGGGACGATGTCTCGCCCGCTACAGATGCCGAGACCCCTGCCTGCGTCTTCTATACGAGTGGCACGACCAGCGACCCGAAAGGCGTCCTTCAGTCCAATCGCTCACTGCTCAATCATTCTCATCAAGTCGGTACCCATCTTGACCTCGGTACAGATGACGTCGGCCTCGGCATCCTCCCGTTTTGTGGCATCTGGGGCTACAATATGTTCATGAGCGTTCTCACACACGGCATCCCACAAATCGTGCAAACGCACTTCGACGCCGAGCGAACCATCGAAAACGTCGAGAACCATGGCGTCACCTACATGTCTGGACTCGCCACAATGTATCAGCGGCTTATCGAAGACGACGCGTTTGCGGAAGACCGCGTCGCCTCGCTCTCGAAGGGCATTATCGGATTCATCAGCATGGGCTACGATGAAGCCGTCTTTGAAGCCATCGAGAATCGCACTGGTGTCCCCGTCTGCCAGCCATACGGGCTTTCGGAAGGGAACAGCCAGATATTCATGGGTGACCCGAGCGACCCCCAGGAACTTCGCAAGCGAGTCGGCGGGCCGATGGTTTTCCCGGACGAGGAGGAGGTGCGTATCGTCGACCCCGAATCCGGGAAGCCACTTCCAGCAGGTGAAGCAGGCGAGATTTGTTTGAAGGGATTCAACGTGATGAACGAGTATCTCGGAAAGCCCGATAAGACGAACGAGGCCATCGACGACGACGGGTGGTTCCACACCGGAGACCTCGGAGTTCGTGACGCCGAGAACGACTATCTCTATTATCAATCCCGAATGGACGACGCACTCCGAATCCGAGGGTTCCTCGTCGCACCACGCGACATCGAGACCGTAATCGATGAACACGAAGGTGTCTCGCTTTCCCAAGTCGTTGGTGCGCCACATCCCAAACACGGTCAGGTCGCTGTTGCCTTCATTCAGCGCGCCGACGAGACGCTCACCGCAGAAGAGATTTATGCGTTTCTCGATGACCGCGTCGCAGACTACAAAGAACCAGAAGCCATCGAGTTCGTTGACGAATTTCCGCGGTCTGCTGGCCCGCACGGAGAGAAGATACAAAAAACCGAACTTCGCGATCGGGTGGCAGATCGATACACCGAATAGTATCCGCCGTCGCCCTCGATTTTCGAAAGGCAGTCGTTCAATGCGAAGAGCAGGGGTCGGCTCTCCGATTACGACGGACAGCCGTCACACAACGTGATCGAGGCCGTTCTCTTTTATTGTATCTGCAATCTGATTTTTTTGGATTTCGTCAGTCCCCGCACCAATACGCCATCCCCGAACATCCCGATAGAGGAACTCTAGTGGATGGCCCTTCTGGTAAGCATTCGCGCCGTGAATCTGAAGGCACTCGCTTACGACGTGTTCCGCGATTTCTGAGGCATAGAGGGTCGCAACCGAAGCATCAAGCCGACTTGGGGTTCGGTCGGCCGCAACGGCATTGCGAGCTGCTTGATGAGTCAGACCTTGTGCGGCTTTGTACTGTTTCACGAGGTCAGCCAGTTTCCATTCGATTCCCTGAAAATCACCGATGGGTTGGCCGAACTGCTCTCGCTCCGTCGCATAGTCGATAGCCATGTCGAGAGCAAACGCCATTCGCCCAGTTATCATCGCTGCGTTCCCGAGTCGCTCCCAATTTAGCGAGACGAGCTGCTCTTTGAATGCGGACCGCCCGTGTGTGAGGACATTTTCTTCGGGGACATAGACGTCCTCCATGTAGAACTGCGTCTGTTTGTGACCAGCCATGTTCGTGAAGTGGTTAGCGATTTCAACGCCGTCGGCGTCGAAATCCACGATAAGGGACCCGAGTCCCTCGTCTGGGTATCGAACCCAAACGACGGCCGAACTGGAATATGGCACATCGCTCACCCACGTCTTTTCGCCGGTTACGCGAAAGCCGTCACCGTCCTCCTCGGCAATCGTGTTCATCGCGCCAACGTCGGACCCGGCATCGGGTTCGGAGATGGCCAGCGCCATTGCATCTTCCCCGTTCATAATCGGCGGGAGGTAGCTCTCTTTTGCGGCTTCCGTCCCGAATTCAGCGACGGCACGCGGAGCGAGCATTTGTTGAGTGTTTAGGAACAGCCCCGTATCAGGACAGACTCGAGAGACTATCTCTATCATCAACATGGCCTCGACCTCGGTCATCCCACCACCGCCGTACTTCTCCTCGAAATTTATGCCGAGAAAGCCGTGCTCTGCGAGGAGTTCGATGTTTTCCCACGGCGCTTTGTCATCCCATGTACACGCCTTCTCAGCGAAATTCTGCTCGGCGAGGTCCCGCACGGTCTCAAGAACCATCCGCTGTTCGTCGGAGAGAGAGTCCATACCGAGAACGTCCGTGGGAGTATCTGATAAATGTGATGGTGACACACAGCACGAACAGAGGATTCCGTCCGTCAGTAATCGGTTTCCCGAGTAAGCGAGAGTCGACTGATGCCCGTAAAATACGGCCCACCGAGACGGCCGACCGCATCGATTTTCCTCGCGTCAACTGCCCCCTCGGTCAGCAGTTCCTCGTCGGCGTGAACGTGTCTGACGTCCCCGAAAACGAGCGTGCTTCCGTGGATTCTCTTCGTATCCCGCAGTTCGCATTCGAGATGCGCCGCGGACGCAGCAACCCGTGGTGCATCGACCGTGACTGCCGGTGCTTTCTCGAGGTCTGCGGACTCGAACTCGCTTTCGGAAGCTGGAGCCGCCCGCGCTGTGTAATCCATGGCACCTGCCACTGCCTCCGTAACGAGGTTTATGACGAACTCCCCTGTTTCAATCACGTTTGACGGGGTGTGCTTCACACCGTCGTCAGCGTCTTCTGCCGCGAACATCACTACTGGTGGGTTGGTGTGGACGAGATTGAAATAGCTGTACGGCGCGAGGTTCGACACGCCGTCTGTGTCGACCGTACTTATCCACCCAATCGGACGTGGTGCTACAAGGCTCGTGAGCAACCGGTGAACACCGGAGACGTCTCCCGCCAAATCCAACTCCATACGTAGCGTGTGCGACCAAGTCACATATGAGCGTCGATGAGATTAGGTGTCGCGCTCCGCCTCCTCAACGAGCGATTCGCGAAGGCTGACCTTTCGAATCTTTCCGGTGTCCGTTCGCGGGAATTCACTCTGGCGGATAGCGACTTTGGCCGGAACCTTGTAGTCTGCCATCTGCTCTACGCAGAACGAGACGACCTCGTCTTCGGTGAGTGAGCGACCCGCCACCGGCTTCACCACGGCGCCAACAATCTCGTCTTTTTCATCATCCGGCAAGCCCACTACGGACACCTCATCCACATCTGGGTGCTGGCTGATGACGCGTTCGACCTCCTGTGGAGAGACGTTGATACCGCCGGTCTTAATCATGTCTTTGATGCGGCCCTCGAAAACCAGCCGCCCATCTGCATCCAACCATCCGATATCGCCGGTCTTGAGATACCCGTCATCATCGATGGCCTCTCGAGTTTTGTCGGGACGTTTCAGGTACTTCCGAAACATCGCTCGGCTCCGGATGCATATTTCACCCTCCTCTCCCGGAGCCACCTCAACGCCCGTCTCGGGGTCTTTAATTCGAATATCCACGTTCGCGAGTGGACGCCCGACGGTGTTTCGTCGTGGCGCTTTCGGGGAATTGTGATGCGTGATGGCGCAGATGGCAGAAACCTCAGTGAGACCATAACCGTGCAGTGCTCGCTCGACACCGTGTTCTTCTTCGAGGCGTCGACGCACGGGGCGTGGCCCGACTACTAGGCCGACCCGTACCGAATCAAGCGCCTGTTGGAGATTGACATCCAAATTTTCCATCTGCTTGAACATATTCCCCATACCGTACAGGACACTACAGGCTTCTTCTTGGATGAGCTCGACCGCCTCGCGTGCATCGAACTGCTCCTGAACGACGAGAGTCGCACCATGTGAAAAGGCAGTTATCGACTCGTTGCAAGCCGCGAAACTGAAGAACAGAGGGAGTCCGAGCCAAAATCGGTCGCCGTCTTCGATACCGATCCGTGAGCCGATGCTTCTCGGGTTCGTCACTAGTCCATCGTGTTCGAGAACGATGGGCTTCGGTCGACCCGTTGTTCCGGAAGAGAACAGGATGTACGCCTCATCGGTTGGCGAAACGGATTCGGTGATTGCGTCGAGTCGTTCCAACGACACCTCCTCAGCCTTCGTGACGACATCCGTCCACCCATGTGCCCAAGCGGGGGCCTCTCCAACCACGACGAGGTTCTGTAGGACGGGCAGCTCGGTAGAGTTTATGTTGTGAATCTCACCGGACGCGATTGCAGGGTCGATATCGGTAAGCATCTCCACAAAGTCGTTCCCCAGGAAGCTATCAAGAGTGATAAGCGTCGAAACATCCGCCTGACGGAGCGCATACCGGAGTTCATCAGTCTTATACCACGTATTCAGACCAACCATAGTCGCACCCACGTGTTCGGCAGCGTAAGTGGCAATAAACCACTCGACACGGTTACTGATGAGTACGCCGACACGGTCGCCCGGACGGACTCCAAGTGCGAGAAGTCCGCGTGCAAATTCCCGGACGCGTTCGTGTAGTTCGGCATAAGTCAGACGTTCGCGCGATGTGACTAATGCCTCTGTCTCTCCGTAGTCACGCTTTGCAGCATCTAACATCTCATTGAGAGTGTCGCCACGCCAGGTCATATTCCCGATATCATAGCGACCAGAGCAAATAGCTTGTCATTCACAGACATGGTCTGGTTTGGAGGTTACGAGTAGAGCTATTCGAAATTTCACGTCTTAATATGCTTCTGCACCCAAATTAGTGGATGTCCTTCAGTTTCAACGGGAGAGTTCGATTTCGCCTGAACCTATTTGAGCGCTAGATTTATTGCCCAGTCCAAGACAGTCCAAATGGATGAACGGTAACTACGAAACCCAACTTTCGACACACGACGAGGAATCAGTGACCATCCGGGGGAAAGACCTAACCTCAGAGATAATGGGTGAGTTAGACTTCGGGAGTGCATTCATTCACCTGCTCATTGGAGAGTCGTTGACGGCGAAAGAAGAGCGGCTTGTGAATGCAATGCTTTCCTCGCTGATGGTCCACGGAACAACCCCCCACGCGATTGCAACCCGTTTGACGCTCCTTTCAGAACCTAATTCGACCCAAGGAGCCGTAGCGAGCGGTCTGCTTGGTGTCGGTTCTCGGTTCGCAGGCGCGATGGAACAATGTGCTACGGACCTGCAATCGATTAATTCTGCCGATGACCGCGAGGCGTCGGTTGCAGAACTGGCAGCAGCCTACCGAGAGAGTGGAAATCGATTTTCGGGAATCGGCCATCCCGAATTTGACCCGATTGACCCCCGTGCTCAGAGACTCTTTGAACTCGCCGAAGAAGCCGATGTCGCCGGCGAGCACGTGGCCATCCTCAAAGACTTACAAAGCGAATTTGAAGAGACCACGGGACGAGACCTCCCGATCAACGTTACTGGGGCCATCGGCGCTCTGTCGTCCGATCTCGGTTTAGAACCCGAAGCAGCTCGCGGATTCGCCATCGTCAGTCGTGCTGCTGGACTCATTGCAGAAATCATTGAGGAGAAAGAGTCCCCTATCGCTATGGATGTTTGGCAGTCGGTTGACGATGAAATGACGTACGTCGAAGACCAGTAATAGCCAGTCGGAAAGACTAGTTCTTCGATCAACTATCGGTTCAATATTCTACCCGTCATCTAATCCTAGCTTTGCCGACATAAAATGATTATTATTTGCCATTTCCATCATTCTTCTCCAAAGATTTAAACACCACCGGGGTAATGTGAGAGTTGGACTCACATGCCAGAGTACAAGAGACGGTCGTTTCTAGCCAAGAGTTGTGCGGCAACAGGAATTGCGGTCGGTTTAGCGGGCTGTATGGGAGATAGCGGTGGGAGCCAGGTTCAGTTGGGAGCCATCAATCCATTGTCGGGGTCGGCAGCTTTCTTCGGCGAATTAGCGACAGAGGCGCAGAGTGCTTGGGTCGAGAATGTTAACGGCAACGGTGGTCTTGAAATCGGCGGTGAGACCCGAGAGATCAATATCGTCGAGTACGACGACGAATCTTCGAATGACCAAGCACGGTCGGCAGCACAGCGCCTCACCACATCGGATAATGTTTCGATGATTCTCTCGTCGTGGCGTTCCAACGGTGCGATAGCCATTAACGAGATTATCAATAATAACCAGATTCCAACGTTCACACACGGCTTTACCCCGCAGGTAAACACCGATGGAACGTACATGATGCGGCTGACGGTTTCGACCGTGATGGACGCCTATCCCGCACTCCAATTCGTCAGTGACAGCGACGACATCGAAAAAATCGGTGTCATCGCCGAGGAGGGTGACTGGGGAGATGACACATTGGACCTGATGGAGTGGTGGTTCAACGAAGCCGACAATGCTGGCGACTACGAGAACCTCGGTCGGTTCTCGTTCAGCCAACAGGACTTCTCGTCGTACATCACCAAGGCTCGCAACTCCGATATCGATGCACTGTATGTCCAGACATGGGCATCCGCGATGCAGCGATTCATAGAGCAGCAGGATAGTGCCGGCCTCAATGACGATATGCCGATTCTGACCGGCCTCGGTGGTGCAGACTACAACTCACTGGGCGAAGTCGGCGGTTCAATGTCCAACGTTTATGCCCTCGGCGTATACACACGACTCTCTTACGCCGACGACGATCAGATTGCAGAAACAATCAGCGATGAGGCGCTTTCACAATTCGAGGACTACCAATCGATAGAAAACGCGCCTGACCACCCGACGGCTTACAACGTTTACGCCGACGCACAAGCCGCCGAATACGCACTCACGGAGGCCGGCTCCACGAACGGAGAAGACCTACGCGAAGCTTTGGTCGGAAACGAGATTACGACCATCCTCGGCAACGCGACCATCAACGACCGTGGCCAGCCGTCTATCCCCGGTGCGCTCATCAAGTTCGACGGCTCGAGCGGCGACGCGGAAATCGATACCGTTGCATGGGACGGCCAGCTCCCACCGATTACGAGTATCCCGCCGGAAACAGATCTCTGAAACGCAGATGGTCCTACTAGAATCACTTATCAATGGCCTCATTCAGGGGAGTATCTTCGCCGTATTCGCGGCAAGCTTCACCATCATATTTGGGGTGATGGATATCCCAAATATGGGCCATGCGGCCCTGTTTGCAGGTGGAGCGTACGTCTTCTACCAGTTAGTAAACCTAACTGGGCTCCCATGGATTGTCGGCTTAATCGGGGCTGTCCTCGCAATCGCCGTCCTCGGAGCTGTGGTTGAAAAGACCTTGCTGTCCCGACTCTATGGCCGAAAAGAGTCGGAGTACGTCTTCGGCGTCATTCTCGTGACTATCGGCTTGGCTCGGATTCTCGAACGAGGGTATGCCCAGATTTGGGGTCACGCACCCAAATACATCGAATTAGGTAATCTCCAAGAGAACAGTGTTCAAGTCTCCGGCACGTCTGTTTCCCATCTTGAGTTAGTTGTAATCGCGTTTGCCGTCGCGAACTTTGCGTTCCTATATTGGCTTATCAATTACACAGATACCGGCCTCAGTCTTCAGGCAATCGTCCAGAATCGAGAGCTCGCAATTATGCGTGGTATCAACGTTGACCGAGTGTTCCTCATCGCGTTCACATTGGGTGCAGCGATGATAGCCGCAGCAGGTGTCCTCAACGCGGCGATGTTCACGCTCGAACCAACACTCGGCTTCTCGCTTCTCATTAAGGCCTTCATCATCGTGATTCTCGGTGGCATCGGCCGTGTCATGGGAGCGATGGTCGCCGGTTACGCACTCGGTTTGTACGAAGCCTTCGCAGTGTTGTACCTGTCGTCGTACTACATTTACGCCTCCGAATTTGCCGTGCTGATTGCCTTCTTCCTGTTGAAGGCGATCGTTCTGAGCGAAGGCGAAGACTCTCTGATTGCAGGATTGAAAGAACGGGCCACGTCTCTTCGACAGGGGGTGGCCGAATGAGCAGTTCCGAAGCGACGGCGACGCACGAAGAAGAACTGGACGTCGACCTGCGTAATCTCGAGTGGACCGAACCGATTCGCGCCGCCGCGTTTGTCCTCGTCGGCGGGCTCGTCGTGGTTCCATTCGTCATCTCGTCAAACTACGTTGGCTATGTTGCGCTCTTGGTTCTCATGTTCGGCATCATGGCGTCAGGATACAACATTATGCTCGGGTGGCCGAACCTGCTCGTTTTTTGCCCGGCAGCGTTAGCCGTCATCGGCGGCGTTGTCTCGTCGTTACTGGCGATTCAGATGGGCCTGCCATTCGCGGTGACGCTACTAATCGGTGGTCTCACAGCCGCTATCGTCGGTAGTGCTGTCGCGGCATCGGCAATCATTATTGGCTCGACCTTCGAAATCGTGATCGCCACGCTGGCCTTCGAGCAAATCGTCTACTATGCCTTCACCAACTGGGACAGAGTAGGTCCGACCGGCATCTCAGGGATGCCGAATCCGTCGTTGGGCCCTCTCGTCTTCACCAGTCAGGTCGAACAGTACGTGTTCTTATTAGCGGTTCTGGTTCTTGTAACCTTCATCGTCACTGCGTTTGACCGTTCGCTGCTGGGTACGCTCGCTGTTGCAACCGGTGAAGACGAGGAGTTGCTTCGGTCCATCGGGTACAACCCGTCTCGATATAAACTGGTCTCGGTCGTATTGGGTGCCTTCGTACTGGGCATCGGCGGTGCACTCTACGCACACGTCAATGGTCTAGTCACGCCTGGTGCATTCACGCTCGACCAGACCGTGCTCCTGTTGGTCATCGCCGTCCTCGGGGGACTCAGGACTATCTACGGTCCAATCGTCGGAGCCGTGCTCATGATTGGCCTACCGGAAATTGTCCGATCGTTGGGCTTCGGCGATTATCAGCCGTACATAATCGGACTCACTCTGATCCTGGTAATACTGTTCCTCCCGAGTGGTATCGTCGGCGGGGTCAAAGACTACTTCGGCGACTTCGATAACGGAGGTGTTAGTGCATGGGCATTCTGGAAGTGACAGAGTTACGGCGCACCTTCGGTGGTATCATCGCTCTAGACAGCGTCTCGCTTTCCGTCACGGAGGGTGAAACAACAGTAATAATCGGCGCCAACGGCGCCGGCAAGACGACACTGTTCAACTGTATCACCGGCTATCATATGCCGGACGATGGGAATGTCGTTTTCGAGGGAACAGATATCTCTCAAACTCCAGACTACAAAGTCGCTCGCATGGGTATCCGTCGCACCTTCCAAGAGGTCGATGTTTTTGATGAGCTGACCGTCGCCGAGAACATCAGCCTCGGTGCGTTCCAGTCAAATCCTCGTGAGTTGATGGAACTCCTAGATCTGATGGAGATTCATGACAAACTCGGTGAGTCGCTAACACTGTTCGAGCGCAAACGAGTGGCTCTGGCACTGGCTGCCGACGGCCAACTACTCCTGCTTGATGAGGTGTTCTCGGGTCTTGACCCGGCCGAGAAGCCGGCGATGCTCGAGTACCTTGATGCGCTTGCGGAAGAAAAGACGCTCATGCTCATCGAACACGACATCGAGACCGCGTTCGACTTGGCCGATAACGTTGTCGTTCTCTCGCAGGGCCGAGTCCTCGGTCAAGGAACTCCCGAAGAAATCAAAGAGGATGAAGAGGTTCAAGAGAAGTATTTGGGTGAGATGGCACTATGAGCGATGAAATTCTGTCCGTTTCAGATTTGGAAGTGTCCTACGGCGACATGACCGTCCTTCGGAACGTCGACCTCTCGGTTCCGGAAGGTGGCGTCGTCTCCGTCGTCGGAGCGAACGGCGCCGGGAAAACGACGCTGATGAAAGCAATCTCAGGCGTGAAAGACCCCGATTCCGGAGAGATTACCTTCCGTGATGAAAACACGGTCGGACTCGATCCTCACGAACTCATCCAGCGCGGCCTTACGTACGTGCCGGAGCGCCACACAGTGTTTCCGGAAATGACAGTTCTCGAGAATCTTCGAACGGCGATGATCCCGGCCGAAGGTTCGAATTCGGACGTTCTCGAGCAGGTATTCGAGCTGTTCCCCATCCTCGACGAACGGCGCCAGCAGGATGCCGGCACGATGAGTGGCGGACAACAGCAAATGCTCGCCATCGCACAGGGATTGGTCGTTGAGCCAGACATCATCCTCCTTGACGAGCCAACGCTCGGACTTGCTCCGAAAATCGTCGAGGACGTTCGTGACACGATTCTGGAAATCAGCGACAACGGCGTCACCGTCCTCTTAGTCGACGAGAAAATCCAACTCTCGAAAGAGGTGGCCGAAGACCTGTATCTGATGCGGAAGAGCACGCTTCAGTACCTCGGTGAGCGGGGAGAGTTCGAGGCGGAGTACGAACGTATCCTTCAGGAAACTATCGAATAAAGCCCACAATCGATTTTAGGACCCCCCACAACTAGCGGGTATGGAAATACCTGCTACGGAGCATCTCGAAGTAACGACTCGTTCACTCGATTCGGCACCTGAAGAGACAATCCACGAGGTCAAACTGGCGCGGCCTGCGAAACGAAACGCGCTCCCGATGGAAACGGTTCGTGCGCTAGCAGACCTGTTCGAATCGATAGAGCAGAGCGACGGGAGCGCGATTGCGGTTTCGGCGTTCGGTGACGATTTTTCGTTGGGAGCTGATATTTCCGACCTTGACCCCGAAACGGTATCCGACCCTGCAAAGCTAGCTGAACAGGTCCAGGCGCTCGTCGCCTCGCTCCGGGACTGTCCGCTCCCTGTCGTTGCCGTCGTGCAGGGACGTGCCTATGGTGCAGGCTTCCTAATCTGTCTGGGAGCAGACTTGGTTGTCGCCAGCAACGACGCGACGTTTGCCATCCCCGAGGCAAATCTCGGTATCCCAGTGGCGGGGTACACGACCACGCTGTTACCCCGAATAATCGGTGAGCGACGGGCCCGAGCGTGGCTGTTCACCGGTGCAGATATCGAGGCCGAAACGGCGGCGGAAGCGGGCTTCGTCACGAAGACAGCACCACCGGACGCTCTTGAGGAAGGCCTGAACAATCTCCTCAGCGATGTCACTGAAAGCAGCGGCGCAGCACTCGCTGCACTCAAAACGCAACTGGCGAAACTCGATTCGCCAACGCGTGAACAGGCCCGGGCCGACGAGCAGGATGCGATGAGGTCGGCCTACGAGGAGGGTGATGCACCTGACCGGATTCGAAAGCTACTCTGATACGTGAACGCGGTAGCAGCGATTGGAGGTAGATTTAGGTGGCAGACGCCACCAGATACAGTCGATGTTTGGAAGCGAGACATGGCTAGCTGATACCGTCGCATCAGCTAACAGCGACGACGACTTCAGCAAGGCCGCCGAGCACTTTGATGGGTCGATAGCACTGGAAATTGGAGAGCAGACGGTGTGGCTGAAGATTTATCGTGGTGAGATTATCGATACGGAACCCTACGTCCCCCAGTTTGGGGCGACGTTCCGATTGACCGGGAATGAAGCAGCCTGGCAGCAACTTGCTGCTGGCGATATGTCGTTCTCACAAGCACTGTACGAGACCGCGATTCGGAGTAGCGGAAACAAACTCGAAGCCAACCGCTTGCGGGACGCAATCGAGTTGTTCGTACGCCATCTCCAAGAGAATACCACGGACAGTACGGCAGAGATGGAGGTGGCAGAATGACTCAACTCACCGGCACGTACGTAGATGTCGACGGTACGCGGACGTATTATGAAACCGTAGGTGATGCGGAAAATCAATCGATTGTACTGATTCATACGGCAGGTGCGGACGGACGTCAGTGGCGATACGTAGCTCCTGCACTCGCTGATTTGGGATATCATGTAATCGTTCCAGACCTTCCAGGACACGGTAAATCCTACCCGAACGAAGGAGGGCCAAATACGACAATCGAGCAGCATGCCGATGCAATATGGGGATTAGTCGACGCGCTCGGCATCACCCAGCCTGTCGTCGGAGGTTGCTCCGTCGGAGGCGATACCACACTCTCGTTGGCTATCGACCATGCAGACGACCTCGCCGGCGCTGTGGCAATGGAGGGAGCAGGGCGCACACGCGGTGCTCAACTGGGTCGACTCTCTCACCCGCACGCACTACCCAGCTGGCAGGATGTTCTCGAGTACTCCGTTACCGATGCTGTCGGTCCAACGTGCCCGGAAAATCGTCGACAAGAACTC
Source organism: Natronomonas sp. CBA1123 (assembly GCF_009741925.1). GTDB lineage: Archaea > Halobacteriota > Halobacteria > Halobacteriales > Haloarculaceae > Natronomonas. Next base: position 99,739 of record NZ_WPCC01000002.1, read on the forward strand.
GCATGGCAACACCGCAGCGCCCACGAAATCGCAACCAACGATTTGCAGGCGTGGGCAGACTTCGACCGTGCTGACGAACTTGCTAAAGCCGACTGCCCGGTCATGCTCGTCCGCGGGGTTGATGACTACTTTATCCAAGACGACGTTTTCGAGGAGACGATTGAGCGATTGCCGGATGTTGAACCAGTTGTTCTCTCCGATGTCGGTCATTATCCGATGATGGAGGCTCCCGACAAGGTGACTACCCTAATTGATGAATTCTTGCAATGAAATCGTTTCCTAATTGATGAATTCTTGCAATGAAATCGTTTCCCGGCTGCGACTGGACAGACGACGGCAATCTTGTCTCGTTATTGACGGTCGCTAATCCGGTTTTCAAAGTTATATACTAATCATATATGTCTTCTAATTTAACGGTATAAAAATAATAACGCCTGCTACAAAATGTTAAATATTTAACATTTTACTGTCATCTAATCAAAATGAATTATATATTATAAATTTGTCCATTTCACGTTGTAGAATTAGATGATATGGCATACAAAGCGCTTTAATAACTATTTGAGCCAGTCTAAATCCTTCTCAGATAATTAAATAACATGTCTGTATGCCTGCCTTTACTGTTCAAGGTAATACATAAAATCTAATCGTCATTTGTATCCCCCCACATTTGATAACGTATTGCTGGCAAATATCAAATTTATGTAATAGTATTAAACCATATATGTTCGAGTCCGTATTCGAGAAGAACGACGCCACAGTAATTAGCGAATCGGCGAAGCACGGCCACCGGATTTAGAGGAGGGGTATAAAAATACCCAACAGGGGTTGGAAGAACGTTTAGGCAATCAGCAGCAGCAAATACTGGCACGCACTCACATGACATACAACTTGGGAGTGGACGTCGGTGGTACCTTCACCGACGTTATCGTGTTCGACGAGGACACCCACGAACTCACCATCGACAAGGTGCTATCGACGCCAGCAAATCCATCCGAGGGCGTGCTGAAAGGCGTGAACGAGGCGACCGAGAAGGCAGGTGCGTCGGTCGCGGACCTGGAGTTGCTTTTCCACGGGACGACGGTCGTAACCAACATGCTGCTCGAAGAGACCGGGGCACGAGTCGGCCTCATCACCACGACAGGCCACGAGGACATCCTCCACCTGGCGAGGGCCTGGACGCCGGGTCCACTCTACGGATGGATGGACATGGAGAAACCGGACCCCTTAGCCGATTTAGTAGACACGCGTGGTGTCTCCGGGACGGTCAGTTCCCCCGAAGGCGAAGTGACCGAGCCACTAGACGAAGCCGAAGTCAGGGAAGCGGTTCGGGAGCTCCGGGACAGTGGGGTCGAGTCCCTAACCGTCGCCCTGCTCAACGCGTATCTCAATCCGGTTCAAGAAGAGCGAGTCCGCGAGATAGTCGCCGAGGAAGCGCCAGACCTGCCCGTCTCGATTTCCTCGGAAATCGTCCCCGAGTATGGCGAGTACGAGCGAACCTTGACGACGGTCATCAACGATTACGCCCGGCCGGCCGTCATCAACTATCTCGACGACCTCGACGATTCGCTGGAGGAGGCAGGGTCGACGACGGCGATGAACGTCGTCCGTTCGGACGGCGGCCTAATGAGTTCCGAGGCGGCGAAAGAGCGACCCGTCGAGCTCGCGCTTTCAGGCCCCTCCGGTGGCGTGGTCGGCGCGGCGACCATCGCGGAAAAGAAAGGGGTACCCGACGTGCTCACCCTCGATATGGGTGGTACCTCAACCGACGTCTCACTCGTCGAGGACGGCAAACCCGAGACCACGCGCCAGACGAAGGTTGGCTACCGCGAATTCAAGTCCCGCTCGGTCGACGTGAACACGGTCGGTGCCGGCGGCGGCTCCGTCGCCCGCGTCCAACTCTCCGGCTCACTGCAAGTCGGTCCCGAGAGTTCCGGCGCCGACCCCGGCCCGGCCTGCTACGGACAGGGCGGCGAGGAACCGACGGTCACCGACGCCAACGTCGTTCTGGGACGGATCCCCTCGCAGGTGCAACTCGGTGGAAAGATGGACCTCGACCGGGACGCCGCCCGCGATGCAATCGCCACCATTGCCGAGGAACGCGGCACCTCCGTCGAGGAGGCCGCTCAGGCCATCCTCGACATCGTCAACGAAAACATGCACGGCGCGCTACGCGTCGTCTCCGTCGAACAGGGGTACGACCCCCGTGATTTCGGCCTCGTGGCTTTCGGTGGCGCCGGTCCGATGCACGCCAACGCGCTCGCCGACGTGATGGACACCTATCCGCTCGTCATCCCGCCGGGCCCGGGCGTGATGTCGGCATTCGGATTCCTCACCTCCGACGTGCAAAACGAGTTCTCCGAGACGTACCTCGAAACCGACCTCGACGTCGACGGCGACGACGTCCACGAGGAACTGCTGACGCTCCGTGAGGACGCCGAAACGTGGCTCGATTCGGAGGGCGTCGACGAATCCGACCACGCCTTCGAGTACTACGCCGACTGTCGGTACTACCGACAAGACATCCAGATGTCGATTCCGGTCGATATCGATGCGCTCCGGACCGAAACCGGCCTCGACGAAATCAAAGACGACTTCGAGGCGAGACACGACCAGCGCTTCGGCTTCTCGCTGGATGCACCGCTGGAAATCGCCAATCTCCGAGTCATCGGGAAGGGCGTCATCGAAGGTGTCACCATCGAGGAGTACGACCTCGGTGGGACGGACCCGAGTGCGGCGCGGGTCGGCACCGACGAGGTGTACTTCGATGGCGCCTACCGCGAGACGCCCGTCTACGACCGAACCGAACTACGGCCGGGTAACGAGATTGCCGGGCCGGCAATCGTCGTCGAGGACGACTCGACAGTCGTCGTCCAGCCCAACCACACCGCCACCATCGACCGCTATGCAAACATCGAAATCAACCGAGGTGACGACCAATGAGCGCTGACACTCCCGATTTCGTCGGTGAACACGATATCGACCCGACGACGCTCGACATAATCGAGAGCACCCTAGAGAACACTCGATACGAGATGGACCGCGTGCTGGAGACGACCGCAATCAGCCCGGTCATCCGCGAGCAGTCCGACCAGTTCCCACTCATCGCGGATTCGAAAGGACGGATGGTCATGGGTCAGTTCGGGTCGGCCATCGAGACTATCATCGACAACGCGAGCTTCGGCTGGGATGACCTCGAAGAAGGTGACGTCATCGCAACCAACGACCCCTACATGTGCGCGGGCGCGATGTCACACACGCCGGACATGCTTCTGCTCCGACCCATCTTCTACGAAGGCGAACGTGTCGGGTTCTCCAGTCAGTGGGGCAACCTGATGGACGTCGGCGGGAAGACCCCCGGTAGCATGCCGGTCCAAGCGACGTCCATCTTCGAGGAGGGCATCCGCCTCCCACCGGTCAAACTCTACGAGGGCGGCGAGCTTGACGACCAGCTTCTGGAGACGTTCGCACACAACACCCGTCTCCCCGACCATGCCGAGGCCGACATCAAGGCACTAGCTGCAGGCACGAAAGCGGCCGAAGAGCGCGTTCAGGAACTCTGTGACCGCTTCGGGAAAGAGACGTATCTCGAAGGCTGTGACGCCATCCTCGACCGCACCCGAGACGGGATGATAAACCTCATCGACGAGTTCGTCCCCGAAGGGGAGACGTACACTTTCGAGGACTACGTCGATGACGACGGGATGGGCAACGGCCCGATTAAACTCCACCTCGAAATCTACCGCGAAGGTGACACGGTCTACCTCGACTGGACGGGCACCGACGAGCAAGTCCCCGGGACGGTGAACTTCCTGCTGAACGAGAAGATGTTCAAGATGTTCACCGGCGTCTTCCTCATCATGGCGTTCGACCCGCTGTTGACGTTCAACGACGGGTACTACGACCTTTTCGAGGTCACGCTCCCCGAGGGGACGGTCGTTCAACCCGAGTTCCCCGCACCACTCGGGAACCGCCTGCCGCTGATGGCCCGGCAGTTCGACGTGCTGCAGGCCACGTTTTCGAAGCTCATCGACGGATTCTCCGTCGCCGGCAGTTACGGCACCTCGCCGAACCTCGTCTACGCCGGAACCGACTCGGAAGGCAACGACTTCCAGATGCTGGAAATCCTCTACGGCGGCATCCCTGCCCGCCCCGGCGGCGACGGCCTTGACGGCCACTCGTGGTGGCCGCTGTTTCGGACGGTCCCCGCCGAGTATCAGGAGGCCTACTACCCGCTTTCTATCGACGAGTACAGCACGCGCGAAGACACCGGTGGGCCGGGCGAATACCGCGGCGGCCACGGAATCACGAAGGTGTATACCTTCGAGGAGGACGGGGCGATTACCTTCCAGGACGACCGCGCCCACACCTACCCGTGGGGCGTCGAGGGAGGCAAACACGGCGGCAGAAGCGAAAAGAAGCTACTCCGAGTCGACGGTACAGAGGAGGAACTCCCCTCGAAGGTCGAAAACGTCCCCGTGCAGGCCGGCGACAAACTGGTCTTCAGCACCGCCGGCGGCGGCGGGTTGGGCGACGCACTCGACCGAGATACTGAAACGGTCTCCACCGAGGTCCGACGTGGGCTCATCACCGAAGAGGCGGCCGAAGAGGAGTACGGTGTCGTCCTCGCCGAGGACGGCACCGTTGACGAGACGGCGACCGAATCCCGACGTGCCGAGATTCGGGAGACCCGCGAAGAACTCGGTGCGTTTGATTACGGCCCACTCCCGCCCGAGGAGGAACTCGCCGACCGGATTGCCGCCGAGCGCCGCGAGTTCGAGAACCGCGATTGATACCGAGGAACGATTACAATTTCACGACGAACACCACCCATGGACTGGATCGACGAAACCGAGGCCTACTACGCCAACCACGACTTCGGCGATGAGGTCGGGATGGGCAACCGACCCGCGTTGGTCGTCATCGACCTGATTAACGCGTTCACCGACGCCGAAACCAACCTTGGCGCGGATTTCGACGCCGTCGTCAAGCAGACCGAGCGGTTGCTCGCGGCGTTCCGCGAACGGGACCTCCCTCGGTATTTCACCACCGTCGCCTACGAGGAGTCCTACGGCGACGCCGGTCGGTTCATCGAGAAAGTGCCCGCCCTCCGCGAACTCGAGGCGGGGACCGACGCCGTCGCCGTCGACGGGCGACTCGACCCCGAAGCCGGCGAGCGCGTAATCCTCAAAAAGTACGCCAGCGCCTTCTTCGGCACCGACCTCGGGACGGAACTGACGACCGATGGCGTCGACACGCTCGTTCTCGCGGGCGTCACCACGAGTGGCTGCGTCCGTGCGACGGCCGTCGACAGTCTTCAGCACGGCTACCGGACGGTCGTCCCCGCCGACGCCGTCGGCGACCGCGCCGACGGCCCACATCGCGCGAACCTCTTCGACATCGACCAGAAATACGGGGACGTCGTGGCAACCGACGACGTACTCGAGCGCCTCGCAACCGAGAAAGACGCATGAGAACCACAGAAACATGATTTACACAGATTTGACAACGTTTAATGAGGGATTGTATGAGTAACGACGACACGACAGCACGAGAACGACAGGGGCCGTTGGACGGGTTGCGCGTTATCGACATGTCGGGCATGATCAGCGGCGCGTTTGCGACGACAATGATGGGCGATTTCGGCGCTGACGTGGTGATGATCGAGCATCCGAAAGTGGGCGACCCGATCCGTGAGTGGCCGAAGAAGACCGAGGACGGCCACTCGTTGGCGTGGAAATCGCTCGGGCGCAACAAGCGCTGTATCACACTCGATTTAGGTTCAGATCGCGGTCGGGAACTCGCTCTGGAACTCATTGAGGATGCCGACATCGTCTTCGAGAACTTCCGGCCCGGGACGATGGAACGGTGGGGGCTCGGCCCCGACGACATCCACGAGGTCAACGAACGCGCGATTATGGTCCGGCTTTCGGGATACGGGCAGACCGGTCCAAAATCTGAGAAACCCGGATTCGGCACCATCGCCGAGGGAATTTCCGGGTGGGCTCACGCCAACGGCTTCCCCGACCGCGAACCGCTTCTGCCGCCGATTAGCCTCGCGGACCTGACAGCGGCCCAGTTTGCCCTTCAGGCGACGCTGATGGCCGTCTACGAGCGAGATCTCGGTCGGGGAGGTAGCGACGAGGGACAGGTCGTCGACGTTTCCCTCATCGAACCACTCTCGCGACTCTTTTTCGGAGACGTAGAGGCCTACGACTACGATGGTCACGTCCGCGAGCGGACAGGGAATCGCCATCCAAACACCGCTCCACGGAACATCTACGAGACGAAGGATGGCTACATGACAATGTCCGCCTCAAATCAGAAAATTTTCGAGCGCGTCGCACACGCCATCGGCAAGCCCGAACTTATCGAGGATGACCGTTTCGCGGACAACGAAAAACGCGTCGAGAACGTCGAGGCTCTCGACGCGGAAATCGAAGCGTGGACCCGAGACCACACGACCGAGGAAGCTATCGACATCTTAGAGGCAGAGGACGCCATCGTGGGACCCGTCTACGACGTCGAAGACATCCGGCAGGACGAGCAGTACCAGGCCCGCGACGATTTCGTCACGGTCGACGACCCCGACGTTGGGCAAATCGAAACGTTCGCACCGGTCCCCGAGTTCTCCCGAACCCCCGGCGATATCGAGTTTCTCGGCCCCGGACATGGCGAGCACAACGAGGAAATTTACGGCGGTGAACTCGACCTCTCGCCGGAGGAAATCGTCGACTTGGAGGAGGAGGGAATCATATAAATGCTCCTGACAGATGTCACACTCAGGGAAGGGGACCAGATGCCCGGGCGGGAGTTCACCGCCGACGAAAAAATCGAATGCGCACGGACTCTCGACGAGTTGGGCGTCCCCTTCATTCAGCCCGGCTTTCCCGCGACCGGCGAGAAAGACCAAGCAGCCATCTCGGAGCTAGCGGGGACGACCAATGCGGAGGTAGTCGCTCTAGCACGCGCGCTCGAAAGCGATATCGATGCAGCGCTTTCGGCCGACGCGGAGGTAATCGAAACGTTCGTTTCCGCGTCGGACCGCCACCTAGAACACTTACTCGGGATTACCCGCGAGGAAATGTTGTCGATGCTCGGTGAGGCTGTCGACTACATCCGCGAACACGGCCTTCCCGTGCATGTCACCTTGGCCGACGCCTTCCGAACGGACCACGACCAGCTTATCGAGATTATCGAGACGATTCCGGAAGTGGATTTCATCTCGCTGGCCGACACCGTCGGCGCGCGAACGCCAGCGACGGTACAGGAATATCTCGATGGTCTCGACGGCCACATCGACTTCGGTCGTCTGGGCGTCCATTTCCACGACGATATGGGCTGTGCGACGGCCAACGCCCTCGCATCTTACCGCGCTGGCGTCGGAAAAGCCGACGTGAGCGTCGCTGGGCTCGGCGAACGAGCCGGCAACAGCCCCCTCGAAGAAGTGGTCGTCGCTTGTTCCGTCGAGCACGACGACGACCTCGGGATGACGACGGACGAACTCGTTCCGGCGTGCCGAAGCATCCTGGACCGCCTCGGCGAGTCCTACGACGACCGAAAGGCCGTCCTCGGCGAAAAAATCGCCGAACACGAATCTGGAATCCATACGGCAGCGATGCTCGCTGACCCCGCTACGCTCGAACCATTCGACCCAGAACTGTTCGGCGGCCAGAGCCGACTGATATTCGGTAGATCCACCGGAGAGAGCGGCGCCCGCCGCCTCCTTCGACGAGTCGGGATAGAGCCCGATACACAGACCGTGGACAGCTATCTCGATGCCTTAGCTGTAGAGGGGCCGCTCGACCTTGACGCCGCGCTCGCACTAGCCAAACGAGAGTTCGGCAGTTAATCGGTCTACAGCGACTCGATTTCGATGTCTCGGTAGCACCTCAATCGACCCGACGAAGACTTATTCATACTCCCGTTCTACGAAGGTCTATGTTTCAGGCAGAGATTCACCTCCAGCAACACAAGGAGTGTGTCGTCTCCAAACTCGCAACGGAGTTCGACGAGAATCTCGACATCGCCATCGAGGAACTCCACGACGAACTCGTGACCTTCGTGCTCGAACCCGGCGACAACGGCCCGGACGTGTTGGCCACTCTTCGGGAATCCGAGCAGGTGAAACACGTTGAAAACCTGGGTGATGGGAACATACTCGTGACGAAAACGTCGTGCGGCGCCTATTCGGCAATCGACCGAAACCATGGAATCCTCAGGCGACATACGTCAATTGGCCCGGACCGCCGTGTGTACACGGTGCTGTTCTTCCGCCGGCAGGACCTTCGGGCAATGATTGAGGATTTCCGTGAAATCGGTACCGTGACACTGGGGAAATTGTCAGCCTTTGATAGGACAGGTGTACGACTTACCGACCGACAGTACGAGGTAATCGAATGTGCTCTCGAGTCAGGATATTTCGAGTGGCCCCGCGAAATCACGAGCGAGGAACTCGCCGAGAAGATGGAGATCAGCCGCGCAACGCTTTTGGAACACCTCCGGAAGGCGGAGTCTAAACTCCTCTCCGACGGACTCGAAACCGCGACCACTGAGGCGGTACGCACGGACCACATCGAACCAACCACGCCACCGAAGTGAAGCTGCGAATATCGTTATTCCCAAGGTAGCGATTGGAGATGAGTATATTACAGTAGGTGGAATGAGCCTAAATAATTTGTAGAAGTAACATCAGTTGACACTTGTGCGTCGTCTGAGCATCTTCGTTTTGGTCACTTTTGGATTACTAATCGCTGGATTACTTGCTGCACCCGCTATTGCGTCAGCCAGTGATACACCGGTTGAAACCACCTATATTGTAGAACAGACTGGCAATCAAAGTGTCACTGTTGAGGCTACCGTTACGCTTCCTCATGACATCGATTTCGTCAGATTTCGGCCACCAAAAAACGTAACGGTAGAGAGCCATAGCTTTGAGCGGTCCAATGGAAGTAGATACATCACTGAAACAGACGCAACAATAACCTATCGCCTTACGTCTCCCTTAGGCAACAGAGACTTCGGGGGAAAGAGTACAGCGATAACCGACGAATGGGCCTTCGTTCAAGTGACTGGCGTAACGGCTTACAGATATTCAGGGGATAACCCGGGCCGAATTCGAAACACCACCACTTCTGGATCGGGTGTAGCAGGAGACCGATTTGTGTTCACCGGACCGAACACAGTTATGAATACATCGACAGATAGCGATACCTCTATTCAACTAGTAATTCCAGACCAGTCCAATCTGCGTGCTAATTCTTCAAAGATTCTTAGTGGGCTTTCGAGGGCAGAAGGCGATCTGTCGCTGTCGGGGCCAAGTCAGATAACGATATTTGTTGGGATGTCACCACTAAGACGAGGGGGACAAGCTTCTGGAGCAGAATTTTGGGCCCATGAGGAATCAGAACTCAATGGAACAAGTACGTGGTTTCACGAATTCGTTCATACACAACAGCAATACAAAACAGCCGAGAATATGCAATGGTTTACCGAGGCGAGCGCAGAGTATTATGCAGTCATCTTGGCGGCAGAACAGAATAGACTCACACAAAGAACCTTCGGCCGTGCAATCACTAGCCGCCAATACGAGTCAGACCGCCTCTCAAATCCGGATGGCTGGTCCAGCGGTAAAACGCCATATGAGAAGGGTCCACGGGTACTCGCAGCGCTCGACATCCAGATCCGGAATCGTAGCGACGGCAACGGAACGCTGCTAGATGTCTTTCAACTACTCAACACCCATCAAGGAGATCTTCGGTACGTCGATTTCGAAGATTACGTAGCTGAAGTGGCTGGGGAGCGATTAGATCAGTGGCTTCAGCGATACGTCAGAGGAACTGCAGTCCCGAATCCTCCCGAAGACCCCGAACGGTATGGGTACGAACTCAAAGACGAGAGAATACTGCCCTCAGAAACGACTCCACTTCCAACAGCCCAGCCAGGCCAAGCGACAGAAACACCAACCGGGACTGCAACAGCCGCCGACAACTCCGACCTTGGAGACGTAAGCGAACTTTCAGAAACAGATATAGACATAATAATCTTGATGGCTGGCATTGGAGGCGGTGGGGGAACTCTAGTAATACTTGCCAGCCTAATTCTTGGAGTTTTTAGAAAGCTGACTGAACGTCTATATCAGCCAATTATACCGGAGCGAATCATCGTCGGAGGATTCAACACCGGACTCGGTATTGTTCTACTTACTGGAACAATGATGTTCGGCTACGTTGTCTTGCAATTTACATAGTATTGTAGTGCGAAAAGGAATTAAGAATCTGGTGTGTAGATATTACTCGGTGTAGACCGTCTCAGCAGCCACATTTGGCCGCGGCTTCTCGAGTAACGCCAAGAATTCATCCGAGTGGTCGATACGGTCGAACAGCTCTTTGAGCGGTTCAGGAGCAAACATGTTGTTGCGGTCGAACACCGCTCTGGCGTCGTCCGTAAGGTAATAGTATCGACGTGGCTCTCCAGGGCTCTGGTCCGGAGCATCTGCATACGCAACCACGCCAGCCTCACGAAGCTTCGCCAATCGCTTGCTGATTTTCGATTTCGAAAACGGCGGATTCAGAAGCCAGAACTCCTTCGGTGAGACGAGGCCGCTCGGGTGACCCACGATGTCAGCGACGAGGCTTGCACACGCCTCGTCGTCAACCGCGCTAATCATCGTGACCGTTTGCTCAACGGCAGGGGACGTGTAGGTTCCTTTCATAATTAGTAGATAGGACCCATTTCAGATAAAATTTCGGTAGACAGAAATCTTACTGAGGAAGCCATCTAGAGCATACATCAACCATACACCCCTATCCAGAGAGGATCAAACCGGCAATCAAACCCGTTGTCATTTACGGCGTCAGAGACGTTCCTTCGAGAAAACAGCGAAAGCGAAGTCAGGCCGATGGCACGGCACGTGCTATTCGAGTGGGACGACCACGACTGGTCGGAGAAACCACACCCTCATGAAAGTCCCAAAGAAGTGCGCACAGACCCTCAAGTTGCCTCCGTGGGTTGGTAGCCGAACCCTCAACGGGGAAATCCTCGCGCTTTAGCGTGGGGTAGATATCAAGAATGCAGGAACTTATCCAGCCCGACAAGTTGATCGGCGATGATGATCGCAATGATGGCGGCGATAACATAGACACTCGAAATCGCCGCAATCTGCGGACTGATATTCCCTCTTATTGCACTGTAGATCGCAACAGGGAGCGTTTCCGTGTCCGAGATGGTGATAATAAGGCTAACGATGAACTCGTTGAGCGCGAGCATAAACATCATCAGTGAGCCGGAAATCACGCCCGGCATCAGGGCCGGTAGGGTGACGTGTCTGAACGTTTGAATCTCTTCAGCGCCGAGGCTCCGGGCAGCATTCTCCAGAGTCGGATCGAAGGAGTTGACGCTGGAAGCGACGCTCCAGATCATAAATGGGATGTTAATGATCGTCAGCGCCAACCCGACAGCCCAGATATTACCGATCCAGCCGATTCGGCCGAAAAGAATCAATAGAATGAATCCCGACACGACGAGGGGAACGGTGAAGGGTAACAACAGATACAGCTGAATCCCGTGTTCGAATCGGATATCGTAACGATTCAATCCGATTGCAGTCGAGAGCCCGATCGGGATCGAAATAATCGTACAGATCGTTGCAACCATCACACTATTGATAAACGGCTGAATATATTCACCCTCATCAAGTAGCGAGAAGTACCACCTGAGGCTCAATTCATCCGGTGGGAATGCGATGATTTCGCCTGCGCCAAGGGAGGCAACGAGGATGATAAGCGAGGGCAACACCAAAAATATCAGTTCCACCAGTGCAAATGCTGTAAGATACGGGTGGTCGGTTTTGAGGTGCTGTCCGACTCCACGCAAGAGACTCATTATTCACCCACCTCCACGCCGAGGGTCCCGGTACCGTAGCGCCGAAAGACGCCGAGCACGACGATTGAGGCGACCGCTACGAGGACGATACTCAGCACGGACGCAAACGGATAGTTTAGCGTTCCGAACACTGTCTGGTAAATGAAGTTTGCTACGAAGTCGTTCGTGCCGCCGCCGAGCAGGTCAGGAATCGAGTAGTTCGCCATCGAAATCGTAAATACGACAATTGCCGCCGCGGTTATACCAGGCCGTGCCAACGGGAGGATGACGTGGCGAAACGTTTGAATCTGATTCGCGCCAGCGTTTTTTGCCGCCCGTTCGAGATCACGGTCGATGCTCGCTATTGCGGGCGTGATCATTAGGACCGCAAACGGCAGCATATACTGGACGAGGCCGATGATGACTGCGGTTGAGGTGCCGATTATGTTTAGCGGTTCAAGCCCGATACTCTCGAGTAGCCAGTTGAACGCGCCATTACGGCCGAGCAGAATAAGCCAGCCGTACGCCCGGATGATCACTCCTGAAAAGAAAGGAACGAACAACCCAAAGAGTAGCACATACCTGAGGATGGGCTGTTTCGTTCGGACAACTAAGTACGCATACGGTACCGCGAAGACGACACATAAGACGGTGACAAGTGTGGAATAGAGGATAGTCCGGAAGAATACCGTGTGGAAAGCGGAGGTCTGAATCAGACGATTCCAGTTGGCAAGGGTGTATTCATAGGTGAAAATTTGGATCGTGTCGTACGTCAGAAAGCTGTACCAAGTGAGGAGTGCCATCCCAACCGCAAGAAAGCTGATTACGAGCACGCCAGGAGTAATCAGGACGTAACCAAACCGGTTTGAGTCGGCTTTTTTTTCGAAGGGAATGCGCTCTTTAATTGCGATGATGGCGTCCATCACGGACCACTTGAATTGGGTCCAAGTGTGTCGGTAGGTGTCTATTCGGCTCATGCGTCAATCATGTTTCCAGTAGGGATGCGGTTTCGCTGGCCTGTGCCGTCACGATAATAGACGATTCGTAACGCCGTTCTCATAACAGTTGCTCCCCGGCCCTGTTCGGTGCCGAACAGATGGATCGCGGTTGTGAGGCTAGCCACGTCCCAGAGGAGGGGTGTCTTTTGTGTCCCATCGGGTTACGTGGGATGTCCTCCCAATGGGGTATACATTTGAGACCACCGTATGGTGGATGAGCATGACTCGAATCATCCGCTCGCACTCATCACGTCGCGAGGAGTCACCACACGGTGGGACCGTATTAATGCGCTTGACGAATCCACAATGATCCATGGACGTACAGAAACTCTCGGCGCTCAGTCCTGCTGAGTTGGATGCGATTCACAATCGTGATACTGGCCTTGATGCGATCCGAAACGATGTTCGGGACATCATAAATCAAGTCCGGACAGACGGCGATGAGGCACTTTATGAATTCAATCGGCGCTTCGATGACGTCGACAGCGACACCCTAGTTGCGACCGACGCGATTTCGGGTGCTGCTGATGTAATCGACGAGGATGTTCGGTATGCTTTGGAAGTCGCAATCGATCGCGTACGTGCTTTCCACGAGCGGCAACGGCGTGATGACTGGACGGACGACTTTGAGGGGCTAACACTCGGCCGACAGTTCCGACCCATCGAGCGAGTCGGTGCCTACGTCCCTGGTGGAAGCGCAGCCTATCCCTCAACGGTGATCATGACTGTCGTTCCCGCGAAGGTCGCTGGCGTTGAGGAGGTAGCCGTCGTAACCCCGCCCGCGGACGAAATCAACCCAGTTACACTAGCGGCGCTCGACCTGGCAGGTGCCGACGAGGTGTACACCGTCGGTGGCGCACAGGCTATCGCAGCGCTCGCTTACGGTACGGACTCAATCCCTCCGGTCGAAAAGATCGTTGGGCCAGGGAATCGCTGGGTTGCTGCCGCAAAGGCAGACGTTCGAGGCGATGTCGCTATCGATATGATCGCTGGACCCACCGAGGTGCTGATTCTGGCCGACGAAACGGCGACTCCTAAATACGTTGCCGCGGAGCTCGTCGCACAGGCCGAACATGACCCCCACTCTTCCGCCGTGGCCGTCACCCCAGACGAGACGGTTGCTGAGGCCGTTGTTGATGAAGTTGACCGGCAAATTTCCGATCTGGATCGAAGCGACACCATCCGCGAGGCGCTTGCTAACGACAGCAGCGGCGTCTTCTTGGCCGACTCGATGACTGATGCGACGACCTTTGCCGAATCTTACGCCGTTGAGCATCTCGTGGTACAGACAGCGAATCAAAAAGAGGTCGTTGACGCTATCGACAGTGCAGGTAGCGTTTTCATGGGCGAGTACAGCCCGGTGGCCGTGGGCGATTACGCGAGTGGGACAAATCACGTCCTGCCGACCTCGGGAGCAGCGAGAACAACAGGTGGACTCTCGATCGACACGTTCGTCCGCTCGCGGACCGTCCAAGAACTCGACCGCGAGGGGCTAGAGTCGATTTCGGAGGCTGTGGTCACGTTGGCCGAATTAGAGGGGCTTGACGCCCATGCCGAAAGCGTTCGAACACGGCTTGAATAGGCGTATCCACCGCTCCATCGCCCTGTGGTGGGCGTACCTTCTTATCGAGCCACACGCAGACGTGAGATATGTCCGTACTTGATTCGTTCAGACTCGACGGAAAGACGGCGATTGTGACAGGCGCAAGCAAGGGTATCGGGCGCGCACTTGCTGAGGGACTCGCCGAGGCAGGTGCCAACGTTTGCGTCGCCAACAGAAACGAACACGACGGCAGAAAGGCCGCTGAAGCAATCAGCTCATCAACAGACGCCGAGACGACTGCCGTGGCGGTCGACGTTACTGACGAAACCGACGTTGAGCAGATGGTTGAGCAGACACTCGATGAGTTCGGAGCGATCGATATCTTGGTCAACAATGCGGGGATTGCACGGATGGCACCCGCTCATGAGATGTCATTGGAAACGTGGAACGAGGTGATCGAGACGAATCTGACAGGCGTGTTCCTCTGTACAAAACACGTTGGCGGAGCGATGATCGATGGCGACGGTGGAACGATTATCAACATGGCGTCGATGTCGGCGTTTGTGGCGAATTATCCACAGGAAGAGGTTGTCTATCACGCGTCAAAGGGCGGAGTCGTTTCCTTTACGCGACAACTCGCCTCCGAGTGGGCCAAACACGGAATCCGAGTTAATGCCATGGCACCAGGGTATATCCGCACGGAGATGATCGACGAAATGCTCTCAGAAAATCCCGAGATGGAAGCGGCGTGGCTTTCGGAGATGCTCTTTGACGAGATGGCATCTCCTGATGAGTTAGCCGGGACGGCCGTCTATCTCGCTTCGGAAGCTTCCTCGTATATGACCGGCGAGACAGTTGTTATCGATGGTGGCTACACCGTCAGGTGATGTTTTCGCCCCTCGGAAGGGCCTCCAACATCTGGCCGTTGTGGGCTCAGGATATCTCTGATGACAGGAATTTGGACGGACGGCGTACTGCCGGGTTGTGTAACTGAATATACGAATACTATCGCTCTCGACCGAGATTGTCGGTGATATCTCTCTGCTACCGTGGATGTTTCCTGAACAAACCTTGGGAGAAAGACGGGTCTTTTATAAATACACAACCTTATGGTGGGCACAGTTGTATGACCGGTAACGACACTCATACTGAACGAACTATGGAAGAAAATACGCAGAAATCGGACGGCGTGAAACGGCTCAGCCGCCGGAAGGTCATCGCGGCAACTGGTGCCGCATCGGTCACTGGATTGGCTGGATGTAGTGGTGGCAATGGAAACGGCAACGGAAATGGAAACGGCAATGGAAATGGAAACGGCAACGGAAATGGAAACGGTGGTGGCGAACCCGAAAAGCCGGACTCGATTACGGTTCGCGCCTGGGGGGGAGCTTGGCAGGACAACCTCGACGAGTACGTCTCGACGCCGTTCACCGAGGAGACTGGAATAGATGTTGAATACGACAACTCCAGCGAGGACCAGATGCAGGCGAAGATCCGGACCGCACTTCAGCAGGACCGCGAACCTCCAGTCAACGTTCAGTGGTCGCTTACGAAGACGAGTTTTCAGTCCTTCGAACTGGAACTCATGGAGCCGCTCGATACCGAGGTAGTCCCGAACATTACGGATCTACTTGGCGCCGCGCAACCCGACGCTGGCGACATTGCATGGCCGTTCGTTAACCTCTACTCGTACACTTACGCACTCACATACAACACCGATGAGGTCGACTCGGAACCAACCTCTTGGAGCATGTGGTGGGACGACGAGTGGGAGAATCAAATCGGACTTTATCCGAGCGGCCACGGCATAACCCCCGTCTTAGCCGAGATGACGGACACTGAGCTCGGGCCGGTCGAAGAGATGGGGCCAGTTTGGGATGAGTACGAAAGCCTCCGCCCGAACGTCGGGACGATCGGTGAAGACTCCGAACTCACCCAGAGCCTTCGGCAGGGAGAGGTCTCAATGGCGGTGTTGCTACCGGCGAATATCGTCAACGCCCAAGATGACGGTGCGCCCGTCGATTACACGATTCCGGAGGAAGGTGCACGAGCGGGCCGCGATACGATGTGGGTCCCGCGGGGACAGAGCGACTCACTAACCTACTGGAGCCAAAAGTACATCAACACGGCTGCAAGCACCGAAAACATTGGTCCGTGGTGTGAGAACCTCGGCGTCGCACCCCTCCATGCGGACGCGGAGATCCCCTCTTGGATGGAGGAGGATGTCGCCTTCCCGACGGACCAGGAGCAGTTCGATCAGATGATTACGCCGTCACTAGATGTCCTCACCGAATACGAACCCAAGTGGGAGAGCCGAGTCAACGAGATTATGGGTTCGTAGGCGGGCGTAGTCCCCTTATTTGTCCCTCATGCCGCATTCTTCTGACTCGTAGTTAGATTCCACAATCGGATTCACATGGAATTTCGTTGATTCCCCGATTCATATCCCATGGTGAAGGTTGAAGCTGAGAGTTAAGAGAGCGCCTCGATCGACGATAGTTTGTCATCGATAGAAAAGACACGAATCGCCTCACCAGCGACCAGGTTTCCACGCCTCGCAGCCTTGGTAACTGACTTTCCCTCAGACAGGGCCGAAATGAATCCGGCGTTGAAGAAGTCGCCGGCTCCACAGGTATCGACGGTTTCGGTGAAATCGGTGGGGACCGTCTCGAAGCCGTCGTTGTCGACGACGATACAGCCTTCCTCGCCGGCCTTGACGATGCAAGTCCCGACACCGCGCTCAACGAGTGCACTACCGGCGGCTGGTATCGCCGTTGCCTCGCCCAGTCGGCGGACTTCGGTGTCGTTGACGAGCAGATAGTCAATCGACGGGAGAACTTCCTCGAATGCCTCCCGCCAGCCGGATGGAGACCAGTTCGTATCGAGTAAGACTGGAGCCTCGCGCTCGCCCAACTTCTGGATAGAGGCAACGCCGTCGTCACTCCAGAGGTACGGCGCCTGTGCGAAGCCAGACACGAGAACAATATCCGCGGTTCCACTGTCTGGTATCTCTACTGAAGTGTTTCCAGCAGCGCCGCGATACGTCACGAAGGATCGGTCGGTATCCGTGAGAATCGCTGCGGCGGTACTGATACCTGTACCGGGTACCCGGTTAACCATCTCAGTATCGACGCCGTGCTCAGACATGAACGTGAGCCACTGCTCGGAGAGCCTATCGGCCCCAACGGGTGTCGATACCCGAACGTCGACATCTTGTGCTGCCAAACCCAACGATGCATAGCCAGCGGACCCACCGGGGCGCACTTCGAAGCGCGAAGCCACCATTTCCTCGCCAGGGTCTGGGACGCGGTCGACGTCCTCAAAAACGAAATCGACAATGGCATCGCCGACGACAAGTACCTCGCTCATCGGTGATTGGTCAACAGTGAGAGTCGGCCACTACGTGAGTGGTGATTGACTGTGAGATAATTGGTGTCTTTCAACATGGGATTCGGTGTTCAAAGTACGCACACCTATCATCGAAAGTGTGACGATTGGGGTGTATACCTGAAATCATCCACTATCGTGTCGCTCCATGGGGGAGAATCGTGGCGGTTGAACGTGTATTATATGTATGCAACACAAGTCAAAAAGACCGGCTGATCAGCCGTCTTTTAGCGTGCGACCGACGCGATCGGCCGTCTCAAGCGCGTTGACAACAGCTGAGGGTGTCACTTCGAACGGTTCGTTATGAATTGTCTCGACCGGCTCACAGGCTGCCTCGGCGGCCCGTCGAAGAGTCGCTGCGTCTGTCTCTGTAAGTCCGATCTCCTCGAGCGTAACTGGCAAGCCGAGTTCAATCGAAAGCTCGATAAATTCGTGGAGTTCGTCCTTCGGCCTTCCTTCCAAGACGAGCTGGGTGATCGTACCCAGATTAACCTTCTCTCCGTGGGTAGCACCGTGGAGATCGAGGTGTGTCAGGCCGTCGTGAATAGCGTGAGCAGCGGCTAGACCGCCGCTTTCGAAGCCGAGTCCGCTCATGAGCGTATTGGCTTCTACGACCGCTTCGACGCTTGGCGTTACTGCGTTTTGTTCGACGGCTGTTACAGCGGTGACACCGTGTTCGGTGATTGTCTCGTAGGCCTCTCGGGCGATTGCGTGTGCGGTCCGCGTTGAGTGGCCCTCAAAGACGTTCTTCGCGTGTGCCTGATACGCCGTATCAGCCTCAAACCACGTGGCGAGCGCGTCCGCGATACCGGACCGGAACAGCCGCGTCGGGGCAGCCGCGATGAGTTCGGTGTCGACGACAACGAGATCCGGGTTGAAGCCATGGAATTGGAGCGTTTCGAAATCACCTGCTTCGGTGTAGATGACCGACAGACTGCTCGTCGGTGCATCCGTGGAGGCGATCGTCGGTACAGTCACGATGGAGGTCTCAAGACGCGCAGCAACTGCCTTCGTGATGTCCAGCGTTCGTCCGCCGCCCGCACCGACAACGACATCAGTAGCGTCGATTTCATCGACGATTCTATCGATTCTATCATCCGTCGGGACCTCATCAAGTGCGATGGATTCAACGGTAAATCCCGATGCAGCAAGGCCGGTGCCCAACGGCTCAGCAACGATGTCGATAATCTGTTCGTCAAGAAGCAATGCGGCTTGGGAGCCATCAAACGAGAGATACTTCTCGATCGAGTCGATGACGCCCTGGCCCTGGACGTAGCGACCAGGTGACCCGAATATTCGGGTCACCGTGTAACCACCCCTGAATCGTCGTTATCAGCTCGCATGCAAGACCATACACCGTCTGCAATCATCAACGGACACCTGCCATGCGGAGAGGTCTACTCCAGTTCACCGTTGATTGCCCCCTCGACGTGATCGAGCAGTCTATCGTCGGCGATTATGTCTCGGACAGCATCCACGTCGGTGCCGACTGTCCGATCTTCATCGAGGAAGGGAACACGTTCGCGGATGGCCTCATAGGCGGCCCCTGTCCCAGTACCAGGAGTTAGTCCCTCTACGAAGTCCATCGCCTGTGCGGCACAGACCAGCTCCGCAGCGACAACGTGGCGCGTATTATTGACAATCTCACGAGCGCGATGAGCGCTCGTCGCACTCATGCTCACGTGGTCTTCTTGGTTGCCGCTGACCGGGATATTGTCCGTTGACGGGCGACCGATCGAGCGGTTCGTACTGACGAGATCAGCGGCCGTGTACTGGACGATCATGTATCCCGACTGGAGGCCATTGTCGTTGGTAAGGAATGCTGGAAGATGTTCCTCTTGGGTGTTCGGGTTGAGTAGCCGATCGATGCGGCGCTCGGCGATTGCGGCTACCTCAGTGAGCGCGCCGCTCAAATAATCTAGCGGGAGTGCAAGCGGTTCGCCGTGGAAATTTCCCCCGGAGAGGACTGCCGCGTTCTCAGTCCCGCTAGCGCGGTCGTCAACGCGGTTGGCGTCAAACACTAGTGGATTATCGGTCGCACTGTTGAGTTCCGTCGTTACGATTTCACGGAGATGTGTAAGTGAATCCCGCACCGCACCGTGGACCTGCGGCATACACCGGATCGAATAGGGATCCTGTACGCGGTCGCAGTTCCGGTGTGAGTCGATGATTTCCGAATCTTCGGTGAGGAGACGAAGATTCTTCGCTGTCTCTGAATGTCCGGGATGCGGGCGAACCTCGTGAATTCGAGGGTGGGCCGAGGCAGTAGTGCTCATCGTTACCTCTGTTGTCAAGGCACCAGCGATGTCGACCGCCTGCAGGATTCGCTCGGCATCACACACCACGAGCGAGGCGAGGGCGACCGTCAGTTGAGTGCCGTTGATGAGCGCGAGCCCTTCTTTTGCTTGAAGGTCGACCGGTTCAAGCCCTCGACGGTCGAGTGCCGCCTCGCTAGACAGCCGGTCCCCATCGACGAAGGCTTCCCCTTCACCGATAAAGACGAGCGCAAGATGTGCCAACGGTGCAAGATCGCCGCTTGCTCCCAGACTTCCTTTTGATTTTACGACCGGATGGACGCCTTCGTTGAGCATATCGACAAGAAGATCGATGACACGCTCGCGGATGCCTGAAAACCCCTTTACGAGTGCGTTTAGACGCGTGACCATCATCCCACGGACTTCGGGGACGGTGAGGTTCTCTCCGGCCCCCGCGGCGTGACTCCGGATCAGGTTTTGCTGGAGAGACTCGATATCGGATGCAGGGATGCGTTTCTGGACGAGTTCTCCGAATCCGGTGTTAACACCATAGACTGCTTCTCCGGTGTCGAGGATATCCTCGATACGTTCCCGAGAAGTACGGACTGCTTCGCGGGCCTCCTCGGTGACGGTGACCGTTGCATTGTGTCGGGCTACCGCCTCGACATCTTCGGGCGTCAAGCTTTCCCCGTCGACGACGACCTCAGTCATGATACACCACATCTCCGTCCTTGAGGACCGCCTCGATCGTACTGATGCCGAAATTGTATGGAATTTCGTCCACACTCGATACCGAGGAGATGATCACGTCGCCGGGGGCACCCACTTGGAGTGTCCCGGTCCCGTCGGTTCGGTTGAGCGCCTGAGCGGCGACTGCTGTCGCCGATCGAAGGGCTTGCTCTGGGACCATTCGCATCCCGTGGCACGCCAAATCAACGGCGAATTCCATGCTCATCGAGTGACAGTTAGGGTTGAAGTCCGTCGCGATGGCAACCTCATCAAACAGTGTGGGATCTGCGTACTCAGTATCGAGTGTGAATGCTGTGCCAGGGAGCAAAACGGGCGTAACATCGGCGGCAGCGAGTGCGTCCGCATCCTCGGCGGTTGCCTGCAGCAGGTGGTCAGCACTGGCTGCGCCGATGTCGGCAGCCAGCTGAGCGCCACCAATGCGTTCGAATTCTTCGGCGTGAATCTTCGGCGTCAGCCCGGTGTCCGCTCCTGCCTCAAGCACCCGGCGAGACTGTTCAGTGGTAAAGACACCTGCCTCACAGAATACGTCACAAAACTCGGCTAAGTCGTCGACTGCGGGCAGTTGGGTATCGATGACCTCATCGACGTACTCGTCGGTGCTGGATCCCTCTGGGACGTCGTGGGCCCCCATAAACGTGGGGACGACATCGATAGGGTGTCGGCTGGCAGCCACGTCGATCGCCTCCAGAAGTTTTCGTTCGGCCTCAACGGTGAGGCCGTATCCGGATTTTACCTCGGCTGTAGTCGTCCCGTGAGCCAGCATCTGATCAAGCCGTGCTAACAGTAGCTTAACGAGTTCCGACGTGGAGGCCTCTCGGACTGCCTCGACAGTGCGCAAGATTCCGCCCCCTTCGTCCCGGATTTCTTGATAGGTTTTCCCCTCAAGCTTTGCAGTAAACTCACCAGAACGGTCGCCCGAAAATACGGCGTGAGTGTGTGAGTCGACAAACCCAGGGAGGACAACCTTCCCCGACGCGTCAATCGCTCCTGCTGCGTTTTCAGCTGGAAACTCACGCGTTACGTCGTCACTCGATCCGCTTGCTACGATACTCCCCTCGCTAATCGCAACAGCGCCATCTTCTATTCGGTCGACACCCGATTCAGTGAGTTTGAGGAGCTCTCCAGCGTCGTGAATAACGGTGTACTCAGTCATGGGCTACTGTTTGATTGATCATCAGTGATCCCGGGTAGGATATGTAACATCACTCATCACTCTCCATGGGGATCACTACGTTCGAGCGCTCTGCCTCGTCAAAAGCAGTCTCGTAGCCGGCATCAGCATGTCGGATGACCCCCATCCCAGGATCGGTAGTGAACACTCGTTTGGCTGTTTTAGCCGCACGCTCCGACCCGTCAAGGACGACATGGTTGTTGGTGTGGACGGCGTTACCGATGCCGACACCGCCACCGTCGTGAACGCTGACGATATCTGCACCCGCGGCACAGTTCAGAAGAGCGTTCAGTATCGGCCAATCGGCGACGGCGTCGCTACCGTCCTTCATCGCCTCCGTCTCCCGGTTCGGTGAGGCGACACTCCCCGCGTCGAGGTGGTCTCGTGTTACAACAATCGGAGCCGTGATTTCGCCGTCGGCAACGAGTTGGTTGATTCGGAGGGCGAACTGTGCGCGTTCGGTTAGCTCGTCGTCTGGGTCGATGGAATCGATATCGTCGAGGCCAACCTCGGCCGCCCGAGTCGTTTCATAACCGAGCCAGCATACCCGTGATGGCAGTCCCTGAAACTCGACGTGTTCTTGGGCAAGATTGATCCATCGACGCAGTCGCTCCTTTGTCGGGAACAGCTCTAGTACCGCGTCGTCCGTCCGGTAGATGTCGGACTCCTCACCGGAGAGCGCAAGCCACCGGAACGGCCCCTGTCCCTGACAGAACATTGGTCGGATGTACGCCGGGACAAACCCGGGGAAATCGAATGCGTCCTCGCGTCCTCGATGCTCTTTAACCTGTCCGCGGATGTTGTTTCCGTACTCGAAGGCAACCGCACCGGCACGTTGCATCTCCAGTATCGCGTCGACGTGCCGCTCCATCGTGTCGAGGCTCTCTTTACGGTAGCGTTCCGGGTCCCGTTCGCGCAGGTCATCGGCCTCGGCAACAGTGTAGCCGCTCGGATAGTATCCCTCCAGTGCATCGTGAGCCGATGTCTGATCCGTGACTACGTCAGGGATCACCTCTCGTTCGAGAAGCTCTTCGTACATGTCTGCCGCGTTCATGTGTACACCGACGCTGTAGGGCTCACCGGCTTCGACTGCGGCTTGTGCGCGCTCAATTGCCTCATCAAGATCGTCAGCCATCTCCTGGCAGTAACCCGTATCAATTCGACGTTGGATACGATCCGCGTCGATGTCGGCAACCAAGCAGACGCCCTTGTTCATCGTGACGGCAAGCGGCTGGGCACCACCCATTCCACCCAAGCCCGCGGTGACGGTGAGCTGTCCCGATAAATCGCCTCCAAAGTGTTCGTCGGCACACTTCGCCAATGTCTCGTAGGTCCCCTGGATGATACCTTGGGTGCCGATGTAGGCCCACGAGCCGGCAGTCATCTGACCGTACATCATGAGTCCCTCTGCCTCCAGTTCGTGGAAGTGCTCCCAGTCATCCCAGTGGCCGACGAGGTTCGAGTTTGCGATGAGCACACGGGGAGACGTTTCGTGGGTCTTGAACCGTCCGACCGGCTTGCCGCTCTGGACGAGCAAGGTTTCGTCGTCTTCGAGTGAGGTGAGCTGGTCCATAATCGCGTCATAGGCGTCCCAGCTACGGGCGGCACGGCCGGTTCCGCCATAAACGACGAGGCGTTCGGGGTCCTCACCAACCTCCGGGTCGAGGTTGTTATTCAACAGTCGTAGTGCTGCTTCCTGTTGCCAGCCGTTCGTTCGCAACTCCGTTCCCGTTGGGGCACCCTTGAGCTCCTGCCATCTGGAACTGGGCTGGCTCTGATTGTCGGACATCGTTCTCAATGTAACCTAGAGTAACGACAAACAAAGACATAGAACCGTCATATGGTGATTAATTTAAATAGGCAGTTGAACCGAGGCACTCGCTTAGGATTCAACCACGTGTTGGAATCGGTCCATTGCTTTCCGGATCGTCTCGGCGTCCGTGGCGTACGAAAACCGCAAGAATCCTTCACCCCCTGGCCCAAAGACAGACCCCGGGACGGATCCGACGTGTGCGTCTTCTAAGAGTTTCATCGTGAGTTCGCGGCTGGATTCCGTTACTGCAGAGACATCAGCAAAGACGTAAAACGCCCCTTTGGGATTGCCGGGTTGGACGCCGTCAATGTCGCGCAATCGATCGAGGATGAGCGCGCGCCGATCGGCGAACGACGCATGAATCTCTTCGACGACTTCAGGATGATCAAGCGCGGCGCGAGCGGCAATCTGGGAGGGTTCGGCGGCACAGGAGACGGTGTGCTCTTGGAGCACCCGCATCGCCGAGATAACGTCCGCTGGACCCGATGCATAGCCGAGCCGCCATCCAGTCATTGCATATGATTTCGAGAAACTGTGGACGGTAATCGTCCGCTCGAAGATAGCAGGATCGCTGGCAAGGGAGTGATGTGTCGCGTCGTCGTAAACGAGATCTTCGTAGGTCTCGTCCAGAATCCCCCAAAGATCTAATTCGGTGAGCAGTTCCCCAATTCCGCGGAGTCGGTCAGGCGGAATGACAGCCCCTGTCGGATTATTGGGCGTGTTCAGGAGAATGCCAACGGTGTCATCGGTCACTGCCGCCCGGATGTCTGCGATTGTAGGAACGAAATTCTCCTCCTGGGAGGTCGGAACTGCCACAAGCGATGCACCCGCACTCGCGAGATGGCCTTCGTAATTCGGCCAGTACGGCGCGGGCACGAGAACCTCGTCACCCACCTCACAGAGGACCTGCGTCGCGGTGAAGATCGCACCCATCGCTCCAGGTGTGACGACGAGTTCTGAGAGCGGGTCGGCGTCGATTCCATTTCGGTTTTTAAGCTTGGCTGACAGCGCCTCTCGAAGTTCCTCACGGCCAAGTGTCTGAGTATAGCTTCCGACACCCTCGTCAATCGCGTCTCTAACCGCATTGGCGATCGGTTCGGGAGTCTCGAAATCCGGTTCGCCGATGCTCATATCGTACAATTCGTCGTATTCCTGTGCCGCGTCGAAGATTTCTCGAATGCCTGATTCGGGCATCCGTGTAGCTCGCCTCGCAAAATCGGATTCCTCGAACATACGATAACGGGTTGGGACCGCAGGGAAACGATATCCCCTCCATACGGTGGCCCCGTTTCTGAGTGGTATACGCATGGCGAGGTCTGCAAACCGACCAATCTGTGGCGTACTATTTTTTCAGAGATAAATAAATGTCTATTCGGAAGTTAGCAGTATAAATATAATATTATCCGATATCTCTGGAGTATTTTGTGAAAATCGGTATAGTTATCTCCAGTGAGCAAGGAAGGTTTCAACACTCGGTTGACGGTTACCAACGATGAACACGATACAGATTGGAGGAAATATTAATGAGCACACCTAAGTTAGACACTACCATGCACACGGCATCGTTTAGTATCAATGACTCAAGCGCGTTCGGCGAAGTTACCGCACAGACCAACCGAACAATCAGACTGTGGTGCAACGAGGATCGGGACTTGCTCCACGTGGCAGGCCCCATTGACGATGAGGTATTAGAGCACCTACGGTCGACCGTCGGTATCCAAGGGCAGATGAGCCAACAAGACGAGGGGATTATCGTTACGAAAGGGTGTCTGAGAGAACGATCGAGCGGCTATCTCGAAGAGTACGCCCAGGGTGCCGGCTGTCTGTTGGTCGCGCCGCTACGATACGAGCGCGGTGAGAAGCGCTTCCAAGTGGTTGCCCTCGAATCCTCCCAGATTTCGCAGTTCTATCACGACTTGGTCGAGGATGGTAAACACGTGACTGTCGACTCCAAACGGAAGCTCCAGAGCGTCGATCTGAATCGGAATGAGCCGCTAATCGCGCCCAACGACATGATATCGGATTTTACACGCCGCCAGCGCGAAGTCCTCAAGACGGCTCATAACGACGGGTACTACGAACTGCCCCGCAAGACCACGACGGAAGAGATCGCCGAAAAACTCGGCATCACCCGTCGAACCGTCGAAGAACACCTTCGCCGGGGCGAAAAGAAAGTAATGGACGGATTCATTGGACAGATTTGAAGCTTGCTCCGACGACTCGGCCGCAAGTAGTCTCGGCGAGAGTAGCAGCCCTCATCGACATGCAGGGAAAAGGGTATGAACGATCACGCCGCTGTATCGCACGTGAATTTAACTGACCCGCCATGCGGAGGGCCGTATTATGTCTCCAAGGACCGAGCAGGATCGGCCAACAGACGATGGTAAGCCAAGGATTCGACGAAAACGTGACTGACAGTACAGACTCTGTCGTCCGCATCGATAGCGTGACCAAGGACTTCGGCTCCCTCCGTGCGGTCGACGATGTGACGATTCCGATAGAGGACGGCGAATTTATGACGATCCTCGGGCCGAGTGGTGCAGGCAAGACAACCCTGTTGCACATGATCGCTGGCTTCGAAACGCCCACTTCCGGCGAAATATACATCAACGACGAGCCGGTTTCGGATGAGCCGCCGTACGAACGTGACATCGGCCTCGTCTTCCAGAGCCACGCGCTGTTCCCCCACATGACTGTCAAAGAGAACATCGCATTCCCACTCAAAATGCGACGTGAGAACGTGGAGGATATTACTGAGAAAGTTACCGATGTGCTTGAACTCGTTCGTCTCCCGACCGATTACATGGACAAGCCGGTCAACGATCTCTCCGGGGGCCAACAACAGCGCGTCGCGTTCGCCCGTGCGATCGTTTACGAACCGACGCTGTTGTTGCTCGACGAGCCGCTGAGTTCGCTCGATAAGAAACTCCGAGAAGAAATGCGAGCAGAGTTAACTCGAATCCACGAGGAGACTGAACTAACTATCGTCCACGTCACCCACAATCAGACCGAGGCGCTCTCGATGGCGGACCGCATTGCGGTAATTCGCGACGGTGGTCTTGAACAGCTGGCTCCCGCCCAGGAGTTATATGCCGCTCCGGAGACGCCATTCGTCGCCGATTTTATTGGCAACACGACACTGCTCAATGGAACGATTACCAACCACGATGAGGAGACAGCGACTGTTGCCGTCAAAGATACGACAATCCAGATTCCGAGCAAAATCGGGGCGGACCACTCGGATGTCGTTATCGCGCTCAGAGCCGAACACGTCACGCTCGATTCAGATGGCGTGAATAAATTCCAAGGCACGCTTGAACAGGTGTCCTTCGAGGGCGACCAAACACAGTATCACGTCTCTGTACCCGCCTTCGGAGAGACAATCCGGCTCGTTACCCAAAATCGTGGCGAACGAATCACCCACGAACGGGGTGACACGGTCACAATCGGGTGGGATCCCGAGAACGTGTTCGTTTATCCAGACGATTGATACCCTCTCCGCTCGGAACGCAAACTCCGTCGAACGCCGCGGCGATGAAGATATCACCAGATACCTCCTTTGTTTCTGGCAGATCTGTAGGGGCTTGCCTCGAAAACATAAATCTCGATACCTTCTCTTTATATCTAATTGATATTTCTTGCGACGAACATCGTTGGCTTTCGCGCTGCTCCCACTGTAATCGGTTTCTTCCACAAATCTCTCGGTACAGAGGGTGTATCGCTCAGCTAGTCACGTAGCCAGTCACTTCTGTAAAGATAGCCGGGTATTCCAGCAGTACACACTGCTGCAATACCGAATGCGATTATTCCTGTCGGATCAGGAACGAAGAGCATACCAAGAGTGCTTCCTGTGAACAGACCGATAATGAGGCAAAGGCCAAGGCGGATGGAAGGACCGGCCATGCTCAAGTCTTCTGCTATAAATATAAATTACTGACCGACTTGCAGATCTATGTAACGGCTCTTTCACCGACAATAGGGGTCCGGCTGTGTGGCACAGCCATCAGTAAACCTGTTCGACCACGAGAGCGGGATGTTTCGTACGAGAGAACTATTCGTATCGTAGACTGACAAACCTCCTAACTGCGGGACGGGAAGCCTCGCTGTTTACCACGAGGAGCATGTCACAAATCGAGTGCGTCCGGATTCACAATCCCCTCCGTATCTTCACCCCGATAGGCCTCGACGGCGATTTCTGTCCCCTGGCGCCGGAGGATGCGTGCAGTCCGCGTCGAGTACCAAGCTGCGTGAGGCGTCACGAGCACGTCATTTCGGTCGAGAAGTGGGTTCTCAGCGCTTGGTGGTTCCTGTTGGAGGACGTCGAGTCCAGCTCCTCGGAGTCGGTCGTCATCGAGGGCGTCGAGAAGGGCGTCCTCATCGAGGATGTCACCGCGCGCCGTATTGATAATAATCGCGTCATCGTGTAGGCGTGCGATTGCGTCAGCATCAATCATCTCTTCGGTCTCATCCGTCAGCGGTGCGTGGATCGAGAGAATGTCGGCCGTCGAGAGTAGCGTCTCGAAGCCGACAGGTCGAACTCCTTCGGCCTCGATGGTCGCATCCTCGACGTAAGGATCGTACGCGCAGACATCAAAACCGAGAGAAAGTGCCTTCTCGGCAGTGGCTCGGCCCTTGTTTCCGAATGCAAGGAGCCCGACGGTGAGTTCCGAGACCGGACGCAACGGCGCGGCATCAGAAAATTCCCACCTCGCGTCAACGGCGGCCGCGTCGTAGGTTGGGATTCCACGAGCGAACGCCAGCATAAGCGAGAGTGCGTGCATCCCAACCTCGTCGTTACAGTAGTGTGGGACGCGAGTCACGCGAATCCCACGATCGGTCGCGGCAGCGATGTCGATGCCGTCTATTCCAGTCGCATAACGTGAGACCACCGAACACCCTGTCGCATCCATACTCTCGGCTGAGACCCCGGTATAATGTGAGAGCAGGAGATCTGCAGAGCCGACCCTGTCGGGGATCTCCTCGTCAGTACAGTCAATTCCCTCAACCACGACATCATCTAGAAGGCTTTCGAAGTGTTCTCGCTCCGCTTCTACGTCGCCGAACCAATCGGGGTCGAGCATGACAACGCGTGTCGTCTCGTTCATAAAGAGGAAATCTCGCCATGTCGAATATACCTACTGCCTCCATATGTGCCTCGGTCGGTTCGGCTGCCTGACTTCCCACCATCTGACATCGTGGACTTTCGCGCCGCTTCCAGTGTGAGTGCTCATAGATACTTCCGTCAACCGATACTGGTGGTTGCCGAGACGATGCAATGAGTATCCACGAACAGGTACAACAGCCGGTATCAGAGCTCCCGAATCACGTCGCCATCGGGCTCGATCGAAGCCACGTCCTCTTCAGCGAAGGGCACCTCTACCTCAATCTCGACGAGATACTCCTCGTTCGCCAACTGTTCGTGGCCCAAGACGGTGTGACATGGGTAGGGTTCAGAAAACGTCTCCCAGTAAACTGTCTTGTAGCCATCGTAGTAGTGGGTCTCTGGGTCGACGATATGTGTGGTGACTTTCGCCACGTCGGCGTACGTCTTGCCAACCGTTTCGAGGAGGATTCCCACGTTCTCGTAGGCTTTTCTGGCTTGGGTCTCGATGTCATCACCGATGACGTTCGAATCTGAATCCATTGCCACCTGCCCAGCCATGTAGAATGTCCCGTCGTGGAGTATCGCGTGGTTATACCCGATCTCCCGGGCGTCTTTCAGTTCTGGGGGGTTGATCGCATAGCGAGTCATACCCAAACGTCTGGTGACGCTCACAAAAGGGTAACACCTCCAGACGGTGGTTACGAGGCTTCCGACGCCAAGGACTGTACTGCCCCAGCGAGGACACCGCTGGCGATCGCACAGTCCTCCCAGTCAGTCCATTCCCGCGGAGAGTGTGAGACTCCATCCTCCGACGGCGCAAATAGGAGTCCAGCATCCGTCACGCCGCCGACGTTCGCTGTGTCGTGCATTGCGGCCGAGTAGAGCCGAATCGATTCAGTGTTCGGCTCCGTCGCGGCGGCCGCTGCAGACAGACAGCGTTCGCTCATCGCGATGGGTGAGGTGTTTCGATATCGCGAGAGGGACGTAGTGACGTTACGGTGGTGCTCGATACGCTCGAGACTCGATCGACAGCGCTCGACGATCGTATCCATTGTCTCCTGGTCGACATCCCGAATATCAAGCTGGTACCGCACCCGTTCTGGGATAATATTCCGTACGTTCGGTTCGATGCTGCCTTCTCCGACGGTGCCGACGGCAGCCTCGTGAGTCGTTGCGACCTCCTCGGCGATTCGTTCAAGCGTGAGGACGAATTCCGAACCCGCCGCGAGCGCGTCCGATCGTTCGAACATCGGAGTCGCGCCCGCGTGATCGGCTGTTCCGGTTACCGTCACCTCGCAGTTCGTGATACCTGTAATCGACTCCACGATACCGACGGCGGCGCCAGCGTCGGTCAACCGCGTTCCCTGTTCGATGTGTAACTCCATCCAGGCGTCCCACTTGCCGACGTCTATCGTCCCTTCCCCACGAAATCCGATTTCGTCGAGGCGTTCCTGCAACGTGATACCGTCGGCGTCTTCTAGCTTGAGGGCCTCTCGCGTGCTGAGTTCGCCACTCGCTACGGAAGACCCAAGCGTACCGACACCGAATCGAGCCCCTTCCTCCTCAGTAAAGCTGACTACCTCGATTGGTCTGTCGAGCGTGACATCGGTTTCCTGCATCGTCCGAACGCCCTCAAGGGCGCCGTAGGTGCCGAGGGGGCCATCGAAGATGCCGCCGCGTGGGACGGAGTCGAGATGACTTCCAAAGGCGATGGGGGCCAAATCGGGGTCGCAACCGGGGGGATTCCACCGTCCGACGATGTTTCCCACCGCATCGTAACGGACCTCGAGGTCAGCGTCCTCGAGACGGGTGACAAAGTACTCTCGGACCCGCTTGTCCGCCTCACTCCCCGTGAGAACGGTGCGCCCTCGGCCCTCCTCCGTGGCCACCTCCCCGAACGTCGCATTCGTTTCGATATCATCCCGAAGTCGCTCCGTGTCCAGCTTCATGCATCTGCCTGTTAGTCAAATCCGATAAACTCTCAACCCCCATGTGGCGAGTGGCCACCATATGGAGTGAGTAGCCCTTTGTGACTCGCTAGGTACTATTCGATAAATGAGTACGTCCACTGTGGAAACATTCGAGTCGTCGCTCAAAGAACTAAATATTTCGATGACGCGAACGGAGCCCGCGAACTTCGAAGCGACAATAGAGTCACTCGTCAGTTCCCCGGCAGTCGGCGTCCCCCTAGACTCATATGAGGGGCTCTCGCTGTCAAACACGAGCGTCGAGACGCCGCCGACACCGCAGCTTCTCAAATCTTCAGAGACAGGCGTTACGCCGGTCGGGAAGGCGATCGCCGAGTATGGAACGCTCGTATTGGATAGCGATTCGGCCGGTACCGAGCCTGTAGGCCTCTACCCTCCACATCACGTTGGAATCGTCCGTGAGAACGACGTCCTCGAGACGGTCGACTCCGTGGGCAGACACCTCGAAAGTCGCTTTGCCGCCGGCAAATCCTCAATTTTCGCCACGGGCGTAAGCTCAACTGGTGATATGGGATCGCTCGTCGAGGGCGTCCACGGACCGAAAAATGTCGACGTCGTTCTCATCACAGACCGATGAGTTCACAACGGACGCGTCGTCGCAAGGCGGAACAGCTCCGAACCCTGCTCGAAACGCAGAGTGAGTCGATTCAGAAAAACGTCGACCACCTCAATCAGGCTCGCTACGAGGCAGTAAATCGATTTGAACGATTCGAGGAGCTTCGGAGTGAGGCCCGTAAGATCAAAGAAAACTCGATCGAGGAGCTTCCGTCATTACTAGAGACGCTTCAAGATCAGGTTGAGGCGAACGGCGGACACGTGTATCTCGCCAAGGACGCCGAGGACGCGAATCGATACATCACCAACGTTGCGGCCTCGAAGGACGCTGAGACACTCGTAAAATCGAAGTCGATGACGACTGAGGAAATCGAGGTGAACGACGCACTCGAGGAGATCGGTGTCGACGTGTGGGAGACCGACCTCGGGGAATTTGTACTCCAAGTTGCTGAAGAGGCGCCATCACATCTAGTTGGTCCCTCGTTACACAAATCCCGGGACGAGGTCGCAACGCTGTTCAACCGCGTGTTCGAACCGGACGAGCCCTTCGAGACGGCTGAGGAACTCACGGAGTTCGCTCGTGATTATCTCGGCGACCAAATTCGAGAGGCGGATATCGGAATGACTGGTGCGAACTTCATTCTCGCTGAATCGGGGACCATCACACTCGTGACAAATGAGGGGAACGCACGAAAATCGGCTGTTACACCGAACACGCATATCGCGGTCGCCGGCGTCGAGAAAGTCATTCCGAACGCCGACACACTCCAGCCGTTCGTCGAACTCATCTCGAAGACTGCGACTGGACAGGACCTCCCACAGTACGTCTCGATGCTCACACCACCAGTCGAGTCACCGACAATCGACTTCGATGAGCCCGATGCGCCGCTCGGAAGCGGAGATGCCGAACGTGAATTTCATCTCGTCCTCATTGACAACGGTCGGATGGAGATGCGTGATGATGAACAACTGAAGGAGACACTGTACTGTATTCGCTGTGGGGCGTGTGCCAACTCGTGTGGCAATTTCCAGCACGTCGGTGGTCACGCCTTCGGCGGTGAGACGTACACGGGCGGTATCGCGACCGGTTGGGAGGCCGGCATCGAAGACCTCCAGACAGCCGGGGAGTTCAACGATCTCTGTACAGGCTGTTCGCGGTGTGTAAACGCCTGTCCGGTAAAAATCGACATACCGTGGATAAATACGGTTGTCCGGGACAGACTCAACCGCGAGCGGGCACCAAGTGATTTCGAGTTCCTCGTCGAGGGACTGACGCCGGATTCAGAAGAGACGGTTGACCTTCAAAAGCGGTTCTTCGGGAATTTCGATACGGTGGCAACACTCGGGAGCGCGACTGCTCCAGTATCGAACTGGCTGGCGAATCTCGGCCCCGTCCGGGCCCTGATGGATCGCGCGTTCGGTATCGCCCCGGAACGTGACCTCCCCGAATTCAAGCGAGAAACGCTCGCCGATTGGTTTGCAAACCGAGGCTCTACGGTTCCGGAGGCAACCGCCGAGCGAACAGTCGTACTGTATCCCGACGTATACACGAATTACGTCCTCACCAACCGTGGGAAAGCCGCTATTCACACGCTGGAGGCGCTCGGTGTTCACGTGGAGCTCGCTACGCCAATCGAGAGTGGGCGTGCACCACTCTCACAAGGGATGATTCAAACAGCAACGAACCTCGCCGAAGACGTCGCTGCGGACCTCCGCCCGCATCTCGATGAGGGACGAGACCTCGTTATGATCGAACCCTCTGATTTGGCAATGGTTCGTCGTGAATACGACAAACTTCTCGATGCAGATGCTTTCGAACGTCTTTCGGAGAACAGCTACGATGTCATGGAGTACGTCTACGGACTGCTCGCAAACGGGGCTGATATTAACGAACTCGCCGAAGTGAACGATTCAATCGCCTACCACAGTCACTGTCAACAGCGAACGATGGGTGTTGACGCGTACACCGAGGCCGTTTTCGAAGAATTCGGAGTCGATTTCGTTACCTCCGATGTCGAGTGCTGTGGGATGGCAGGTAGTTTCGGCTACAAATCACAGTACTACGAACTCTCGATGGACCTCGGTTCGAACCTTGCTGAGCAGTTCGAGGGAACCGATAGAACCATCGTCGCCAGCGGGACCTCGTGTACGGAACAGTTGTCGACGCTCTTTAGACGGGAGGTCACACATCCGATCGAAGTCATAGCCCCCTCGGGGCCCTAATGGTGCCGGAGAGAGATTTCTAACTCAATCTCCGGCGAAGATACCCTCAGTGACGCCGCAGGCCTCGACATGAGGCAGAACGAGAATCTCTCAAAGCCCCAAACGACCAAGGAGTTGGAGGCATCCCGGCGGAAATTAATCTAGCACTGGAGCGAAAAGAGGTGGTCGCCCTCCGACAGTCTATGCTTTCGTCTCGGATTGGGCAGGTTCGCTCGTCTCGTCCGATTCGGAAGCGGCTCGTTCCATAGTGAAGCCAGCGATTCCGGCCGCAGTCATGCCAATCCCGGATGCTCGAAGTTGTCGGAGAAGCGCCGGTTTCGCACTGAGCTTGTCAGCGTTTTCGAAGTTCATGCCGATCATTTGCTTCGTCATTCGGATACAGAGCTGTGGGACAAGAACGAGAAGTAGCCCCTGCCCGATCATCCACAGTGCGCCGAGCCTGCGGCATTTTGAACAATCCATACACGAAATTTAGATGCTTGGAAGAATGAACCTTCCGTCGAATCCTACGTCGTGAGATCGTCGAAATTACAGGTTACGTTCTCCCTTCGCTCACGCCCCACGTCAAAAGACTCAGCAACAAAAGCGCTGAATCATTGCGGGAGACCACTTGTCGGTGGACTGTACCGAATAACATCTGGGTCCTCGTCGACGACGACACCGGATTCCTCCGGACCACCGGCGACGGCCGTCGTCGAGAAGGTAATCTGATGGTAGCCTTGCTCCTCAATATCGATTTCTACACCAGGGTCAAGGTGGTACGGATGAAACACGTCGAAGATTTTGTACTCGTCCGACGCTCCCAGATCATGATTGTCGGCCTCGCGCCAGACAGTCACGCAGACCGGTTCCTTCTCGGTGATTTCAGGAGTATTATACTCAGCTTGATCCCCATCACTCAACCTCACGTGAGGTAGTTCCCTGAGTAAAAAATATTTCCATAGGAAACATATTTTATCTTCGAGGAGAGATAGTCGTGTATGGGAACTGACTCCGGGCAACCGAGCGGCAATCACGGAGCAATTGCCGAGGCACGCGACGACTGGAAGAGTTCAACCACAGCGCTCGAACGCGTCCAACAGGTCGTCGAACAGACGACGACGCCGAAAACAGCGAGTGAAATCGCTGACGAGGCACTCGTGAGTGAGCCGACCGCTCGAAAGCATCTCAAATCGCTCGTCGAAGTCGGCACAGCAACCGCGACAGAAGAGACGGGGGCGACGACGTATGCCCGGAACGAAGATACGCTCCTCTATCGTCGGATTCGGACGCTGGCGACGGAACACACGCGAGACGAGTTGATCGAGAGCGTCCAAGGGATGAAACGCCGCATCAACGAGTTCGAAACTGAATACGACGCCGCCTCGCCTGAAGACCTTGCGACATCATTGGAAAACGACGCTCCTGACGGTGCGTGGGAGGCGGTATCCGAGTGGCAGACCGTCGAACGGAACCTACATATCGCCCAAGCCGCCATCAATTACGGTCGTGCGCGGGACCTCGGTGCAGCGACGCAGTAAATCGATGGCGGACGACATCTCCGGGCCGGTTGGCCCAATCGATTTCCCGAGCCTCCAGCAGATTCGTGACCTCCTCTTGAGCGAGGAACCGCTCGTCGAGTCCGCGACGTTCGACGACCCGGTGAACCCGACCGAACTCGTCGTCGAATTCTCGGCGGGATTGGACGCGCCGGGCCGTTTGGAGATTACGTGGTGGAAACGCGGCGCGTACCGCTACCACTATACAGAGCCTGATGGCGTTGATTTCCGGTTCGATAACCACCCGAAGGATGGAGCCCCGAACGCACATTTCCATCCACCACCAGAGGCGGGGCACGCTGAGCCGTCGTTTCTCAGCGGCGTGACCCAACCGCAAATCGTTACCCGGGCCGTAATCACTCGCTGGCGACAGGCGGTGATTGAGGGTCACGGGCTCGGGACTCTCAATCCAAACCCGGATCAATAGCTCGAAAATCATCCGGCGCGTTCCCGAGGATTCGCCGTCCCAGAAGCCGATACCGGCGGCGAAGGCGTCTTGCCAGCCCTCGGGGGCCTCGTCGGTCGGGGTGATGTCCCAGAGTTCGGCTTGCTCGTAATCCTCGGGGGGTTTCTCTCCTCCCGCCGTCGCCTCCAGGACGGTGCGGTCGGTGCCGGGGACCGGCGTCATATCGTCCGGAGAGAATTCCTCGTTGAGTGTGACGCGCTCCGGAGGCGATTGGTCACTTGCCGCCGTGTCGGCCTCACCGGATGCCTCGCCAGTATCGGTGGCTTCTG
Source organism: Natronomonas sp. CBA1123 (assembly GCF_009741925.1). Taxonomy (GTDB): domain Archaea; phylum Halobacteriota; class Halobacteria; order Halobacteriales; family Haloarculaceae; genus Natronomonas. Next base: position 135,661 of record NZ_WPCC01000002.1, read on the forward strand.
TGGTCTCTTCAGCGGCGTCGGATTGTTCGTCTGCCTCGGTGTCTTCGTTCTCTTCGTCTGCTGGTGTACCGTCGGAGCCCGATTCGCTTTCTCTCCCGCCACCGGTATCGGGGCCGTCGTCTCCTGACTCACCGGTGCCGTCAGGGTCGTCGTCGGAGTCGTCGTCTTCGCTATCTTCGTCTGATTCGGGGGTGAGTGGTGGCCCTTCGCTGGTTTCTGGGTCGTTGATTCGGATGCCGCCGTCAGTTTCGTAGAGGGTGTTTTGGTCGAGTGCGTTTTGAACGTGGGTTTCGGCGTCGTCGAGGTCTTCGAGGTCTTCGGTGCCTCGAAGCGCCATTTTGAGGAAATGGCGGTCGGTCGGTTCATCGAGTTCCGTGCCCGTGCGTTCCCATGCCCGTTTCCACTTCTCTGGGATGCCTGCTGGCGGCAGTTCGATTTTATCATCGTCCGTCGTTTGGAGGGCGCCACGACTGAGCGCGAGTTCGACGGCGGCGGTGACGATGGCTTCGTCGTTTTTCTCGTCGGTGAATGGCGGGATGTTCAGCGAGGAGACTTCTAGCAGCTGTCGGGGGAGCGGTTGGCTGGTATCGACTTCGTTGATTCGCCAGATGTTCGCCCAGATGTTCCGGTCGTCATACTGGTCGTACTCGTCGAGGATGACCTTGGGGCGTTGGTGCGGGCGTGCGAGGAAGTACCCGATGTCGCTCGGGATGAGGTGGCCGGTCTCGATGGCGGCTTTGACGGCTTCCTCATGGTCGTCGGCCGGCATCGCGACGTTAGTAAGATTCTAATGCACAATACGCCGAGGATTCCAATGTTTCTGCTGGCGATGGTGACGAGAGAATTAAGCTACATTCCCGGCCCGTTGAGTTGACCTCTCAGAATTGAAACAGCGTGAGATGAGGGGAGGGACTGACCTCGAGATTTTGATACCCTTGCTGTGTTAGTGCAAAAGAATTTAACCGTAAACTGAAAGCATGACTTGTGCCGTTTCCCACCGGAACACTGCAGCCGCGACACGGGTTTTACGCCTTCGGGTGGTTCTGTTTCGGCCTTGGAGTCGTACACTACCTCATCCAAGGGAGTGGGTTGGCCTCGGCCCTGGAAATGCTCATGGTCGTTGGGTTGTCGACGATCGTACTCTTCACAGGGTATGAGCTCTCTGAGCGTCCGGTCTCACGAGACGGCCAGTGGCGAGCGTTACTGGTCGGTGTAGTCATCGCTGGTTCGTTCGCGCTCCTGGCAGTCGCCGTCTGGGTAACGTGGTCGATAGGCGGGATTACTGCCGAGCTTAGTTTTCTCCTATCATTTGCGCCTGCGCTTGGCGCAGCCGTTGGTATTCGGGCGAGTCTCTTTGCCGTCCAATCGAACGAGCAACTAGCTGAGACGGAGGAACTCACCAAACTGCTCCGCATCAATCAGCGGGTGCTCCGGCACAACCTTAGGAACGAACTGGCGATTGCACTTGGGCACCTCGAAAACATTGAAACCGCGTCCGAAACGGACGACATCAGGCATGACGCCAACGTAATCCGCGAGCACTTGGAGGCACTTCTCGACACGACTTCTCGGACCCGGAAAATCGTCGGTATTTGGGATACCGCCGATTCAACCATCCTCAACCTGCCATCGATAATCGACACCCAGATTCAGCAGGTTCGAGAGGCTCACCAGAGTGGAACAATCTCTGCGAGCCTTCCGGAGGATGCTGGGTCACCGCCCATCCCTCCCTCCCGCTCGCGATTCGCGAGGCATTGACGAACGCGATCGAACACAACGCAGCCGATGTGTCGGTTACGGTGACGGTTGAGTGTCCCGATGACGACGGTATGGTACACCTCACGATTGCAGACACGGGCATCGGCATCCCGGAGACTGATCGGGAAGCGATTGGGCTTCCCGAAGAAACCCCGCTCACGCATACCCGGGGACTCGGATTGTGGATTCTCTACTGGACAATTCAGACGTCTGATGGCACGATCGAACTCGAGCACAACGACCCGAGTGGGACTCTCGTTCGAATCTCGCTCCCAACCGCCTCGCAATCCTCGTGAGCCACACTGGAAGGGTTGCTCTACTCGCCGCGGCACTACCGTACGTAACCTACCGAAATAGTCGGTGAAACGTGGCCGGAATTCCTGTGGAATCGGTCGGTTTGACTGCCAGTTACAGCGAGGAGGCGACGGCGGCTCCAACCCATACGAATCGTTCGTCAGAGGTCCGGCTTAGTCTCTGTTGTGTACCGAGGAGACTGTGGTCGGTGAATTAGGTTTTGAATTTTCCTGATAGCTAACTCCGGCGGCGCCAGCTCAATACTCGCGAGCTATCAGTTCAATCCAGTGAGCGCATCACCTCTCGGAGGTCGGTATCGTGCTGTTCGAGTTGCCAGACCCGAAGTCGAAAAAACCAGATAGCCGACTGCAATGTAGGCGGCGATGACGCCGACCATCAACGGTAGCCGGAGGCTTGTCACGCCAATCAGAACGAGTGAGCTCACAGCCCCGCCGATCGCAACGATCCGGATACTAAGCGGTGAAAGCGTCACGCTAGCGTTCGTGTAGCGGTCTGGAAACACCTGCGGGAGTCGCCAGAGTGCAACAGCGTTCAGGCAGTTGACCGTGAGGATAGCGATTGCAAGAAATATTGAGAGGATTACTGGCGACGGCTGGAGTGGCGCGAGGAGGAGTGGCGGCACGCCTAGTGCCAACAGCGCGATGTGCGGTGTACTGAAGCGGTCGTGGACTGCCGCGAACACGGTCGGGAAGATGCCATCATTTGCCGCCCGCATCAACGCTCTCGAAAACCCCGTATACGTCGTGCTAATCGAGGTGAAGCCCCCCGCGACCGCCCCGACGGCGAGGAGGCCAGCCAGCGGGCCGGGTAGGAACCGCTCGGCAGCCATCACGACCGCGCCGTCGCCGACGCCGAGTTCGGTATAATTGACGACGCCGACCAGAACAGCGACCAGCGCGATAAACAGCGATAACGCGATGAGTGCCGAGAGTAGCAACACCCGAGGAATCGCCTGAGAGGGGTTCTCGAGTTCGTCGCCGATGTTGGCGACCATCGAGAAACCCCGCAGCGGGAAGTACAGCGAGACGACAGCGAGCGCAAACGGCCCAACGCCGTTCGGTAACAATGGCGTGTAGTTACTGGGTTCGATATGGAAGGCGCCGGGAACGATGAAGAGGAGCATGCTCCCAATGAGCACACCAACGAACAGTAACTGAACGCGTGCAACGGGATGGATGCCAACGATGTTCAAGATGAGGAACGTCGTGAGCAGGAGATAGATCAACACGAGGTCTGGCGTGGCCACGAAGAGGCCGACGTACTCCGCGAACCCGACCCCGATGAACAGCAGCCCTGCCCAGACGCCAGGGAGGATCAGCCACGGTAAGAGGAATCCCGCAAACGGGTGAACGAGCCGCGAGGCATAAATGTAGTTCCCACCCGTCGTCGGAATCGCAGAGCCGAGTTGATACGTGATGCCGATACCGAAGACCAGCGGAATCGCCGCGAGCAGGATCCCGAAGATGACGACGGGCCCGGCGTCCGCAGCCAGCGGCCCCGGGAGCGTGAAAATACTGATACCGATGACGTTCCCCACCACGAGCCCCGTTGCCCCGATCACTGACACTGCACCGCGATCCAAACCGAACGTATCGAAGGTGTCCGTCATCGGAACGGCCTCCCTTCAGCCGCGTACTCGGCTGCGGCCGCATAGATATTCTGTGCCATGAGGTTGGTTGTCGCTTCAGCACGCTGTTCGTATACCGTCTCAACGACCGCTTGGACGTCTGCATCAGCCGGTGCAGCCTCAAGGGCAACATCTGCGAGGTGGCAGGCGAGCCGGTAGTTATCACTCGCGAGGCGTTCCTCGATGCGGTCTAGTAGTGGCTCAATACCGCCGATGAGCGCGACGAACTCGGCGGCTCGGTCGTCCCTTGCTGCGGGGCGGAGCTCACTGGGTCGTCCGGACCACCAGCCACCATAGTAGCGAAGGACGTTCCGAACGATGAATTCACTATCATCGTAGACCTCTGCGAGCCATGGCTCGTCCGAGTCGGGCTCCGGGAGTTCGACCTCGTGGATGATGTCGACGTGGGGTGGCGACCCATCATTGAGTACCTCAAGCGTTCGGTCAACGATCGTCTCGAGGTACGTTGCTCCTGAGAGCAGTCTCTCCCGGATTGCTTCGGCGTCATCGACAACCGGTGGGCCATGACCTGGACACATGGTTGCTGGGCCTACGCCAGCCATTTCACGGAGCACATCCGCCCACTCCCACGGGTAGCGCTGGACTTTCTGTGGATTGCCAGCGTTTGGCGCCACGTTGACGAAGAAGTCCCCGGTACAGAGGACATCCCGCTCGGGACAATACACCCAGGTGTGATCGTCGGTCTCGCCGCGGCCGTGGTGCAATTCAAACGTGATGTCGCCAACGTTGATGGTGAGTTCGTCACGATACAGGGTTGTTGGCGGATGGTCAGGCCACCCGAAGCGACTCTCCTCGGCATCCGCCTCCGAAGGTGAGGCGGTCCCGCCGAATTGCCGACTGTTGATGGCTTCGTTATGCCCCGCAGTACGTTGATATCGATCGAACCGCTCGGGCATCGCTGCATGAGCAATCACCCGCGGGGGTTCCTGGTCGTCGCGAAGGTATGCATCAAGGCCGAAGGCGTGATCGAGATGGCCATGCGTATAGATAGCAGTGTGGACAGGGGCATCCGTCCGTTCGCGGAGTTGGGTAGCGATTGCGTCAGATTCACTCCCGAGTCCGGTGTCAACGAGTACGAGGCCCTCGCTCGTCTCAAAGGCCGTGACGCTACTAAACCCGGCACAGTGATACGTTCGTTCGGCGACGGTACTCACCTCACGGTCGCTGTTGAACATCTCGATGCCGTATGGACTGCGGTTGGCGGCTGGCATACCGGGGGTGTGAGTGTGCGTGACTAACGCTAATCCCTTTCTATAGACAGGTATTTAAGTAGGGGTAAACTGATCCACTGAATTTTCTCGTGACGGATCCGGTCGATAACAGGGCGTAGAAATAGGATATCGGAAGTATCGGCGGTATCAGAGCAACGAAACTGAGCTGGCGACGAACGCAGTGATCGTCAGTCTCCGGGGATTGGATTCGTCTCGGTGTGACTGGCAAGCAGTTCTCCGACAATTTGGTTCTCGATTCGACGAAGGATTTCGCCCGCGTTCGTCGGTGAGCAGTCCAGTTCTGCGGCAATATCACCATAAGTCGCCTCGCGCGGCTGCCGGTAATACCCGAGGGCGTAGGCCGTCTTGAGGACCTCGCGCTGGCGATGACTCAAGTTCAATAACAGCTGGTTGGGGTTGGGCGTGTGATCGCCCACACGCGTGATAGTCGCCGAGAGTTCATCGGGCGTCGACCGAAGCGCCTCTTGGAGATCGTCCTCCTCACCGACCAGCGTGACTTCGACCTGGCCGCCGTCCTGTACGATAATCGGGTCGTCGATGACGAGCCCATACCGTTCGGGTGCTCCGAGGAGACGCTTGATAATCGGCGATGGCTCGAAGTGGATGTATGCGAACGCTGACTCACCGCTCTGGACGACATCGTAGCTCGTTGCGATGTCCGTCGTTTCGAGGACCTCCCGTACTTTTTCGGCTTCCCCTTCCAATTCGTACAGGTAGATAGCCTGGCCGTCGGCGACTAACTGTTGGGAGTGGACCGCAACGCGTGTGATGTCGTCCGCTTGAGCGAAGGCCCCACCGAGCGATTGGAACCAGCCGTCTGGATGACGGAAGACAATCGTGACGAACCGCATATCCTCTGATTAGCCCCAGACTGTATTAACGCTCGGGCGGCTCACCGACCGCTGCTCGGAGACCAGTACCCACGTGGATTCGACGTGGGATCCTGCTTTGCGGCTCATTGGGACACTCCGTACTGCTCGTAGGCCTCATCAGGCGCAGCCACCTCATCTAGGGCCTCTCGCAATACGTCCTCCAGTTCCGACTGTCTTTCCGGCACTTCATCGATGATGTTCCGTGACTGGGCGGGATCGGCATCGGTGTCGTACAGTCGTGGCTCGCGAAGGAGCGAGGCGGAGGGGTACCGCTGTCGCCACACCGGGACATCTGTGTACGGGAGGAACGCACCTGCTTCGGGATCGTCGTAGCCGCTCGTCGGTGTGAACGGGCTCTGGGCACTCATCTGCGTTGTCGAGTAGTTGTACAACGGCACATCCTCTTGGATTGGCACCATGTACGTATGCGTCCCGTCAGTGACGTTGATATCCGAGTGCCACCAACCGTAGAGCGCCATCTCGCGGTGTTGTTCCGTCTCTCCCTCGATAAGCGGCAGGAGACTCCGGCTGTGCGGTGCGTCGCCATCATTCCCGGTCAATAGCTCAAGGACCGTCGCGTGCAAGTCGACGGCCGACGTCAACGCCTCAACAGTCTCGCCGAGCCGCGGACTGTCCGGATGCCAGACGAAAAGCGGCGTCCGCGCAACGAGATCGAAGTCGGGGCTCATCTTTCCGACCCAGCCGTGTTCGCCTAACAGGAACCCGTGGTCTGCGGTGATGACGACGGCTGTCTCCTCCCAGAGGTCGTTGCGGTCAAGCGCGTCGAAAAGTTCACCGAGCCAGGTGTCGACCATCGTCACCTTCCCGGCGAACTGTGAGCGGACGAATGCTAGCTCACGATCGGTCAGCTCCGCTTGGCCACGGTCAACGCGGCCATAGTACGGCCACACCGGAAGGTCGGGATTTCGCGGGTCCTCGTCGGTGTACATCGAGGCATACGGCTCCGGACAGTGGAAGGGTTCGTGGACGTCGAATTCGTCAACACGGAGCAGCCACTGCGCCCACTCGGTATTGGCGTCGAGCCACTCAGCCGCTCGCGAGAACACTTTCGCTGCGAAGAAGTCCGTCTCATCGTCGTCGTCGAATCTCGCGACGTTGCGGACGTACTTCCAGCGCGGCCGATAGTGCTGGAGATCGTACGCGTCGAGGACGTGGTTGGGGTTGGCGGCGGCGTCTGTTACCTCGGCGGTAGATTCGTTACGCCCGCCGTCAAGGTCGTAGCCGACTTGTCGAAGCAAATCGGGGTCGGGGTCGTACGGAGCGGTCTTCCAGAGGTCGTCCTCGTGGCCACGAACGAACTCGAAGCCGTGGTAATCCTCGTAGTAGCCACTGGAGCCGTGCTGGAAGAGGTGGAAGTGGTCTGTAAGCAGCTTCGTGAGTACCCCTGCATTTCGGGCCTTCTCGGCAAGCGTTGTGTCGTAGGCTTCGAGTGGGCCCCACCCGCGCCACAGGAACTCCTGGATGCCGGTGTCCCATTCCCGACGCGCCGGCATGCACGGGAGGCTCCCCGCGTAGTGGGTGTCGAAGGTAATCGCGCGGTCGGCGAAGCGATCCAGATTCGGCGTCGCAACGTCGAGATCTGCAACCCAGTCGAATGGCGTGCCGTAGGCGCCTAACATATCCCGCCGCAGACTGTCGATTGAGACGAAGAGGACGTTCAGGTCACTCATGGGCGCTGTCCTCCTGCAGGCTGTCGATGAGCGCTCGATGGCTGACCCCTTGGATTACGTCGCCGTCGACGACGAGGAAGGGCGTTGCATAGCAGATCCCACATTGCTGGAGGCAATACTGCATTTCGACATCAGTGTCGCTGGCGGCGAGTTCTCGGTGCTCGTCGACGGTTACGTTGTCGAGACAGCATTCGATGAGTCTGTCCGTCTGATTCGGGTGACTCGTGGTGTTACAGCCGGAGTGGTTGCCCTCGGATTGAGGCATGCAGGGAGGCAGTCGGGAACGGACTAACGACGATTCCTTCGTATAGACAGGTGTTTATAAGATATTGGGCATTGCTTCTATCACTGGTCCTCAGGTTTTACTCCGGCCACATCAAGGAATACTCGAGTGACGAAGCACCGACGGGATTGTACATCTGTACCGACTGTGGGCACAGGTGGCGGCGGGACTGAGTACGACGACGGAATGGTCCGTACCGAACGTTATCACCATCGCTCCCTGTAGTTCGAAGTGATGGAGAAAGAGCGGCTTCGAACCCTGATTGGAATCGCGATGGTCAGTCTCGGTCTCGTACAAACTGTGTCGGGCGTTCTGCAGGATAATCTCCCGTTCGCAACTTTCGGATTTCTCTACGCCCTCATTGGCGTTGCATACCTGTGGGCCGAGGTCTATTCGGCTGACCAGTAACGACCACTTCAACGACTCTCCGTCGGGCGTCGATGTCCGACCATGAATGTCCCCAATGTAACGAGCCGATTATGCGGCGTGGCTCATCGGTACACGGTAAAGCCGATTGATTAGGGTTGGAAGGCTCTGTTGAAATCATCAGAAGGTGACAAGTTCTGCCTCGGTGCGGTCAATACAGAGAGTGTATGCATCAGTCGCCCGATGCCTAATATTGTTGATTAGTAGTTTTGGTTCCTAACTAACAGGTTTTATATAATATTCAAAAAAATTTGCAAACATGGATACAGAAGCGTCGCTACTCTCCATACGGCGGTGGCTCATGATCATCTCTCTACTGCTCGTTGTTCAGGTCTACTACAGCGCACAGAGCAATTACTCAGTTCCACCCGGTGGAAACACTATGATACTGGGCCTTCTCGGTCTTGGGTTCGTGGTAGTCGGTTCTCTTGCTTTGTCTTTTTTCGAGAACCAGTAGAGGATGGCGAGTCCTGCTTCGACTGACTTGCGCTGTGTACTCATCACAACTCCTTGAGCAGGTGTGCTGATTGGCAGGAATCCCAGCGGTCAATACGCACTCCTACGTAACGACTGTTTCAGTAAGAGAGGTGTCGAACTAATAGGGTTTCAACAGAGCCGGTTGGAATGAGTCGGTTCCACTACTATTCCGTAGCTAGTCCAGACTCAACCCGTGTTTTCAATCGCTCTCTGCAGTCGTGTTCTCAGCAGCGAGTTCTCGGGCCGTCTCAACCCAGTTGTGTTCCGGGAACGGCGCTGGGCCGACATTGTACGTGTACTGGTAGGTAGTTCCATCATCCTCAAGCGTGATATCGAAGGCGTAGATGATTCCATCGTTGAGGCCGATTCGAAGGGTTCCGTCGCCGGCTGAGGATATATTCGATGCGTTCGGTTGCGTGCCTGTCACCTGATACGTGATGACGGGCACGCCGTGGTGGGTTGTTGTATTGATGGCTTCCCACGTGTACGCCTCAAGTATGTTGGTATGTCGGCCGATGTTCGTCGGTGCGAGGCTACCGTAGTTGGAATCATAGCGATAGTACGCATCAGTGTCGTTGTCATAAACGAACGACTCGTCCGATTCGAACTCCTCTCGTTGGTGCGAGTTCGGGATGCTCTCGGCGGGTTGGAGGAATGCGTAGATACTCCCGTTTCGATAGACTTCGGCGTCATACCAGCGCTCGGCGAGAATTTCCCCCGTTTCGGCGTTGATGTAGTACTCACCCTCAACGATTGGCCGTTCGGGCGGCGCGTCGTACTCTATTGCGTAGGAATCCCAGTGTTCCCGTGGCGTGTGTGAGACGTTGGTATCAGTGCTGTCAAGCGCCGTGAAGTTGATGTGATTTGCGTCCGCCCCCGCAGGATACTGTTGGTCAGGACCCAGTGGGCTGGATCCAGTTGGACCAATCGTAGCAAGTGCAAAGCCAATCACGGCGATAGCCACGACCGCAGCGAGTCCCCCAATCAGATACCGTCGATTCATACGATGGCTACATTCGCCTTTGGGTAAGTACTGTGGAAGACTCAAACCAGTGTTTGTGTGTTAATTAGAATCACACAACGGTCCCGGTGTTCGGTGTGAATTCTACCAGACAGCTATCAGCCTCTGACGCCGGGCGGTGCTGATATCCGAGAGCAACATACGGCGGTCGTGACGAGTGATGAGCGCCTTATCGTCTGTATGTATCGTTGCCGAGGTCACGATGGGGTTCAACGGTCACTTCCCCCTGCTCGCCGTAATCCATCGTCGGCATGATAGTGTCTAGTGAAGGGGGCTGTGAGTAGCAATAACGGAACCCCTCTGCAAAACAGACTACTGCACCGCACTCCTGCGGTGAATTTTTCAAACGGCAGGGAGACGACTCCATCGACATCCCCGAACAACCATGCCCTCCCCAGCTGATTCGTCCCCATCGTCCTCAACTCCAAGAGAATCATCAGCGTCGCCACACAGCCGTCTTCTCGGTACCTGACGATGGCTATCGGTGTGTTCGTATATAGCCCAGCGTATCCGGATTTTCTCTTCACCTCCATCTTGGGATTCGGGTGCTTGTATCTACTGGCGCATAGTCTCCGTCGAATGATTGGTCGTAGGGGATGACGTCTGGGCGGCTATCCGTGAGTTGTTGGTGCCTTAGAGTGAGCGCTCTCGGGAGGGTCGCCAAGCGTCTGTGTTACCACTCAGCTCGCGAAACTCAAGTGCCGATTTCACCATACAAAACGCACTATTTGCTATCAGCTGCATCTGTTCGTAGATGGAATACGTCGAAACTGCTGGTGTGCGAATTCCGAAAATCGGTCTCGGAACATGGCAGAACACCGGGACAGAGTGTACAAAAACGGTGGAAGCAGCTATAGATACTGGATACCGACATATCGACACGGCACAGGCGTACGACAACGAACAAGCGGTGGGTGACGGCATTGCTCAAGCCGACATCGACCGCGAGAGCATCTTCCTGACGACGAAAGTGTGGCGGTCGAATCTTCGATATGAGGACGTGCTCGAATCAGTTCATGAGAGCCTCGACAACCTCCGTGTCGACTACGTCGATTTAGTTCTCATCCATTGGCCACACCCTCGTATTCCCCTTGAGGAGACACTCGAAGCCTTATCCGAACTCCACGACGAGGGCGTCGTCAAGAGTATCGGCGTCAGCAACTTTACGCGGTCACAACTCGAAGACGCACGACGAATTTCGGAACTCCCAATCGTAGCAAATCAAGTCCTCTATCACCCCTATACGGACCAATCAGAACTCCAGCAGTACTGCGCCGCTAACGGGCTTGCACTTACTGCGTACAGCCCCTTGGCTCGAGGGGATGTGCTGTCAGAGGAAATCTTAGAACGTATCGGGCGACAATACGACAAAAGCGCTGCACAGGTCGCGCTCCGCTGGTTGATTCAACAGGAAGGAGTCGTTGCAATCCCGAAAGCTAGCAGTAAAAGTCATCTCGAACAGAATCTCAATGTCTTTGATTTCAGCCTTACTGACGCAGAGATGACGCAAATCGACGACTGCCGTGGCCCACTGACTGTTCAGCTTCGAAATCGCTTACCGTCAGTCGTACGCCACCTTCCAATCTGACCAATCCCGCTGAACAACATCGTGTGCGAGATTTCTATCGGCATGAGCGACAGGTTCTCTATGTTCTGCTGTATTCGATGCCAGTCGCCTACTGAAGGTTTCACCAGCGCCTCATTTTCGACCAAAAAATTTCCATAGCTACTACATCGACTGCGAGAAAACGTCCGCTCCCCTCCAATGGTACACGAATTAGGTCCCCTTGCTCGAGAACTGTCCACACCGTACTACGAAGATGCCCTGCCAGCGCATGATCGCTTCCACGCGAAGCGGGTTCACGATGTCGCGATTCGCTTAGCAGGCGAGTGTGAGGAGACTGTTGACCGGGATGTACTGTCGGCAGCAGCTTGGTTACATGACATTGGCCGGCCACGCGAGCGGACAGGGGCAATCGAGCATCACGGCGAGTGGGCCGCAGACGAAGCAGCCGAACTCCTTGCCGCTGAGTCAGTGCCGACCGATCAACTCAACGCAATCGAGCACTGTCTGCGGGCACACAGTATCCGAGCCTCTTCGCCAGAACCAGAAACGATCGAAGCGAAGCTACTCTTCGACGCGGACAAGCTGGATGCTGTCGGAGCACGTGGACTGGTTCGACTCGCCTGCATCGTTGGTGAACGGTCAGGCCGTACTGGCCAAGGATTCGCTGTGATAGACGATACGTCAGTTACCGAAATAGAGTCTTCAGACAGGCCGGATATCTCGGTCCTGAAAGAGTGGGCCAAAGCACGACTCAATGCCTTGTACACGGCCCCGGGTGAGGAGCTTGGCGCATCTCGGTGGGATTTCATGGAGACGTTTTTCGAGCAATTCGATGCTGAGATCGGGACTGAAGGGCAAAGGTAGTGTATCTCTACTGTAACACGGGTCTCGCTACGGGAAGCGTCTTCCTAACCGCTTTTCGACGGCCTCGGCTACTGGAATTCTTCGACGAGTGCAGCGACCGCTTCCTCGACGAGCGTCCCATCGAGACGGCCCTGCCAGAAGTCGATGTCCTCGCGAGCAATCGACTGGACAGCCCACGGAACGATTCGGCTGTCGTCTGGTGTGCCACCACGAATCCAGCCCGTCTCTGGAATCTCGATGAGCCCGTCTAGCCAAGATTTCGACGTTAGCGTCAGAGCGATGTACTGCTCACCGTGGAATGGGCGACCCTCGTGGTTCGAGAGAATGAGCCACGGCCGAGCGTCGCCCTCACCTTTGAACGGATCAGCACCGTAGACGACATCACCACGCTCGAAGATTGGCGGCCCCTCGGTCACTGTTCGTCCTCAACGCTCGGGTGTGGCTTCTCAGGGGCGTGCTCGCGCCACGCTTCCTTGTCTTCGGTCCCGAGCCGCTCGTTGAACAGGGCGGTCGCCCGCTCGTAGCCGCTGTATTCCTCAAGCCGCTCGGTGTCGTCGGTCACCGCCCAGTACGTCGCCTTATGTTCGACAAGGTCGCGGTTCTTCAACCGCGAGAGCGCGGTGCTGACCGGCCCCTCGTCGACGCCGATCTGGGAGGCGATTTCGCGTGCCTTGAATGCCTGATCGTCATTGGCGGCGAGAAACCCCAGAACCTGGTCGGGGACAGATAGCTCCGCGAGGTCTTCCTCGCTCGTGTTCTCGAAGGTATCTCGGTCGATCGACATCGTTGTGTGAAGGTACGGCAGCCACTGTAAAGAGTGTTCGGCGTGAAAGCTATGAAAATGGTGAAGGAATTATTCACTCATGGCCACGAGATGACCAGCTGTAGCAGTGACATTCTCTCCAGCGTGAGGCCGGGAGTCTCTCGCGGAACGAAATCGACCGATACCCTCACTGGGCGTATTGGCGGTTGAGGTTTCGGTCGCGTTCGACAGCCCGGACATCGGATAGATTCACCCGTTTTCGTCAACCGTCGCGTTCGTATAGACCAAGCCAAGATTTGTATCGCCCCTGACGGGTGCGGGGCGATTCGAATCGGTCCGCGAGCCGTTGTTTCGGTGATTTCCATGGCTACGACCAGTGATGCGTCGGTCTCGTTCACCGAGTCCGACACACGATCCGAGGAGATGCATAGCACGATAGAAGCGTGGGTCGAGGACCTCGTCGCGGCCGTCAACGACGCACAGGCCAGCGAAGCGTTCCAAGCGTGGCTGGATGCCCAGAGCCAGTTTCACGATTACACGTATCGAAACACGCTACTCATCAAACAGCAATGCCCGGAGGCGACACGCGTCGCGGGGTATCGGACGTGGCAGGAGGAGTTCGATCGGCACGTCACAGAGGGCGAGTCAGCCATCTGGATTTGGGCGCCGATCATTGCCCAGCGGTGTCCCGAATGCGAGAATTCGCCATCATACCACGAGCAGATTGACTGTGATTACGACGAGACCGACCCCGAAGAGTGGTCGCGGGGTCTCGTCGGCTTCAATCCCGCGCCCGTCTTCGATATCTCGCAGACAGACGGTGAGCCCCTGCCAGAGCTGGAGACGGAAGCGACGGGCGACGCCGGAACGCTCGTCAGCCAACTCACTGACGCTGCTGCCGCGCTGGATGTAGCGGTCAACGTGGTTGACGACTCGGCGTGGCCGCATCCGGAAGCCAACGGCGTCTGTACGTATCCAGAGCATCCAGACGGGAACCCACAGGTGAAGGTGCGTGATCGGCCGAACGAGGCCGACCTCGCTCGGACGCTCATCCACGAGTACGCCCACGCTCTGTTGCACAGCGATGTCGACGACGAGACGGAACGGGCGAAGCGAGAAGTCGAAGCCGAGAGCGTCGCCTACGTCGTCGGTCGCTACGTCGGGCTGGACACGAGTGGGTCCGCGTTCTATCTGGCCGCTTGGGAATCGGACGACCCATCTGTCGTCCGGGACCGACTTGGACGAATTAGCCGGACGGCAGAGCGGCTTATCGACGTCCTAGAGGACTAGAGCCAGCCGAACCACTGGCCAGTCGTGGAGAAAACATAGTACGGCCGCTGCTGGGCGTCACGATTCGAAATCCTTCGACTACGATGCATGATGGAACACGTAGTCGATCCTCGCGGGGACCGTGAGGAATAATGCGTGAAATGGGCTGTATGTGAGACCCTGAGTCGGATTGAAACACCAAATCCAGCGGCGGCAGAAGTGTGTTGGGCCGCTTTTAATGAATGCCCTCAATAGGTTCGATATGGGCGCTGAGTCACCGCGGGACTACGACTGAGAATACACGAAGCCACTCTCGGATTCGCTCCGGATTCGAATCGGCTTCAGCCACAGCCGCGGGAAGGTCACCCGGTTCGTCGTTCAGCTGGAGTACAGACTCGAAAGCAGCTGGCGTGAGGTCGTCCGCTACGACCACGACCCAGTCAGCGACTTCGGACATGATGTCACTGAGGAAGGCCTCCACATCGACATCTATCGCGACGGCGAGAAAGCCCGGACCGAGTACGTTGCGCCGCCAATGCCGGCCGGCCTTGCCCTTGATCGCGCCGAAGACCATTTATCCAAGAACCTCGAAGGATTCGTCAAGCGGTTTGAATCATGGCACGGAATCAACAGCCGGTGACTGAAGAAGAACTCGAGGAGGCCACTGAGAAGCTCGAGGAGCTCCGTGAAGAAATTCGGGAAGACTTAGCCGCCGATCTAGGCGGAGACCCCGAAGACTATGACGCCACCCGCCGCCCTGTCGCCGATGGCGGCGAGTGATATTGTGAACTACCTGAGGGTCAAGCCTCGAGGCCCTCGCCTTTCTTAGCGAAGTTTGTATCGCCCCCGACGGGTGCGGGGCGATTCAAGTCGGTCCGCGTTCTATCTGGCCGCCTGGGAGTCGGACGATTCATCG
The DNA here is from genome assembly GCF_009741925.1 of Natronomonas sp. CBA1123. Taxonomy (GTDB): domain Archaea; phylum Halobacteriota; class Halobacteria; order Halobacteriales; family Haloarculaceae; genus Natronomonas. Next base: position 150,763 of record NZ_WPCC01000002.1, read on the forward strand.
GTCGTCCGGGACCGGCTTGGACGAATCAGTCGGACGGCAGAACGGCATATCGACGTGCTGGAAGAGTAGCGCCAGCCGAACCACTGGCCAGTCGTGGAGAAGGGCTTAGTACAATCAGTACATATCGATACATCATGCCGATCAGTGCAGATCGCTTCGAGGAGATTACCGAAGACGATGATGCACCCGCTCCTGGGACGAACGCCGAGGCGATCCTCTCGTTTCTGCGGTCGAACGCCGATCAGGCGTTCACCCAGAGTGAGATTGCTGACGGTACGGATGTCAAACGTGGCTCCGTCGGGCCGACGCTCGTTCGGCTCCGGGAATCGGGACGCATCGACCACCGTGGGCAGTACTGGCGGATTAGCGACCACGAGCGAAGTCTCGATGCTGCAGTTGAGCATAGTGCGGCCGCTGCTGGGCGTCACGAGTCGGAAACCTTCGACTATGATGCGTGGATGGGGCATGCGGTAGACCCGCGCGAGGATCGTGAGCAGTAACACATTCCAGCGAGGCGATGTCTTCTGGGCCCCAGATCCGTTCAGGCAGAACGCAAACCCTCGGCTGTGGCTCGTCCTCGCCGCTGACTCGCTTCCGTATGCTGGCGAGGAGTACATCTGTGCCGCCCTGACGACGAGTAATCTCCCCGAGAACTACGAGATCGGGACGGACTGGATCCGCGGTCGTGACCCGTCGAAGACCTCGTACTGTTCTCCCTGGGTCGTGGCGACGATCAAACACCAAGCCGTTGCCAATCCGCAAGGTGAAGTGACAACGGCGTTCGCAGACCGGATGATCGATGAGTGTACGGCGTACCTCGATTCCTGACCCTCCTTCAGGACATCTCTCCGTTCGTCCGGTGTTCCTGTCCGTTCGAAATATCGGCTCTGTTGAAATCGTCTTCCTTAGACACAGTAGACGGCTCTCCTACCGTGGCCCAAGGATCACTTCGGGGGCGAAGACAGTGAGGTAGAGTAGACCAGTCAACCACAGAATCGCAGCGACACGCAAACCACCTGCTATCCGTCGACGCTCCGTTGGAAGGGATTCAGCGAATCCAGACAGAGCGAATCCAACCGCCATAATAAGCGAACTGATGGAGGACCCATCGCGTAGAACACCATAGTAGATGTAGATACTCAACATAGCGAGCGAGCTGGCAAACATTACGGCCGCCTGGCGTCTTCCAGATGGTTCACTGAAAACAACGGCTTTGATTCTGGAGGGCATCGGATAGTCTACTCCTCCGACAAGGTAAATAGATGTAGTAATATGAACAGTACACTCGATTTCCGTAACAGTGTGAGCACTACCGCGGAACACCTATACGTACCCAATACTCTGTAGCGTGCATGGACAGCGATACCACGGACCTCATCCTCACCCTCTATAACGAGGAAGAAATGAGCGAATACGCTGCGCGGATGCTGCTCGACGACGAAACCATCGATCGTTATAACGACACGCTGGAAGCGGCTGGTCGAATGGCCGGGCATCAAGATGGCGGTAATGGGATGGCTGAGTGGCCCGATGACATCCCGATGCCGTACGGTCATCTCTCTGAAGAGGAGTATTACGTCGAAGGGAATTCACGCCGATAGCTGACATCACGAAAGACGACTAGATCGGTGGAGAGAATCAAGCCGACCGAGTCGTTGCTGACGACAATCCCGACGCTGCTGTCTGTGTTCGTTTGGACTTGGCTGTCGTCAGCTACCACTGCTCGGAAGCTCGTTGAGGAGATTAGGGACCCCCAAAGCTGAGACGCGAACAGCTACTTGCAACGCGCTCAGTCAGTGCTCAAGGGTTCTAAAAGAACAACGCGCAGTTATCGATTCGCCTCGACTCCAAAGTCTTCGGGGGCGAACACATCAGGTAATGGTTCGTCTCGAACCCCACGGATATCGTCCAACACGGGCTTGATGTACGACCGGAACAGCTCCGGGCCTTCAGCCATCGGGAAGTGCCCAATCGCCTTCATTTCGTGTGCCGTCGCCCCCTCACCAATCGCCTCTGCTGCCGCTCGTGCGTCGTCCGGATTGGTCAGGTAATCGTACTCGCCGTTCATGAGATACATCCGCGTCTGGGTCGCGTCGATATCGTCGGCGGACTCCCGGTAATCGTGTTCCACCGAATAGTAGTAGAGATCGCCCTTGAGAACGCCATTGGCGCCCTGTTCGTAGTTGTACAGCGTCTCTCGCCGAGCCCATTCGGGGGAGTGTGGCGCCATCAGCCCCCACGTCGCATACGAATTGACATCGTTCGCGTTGACATGCGGATGGGCAAGCCACCCGATGTAGAAGCCGGGCGTGAACAGACCCGCTTCCAAGCCGATGACCGCGCGGAATCGATCGGGATACCAGTCGGCAAGCTCCATCGTAATCGTCCCCCCCATACTCGAACCGATGAAGACCGGCTCATCGAGTTCGAGGGCGTCGGCAATCGAGACGATTGTCTCGGTGAACCGCTCTCCGGTGAGGTCGTACTGATCGGCCCACCACGACTCACTCGACGGAGGCACCGACTTCCCGTGCTGTGGGAGGTCGTATGCGATGACACGGAAGTGCTCCGTGATCTCGTCGTCGTTGAGCATGTGCCGCCACTGTGAGTTGTTACAGCCAGCCGTGTGCTGACACAGCAGTGGAATCCCATCTTCCGGACCGTTCGTCTCGTAGTAGATCCGGTGTGTGATCCCATCCAACTCGACGTTGACGTACTTGCCAGTGATTTCATCGGTTGGTTCCGATGGCCGGTTCGTCCCTTCCGTTCGTGGCGTTTCACCGTTCTCGGTGGTCCGCATCAAATCCAGCGCCCGCTGGACCGACCGGAAGTTCTGGAAGACCGCCTTGTGGTCGCCGACGATGTCGAAGTATCCCTCTTCGCCCTTGACTGCCGTTCGGTAGAACGAGGCGAACAGTTCGTTGTGGTGAGCTGGTGGGACCTCTTCGACGAAGTGTTCCCATGCCTCTCGTCCCCCGACGATGGTGAATGCCCACGAATCGTCCAGCCCCGGTGTTCGAACGTCCTGTACCGCCCCGTTGTGGAAATCAAGGAGGTGGTTCTCCTCGCCGACCGCGATCACGAAATTCTCATCGAACGCATCGCGGCCCTGCAGCGTCATTTCCGGGTCGTCGTCGACGACGTCTCGGTACTCGTCCCACCACTCCTCGCTCAGAAAGGTTTCTCCTGTCATAGTTGTCTCCCTCGTACTCACGCTTGCAAGCGTGGCTACGAGAGCGAGACGTTTCGCGTGTAATTAGATAACAATTGTGTCAGCGGTGAAATGGGTGGGTGCTGTTAATCTACCCAGTGTGGTAGTTGCTGACGGCGAACACCAATCGAAAGCCCTCGGCGCGGCGGCGGTCGCGACGCCGGATATCCTCGTTACCTCAGATAGCGCCCGCGTAGCGACTGTATGAACGCCGCCGCGTCTCGCCCTTTCAGTCCGCCAACGAGGTGGTCGTGGATTCAGTACGAGCTTCGTGGGGGCTGTCGAGTAGTTTAGCGAGCGGCGAGACACCCCTTACGGCCGTCAAACTATGTGTAAGCGAGTTGGATTTCCCATAGCGTAATTGTCGATTCCGTCGAACACAGCGTCAGGGGTTCTTTTCAAAATACGTTTCCACGGCCAAGAAGCGGCGATGGACGAATTATAAATATCTCCTCGAACGCGGCACCATGCAGCCGGACGATCTACCCGGCACGCATCCTGGTGTCTACCGAGAGGCGGCGGCAGCTGGTATGTTCGGAGAATCGATAGCGGCTGATCTCGCAAATCTCTGGCGCGACCATCGAGCAAAAACATACTATCAGGATGGGCTCGCCTCAGCAGCGCGTGCTGAAGCGATGTACGAGCTCGCCACCGAAATTCATGCATACGTTATTGGGCGGTCCCGACAGGGACACGATGGTATCTGCGGGGACAGTATGTAGCGATTGCGTCCTTGGCAGTCGATGGCAGATTCGTTAACCAACAATTCTATGTATATAGCGAGGTATGTTGGTTAACACGAGGCGACTGCTGATGTCCTACGAACCACCGACCCCACCCGCGGAGCTCCCGACAGACCTCGTCGACACGCTCAACGGATACTCCCCAGACCAACTCCAGCACGTCGCCCACTACGCGGAGACATTGGCTGAACACAAGGAACGTGAGACGCGCCTCGAGGAGGAGTCAGACGACTCCGAGGTCAAAGCGCGACCTGACGACTTGCCGGATGAAGTGCCCACAAAGGCGACGATCACGATCAAAGAAATCAACGACAATCGCTACTACTACTGGCAGTGGCGGGATGGCGACAAAATCCGGTCAAAATACAAAGGACCCGTCAGCCCCGATTAGAATGCCATTTCTTCGGAATTAGACGTTTTCAAACCGCTCAACAATCGAGACAGCCCGTTCAAGTGCCTCACCGACCACGGGACTCCGATTGTCGACGAACAACGCTTCGTCCTGCCAGTGTTTTCCGGATTTATTCTCCCAGACGCCGTAGAGCGTCAGTTTCGGCAACTGAAGGACGCCGAATTGGACCGCGAGAATGTACAGCAGCGTCGTCACTCCCCGCCACGGGACTGTCGTTTTTCGAGGTAAGTCGACCGGGAAGGTGACGTGTTGGGCCCGAAGACCGACGTCCTGAGCGTTGTCGATGAACGCATAGTCGTTGCTAAAGAGCAACACTCGCTTTCGATTACCCTGATCGTACTCGCGATAGGCCTGAATAATCGCTGCGTCGCCTTTCTCAACGTCGCCGTCTTCTCCGGGAACAAGGTCTGTTCGCCGGCGTGAGGCCAACCGGCGAAACTCATACAGTCCCAAGAATCCCTCACGGTTGCTCCCTGCAGGTTGGTTCTGTAACCGAGTAAACTCCTCGCCGAAGGCCGCTGTCAAATCCGCCGTATCGTAGTGGTTGTAGTACCAATCGAGTTCTTTCTTAACGCCTTTCGAGAGTGCATATCCCATCGTCGGCCGTCGATTGGCCCCATCGCGAGACCCTGAAACCGGATCGATATCGAGTGCCTCGGTGAGTCGAAATCCCATCAGATTCGTATCGAGCCCAATCATCACCGGATCGTGGCCCGCCTCAAGATCCGGGTAGCCATGCTGCTGTACAAACTCAGCAATCGCATCAGCGTTTTCCGGGGACACCAACCCACTGCCAACGAAAGCGCGGACGTAGCTGTTCGCGTCAGGCAAGTCATTGTACGCTCTTGGACCGTATTCGAGTTCGATTGTTTCCCGAGCATCCCGATAGGTCACAGCGCCTTTTGTGAAACGGACAGTGGCTTGCCCTGCAGCTTCGAGCTCAATGCGGAGCAGTTCGCCGATGTCGTCGCAGGGATGTTTGACCGGAATCGAGGACACACCGCTGTCATAGAGCGCGTTGAGAAGAGTGACGAGGTGGTCACGCTGGATGTACATTAGACCACCTCCGTGAAATCGACGAGGTCAACGTTCGTTCGCGGGATGTCCGGATAGCACCGGCCGTACGCCGTCGACTGAAGGTGGAGGTAAAAGACGTGATCGGCGCCGTGCTTGAGGCCCGCTTGGAACGCGATTGCCGACATGAATTTCCGACCCGGCGTGATATCTATCGCAACGGTGTCGTCGGTCGTGCCGGTCGCAATGCTGTCGACGAAAAACGAGGCGATAGCTCCGTAGTCGGTTTCAGCCTCTAGCCGGTGCGTATCGACAGTAGCTGTTGTGTCGTAGGTCGCGACGACGTCCTCGAGCAGCGAGACCAACGTCGGCGTTACATGATCAAGACCAGGATTCGTGAGTAGATGGATTTCATCCGGCACGAAGTGGTCGTCGCAGGCTGCAAGCAACGGGTTGACGACCGCCTCGGTCGTGGGACTTGCAATTGTGAGCCAAATCGTCGCCATTCTCTCTGTTGACGCCGCGATAGTATGTGAATCTTCGGCGAATTCGAGACACTGGACTAGTTGAGAACACATCGATAGAGGGGTGTGTCCAAGCCAACTACCGAGGACGAACACATCGATAGAGGGGTGTCCCGACCCAACGACCAATCTCCAGTTGAACAGCCACCAATCGATGTTCCCTGAAACCCTGATTTCGAGACATACGGAGTGTTTTGAGGGAATTTACATATCGATAGAGGGGTGTTTCGGTGACCCTTGAGGTGATTTGGAAATCGCAGATTTTCACTCAACAACCGTGTGTCACGATAACAGCCAAACTGTACACATCGATAGAGGGGTGTGCCGAAACAAAACCGCGACAATGGAGACGGTCCGTTTGATATCCTCTCACGCCTGAGCGGGGGGCTTCCGCTCGCTACGTGTCAGGTTTCGTTGCGGATCTGTGCGTTGACGACTGACTCAACTTCAGATGAGGCAACCATGTCGATTCTAGAGTCTTCACGAAGCGTTTCGAGAATCGTCTCTGGACGCTCACCGAATTGGAACTCAAGAGACGTCCCTGAACCGGGACCGTGGCTCCGACGTTCGAAATTCACCAGCGAGTACCTAGTCAGCTCTGTTTCTCATTCACACCAGATTTCCGGTGAACGATCCATAGTCAATTCTTAGATTATCGCTCCAAAATCTCTACGCGAAAATTGCCATAATTCGACCGCGGACACCAGTTGTTCGGTAAAATACATCGCAGCAAACACGAAGGGGAGACACCACGTTTCCGGTGTAAGTTATCTTGAATAGAGCTAGCAATGCTGTTTACGGGTTTGTGTGTGAATCTATTCCAATTCTACCGTAAAGTGAGGTGAGATCCATACACACCGGGTTTCCGGTGAAAATGAAGCCAGTGTTACAACTGGAGATTGTATCAAAAAGGAAGTACCGCAGACACTGGCCTAGCAAGACAAAAGTTGTAGGATGAAGCCAACAGTCGAGACCTATTCACTCAGAATCAAGGCTTCCCGAGAGGACACTCTGGATGACTTCCGGGTCTTCAAGGAGTTGATGTTCAGTGTAGCTACCTTCAGCACTACCACCGGAGCATCGAGATTGCTCGGTAACATCCAAGAACGCGTGTTCTTTCAGGAGGTCACGAACCCGACGCAACGAAAGTCCCTCGGAGCCCTCCTGTCGGCAAATTTGCTCATATAAATCGTAGATAGCAGTTGTTCTGAATCCCTCTTTTTCGGGCGAATTAAGCGAGAGGATTGTCAATGCTTGTAGTACGTATCGTGAGTGGGGTGTCGAACCTCGAATGAGTTCACGGAACCGATCGGTTTCTGCCTGGTCACGGGCCCGGTCGACGAACTCCTCACGGACGACTTCTGCCTCCTCGGATTGTGCGATCTCGCCGGCGTATCGGAGGATGTCAATTGCCTTGCGTGCATCCCCGTGTTCGCGAGCGGCCAGTGCTGCAGTGCGAGAAATCACGCTCTCGTCTAGAACACCGTCACGGAAGGCATCTCGTCGTGCTTCCATGATATCATTCAGTTGTCCGGCATCGTATGGTGGGAAGACGAACTCACGCTCACAGAGACTACTTTTAACACGCTCGTCCATTCGGTCTTTGTACCGAATCTTGTTGCTGATCCCAATCACGCCGATCTTACAACTCTCGATTTTCCCCGCTTCTCCCGCTCGTGAGAGCTGCATCAGGATGCTGTCGTCCTCGAGTTTGTCGATTTCATCAAGGATAATTAACGCAACGTCGTGCTGCTCATCCAGAATTTTCCAGAGCCGCTTGTAGTACGTCGCGGTACTGATTCCCTTATCTGGGATGTTAACGCCAGTCGTGTCAGGGTCATTGAGTTTGCTAGCGATGGTTTGAACAGCTTGTGTTTCAGTTGTATCTTGTGCACAGTCAACGTAGGCAGTCTTCGCGTTAACGTTCTCCTCGGCAGCAGTTTCGACAAGTCGTGTTGATACGTATTTCGCACACAAAGATTTCCCAGTTCCCGTCTTACCGTAAATGAGAACGTTGCTCGGACTCTGGCCAAAGATAGCCGGATTCACTGCATTCGCAAGTTTACTAATCTCGTCGTCCCGCCCAACGATGCGTCCCTCATCCGGGAGGTGGTTAATTTCTAAGAGTTCCTTGTTCACAAAGATCGGATCTTCCCGGGTGAATAGTTCGTCAGACTGAGACATACTCGTTGACACCGAGTTTCCGGTGAAACGACTTGAAGCTTCCCCCGAGACACACACACCGGGTTTCCGGTGAAACCCGAATTATGAGTGTATCTACTCCAGATGAAAGAGGGGTATCGAGGTATCGGAAAGACGGTTAGAATCGCAACTCAGTACCAAACAGAGCATGTTACGGCCTGTTCAATGGACGGAGTCCATCCATTGGCTTGGCAGATCCCAGCTGAAGAGGTTTCCAGGACTCGTGTTAGGACAGAAACTGTAGAACCAGAGAAAGCAGACGAATGCGAATGTTCACGCCCGCAAGTAGCAAGAGTCGGTTAGATCAACTGAAGCTGGAAGACGACAGCTGTCGTCTTCATTCTTTGCTGACGATGAAGTCAGTGGTCGGTACTCAGGTAATAGTAATAAAACTATGTCAGACGTACATCTAGGAAAGAACAGTTATACAATCGCTACCACAGCGATATACTGCAGGCACAGCGTCTTTTGATAGGCATTTCACCGGAAACGTGGTGTGTGTGTGTGTCGGAGTCGATTCTTAGGACGTCTCAAACTATCATCTTGACCCAACGGGCTTCTTGACTCGATACACCGGAAACGTGGTGTGTCCCTTGGGCCACCAAATCGGCGTGACTCTATTAGCCACGGTGCATAAAACTGCCAATACTGTTGGTTCATCATGAGTTACAGAGTTGGCTCCGGGTATTTCACCGGAAACCCGGTGTCCTTTCGTAGGGGCTTCGGGTACGACAATGATTTCTCGCCATACCCGTGTCTGCTCTTCTTCGTGGAAATACTCACTAATACGATACGATTCGATCACTATTCACCCCGCCAGACAATTCGAACGAACGCCACATTCATTAACCAACAAAATTGTTCACTGCGTCTGTTATGTTGGTTAACCACCACCGACAAAGCTGAATCAAAATTCAATCTAATCTCAACTCTCATTCTCCGACAGAGCAGGCAGAACGTCTCAGGACTGCCACCGAGGTAGTTTACTCGAGAATATTGAACACGTCAACGGCTTTGTACTCTTTTCCGCGTTCTTTCCCGGTCACTTCCTCGATGAGGCCATCCGATTCGAGATTGTCGACGACCTTGTAGGCAGTCCGACGAGAGACGTCGAGATACTCCACGAGATCCGGTGCCGTAAAATACGGATACTGGAGTAACTGGCGTGCAAACTGATCCGTTTTCGTGTTGCCCGGATACTCCTTCTCGTAGCGCTCCTGGAGTTCACGGAGCTGGTGGGTTCGGTCGTACGATGTTTCCGCTTGACTTCGGAGCCCTTCGAGGAAAAATTGGAACCATTCGTTCCACGCACCCTCGTCACTGACCGCCCGCATTCGTTCAACGTATTCGACTTTGTGCCGGTTGAAGTACGCGCTCGGGTAGATGTACGGACTCTCGAGATACCCTTGGCTCGTCAAATAGAGAATAATGAGGAGGCGGCCAAGTCGACCGTTCCCGTCCGAGAACGGATGGACTGTCTCGAAAAAGTAGTGGATAATTGCAGCATCCACGAGTGGATGATACTGTCCGCCCATCCGGACGTATCCCTCAAGAGACTGCATCAGTGCGTCGAGCGCTTCCGGCGGTGGGGGAACGAACGGGCGTTCTCCCGACTGGGGACTTGTTAGATGAACCATGTGGTCCCGGAAGTCCCCGACAACGTCTCCGTCGTTTCGGACGTCTTCAAGCAGCATCGAGTGAAGGCGTTTGATGAGCGAGAGCGTTATTTCATCTCCACTCTTGACTTTCTCGAGCCCGTGGGTAAGCGCGTTTTCGTAGTTGAGTGCCTCTTTCAGGTCTTTTTCGACTGTCGGGTCTGTTTCAACCGTGGGATTCTGGGTGTGATATGCTTCAACGTCTTGGTATACAACATCTGCCCCTTCGATACGTGCGGATTCGACAGCCTCAATCCGAATAAGTGAAGTATAGAGTACTGTTGAGAAATCAACGGTTGAACTGATGCCGTCGACACGACCGATCTGATGTGCGGCATCAGTTACGAGAGCGTGTGTCTGATCGGTGATTTCAAGCTTTGGCTCTATAGGGAGCGTCTCAGGCGAATAGTAGGGATTTGGGTGATAGGAGACGTATGTCCCTGGCGCGCGATCGGGAAGCTCTTTCGGGGACATCTCGGTAGTAACACAATCTATCTCTGTTGATATAGGTGTTTTTATAGCCAGTATACGGACTGACTGTTTCCTAGTCTGTTGTTCTAATCAAGGACGGAGTGGTATACGTGCAATCTTCAGTACGCGCCTTCATGAGAACCGCGATTAACCAACAATACTTCTCCAAATGTCTCCTATGTTGGTTAATTATTCTTCATGTTCGCGAACGCCGACAGCTCCGGCACCCGTGTCTCCGCGAGTTCTCGACGGGTGAATACCTCACCGAGCGGCTCCCAAAATGAATGATTGGGTCCGAGGATGGAAGGACGAGTTCGACGTCGAATCACCGAATCAACTTCGCGGGACGATCGCTGATCAGGGACTCGATGTCACCGAAAAGGATCGTCGCCGAGAGATTGCGCGTGAGTGGGAACCGGTCCAGCGGCGAATCGAAATTGTGGGTTTTGCCATCCGAGAGTGGGACTTTCTAGCCCCAGCGACCAAACGTGGTGAGGTTCGGAGGTGACACATCTCGTTCTTCGCACGTCCGTTGCTGGCAGATGAATACTTAGGTCGGTCCCGGTACATATATAAGGTTTTTATAGTAGTGGTCCGTGATACGGCATATGGACCGTGAGACGAATAGTACGAATTCGTCTGGGACAGCTATTTCTCTTTCAATACCGCCTTCAGATCCGGATTTATTCAAACACAAGGCGACGAGTGACGTCCTTCTATTTTTAACAAATCACCGATTCAGTGACTTCTCACTGCGAGAACTCGCGACACAGATTGGTCACTCACACCAGTCCGTCCGACGGGCAGTAAACGTTCTCAGCGCTAACGACCTGGTCATCGAATCGCCTGAAAGCAACCAGCGACTCGTCCAGATCAACAGACAACGCCTGTCTATCCCGGACGATCCGATCCTTCGCATTCCTCAGCCAGAGTATCACCAACCGGTCAAAGCTGCGGTCACGGAACTTCGTGAGAACATCATCGATGTGGTCGGCATCATTCTCTATGGGAGTGTGGCTCGGGGCGAGGCTGACCGGCGGAGCGATATCGATCTCTGGGTGCTAACCCGGTCTGGGCGGGCGGAAAGCCAACGAGAAGCGAACGCCATTGCCCGTGATCTCGAAGACACGGAGTTCGATGGTGACCGATACGCCTACGATATCGATGTCGAGGCCGTCCAGGCGATTCCGACGTACACCGAAGACATCCGGGAGATCGTCGTTTCGGGGATTCCGGTCTACAAGACGAGTGACTTCGAAACCGTCGAGAACCTCCTCTTGGAGGAAGGAGTCACTGATGAGTAACGGCTCGGACCCGACCGCTGTGCTCGCAGCACTCGACCGCGCACAGGATGCTTTCGAGATGGTCGGACACGGTCAGACAGCGTTCGAGGACGGGATTAGTGCTGACGAAGACTGGAAGACACAGCTGACGAAAGCGTGCCGCCTCCTCGAGGTCGTTGACACGCTCCAGTCACAGGACGGGTACTACACGGCCGTCATCGAGATCTGTTTCGGCGCAATTGAACGGTCAATCGAGGCGTACGCACTTGCGATGACGAACGATACGCTTCAGGACTTTCAGGACCATCAGTTCAGCTACGAGCGTGCCCACCAAATCGGGCTGTTTGAGCGGGAGACTGCAGAGGCGATGAAGGACCTCTACAGCGAGAACCGGACAGAGAGTTATTACGGCGGCGGGCGTCCAACCGAAGAGCAGGCGGAAGCAATGACCGACCTCGCCAGCGCTGTCCATCAGTTCGCAGTAAGCCAGATCCGGGAAGGCGGCGTCTGTCTGTGTGACTGACTACGTTTCAACACTTCAGGTGTGCACTATGGACCGGAAACCCCGACGAAACTCACGCCATATTGTCAGCCATCCAATTCCACCGAATTACGGAACTTCCCGGCTGATATCGGACAAGGAACGTCGGAAACGTGGGGTTGGATCGAAACGACGGAAATCTGAGGTGAGGTCCACTACGACAATTCGTTCGAGGCTCCGAACGAGCTCAAAACGGCGTCCCTCTCACCGGAGAGCTCTCGACGAATGTCGGACCGGTCCCACCCGAGCGGTGAAAGCACGCTCTCGACCGCTCTGACCAGCTGCCTCTCGTAGTAGGAGGCGTCGTAGGTCTCGATCGCTTCGTGGGCGAGGGCGACCCGGTCTCGCGAGGATTTCTCGTCGTCGACGACCACATACTCGATATCCTGGCCCGGGTGGACTGCCAGGTCCTGCTCGCGGGCTCGCTTCAAGGCGGCCACATTCTGGGTATTCTGTGAGTAGCCCTCCAGCGGTTTGGAGACACGATTCCGCTCGACGAGCCGTTCTACTGCTACGTTGCCCGCCTGCAGTTCATCGATTGCTCGTTCGAGCCGTCCGATCACCGCGTCCGGTGACCGCGTGGCATCGAGCTGGTCGAGACAGTCCCGCTGGACGTCCTCGATGAACGGCGGGGTCGAACGCTGTCGGGCTTCAATACCTCTGATCTTGAAGTCGTCGTCGCCGGCGACCTTCCCGAAATACTTCGTCAACGCGCCGGCGTCGCTCTCGCGCTGCGGGACGAACGCCACCCAGTCGTAGTGGGCCTCGTGTTCGAGCCGAATCTCGACGCGTTCCGTGACCTCCGTCGCGAGTGCCTCGAGTTCTTCACGGTCATCGTTGTCGATGTCAGGGTCCGGGGTCACCCAGATTGAGTCGACGATGCCGTGGACGACGCGCCAGCCGCCAGCTTCCAGCCGCTGTTTCGCCGCCAGCAGAATCTCACGGGCGAACGCGTTAATCGCCTCGTGGCACTCGATGCGGCCAAACTTCGCGTTGCTGAACCCCTGATAGCCGAAGCAGGCGACGAGGATCCATTTTAGCGCTCCCGACCGTCCCTCGAGTTCCGCGAGTCGGTCCTCATTGGGGTCGTCCCGCTCATGCTCGCGACGGATGGCCGCCTTGATCTCGTCGCGAGCGTCGATGATCGGCTGGAGCACGTCGACGAGGTAGCCCCGGTCGTCGCAGATCGAGTATCCGAGGCCGGGGACGTCGTCGCGGTCGCTGTGGCAGTCACACCGGATGACGTCCGGTGAGACGTTCCGGGTACAGATGATGTTCGGGTACAACGAGGAGAAATCGAGTTCGTGGACGTTCTCGTGGAGACCGACCTCGGGAGCGAAGATGAAGCCGCCACGGTCGGCGTCGTGGAGCGTCCCCATCGGCTTGTAGAACTCGTGGCGCCAGGAGGTCCACGGGACGAGGACGCCGCGGCCGTGGGCCTCGCAGATCTGGATGGCGGTGAGCACGTTCCCGATCGACGCCCACGCAAGCTCCTGGACGGGCTTTTTCGAGCGCGACACGAGGTCGAGGACGCCGTCGAGGTTCGTCTCCCCGTAGAAGAACGTGTTCGACTTGTCGATGATCGCCCGGCCGGGCACGTTGTAACGTGCCGGCGAGTGACCGACGCGACCGTAGCTCGAGTACGTCGACCGGCTCGCGAGCTGCTGATAGTCGATGTCCGGCCACCGACTCAGTGAGAAGTCGTCGACGCCGGCGTCAGTTGCCATTTCGTGGAGGGTCGGGACGATTTCGCTCGTCGAACAGACCAGGACGTCCGGATCGTGTGTGTCGATCGCCCCTTGGACGGCCGACAGAATGTCCGGAGGCGAGCCAGTGACGGTGTTGCCGGCGACGGACAGCTCTCCATAGGTGTCGTTACTCGTTTCGGTCACCGGGACGCTGAGCCGGAGCGTCGACAGCTCGCTCGCCGGCGTCGGATTGACGCCGGTCTCCAGACAGTACCGGAACTCTCGCGAGAAGTCGACGTTGAAACAGGCGAGATCCCCGACTGGATACTCCGACAGCTGGCGTGCCTGCCGGGCGAGTGGGGTGACGCGGTCGATGTGGGCGACGTCGACGGCGAGGACTGGTTCCTCGTCCCGTCGAAAGCCCGGCCGTCGCGCAACCATTTCGGTCGTGACGACGTCCGGGTGCTGATCGTACACCGACTGGAGTGTCGTGAGGTCGAGGTCGGTCTCTGGGTCGCGAGCGGCGACGTAGAAGCGCGGTGTGTAGTTATCGCGTTCTGTTGCGACGGCGCCGCCGGCGGTTGCTTCCCACTCTAGAATGCGGCCATCATCGAAAAAATCAACCGTGAATGGCATTTGATAATCATTCCCTCCTATACCCTACAGAACAGCCGAATGTCCGATAAGCTACGGCGTGTCGTTTCCGCGTTTCTGGAAACGAGTCGAGGACACGGACGATGGCGTCTTCTCTTCTATTGTTCGTGTTCCCCCTTCCTTCCGGAATGATTTCCGTAGTTCGTCACTTGCGTTAACCAACAAGCCCAGAGTGATCGGCCCAGATGTTGGTTAAAACTCAGCAACGAATGCTATCCTTCTTCGAGGATAGAATCTACAGGCGAAACAGACCGAGTGCCTCGGGGCTTGCCCCCGAGGCGGTTCACACGGTCGCTCGCGACAGTCGCCCGAACCGCTATAATGCAGGGGAGTGACGTGCCACCACGATGCTGATCGAGGAACTCTTTGATCCATTTTCAGGGGGCGTTGCACCATGACTGACGCCGATGATCTCGTCTCTGCGGACGCGTTGGAAGCGTTCTGTCATGAGGAACTCGGTGGTTCGCCGGACGCGTCCCTCGCCGTCGAGCGCCATGAGGGCGGGTTCTCAAACGAGACACTGCTCGTCGAGTGGGACGGCCGCGATCTAATTCTGCGGCGCCCGCCTGTCGGTGATCACGCGGAGGGAGCCCACGACGTACTCCGGGAGGCCCGAGTGATGGACGCCGTTGCCGGCGAGGTGCCGGTGCCGGAGGTTGTGGCGACTTGCGATGACTCCGACGTGCTCGGCAGTGATTTCGTGTTGATGGAGCGTCTTGACGGGGACGTACTGCGGACCAGCGAACCAGCCCGGTTCGCTACCCCGGAACACCGCCGCGCAGTCGGTGAGCGCTTAGTGGACACACTTGCGGCCATCCATGCGGTGGATTATGAGGCGGTCGGACTGGCTGAGGGCGAGTTCGGGTATCCCGAAGGCTATCTTCAACGGCAGGTCGAGAACTTCACTGAGCAGTTGGACTGGATTCTCCAGAAGACCGAGCAGGACCGCAAGGTACCACACGTCCGTGAGGTCGGCGACTGGCTGGCCGAGAACGTCCCTAATGAGGCCGATCATGCTCTCGTTCATGGCGATTATAAGCTTGACAACCTCATGTTCGCGCCCGGGACGCCGCCCGAGGTCGCCGGAGTTCTCGACTGGGAACTGAGTACGCTGGGAGACCCGCTTGCGGACCTGGGGTGGATGCTGGTCTTCTGGCGGAACGCCGACGACCGCGATATCGGTCTCCCCGAGGAACTCGTCCCCCAGTTCATGGAGCATGCGGACTACCATAGTCGGCGCGAACTGGTCGACCGGTATGAGGACCGGACCGGAAGAGCGTTCACCAACGAGCGGTTCTACCGGGGACTGGCTGGCTACAAAGTTGTCACTACCTCCGAGGCGATGTACTACCGCTATCTGTCGGGTGACGCCGACGATCCGCTCTATCCCGCCTTAGAGGAAGGTGTCCCCGAACTGGCCCGCCGGGCAAAGCGTATCATCGAGGGCGAGGAGCCGCTTTGAATGGGCTGCTGCGTTCCCCCGACGACTGATCGTTCGGACGCATCAGATGTGACAGATTGGAATCACGAATCGACGGCGCTCAGAGGGTCGCTAGACAAAACGATTTTGATTGGGCCACTAGTTTATGTGTCACATGGCCACAATTGAACGTCTGGACAGGTACCATTTTCACGAGCACGATTGGGAGACTTTCGAAGAGATACGCGACTGGTTCGAGTGGGAGGTCCCGGACCGGTTCAACATCGCCGCGTACGTCTGCGATCGGTGGGCCGAAGAGACACCTGAGCAGACGGCTCTGTTCGTTGAGGACGAGTCTGGTGCGACGGACACGTATACGTTCGCCGAATTCGAGGCCGCGGCGAGCAGGTTGGCGAACCACCTGGCGGCCAGCGGCGTTGAGCGCGGAGACCGAATCGGTGTAAATCTGCCCCAGAAGCCCGAGACAGCAATCGCCCACGTTGCGGCCTGGAAGCTTGGTGCGGTTTCGGTACCGCTGTCGACGCTGTTCGGACCGGACGGGCTGGGCTATCGGCTGGCCGACGCCGGCGCGAGCGCCTGTATCGTCGACGGCAGTAACGTCGGTGCGCTCCGGCGTGCTCGTGACGACTATGACCTCGATTTGGCGTCGGTACTCGTTGTCGACGGGCAACCGGAAGGCGACGAGCAGGCGTACGCCGACGCCGTGGCCGGTCGGGACGCCGAGTACGAAGCAGTCGACACCCCTGCGGAGGACGACGCGCTGCTCATCTACACCTCTGGGACGACGGGCGATCCGAAGGGCGTCCGGCATGCCCACCGTGTGTTGCTGGGGCACCTCCCGGGTATCCAGACGGTTGCCGACTTCGAATTCGGTGACGAGACGCGGTTCTGGACGCCGGCGGAGTGGGCCTGGATCGCCTCGCTGTTCAACATCGTCTTCCCGGCGCTGTTCTACGGGCGGCCGGTACTGGCGTATCATGGCGGCGAGTTCGACCCGGCGAAGGCGTTCGACCTGCTGGACCGCTACGACATCACGATGCTGTTCGCGCCGGCGACGGCACTCAAGTTCATGATGCAGGTACCCAGCGAGGAATACGACGTGGACTCGCTGCGCGTCATCGGAAGCGGTGGCGAGACGCTCGGCGAGTCGGTCGCGGAATGGGCGGCAGAAACGTTCAGCGGCGCCGCTGTCCACGAGGGGTACGGACAGACCGAGGCCAACGTGACCGTCGTCGAAAACGGGTCGCTGGCAGAACAGCGCACTGGGTCAATGGGCTTGGCCGCACCGGGTCACGAAGTTACCATCGTTGATCCGGAGACCGGCGAGCCTACAGTCGAGCCGAACCAGGTCGGCGAGATCGCCGTCAGATATGAGGGCGACCCAGTCTGCTTCAAGGAGTACTGGAACGAGCCTGCAAAGACCGACACCAAGGTCCGGAACGGGTGGTTGCTGACTGAGGACCTCGGTCGGATCGACGAGGACGGCTACTTCTACTTCGAGTCCCGAAAGGACGATGTCATCATCTCTTCGGGCTACCGCATCGGCCCCGAGGAGATCGAAGAATCGCTGGCCAGCCACGACGCCGTCACGGACGCCGCCGTCATCGGTGTCCCCCACGAGGAGCGCGGGGAGGTCCCGAAGGCGTTCGTACTGGTCGCCGATGGGTACGACCCCGGCAACGAGCTCCGTGAGACGTTAATGGCCCACGTCAAGGACCGGCTGGCAAAGTACGAGTACCCTCGCGAAGTCGAGTTCGTTGCGGAACTCCCCCGGACGACGACGGGAAAGGTCCGCCGGCAGTCACTTCGCGAACAGGAAGGGCTGGACGACTGACTGTTAGTAGACGTCGAGCGCGGTGCTCTCAATGTAGACGATTCAAGCCCCGTCTGCTCAGTACTTTACAGTTGGTCGATCGGCTTGTAGATGGCTTTGTGAACTACCCTACCCTACTCGCTCACAGCTTGCGCGGTTCGCTCGTTGAGGGTAGGGCTTCCTGCTTCCACGACGCGCTTTGCAGATACTGACGTATCCACAGGGAGCGCAGTCTCCACAGGCGTTGATTCGGAGTGTCCCACTCCTACGTCTTCGAGGCCGCGAGAAAGAATGTTCCACGCCGCGTTCGCGTCCCTGTCTGCCTCAAACCCGCAGGCGGGACAGGAATGTTCGCGGACCCACAACGGCTTCTCCGTCGAAGTCCCACAGGCCGCACACTCCTTGGTCGTCCCTCTCGGGTTGACCGCCACGAAGTGCGTCCCCTCCCGCTCGCACTTGTACTCAAGTAGTGAGAGGAACGTTCGCCATGCCGCTGACGCCGTGTTGCGGCTGTTCGACGTCGATTCGAGCATCCCCTTCACGTTCAGGTCTTCGACCGCCACGAGGTCGTACTCCCGAGCGTAGTAGTTCGAGAGCTTGTGCAAGAAGTCGCGCCGCTTCCGTCGGAGGTTGGCGTGACACTCTGCGACCCGCCGCCGTTGCTTCTCGTAGTTGTTCGACCCGTGCTGTTTCCGCGAGAGGGACCGCTGTTCACGTTCCAGCCGCTCCCGTTCGGCGGAGAGGTCGAGCGACCCGACGGCGTGACCGTCCGTATCGTGAGCGTACTTGAGAATCCCCACGTCGATTCCGACGCACCGCTCGGGATTCTCGGGCGGTTCGGGCGGGTCACGGTCCAGTTCGATGCCGAACGTGGCGAACCACTCGCCCGTCGGTTCCTTCTTGACCGTGACCTGTTTCACGGTGTCGTCGTCGGGGATGGCGCGGTGAAGCCGAATTGGTATGTCCGCGAGTTTCGAGAGTGACAGGACAGTCTGACCGCCCTTCTTGTCGAGCTTGAAGCCACACTGGCTGTACGTGAAACTTCGGAACTCCCGTGGCGGCTTCCACTTGAGGTGACCGACGCCGTAGCCGTTATTCTTGAGTTCCCCGAGGGACTTGACGTTCTGCTCAATTCGCATGACAGTCGTTTGTAGGACTGTCGAGTACACGTCGGAGAGGCCATCCCACCAGTCTTTGAGACTGGGAAGTTCGTCTCGGATGGACCGAACACGCTGATTGAGCGTGCCTGCGTCCTCGGGGATTTGGTTGAAGCGGTAGAGCGCGTGATTGTAGAGTTGCCTACAAATGTCTCGGTGGCGGTCCAACTCCTCTCGGTGGGCATCGGACGGCTTGAGACGGTACTTGTAGGCGTAGTACACGGCTACCCGTGTTCCTCAATGTGCTCGTCGAGACACTCGCGGATAAACGACGAGAGGTTCAGGTGATTGTCCTGAATCCACTCGTGTTGGTCTTCTCGGAGCGTGATTGTGGTCCGCTTCACCGTATGCATAGTATTCACTATATGCACAAAAACGTTGCGATTGCGTGGGCCTGTGGGCCTGCCACAGAATTGTGTATGAGAACTATGCGGCGCTGTATCCCCTCCCTGCTCGCGCCTCCCGTTCGGTCGGCGCTCGCTGAGGAAGGGGGCTTAGCGCCTACTTTCAGCTAAACTCCTACCGACCATTCGAATCGCTAGCCGGCTGTGGTGGGTCGCAACTTGATTTTGGTAAATGGCTCACAAAAAGGGTTTAACGCTTTTCTACAGGCAGAACCGAATGAATGCCTCGGAGTTTGACGCTGTGATAGCTGTCGCCAATTTATATCAAATTGGCGCTGTTGAAATCCTCAGTAGATGATACATTGCCCCCAGTCCCGGTTAATACAGATGACCCGCTTACCGACATAGAGCACCAACCTACCGACCTTGTGTCAAAACTGGCGTGCTACATACGGAGAGTGTTTTCACCGCGATGTCTTCGTTTCTTTCAGGTGGCACCTACAGAATTGGGCTCGCAGTGGGTGTGCGAGACCGTCAGTCTCGTTCCATCCCCCTTTCGGGGTAGATGCGGAATACGACGGCATCACTGGGGCCGTCGTCATCCGGCGGGAAGAAGTGGATGTGGCCTTTGTCGAAAACGCCCGGGTACTTTGCAGAACCGAACTCCCTCCACGCCCTGTACCGGACGACGTAGGGTCTGGACTCGGCAACGGC
Source organism: Natronomonas sp. CBA1123 (assembly GCF_009741925.1). Taxonomy (GTDB): domain Archaea; phylum Halobacteriota; class Halobacteria; order Halobacteriales; family Haloarculaceae; genus Natronomonas. The sequence goes on from NZ_WPCC01000002.1 coordinate 170,630, forward strand.
CTCTCGTAGTGTCATCGACGGGCCGCTCGCGTCCTCCTGCCGTGGCTCAATGTCTATCCGTTCGAAGTACACCCTCGCTTGCTCCGGTGCAGACTGATTCCCGTCGGTCCGAAACAGTTCGAACTCGACCCTGTACCAGCTTTCAGAGTGGTTGAACACGGCAAGGTTGAGCGGTACCGACTGAGAGGAGAAATCCGAGCAACCGGCACAGCTGGCCACTACACCAGTTGTCCCCATGAGGAACTGGCGGCGATCCATATTCGCGATGGTCTCCCGAGAACTAAGTGTCTTGCCTGTACTTGGCAGTTTGAGTCTATGATATTGGATCTTGAGCTGGTGGCTATGCGCCCTGTATGCAGCACTGCGCCTGAAACCTATCACTTGTTGAGGGTTTCAACAGAGCCATCAAATTAAAAATACAGCGTTTAGCTGATTTCGCGATCCTCGTCTTCCCAGTATTCGTCGCGAAGTGCCTTTTTATCCATTTTTCCGTACGGTGTCTTTGGAATCTCGTTGACGAATTCGACGCGCTTCGGCTTCTTGTAGTCGGCTAACTGCTCATCCGCGAACGAGAAGATATCCGACGCGGTGAGGGTAGCCTCATCTCGTCGAACACAAATCGCGGTAACGATTTCACCCCACTCCTCGTCGGGGATACCGATTACGGCGACTTCCTTGATACCGTCGTGTTCGCCGAGTGCCTCTTCGACCTCTGTGGAATAGACGTTCATCCCACCAGTAATTATCATATCACTCGCACGGTCGAGGAGGTACACATATCCGTCCTCGTCGATTCGGCCGATATCACCGGTACGTACCCAACCATCGGTAACTGTCTCTTCGGTGGCTTCGGGCCGTTCGTAGTACCTCTCCATTGTGTACGGTGCGGTGGCCAGAACTTCACCCTCTTCGCCGGGAGGAAGGTCCTCACCAGTCTCTACGTCGACGATTTTCACGTCACTCATGAGACAGGCCTGGCCCGCAGATGAGAGCCGTTCGTTCAGGTCCCGTTCCACAGCAATCTGATGCTCCTGTTTGCCGAAGGTCGTTATCAGATTTGGAACCTCGGTCTGCCCGTAGAACTGCAGAAATACCGGTCCGAATGCGTCAAGTCCCTCACGCAACCGGGCTGGCGTCATCGGTGCGGCACCGTAGACGAGCGTATCTAGAGATGACGTATCGTGGTCTGACAGCTGTGGCGAATCCAAGACCCGATAAATCATGGTCGGAACCATGAACGTCCACGTTATGGATTCATTTTCAATTGTCGAGAGAGCGATATCGATGTCGAATCCATTGCGGACGACAACTGTGGCGCCAGCAAGGAGACCCGCCCAGAGGAATGCGCCTGCGGAGTGAGGAAGCGGCGTCATCAGCAACATCGTGTCGTCGGCGGTAATCCCGAGCTCAATAATATGGGAGTACGCGTTTACCGTCATGTTCTCGTGGGTATGAAGGACGCCTTTCGGCTTCCCTGTCGTTCCACCAGTGTAGTAGTGCCCCACGAAATCGGACGGTTCAACTACCGTTTCAGGTGGGGCAGACGCCTCTCCTGTGAACTCCTCGAACGGCACAAAACTCTCGGGGAGTGATTCCTCATCCGACACCCCGACGAACGTCTCGACGTCGTCAAGCGAGGACCGCAGGTCGTCGACGGTATCGACGAATGCTGGCCCACACACGACAGTCCCCGCATGGGAGTCGTTAAGCATGTACTCGAACTCTGCCGCAGTCAGTTGATCATTGAGTGGGACCTTCGTGGCACCGGCTTTGATGACACCAAGATCGGCAATCAGGTACTCAACCCGGTTCGTCAGCATCAATGCGACCCGGTCGTTGGGGCCGACATCGTGGTCGGCGAGCGCGTGGGCGAAGGCGTTCGCCCTAGCATCCAGTTCGGCATAGGTGAGCGATTCGTCCTCGAACTGGACTGCAACCCGATCGGCGTACTTGCGGAGGCTCTTTTCGAAGACCGACTTTAGCGTCCGTGCATGTGCGTCTGTTTCAATCATGGAATCGTATCGAAAATCGGTGGTTAGAAACTGACCTCCGCTACTGCCCGTCTGGAACGGGTTGGTCAAGCCACTCTTCGTAGAACGTGTCGATATCCGGCTCGAACTTCTGTAAGATCGGATATCCGGCTGGAACGGCTTCGACGTCGAGCAGTGAGTAACACTCTGGACAGAAGTATTCCCGAATCTGGAACGTCCAGTCGGGGTCCGGAGTCATCAATTCGGGATACAGCTCGGCGGTTTCCTCCTGTTCTTCGCGGGCACGGATGTCACACTCCAGTTTCCAGTTCTCATCTGCACTACAGAGCTCGTGACCACATTCGGCTTTGACCGTCCGTCCGTCATCGCCTGCAACCACGTACAAGTGGTCGTTGAGGGGAACGAGTATTCGGTCGTCCCAATCGACCCGCTCCTGTAGAATCTCGATTGTGGTCTCAAATCGCTCGGGGTCCTTCGGGTCTGGAAGGACATCGTCGCGGAGTTCTGGCCACGGTAGCGTTCCATCGATCAGCTTCTCGATTTGTGATTTGTCGGTCGACATCGTGTATCACCCCATATTGATTTCGAAGTTCTCAGGCAGGTCCCAGAACTCACGGAAGTCGTCGCACCAGTCGTCGCCACGATCGAAGACCCCGCTGTACATCCGGCGAGCGGGGTCGCTCAGGTCACCCTCCACGAGTCGTTCGCGTTCCTCGTCGATGAACGACCGAACCGACTGAGATTCCTCGCGGCGCTGCTCTCTGATCTCCTCTCGGCGTTCTTCGGTCGCGTCGTGGTCGATTTCGAACTCGCGTTCCTCTTCGTCAAGATTACCGACGACGCCGTAGACGTTCTCGACGATATCCGGCGTGTAAATCTCCTTTTCAAGGTCTTCCTTGAGGAGATCGAAGGGCCGGTCAAGAGGGTCCCCGTATCCTGGGCCACCGCCCATGTGGTAATAAACGAGGTCGTGATTCTCGAACGTAGTCGGGAAGTAAATCCCGCGTTCGGTCCGAACGACGTCCCCGTCGACATCTTCCTCGAGGTCTCCGGGAACCTTGTCGCTTATCGGGTATTCAGCATCCTCGAACTGCTCTTCGAGATCCGTGTTATGGACTCTGACTGAGTAGTTCGTTGCCTGTGGATACCCACCGTGCATCCCAGAGGTACTGTTTGTCACCCCTGGGCGGACGTGCTTGTAAAGCGACATGTCGTAGCTCCGGTCGACGACGCGGAGTGTCTCCCAGCCCGACCCACCGCGGTATTTCCCGTGGCCGGCGGTGTTGGGCTTTATGTGGCGGCTGAGGAACGGGAGTCCCTGCTCGATGAGTTCCCATTCCTCGATGTCGCCCATGTCCGTCTCGGGATTCCACATCGTGTAGGCGTAATCGAGCCCGTCCCGTGAGGCGCTTGCACCCATCCCCTGACACGACAGGTCGAACGGAGCGATGGGGAAGTACTCGTCTGTCACCTCGTTGAATCCGCCGCCCTGCATCGTATCACCGGACTCACTGTAGCCGGTGTTGACCTCTTCACGGAACCCGCGTGCGAAGAACGCCCTTGAGATGTTCTTCCAGACTGCCTGATACGTCGGCATGATCGATCCCCAGGCGGTGTGATACGAGAGGCTCGGATCCTGTGGATTGACCACGCTTCCTTCCGGGAAGTTCGCGTCCACCGCGAAGTACGATCCGTCGTTGACCTTCCCATCGTGCAGTAGACACTGGGTTAGTGACACCCAGAGACCTCCCTGCATCGATCCTTCAGAACAGTTGTATGGGTGTGGTCCAGGAGGACTCGCACCCGTCATATCCAATGAGAGTCCACCGTCGCCGCCGACTTCCATCTCCACGGGAAGATGGTTGAGCATATCTTTCTGCGAGACCGGGTTCCAGCCTTCCTGCTTGAACGGCACTGGCATGAAACTCGCATCGCGGTAGGTACCTGGGAAGAGCCGCTCTTGAACGCGAGACTCTAGTGTCTGGCGGCCTTCCTCGATTGCCTCGCGGGTGAACTCTTTGTATCTCTCGACGCCGACTTCATCGACCAGATCGGTGAGCGCCTCACGAATCATGTGAGCGCCCGCAACCCGGCACTTCTCGTCGAGGTCCCAGAACATCGGCGTCCGGGTGCCGCGTTCGGCCCGATCGCGCCAGTCTTGGTAGACCTCGTCGTTTTCGCCGATCTTCTCACACGTTGCGTACAAGCCGTCTTCGTAACGGGTCGTGCTGGCCAGTTGGTCGTGACCTCGGGTCGAACCACCGATGTCGACCTCGTGGGTGACACCGTCCGCCCACGCAATCAACTCGTCATCGTAAAATATCGGGATAAGTGTGTGAACGTCCGCCGTGTGGACGTTGCCGAGATCGTTGTCGTTGTTGCAGAAAATATCCCCGGGTTGAATCGTCCGCCCGTGCTCGTACCCCTCCTCGATCATGTACTTGATCGCGAGACTCCCCGTGTGAACGTGGACGATGATACCGGTCGAGGTGGCGATACAGTCGCCTTCAGGGGTGTAGAGCTGGAACGCGAGTTCACCGATTTCGCGGACGATAGCAGACGCACTGATATGGAGCGCAGTTTCCCGAGCGTTCACGAGGGCCCCGCGTAGTCTCGAGAACATCCGCTCGTACTGGAACGGCTCGTCCTCTTTCATTTCGAGCCGCTCGCGGCCGTGATACCGACCGGTGTCTTCCAGCAACTGCTCGCTTTCGTCGAGCATCTCCTGTAGGGTTTGGCCGTCCCACCCGATTGGCGGCTCGACGCGATCGTATTCGTCGGATGCGATTCCCTGTGTTGTCTCTGGTTCCTGACTCATTGCTTTGTGAGGTGGTAGATTCGGTTGTTGTCGAGCGGTGCTTCGAAACCGGGTGGCACGAGGATCGTCGTGGCCGGCGCTTCGATGACGGCCGGGCCGGTGACGGTATTGCCGGGCTGGATGTGCTCCATTTCGAGGATAGACGCATCGTGCCACTCACCGTCCCAGTAAATCTCGCGTCCGTCCTTGTACGCCTCGTTGGGTGGGTCGTCAGCGCTGACGAGGTCCTCGTCAGGAATCGACGGTTTCGGCGACGGGGCGATACCCGTGCCGACAGCAACGGTAATCATATATCCCAACTCTGGGCTCTTGGCAGCGCGCTTGAACACCTTCGCGAATTCCTCTTCGTATTTGTCGATGAGCAGTTCGATGTCTTCTGCCGCAATCTCGCCGTCCCACATCTCATCGGGGATGGAGATCTCGATGTCGTCTAACATCCCGGCGTACTGCATCCGGACGCCCGGCTTGAAATCGGTCTTCTCAATGTCGATGTCGTCCCGCTCGAAGGCTTCGATAGCCTGTTCTTTCAGGCCCAAGAATGTGTCTGTAAGCGCTTCAGCGGCTTGCTCGGCATTACTCATATCAGGCTGGATAACGAGATCCAGCGATCGGTCGTATCGATACGAGTAATCAGCAGTCGCACACCCGAAGGCAGAGAACGCAGCCGCCCACTCCGGAATCAACACGTCTTGGAAATCAACGTCGCGTGTGTATCCCGCGGCGTGGAGCGGACCACCACCACCATAGGAGGCAAGCGTGTAGTTCTCTGGGGAGTAGCCAAGGCCGAGAATCATTCCCCGGAGTTCGTTCGTCATGTTACGTTCGACGATATCGAGGACACCGCGGGCAGTTTCGACTGGATCTTGATTGAGGGGTTCGGCGATCTGGTCCTCGATGTACTCCTCTGCCCGATCAACGTTCAGCGGAATATCACCGCCGAGGAAGTAGTCCGGGTTGATATAGCCCAACATCGCCGTACAGTCGGTTACTGTCGGCGTTTCGAGACCGGAGTCCTCGTTTGACACTCCGACAAGATATCCAGCACTATCGGGACCAACCTCGAGTCTATTTGAGGCTCGGTCGACGCGAACGTACGACCCAGTGCCAGACCCGATCGTATCCATCGCTGCCATCGGGATGTTGACCATGAATTTCGCAAGCGACTGGTCCCATCGCGTCGGGTAGTGGCCTTCTGTGATGAGGCCAACGTCGAAGCTCGTGCCGCCGACGTCCGAACAGACGAGGTTGTCAACGTCGAGGTGATCTGCGAGGTACTCACCACCGAATATTCCACCAATCGGCCCCGAAATCATCGTCTCAACGAGCCAGTCGTGGTCCGGAGCGACGGTCCCGCCGGAGGACGTGAGTACCCTGAACGGCGCCTCGTAGCCGCGCTGTTCAAGTGCGTCCTCGATGTTGTATAACTGTTTACGGGAGGGTTCGACAGCATATCCCTCGAGTACAAGACTATTGAGCCGTGGCAGCTCTCCTCGAACGGGATTTTGGTCGCTGGATAGCCAGACCGGTGTCTCGTCTCCGCGTTCGGCCTTGACGTCTTCAGCGATTTCTTTGAGGCGCTGTTCGTGCTCCGGGTTCTGGTACGAATACAGCAGCGTGACGCAGATGACGTCTACGTCTCGGTCGAGGAGGTCCGCGATGGATTTCTTGGCCTCCCCCTCGTTGAGCGGTACCATCTCAGTCCCGTCGAGGCGGACTCTCCCTCGTACGCCTCTAATGTTCTCCCGTGGGACGATCGGATCGGGATGTTCGTGTTCGCGAGCATGGAGCCGTCCTGCATAGGAGAGGTCTGCCCACGATTGAATTCCTCGCCCGAATCGGTGTGCGTCCTCGAATCCCCGGTTCGTAATGAGCCCAATCTCGGCGTCACCCTCGCGTTCGAGGAGTCGATTCAGCATTGCGGTTCCCGAATACACGGTCCCCTGGAGCGTCCCCGATCCGCCCTTAATCGAGGTCCCCCACTTGCCGAGTGCGTCGTTGAACGAATCAATGACACCTTGAGATTCGTCGTCTGGTGTAGTCTGTGCTTTCCCAACCGTATATCGTCCTTGCTGGTCCACAGCGAACGAATCTGTCATCGTGCCGCCGGTGTCCAGCGATAGAAGCTCTGGATTGTGGTTGTTCTCTGTTGCCATGTTGCCCTTCCGTATCTCCTCTCAGTGATTGTCTACCGTGCGATGCGCTACCGTGTTTCACACGAATGATTATGAGCATGGCTCCGAACCCCGCCGATTAATATCTCTAGTTTAAAACGGGTGTAGTGAACTATTGTTCTCCGAACAGGATCTCGAATAGCGTATACTGTGCGTTGCGTAATGCTTCGCTCAACGTCGATTGACTCGTCCCGAGAATGCTGGCCAATTCCTTCGCCGTCACTGCTTGCGGGACATCAAAATATCCGTTTCGGTAGGCCTCAGCTAGTAGTTCGAGTTGCGATTCGCTTACCTCTCCACGGACGGCGTGCTTTAATTGATTCGTCCCGAGCGGTGTCCCCGTCCAAGCCGTCTGTGAGGTGCTCAATAATTCGAAATCGCGGTAACTGGTTTCGAGGTGTTCAGCGACGCGCTTCAGATGTTCCCAGTCCTCAACAGAGGCCGTGACAGTCAACTGTCCATCTACCAGTCGAATTCGGTGGGGAATGCTTTTGACTTCGGTAACCTCCGAGACGACGAAGGGGTCCGGTTCCTCCATGAGTGCCAGAATATAATATGTCAAATCGCTCTCCTCGGCCGGTGAGAGGTCGACCAGTTCGGTCACGACACCATCCGAGAGGTGGCTTCGAATACTCCCCACTGGTAGGTCGGTCGTCACCGTTAGATGCTGGTACCACAGACCGTCGCCCGCATATAGGGCGTTGTCCAATTCGACCGAGTCGCTATCGGTGGCTGATTGAATGACCTCCAATTCTGTGGTTGGTTCCACACGGAACTCGACGCGGAGTCTGGACGACACCATCGCCGAAAGTCACCAATACGGCTCTTTCAGCAGTCGTTTGTCGATTTTTCCGTATGCTGTCTCTGGGAGCTTTCCTACCGTGTCTAGTGATTCAGGTACTATCCGCTCCGAAAGCTGTTCGCCACAGTATTCCTGTAGCTCTTCGAGAGTGATTTCTGCGTCACCCTCCGGAACGATGACTGCTTTGATGGACTGTTCCACGGTCAGGTCGTCCATTCGGACTCTCTCATGTGCTGATTCTGGAATACCGATAACGGCGACTTGATGCACATCGGGATGTCGCTGAATCACGTCCTCTACTTCCGTCGAATACACCGGCTCTCCATCGGTGATAATTATATCCTGTTTCCGGTCGAGAAGGATAAGTCGGCCCTCATCGTCGATTCTCCCGATATCACCCGTTTTAATCCAGCCATCGCTGTCGTGAGTAGACGTTCCATCTAGATATTCGCCAACCGCGTACGGGGCTTTGATACCGACCTCGCCGATCTGGCCATCGAAGTCGAACTCGTCGGAAAACAGCGCTATTTCGACGAGGGTGGCTGGGAATCCGGCTGATTTTAGCGATTCCTCATCCTGTGGGCGATGGTGTGCTTTCGGAAGAATAGTCGCGATGTTCGGAACCTCTGCCAAACCGTAGAACTGGATGAAAATATCGCCGAACACCTCCAGTCCTTCCTTGAGGCGAGACGGTGTAATCGGGGCTGAACCGTACACGAGCGTTTGAAGGGATTCAACGTCAGCATCCTCTACCGACGGGGCTTCGAGGAGGTCTGAAATCATCGTCGGGATGAGGTACGTCCACGTAATCGATTCCTCCTCGATGAGTTGTAGTACCGATTCGCTGTCGACTCGCTCCCGCAGGACGACTGTTGCACCGTTTACGAGTCCAGCAAGAGCAAAACGCCCCGCTGAATGTCCGAGTGGCGTGACTAACAACTGCCGGTCGTTGGGGCGTAATTCGAGTTCTTGGATGTGTGCATAGATATTCAGTAACACCGAATAGTGCGTGTGGAGCGTCCCCTTCGGCTGTCCAGTTGTCCCACCTGTATAGTGGATGGCAGCGGTATCCTCTGGGCTGACCGTAACGTCTGGTGGGTCAGTGTCGGCCTTCGATAACAGCTCTTCGAGCCCGTGAAATCCGATCGGCAAGTCTGCTTTGTCTTTGATGCCAATTATATCGAGAGATTTGAGGTTGGTTTGTTGGATCTCTTTGGCGAGATCGAACATCGTTGGCCCGACGACGAGAGTTCGAACGTTCGCGTCCTCTAGAATAGACTCGATAGAATGCTTGTCGATGGCGCTATTTAATGGTACAACGATGATGCCTGCCCGTGCTGCTGCAATTTGTGTGACGATGAACTCCGAACGATTCTTCATCAGAATGCCTACTGAATCCTGACTGTCAAGCCCGAGCGATCGGAAGATGTTGGCGAGTTTTGCTGTGCGCTCGTCTAAATCTGTATACGTTAACGTCGTATCGCCCGTTCTGATTGCTGTTTTGTCACCATGTGACCGAGCAAGCGTGTCAAACGCCGAGACTAGTGTCATCGGTTCGGCGGCCGGGCCATGAATCGTCATTCGCGGAGTTACTGTTACATGGTAACATACATATACATTTTTGCCATCAAATTTTACATTTCTTAGCTGAACATACAGGGGCAGACACAGGTTGGTTTCAGTTTCTACGCCGCCAACATCGGAGTGGATCAGATACGAATTGGTGTCAACCGAAAAAAGAGACGAGGCATGAACGATACCGCCGTTGGGGTCTGTCTGCTATCGACGTGGTTCGTTGAATCGGAGGACGTGCTCGACCTCTTCGGGTTTGAGGTCCTCGAAGGCATCTCTGGCAATGGTTCGGCGATGGACTTCATCGGCACCATCGAAGATTCGGAACGGCCGAACCTCCTCATAGAAGTGCGCGAGTGGCAGGTCTTTTGCGATACCGTTGCCGCCACAGCATTGGACTGCTAAGTCGATGATCTCGTTCGTTACATTCGCCGTAAACGTCTTGGCCATCGCGACCTCAACCCGAGCGTCACTGTTGTCGAGTTCCCGAGCGGCATGGCGTGACGCAGTTCGAGCAACGTGAAGCTTTGTCTCGGCATCCGCGATTCGATGGCGGAGTGCTTGCTTGTCTTTTAGTGGTGAACCGAATGCCTCTCGTTCAGCCATGTACGCCTTCGCGACATCAAGCGACCGCTCCGCCATACCGCAATACCGCATGCAGTGGGTCAGCCGTCCCCCACCGAGTCGGAGTTGCGCAAGTCGAAACCCGCCGCCCTCCTCGCCGATGGTGTTTGCAACCGGGACGCGGACGTTATCGTACACGATCTCTGCGTGGCCGAAATCCTCTTCGAGGATGCCATGGCCGCCCAACACCGGATAGTTTCGAACTATTTCGACACCGTCAGTGTCTTTTGGGACCAGAATAATTGAGCTTCCCTCGTAGGGATGGGCGTCTGGATCCGTACGGGCCATCACCAACAGGAAGTCAGCGATTTTCGCCTGCGAACTCCACCACTTGTGGCCATTGATAACCCACTCGTCGTCGTCCTTCTCTGCTGTCGTCTGGAGCATTTTCGGGTCCGACCCGCCGCCATCCATCGGTTCGGTCATCGAGAACGCGCTCCACTTTTCGCCTTGCACTAATGGCCGAAGGTACTCCTCTTTGATGTCCTCGCTTCCACCGATCTCGAGGGTATGCATATTCCCTTCGTCAGGAGCATTCGCTCGAATCGAAAGCGCACCGAAGAGTGACCGACCGACCTGTTCGAAGGAGGGAAGCATGTCACGGAAGTCGAGTCCTTGCCCACCGTACTCTTCGGGCATCTGTGGTGCGAAGAGATCGCGGTCCTTCGCCATCTCCCAGTACTCCTCTAACTCGTCGAAAGAGATCCGGTCTCCCGTTCGGAGTGCCTCCCGCTCGCGAGGCAGCACCTCGTCTTCCATGAACTTCTCAACGCGTGTCGCCACCTCTTTGGCCTTCTCGGAGTCGTGGTACTCCATGACAAACTTACCTCGTCGGGGGTACTTGTAAGTGATATCTTGGCCAGTCCGACTCGGGGGGTTGGACTCCCTTAGAGCACCACGACCTGCACGAGTGAGAGCATCAGGAGGGGGACGTGAAACGAGGCGTGGGCTATCATTGCCGTTTCGAGGCTTCGCTGCCAGTAGAGCCAGCCGAACAGGATGCCAGCAATTGCGTTCAAGAGGACAGTCCGGGCGATTAGTGCGGGGGTGAGAGCGACAGACTGTGCGAGTGCTGGGAGATGCCCCACACCGAACAGCACGGCCGAAATCACGATTGCGGTCCACATGACTCCCGATCCGGGGCCGTCTGCCCGACGACCGGTGACGCGCCAGCCCACGAACGCAAGCACCGACATGAGCCCGAACCGGAGCATAAGCTCCTCGGTGATTCCCCCATAGAGGAATCGGACCGGAGCGTACGCCAGAACGGTAGCCACAGTCGGTCTGGTCGCCCCAATCACGGACTGCGGTAAATCCTGGCCGACGAACGGCATCATCACCGCGTCGAGGATGACGATCAGGATGCCCCCGAGAATGCCGATACCAACAGCCAGTCCAACCTCCTCACGGAGGTGTTCCCAGACTCCCTCGCCGGTCCCCAACCGGTCGATGAGATACGACCGCAATCCCACACGCGGTGCTGTGTACGCACCGAGCAGACACGCGACGCCGAGGAGCAACAGGGGGTTGAGACCTGACAGAACGGCGAGAAGTGGAAGCGACAGACCGGCCGGGACGGCAGTCGGCGGCGTAGTAACGTAGATGTAGCCGACGAGAGCGGCGATTCCGGGCACGCCAGCCAGTAGGGTCACGCCGAACCGCTTGCCGAAGGAGACGCCATACGCTGTGGGCGGCATGGAGACACTGACTCTCGGCGCCGAAAAAACAGTTGTGTCACCGTTGGCGACAGGCGCTCAGTATGCATACGTATCCGTTTGCTGCAGACCGCACTCCTGACCGAAATTCATACGCATCTGCCGTTTGATTCCTTTAATGATACGTGACAGCGACCGCGGATAATACACAACGCCTCGTGGTATTGACCGGGGGGGACCAGCGGTATCGGCCGTATCGCCGCAACAGAACTTGCTGCACAGGGAGCGACGGTTGCGGTTCTCGGACGAGACCAGACACGCGGTGACACACTCGCCGCTGAGGCGGCCAGGCTCGACGGCGAGATTCGATTCCACCAGGCGGACCTCGCAACCCAGGCAACCGTTCGTTCTCTTGCTGCGGAACTCCTCGATACATACGACCGGATTGACGCTCTCGTTCACAACGCTGGGCTCTCGTCTCGCCGCCGATCGGAAACCGAGGACGGCGTCGAACTCACGTTTGCCGTTAATCACCTCGCCCCGTATCTCCTGACACACGAACTACTGGACCGACTCAGAACCTCAGTACCAACCAGGGTCGTCGTTACGGCCTCAGATATCCACCGTCGCGCCACATTGGACTTCAACGATCTCCAGTTCACCAACGACTACGATTCGCTCCAAGCGTACGCCCGGTCGAAACTTGCTACCATCGCGTTCACGGTCGAACTTGCCGATCGACTCGACGAGACCGAGATTACAGCGAACTGCTTCCACCCCGGTTTCGTCCCTTCAACGAACCTGTTCCGCAATGCCCGTCTCTGGACACGGCTGATGATCCGTGCTGTAGCCATCGTCCCCGGTATCGGCACAACACAGCAGGAAGGCGCACAGCGACTTTGTCATCTCGTCACGGCCCCGGAATTCGGTGAACGAACCGGCGCCTACGTCACTGGAGACGGGATCACGCCCCCCGCGCCGGAAGCAACTGATCCAGAGACTCGGCAGCAGCTCTGGGAGACCAGCGCCCACCTCGTCGGCGTCGATCCTGACTGGCCGTGAACCGTTATTCGAGCTTGGGGAAAATATTACTCTTGAGTGACAACTATTGCTACAGAACGTGATTCCAACAGAGCCGATTTTTTCTTGTAGCCTGAACGAAGCGGTCGGTTCAACGAGAATTTATCTGCTGGCGCGGCGAACACCCGTATCGAGGTGAGAGAACACGTGAGTTCCTTTTTGATACTCTATGGGACCGGTGAAGGCCAGACGGCGAAGATCGCAGAGCGAATCGCGGCCACAATCGCCGAGCGCGGCCACGAGGCGAGTGCAATCGACGTGCGCGACCGACCGGAATCGTTCACCCTTAATGAGTACGACGCCGCCATCGTGGGCGCGTCGATTCACGTCGGCAAACATCAGGACGAGGTTCGTGATTTCGTCACGGAGAACCGAGACGCGCTATCGGGGATGCTGTCCGCGTTCTTTCAGGTCTCGCTGTCCTCAGCAAACGAGGAGAAACACGAAGAGGCAGCGGGGTACGTAGAGTCGTTCATCACGGATACCGGATGGCATCCGGACCGAATCGGGCAGTTCGGTGGCGCCCTTCGGTTCTCCGAGTACGGGTTCCTCAAACGTCTCATGATGAAGCAAATCGCGAAGGACCTTCTCACCGAGGAACGGAAACCGGGCGGTGACGTTGAGTTCACCGACTGGGACGCTGTCGACGCGTTCACAGCGGATGTCGCCGCGTTCGTCGAAGGCCGACTCGGCGTCGCCCCTGACATGACTGAGGATTCAACGGCATGACCGCTACACGAACTTCCCAACGCCTCACTCGGCCCTATCTCGTTGCATCGACGCTCACCTTCTTTCTCGCGGTCGTGGCGGCTGGCGTCGGGCTGTTTGTTCCAGGGTTCTACCGGGACGCCGAAGTTCTCCTCCCACAGTTGTACGGGCAGGATCTGTTGACGCTCGTCGTCGCTGTCCCTGTACTCGCTGGCGCCCTATATTATGGCTCTCAGGGTTCACTTCGCGGCTACGTCGTCTGGCTCGGTGTCACCGGCTATCTCTTCTATACGTACGCCTCGTACGCGCTCCTCACCTCCTTCAACGAACTCTATCTCGTCTACGTCGCGCTGTTTTCACTAACGCTGTTCACGCTCATCGGCGGCGTCGCCCGCATCGACCCAATAGACCTGAAGGAAGCACTCGACGGGCATCCGGTCCGTGGATACGTCGCTTTCCAGGCGCTCGTCGCCGGATTCGTGGCGCTGATGTGGCTCGCCGAGGTCGGCCCAGCGAGTCTCTCCGGAACCAGACCTCCGAGCATCGCTGAGACGACGCTGCCCGTTCCCGTCATTCAGTCTCTGGATCTCGGCGTCGTCATCCCATCGTTCGCTATCTCGGCGGTCCTTCTCTGGAAGCAGCGAGCGTGGGGCTACGTATTCACCGGCGTCCTTCTCGTGAAAGGCACCACTCTCGGTCTGGCAGTCCTCGCCATGATCGTCTTCATGCTCCAGAACGGCCAACCCGTTCCCCTCCCCCAGATCGTGATATTCGCTATCCTGAGTATCACTGGTCTCGTTCTTACGACTCGATTCATCCGAGCCATCCCTTCCAGTGCTTCTACAGGCCACCCACACGCCGAAACTGAAACACGAGCGGATTGAACGAAGAGTACAGAATCCTCATTCCGTAGAGATGAGGTGATGCCGGGGGCCCACGCATACTCGTATTCACCAAGTACCGCTTTTATTAGACATCCGAGCACACGATATATCGAGAAATCGAGAATGGGAATCGTTAGGAACATCCGCCAGAGGCGCTGGACGACGGTGGCTGGGTACGTGTTGTTCGTCGCGCTGATGGTCGCCGGCTACTACTACAACATCACGTTCGTCCAGTTGGGGCTCATCGATCTTGGGACGCGCCTCGTCGGCATGACCGAAACTACCGTTTCGATGTGGATGGCGGCGCTTGCGCTCGTGACGCTCGTTGTCGCAGTTGTCACCGGGGTGACGATGGACCGACGCGGCTGGAGCACTGACCTCCGGACGAAGTTCCGACTCCTGTTCGGCGTGGTCTGTGTCCAGTTCGCGCTCACGCTCGTCGCCCCGATGATTCGGACCGTTCCCGAATTCGGCGCGTGGATCGTGCTCGCGTCGATTGGTCTCGGGGTTGGGTTTCCGGTCTCGTTCTCGCTGGCGATCGACCTCGTTCCGGTCCCAGACCGGGGGTACGTCGCCGCGGCGATCACGGCGATAGCGTACTTCCTGGCGAACGCGGTTCCTCTCTCATGGTCAATCGACGTTTTCAGCCAGTTGATGGTCGCCGCGATGGCGCCAGGTCTCCTCGTGCTCGCGGTGCTGTCGTTTGTCAGCTACGACCGTCTCGATGACCTCCTCGACGACCTCGGGGCACAACACGGCATATACGGCACGGGACGATTCTGTCATGGAGCGTCGGTACGGACGCGCAGTCTCACCTTCGCCGTCCCGGTCGTCCTGATGTTCGGCGTGTTCTTCATCGATAGCCTCGGATTTCTCCGAATCATCGACACGCCATCGCTATTGCTGAGTTCCTGGCAGTCGCCGGAGCTCTCGACGCGTCTGTTCATCGCCGTCGCACACGTCGTCGGTGCGGTGATGGCCGGCGTCATCTACGCGAATTTCTCGCTCTCGCGCATCTTCCTCTGGACGTTCGCGCTGTTCGCTCTCACACACGTCATGTACACATCCGACCTCCGTCTGGCAGCGGTGTTCCCCACGATTACGGGGAACGGGGCATCACCCCTGAACCCTGCTCTGTATGCGATCGCTGTAAGCTTCTATACGACGCTGAACTTCGCGCTCTGGCCCGACCTTTCGACGCCGGAGACGATTGGCACTCACTCGGCGATTGGCATCGGCGTCGCCGGCTGGCTCGCCACGTTCTCGAGTACCGCACTCGCACTGTACTTCCAGGCTGTGGACCTCACGCTTCTCTCTCACTTGAACGTGGTACAGGCGCTCTCGTTGCTCCTCCTGTTCGGGCTTGCGGTCGGTCTGTACGCCAGACGGATGATCGAACTCGCCCGCGAGAACGGAGGTGCGAGGGCATGAATCCGACGGAAGCTATTCCGCTCCTCATCGTCGTCCTCCTCATGATCTCCATCGGTGGCGGCGATGTCCAGGAGATGTCCGTGACGTTCCAGGGCGACAACGATATCGACTCATTGGCGGACGTCCACGTCGTCGCCGGCGGAACCACCACTGTGCCCGCGGACGCGACTCTCGAGGGCGACGTCTATGTAATCGGTGGCACCGCAGCCATCGACGGTGCGGTCGACGGCGACGTGACGCTCCTCAACGGGAATCTCTCGGTCAATGACGGCGCGACCGTGACCGGAACGCTCCAAACCTATTCGGGTGCCGCTGTGATTAGCTCCGATGCCTCAGTCGGTCACGTCTCACAATTCGAGCCGCCCACTCCGTCGAGCTCGCCCGCCCAACGAATCGGGGCGTTCCTCCTGCAGTTCCTCGTCCTCGGCGCGTTCGGGTGGTGGCTTGCCGAGCGACACCCGAGTATCATCGAGAACGTTGGTGCGGCCATCACCGAGCACACGCTCGTCAGCGCCGTCATCGGTAGCCTCGCCGCAACGACGCTTCTGGTCCTCTTCGTCTACATGGCGTTCACCCTTATTCTACTCCCGCTGGCCATCGTCGGACTCTTCGCCGAGTTCCTGATCGTCCTCTACGGCCAGGCCGTGTTCGGGTACCTCATCGGGATGCGTCTTCCAATCGAGGCCGATGGCGTCGCGACGCTCGCTGGAATCGCCGCGTTCCTGCTCGTCCTCGAACTTCTCGGGCTCGTGCCGTATCTCGGTGGAATCGCACAACTCGGAGTTGCTGTCGTCGGGGTCGGGGCCGTCCTGAACACGTACTTTGGCCTGCAGCGATTCGAGCCAATCACCATCCCTGGCGGAACGTAGCCACCAACGCAGCACTCCACACTCACGATTGTCGTCGTCACGCAGGTCATTGCCATTGAGATGTCGCGTGGCGCGTATCCTGCGACTCGCGAACGTATTTGTCGAGGGAAAACGATGATTGAACGTATGGCGGCGTCGAATGCGACCGGATTGGTGGCCCGATTCTCGAAGCGAGTCGGACGGTACGTCAATCACGATGACGTCCTCGTCCGGTTTGTTTCCCTGTGGGTCGTCGTCCCGAGCGTATTCACGGTGTCGTGGGTTTTCAGCTACCTCTTCCACCCATAGGGACTACTCCGAGGTGGGAATCCGGTCGCTTCTGCAGACTACGCAGGAAGTGTTCCGCGAGAGTTCCTGACGCTGTTTGGATGGAATGTGGCTGTCTCGGTAATCGCCGTCGCAGCGAACACGCTCCGATCGGTGAACACGCCGCTGGGCTACGTAATCGAGGTCGTTCAGGCCCCCCGCTACGGAGCAGTCTGGGGGACCGGGTCACTCGCCAGTGGGACAGGAGAGCGTATTGTGCCGTCGCTGACTGTGCTCGTCGAGCGAAGTGGACCGATAGAGATTACAGCATTCGTCGCAATCGTGGTCGCGACGCGGGGCGTGATGCTGTGGCATCAGGAATCCGGCCCCCGGTGGAAAGAAGAGTTTGAAAGAGTACGTTCCCCGAGGGACTGGTCGCTGACACGCCGTGAGTGGGCGCTTCTGGTCGGTGGATACCTGCTGCTGGCACTCGCGTGCTACCGCGAGGCGGTCGCGATAGCACACGTGGCTGGGTGAAGAGCGCGTAAAACGGCTGTCGTGTGGGATTACACGTGAAGTTCACGGATCAAGCGCTGACGCTCGAAAACAGGCCGGTACTGTAACGGCTGATTCCGTCCACTCTGAGAACCAGCCATTTCGTATAGGGGATTTATTACCCCTCGATTGGAGGATGAGTAAATGACAAGAGGTGCCACCTCATCAGGTCGTGACACCGTCTGGAATCGACGCCGATTCCTCACAACTGCGGGAACAGCCGCAGGCATTGTGCTCGCTGGTTGTTCAGGCGTAACCAACCAGTCGTTCGCGGCGTCACCGGTCACACTTCCTGACGCCGATCAGACTGAGCTGTTGCTCGCCGAGGCCACTGTAACCCCGAAGACCATTACTCTCGATGGGCCTGCCGACACAGAGGTCGAAATAACGAACCAGGCCGCCGTTTACAAGCGGGCGGATGGACTCGGTGGGCAGTAAGATGGCCGACAGACACGGGCCTCTTCGTACCCCAATCGGATGGTTCGTCGAACGGGTCAACGGGGGCGCTATCAGCGAAGGTGCGGCCGTCGCTTACGGAGACGAATTTGGTATCGATACCCTCCCCACGCCGTTCCTCGAGAACGTATCATCGATCTCGGGTGGGTACGTCAGCGTCCTGGCTCCCACAGGGGTGCGGAGGAGGGATCAGGCCGATCCCAACGACGTGCTGGTATTTTTAAACAGCAAGGGCTTCGATACCGAGACAGTGTCCGTCCGGGACGGGAACGTCTTCGAGGCATCGGCGGGTGAGGTCTTCCCTTCGCGACCTTGGCTCGGTGACGGCGATGGTGGTCTGACGACGACCTGGCTCAATGGGGATGTCGATGGGGCGTTCGACAAGTCGACACCGTTGCTCCTCGCGACTGGCGATCGGTCGCTCGAAGAGGTGTTCGGTGAGCAGGCGAGAGCGACCGGAAACAACCCCTTCGATACTGGGAACAACCCTTTCGATACCGGGAATAATCCGTTCCTCGTAGTTGCACCGGGGAACGTTGTCTTCGGTGACGGATCATCGCACGTCAGGGACGTCGAGCGGCTGTTGGACGCCAGCCGTCCGGCTCCGCTGGGCGGCGGTACTTTCGGCCTTGGAGTCCTGTCAACGCCGAACGCATCGGTCGCTGGACAGTCGGCCAATCCACTCGTCGATGTTGAGACGAAGGAATTACTTCAGCGTGAGGAGGCTCGAGAAATGCTGAAGAGAGCCGGGGTCACCGACGCCGATGAGGTTGAGTGGCTGGCCGGTCCGAAGGTCGCCTACCGCGAAGGGAAGGACCCCGACTTCGTGACCGAACTTCTCGGCTCCGAAACAGCTATCGAGTCATTCACTGGCGTCGTCAGTGGCAGAGAGGGGCCGTGGTGGACCGGTGTCCACGTTGCTCGTAGCTCGGCTGACGACCATGTCATTGCGGCGGGGGTCCAGCGTGCGCCGCTCGGGACTGCGAAGGCGGCGGCGAAGAAGGGGGACACGACACTTCATATGCCGGTGGCGACAACGAAGGGTGATACGACCTTGTTTGCCGGACGTGAGTACATGGTGTCGGTCGTGGAGCGGTTAGCCATCGAGTAGCGTGACTCGGGTACATTACCGCCGACGCGCCAACAGCCCGCCGCCGTGAGGGGTTGGCGGGTCAACTAGCCACACCTCGATGAAGCCAGCCCGTATCGCCGCTCCAAGCAGTTCCGGTGGGTCGAACGCCCGAACTGACACGGATGTCCCGGTGGTGGCTGTCTCACCCGTCTGCTCGTCTGTGAGTTCGTAGCTGTAGGCGTATCGGGCGGGTGTGCCGAGAGCCTCTGGGTTACGGTCCTCGATAGTTACAATCACGGACCGGTCGACACGATAGCGCTCAGATCTGAAGCTGTCCGATCGGTGATGTCCGTTAGAGAGCGTCTCCGTTAGGGTAAAGTCGATAGCAATGACTCCCCCAGATGCGAGACACGTCCGAGCTGTCTCGAAGAACGATTGGATGTTTCCAGCAGGTAGATGCGCAATAGAGTTGCCGAGCAGCGTGTAGCCGTCGAACCGTTCCTGTTCGCAATACTCGAGAAGGTCAGCTTCGACAATTTCAGCGTCTGTTCTCTTGGCAGCTATCTTGCACATCGCCGGACTCAGATCGACGCCGACCACCTCATCGTAGCGGTCGGCCAGCAGGGCGAGTAGTCGTCCTGGGCCGGAACCACCGACACAGATAGTACTCGCGTCGTCCGGGAGTTCGTCGGCGACGAAGGCAGCCATTCTATCGTGGTCGTATCGCCGAGCAAGGACAAAATCGTACACAGCGGCCAGTTCGTGGTAGTGGCTGACCGACGTCAAATCTTCAGTGACGCTGTCCATCACCTTGCCCAAGGCGTCCATAGGTGCCGAGGTGTACCCAGAGCACATAAGACTCGCCCCGGTTTGCGTTCGGCTCGGGTTAAGTGTGAACTGTTGGTTCGGTATGAAGAACGTAGCTAATCGCCAAGAGAGCGAGCGCTTGGGCCGTCCCCAAGATGGCTGGCGCCCAAATCGGCGTTGTCGATCCCAAAGTCGCCACTCGAATAATATTCACCACGAAAATCCCAGCTGGAGCGAACAGCAAGAGCGCAACACGGGGAGAGAAGTACTATGTTCTGAGGCTGGTCACCGCGTACATGATGAATCCGAGGACGATGCCAATCAGCATCGGGAGTTGCAGCGTCCCGAACGTTCTGGCTGGCCTCCGGCACGTCTGGTTGAATCGTACATGACCAACTCGTGCTCTCTATGTAGCACGATTTCCGAAACCTTCTGCCGGTTGATGAGTTTCAATACAGCCGGTTAGCTCAAATCAGCTCGACGGAAGCTGAGATACCCGACGAGGAGCGGGACGACAGTCCAAACGAACAGAATACCCAGGAACACAGCTGGATCGAGGTAGCTGGGTGCCGGGCCGCCGATTCGCGCTTCCACGGCCGTTCCACCACCGAGTAACAGTTGCTGGACGAGTGCGTTGTACGCCCCGGTTGGGCTGAGTCCCTGTAAGAGTAGGTACCAGGCGGGTACGACGCCACCAGGCATCTCGCCAGTGACCAGCAAGTGAACCGCAGTGGGAGCCAGATCCCAGAGGAGCGTTAGCCCGAGGTATGCCGTGATCGCCAACGTCATCGCCCGTGCTCGTGTTGTGGTTACGGCTGAAATACCGATCGCGATGCCGACGAACGAAACGCCGAGAACGACGGTCAGGATTGTTGTCCCGATGAACGCTACCACGGGGAGTCCGCCGTAGAGAACCGCGGCGACTACACCAGATACCACGAACCCCAGCGTGAGTCCGATAGCGACCACACCGCTTCGACCGAGAAACTTCCCAAGGAGCACTTCACCCCTTGATGGCGGGAGACCGAGGATCACCTTCAGACTCCCCGACTCCCGTTCACCTGCGATCGCGAGATAGGCGGCGATCAGCGCCATAATCGGGACAAGGAGTCCCGCGAACTGTGATGCACCGCCAATTGCCATCTCGGCACCGCCTTCGACATCCGGAACGAGTAGGGAGATGCCCGCCGAGAGGGACGTCATCGCGGCGATGATCACGACGATGCCCCAGATCATTCGTGACCGGAGAGCGTCGGCGAATTCCTTGCGAGCAATCGTCAGCCAGATTGTCGCAAGCGTCACCGCTCTCCCTCCGAAGCATCAACCTGTGGGGGTGCATCACCCGTGTATGCGCTGAATAGATCTTCCAACGATGACTCTTCGATCGTTACGTCGAGAATTGCAGCGCCATCATCCCGGATGCGGTCGATCACGTCGACTTTCGCTGTGGCTTCGTCGACGCTTACCCGAATCGTTCGCCCATCGACTGCAACGTCGGAGATACCGGCTATCTCCTTGAGTGTCAGCGAGTCCGGCACGGAATCGACTGTGATGGTTACCGTCGACCCTGTTCCAAGCGCCTCGCGAAGTCCGTCTATCGAATCGATAGCGACGAGTCGTCCTCGGTTGAGTATCGCGACGCGATCACAAACTGCTTCGACTTGGCTGAGAATATGGCTGGAGAAGAAGACGGTCTTCCCCCGGTCGGCGTGGTCTCGAGCGATTTCACGGACGAGACGGACGCCGTTGGGGTCGAGCCCCGATGACGGCTCGTCGAGAATCAATAACTCGGGGTCGCCGACGAGCGCGATCGCGAGGGCCAACCGCTGCATCATCCCCTTCGAATAGCCACCGACGACTCGGTCAGCAGCTGCAGCATCGAGGCCGACCCGGTCGAGGAGGTCGTCGACTGTGTCGTCGGATTGCTTCAACGCTATCGCGTACTCGAGATGTTTGCGACCAGTAAGGCGGTCGTAGAGTCCGTATCCATCGGGAAGAATACCGACCCGTTTGTGGATTTCCCGCGTCTCCCTCTGGGCGTCGTATCCGAGGACGGTTGCACTTCCAGCCGATGGGCGGACGTAATCCATGATCACGTCGATCGTTGTGGACTTCCCGGCGCCATTCGGCCCGAGAAAGCCAAAGATTTCGCCGGTATACACTGTCAAATCGAGATCGTCAACAGCGAGAACGTCTTTCCCATAGCGTTTTGTCAACCCCACCGTCTGGATGGCAATCCGTTCGTGATCGGCTGCCTCCCTCGAATCAGACAGAGAGGCAGAGGATGGATTCATACTGTTTGTATTGCTAGCAATCCCCAAATAGTCTCCTTTGTACACGCTAACTGAACATTTTGAATGAACATCTTCGCTGAACGTCCTCGATGAACATCCCGACTGAACATACTTGCGGACCTTCGCCCCCGTTTGGCGAAGATCAGGCGCTTGAATCGCCGAACGACTCGTCGAACGTCGTCTGTCGATCGCTGGGCCCCGACCGTCCCCGGGTGCGGAACGAGTTCCGGAGTTCCAAGGCGAGTGCACCCAGGCCCAACAGGAGTGCACCGAACACGAGGAGTCCACCTAAGACCGGGATTGCACCTAGAAGGGCGAATCCAACGATGCCGGCTACGAGCGCCAGCCACCGGTCGTCCCGTCCGGCTCGACGGAGTACCCATGCACCGACGGCGTACTGGCCGTAGACGATCCCGACCCAGATTGCGAATCCGAATGCGATTGCGCCGAGGATTGCAAAGGGGATGCCGATGATCGTGATGGCGACCAGCGCCAAGAGGATCGGTCCGCCGACGAGCGTCAACAACCCAACCCCACCGGTTTTTGCAGGCTCGTCGGACACACGCCCTGCGAGCCGTGCCGAGAAGGCCGGGAAGAGCGCGAGCAGTATCGCTCCGAGCAGGAGATTCGCGATGAGGCCGTATACCCATGCTACCCAGTTCGGTAGCGAGAAGGCACCAACATCGCCTCGGAGACTCGAATCCTCCACGACGCCACCTGCGACCGTTGCCGCCGGGTCTTGGGTGAATTCGTTGGCATCATATCGGAACTCCCCACCGATATCTGCGTTCGGTCCAAGCACGATCGTTTCTGCACCGACACGACCGTCGCCGTCGATTCGGCCGTCGATGCGGACGTACTCCGCGCCGACATTGACATCCCCGCCAATCGTCGCGGTTTCGGTCACTTGGAAGTTTCCGCTGCCAGCACTAACATCGCCTCCTACCTTACCTTCGATTCGGACATCCCCGGCGGCGGCAGAGATCGATCCCCCGACGCGCCCGCTCTCGGCGACGTGAATCGTCCCGGCGGCCCCGGAGACATCCCCCGTGACAGTTCCCCGTATTACGATAGTCCCAGCGAACGCTTCGACGCTGGAGACTGTCTGGCCCTCTTCAACAACAATTGTTTCAGAGGCCCCCTGTACGGACTGCGCTGCCGCTACACCCGCCACCGTCGAAAGGAGGAGCATCGCGACGAGGACGACCACGACGCCCCGACGGCCCACCGCCCCGAACAAGAAACCCATACGAATGATAACAACACAATTGTTAATAAACAATTGCCCGCACGAGGTGTACGGCGTACCAACCTCCACATGGGCATGTCTGTCGCAGGCGAACCGCGTCACGAGGACGAGAGCCAGTTCCCAGCGTACGGACCGATAGAAGCTGGGCTCGGCTACGTCCTGTTCTACGTCCTCGTCGATCGGGCGACCCCCGCCATCGTCACGGTGTTCAGCGAGACGGTACTCGATCTATCGCCCTCGTTCGTCCGATTCGGTATCGCGGCACTGCTGTGGTTCATACTCGTGGTGACCGCAATCGACCAGATACGGCGCCAACTCGCCGCCCTCGGCATCGTCACGTACGACGAGTACCAACTCCGGGTGTGGTCACGCGTCACTCCGCCGTCACTGCGAACTGCGGGCTACCTCATGGCGCTTGTCGCTGGCTCTGCCGTCGCCGTGATAACGTTCGATCGTGCGGTTGAGGCCCTGCTATCACTGATTCCCGCCGTCGCGACGGTCAACGTTGTCGCGTTTAACCTCCCCGAGATATTCGTGATGATTGTGTTCTTTCTCTCATACAGCGTCGCAGCACATTCGCTTGATAGATTGGTAGTTGGCGGGGTCAGAGTGCTGATGTCGGGGTGATTGGCGCCGAGACGTTCGTATGCCGAGGCGGGCCTGCTGTGGATAAACAGATGCGTATTGCTGTTGGTGGTCAGCTCCACGCATGGAGAGTCTGCTAACCAATATATTGTTCAACAGATTATTATACTACTCTCGCGTTGTTTAGCATACAATGTCCGAGGAGATGTCCTCACCCCACCGAATGAGTCCGGATGGCGGTACCGAACACCGTGACGTGAACGATATCGTCGAAGAAGAATGGGTTGAGGAGACGACTCCTTTCGAACGAGTGTACGAGATCATCCGCCGTGCCTACGATCCTGCGTCCGCCGCGGAGATTGCTGATCGCACCCGCGTATCGCCGACCACGGCGCGAAAGCACCTGCGAACACTCGAGAGCGCCGGAGAAGTGACGACTTCTCAGGACGGACAGACGACGCGCTACCGACGGTCGGAAACGGCTATCGTTACCGAACATGCACAGTCGCTCCTCGCGGAACGGACACCCGAAGAGATTGCGTCCGGAATTGCTGATATGAAGGCGCAGATACAGGAGTGGCGAGAGGAATATGATGTCGATTCACCCGAGGAATTCGCCCGTGAATTGGATATCGATGATGTTGACAGTGACTACGGTGCGCTCCTCACAGAATGGCAAACGACGCGACGCAACCTTGCGCTCGCACAAGCAGCACTCGCTATCGGTGAAGCGAGTCATACCGGTCACCTTACTGGCAGAGACACAGACGATGATGGCAATGGCGGCACATCCATCGTCGTATGACCGACGACGAGGAACTCTCTCAGCATACCCAACCGAACGAACCGTCTGAGGTGTTTGGTCCTATCGACGCCGGGGCGTTGCGTGAGATTCGAGACCTGTTCGTGGAGCAGGAGCCGCTGGTCCAGACGGCATCACTGGACAACCCGTTGAATCTACAGACACTCACGATCGAACTGTCCGACGGAGTCGGAGCGGCATCAACTGCTCGGATAGACGTTCGGTGGAGTCTCACTGGGAACTACGCCGCGCACTACACGGACGGCAGAGGTCGGAACTTTCGGTTCGACTGCCATCCGAAACCCGGCGCGCCAAGACGACATTTTCATCCACCGCCCAACGCTCCAAGCCGTCCCGTTGAGCCATCCTGTATTACTGTGTCTGAGGTCTCCCTTGTCACGCGAGCGATTCTTCAACGGTGGCGATACGCCTACGCCTATGAAACACTCGAGGGAATCAACGACGCGGAGAATCCGCCGTAGGCAGGGATTTGAGGACACGCGTCTCATTGTCCTATTGACGCGGGATTCGCGCCTTCGCCACGGAAACAAACTTGCTCTCAAACGACCGGCTCAAGTGATTTCATCGAGAAGTCTGACTTCGAGCAATACCGCTCTGCGGGGTCCATCAACGCTCGTGTCCGCCGAATATCGGCGATGTTCTGGGTGATCAGCAAGGGCTCGATCGCGGGCAGCTCTCCGTATCGTGTCAACTGATTCGGTGTAGGCGTGGCGCTTTCACGTTTCTGGGATGTAATCTGGACATATGTCGAACCGAACTTGGTCACTGGACTTGCCGTACAGTTCGGCCGTTTTCGAGACTGTTCCCAGAGTCGAAGCTGGTTTGCGTTATCGCTTTAACCAACTATTTGGGGATTCTGGCCCAAAATGTTGGTTAAATTGGTCGCTCAGTCTGAAGCTCAAGCGTTGGGAGGTGACACTCCTGGAAGATTCGGGAGAGACAGATCCACGCGTCGGAGTAGTTGTGCGTTGATTGCGACAATGACCGTACTCAGCGACATCAGGAGTGCGCCGATGGCTGGCGACAGCAGAATCCCGATCGGGGCCAACACGCCCGCTGCAAGTGGGAGTGCGAAGACGTTGTATCCGGCCGCCCAGACGATATTCTCCTGCATTTTCCGGTAGCTCGCCTTGCTCAGTTTCACAAGTCGGACGACGTCCAACGGGTTGTTCTGAACGAGGATGACATCGGCCGATTGGACCGCGACGTCGGTGCCGCTCCCGATTGCGATGCCAACGTCGGCCCGCGTTAGCGCCGGCGCGTCGTTGACGCCATCGCCGACCATCCCCACGAGTTTGTCCTGGTCTTGGAGTTCCTGGACTTTCTTATCCTTGTTTTCGGGGAGTACCTCGGCAAACACCGTGTCGATACCCAATTCGTCGGCTACCGCGTCGGCGACGTCCTGAGAATCACCGGTAAGCATCGCCACCTCGACGCCGAGGTCATGGAGGGCGTCGACAACACGGTAACTCTCCTCGCGGATGACGTCGGCCATCGCGAATGCGGCGATCAACTCCCCCTCACGGACGAGATACACAACGGTCTGTGCATTTTCGCCAGCTTCGTCAGCGAAGCGCTTGAGATGGTCGGGAATCTCGCTATCGAGTTGGGTCAATAGGTTCGGCCCGCCGACGTAAACCTCGTCACCACCGTCGGACGAGCCACCGGCGAAGCTCGAAACGTCGACGGTCGCGCGTACGCCTCGACCTTTGATCGCCTCGAAACCGGATGCATCCGGAGCGGTGAGCTCTCGCTCTGCGGCGGCCTCGCGGATGGCTCGCGCAATCATGTGCTCTGAGTCGCTTTCGACGGCCGCCGCCAAGGCGAGTGCGTCGTCCTCGTTGACGCCGTCGACGGTCGCCATGTCGACGACGCCGTGTTCGCCTTTGGTGAGCGTCCCCGTCTTGTCGAAGATAATCGCATCCAGATTTCTCGCCTCTTCCATCGCTATCCGGTCGCGGACAAGCATTCCGTTCCGTGCCGCCAGCGAGGTGTTGATGGCGACGACTAGTGGGATTGCGAGCCCGAGTGCGTGCGGGCAGGCGATAACGAGCACCGTGACGACACGCTCGATGACCGTTGCGTTGAACGAGACCGCGAGCGTCCACGCGATTGCGGTCACGATTGCCGCCCCGAGCGCGACGTAGAACAGCCAACCGGCAGCGCGGTCCGCCAGCACCTGCGTCTTTGATTTGCTCTGCTGAGCGTCCTCGACGAGGCGCATGATGCCCGCGAGCGTCGTCTCTTCGCCGGTCGCACCGACGCGCACGCGGAGACTGCCGTCACCGTTGATCGTCCCGCCGATGACCTCGTCGCCGGGTTCCTTCGAGACTGGTTTCGACTCACCCGTAATCATCGACTCCTCGACGTCCGAATCACCCTTCTCGACGGTACCGTCAGCGGGGATGCTTGCGCCCGGCCGGACGAGCACGAGGTCGCCCTCGGAGAGGTCACTGACAGGGACCTCCTCGGTCTCTCCATCGTCGGTAATCCGCTCGGCGGTATCGGGCATCAGCTTCGCCAGTTCGTCGATCGCGCTCGAGGCTCGTCGAACCGACCGCATCTCGATCCAGTGACCCAGCAACATGATATCGATCAGCGTGACGAGCTCCCAGAAGAACGCCGACTGCGTCGGGAAGACCACACTCGCAAGGCTGTAGACGAACGCGACGCTGATCGCCATCGAAATGAGCGTCATCATCCCTGGTGCCCGATCCTTCAGTTCCGGCACCGCCATCTGAAGGAATGGAACTCCACCGTAAACGAAGACGACTACCGCGAAGACGGGGTTGATCCATTCGCTCCCCGGGAACGCAGGGACGGAGAAGCCGAGCCACTCCTGTAGCGTTTCACTATACAGGAGGACGGGAATCGACAGGAGTGTGGAGACGAAGAAGCGCCGCCGGAACATCTGTTCGTGGCCCTCGTGCATCCCACCGTGACCCTCGCCGTGGCCCTCGTGGGAACCGTGGTCGTTTCCTTTACCCTCGTGTTCGGCGTGCTCATGCTGCTCGTGTAAGGCCGGTTCAGTATCTTCATCGCTGGGTTCGTGTTGGTGATGATTGCCGTTGTCCCGTTGTGTTTCACCTCCCAGTGAATTCTTGTTTGTGTCTTGAGGATCTCCCATGGATCATGCACTCTCTTAATGTGAAGCCGCTATCTTCCTGAAGGTTTGGTATCAAATAGCACTCGTGAATCGTCTATTCAGGCTCTGAAATTGCACAGGTGGGGTAGAGAGGGCGAACTCAGAAGAGAACGAGCGGTTCGGTCGGGAACGTTCTGTATTATATTTATGCACGAGCGGTGTTCTCGGCCCGTTCGACGACCTCTACAGGTCCGTGGCATCCGAACCACCTTCGACGCTTGCCTGTTCGCACTCCCGGTCAACACACAGGGAGTGCAGTCCCACAGGCGCTGGGTCGGAGTGTCCCCCTCCTACAATTTCGAGGCCGCGAGAAAGAATGTTCTACGCTGTGTTCGTACCCTGTCTAGTCGTTCTGCGTGATGTCAGTCATCGGCGTGAATTCCCTTCGACGTAATACTCTTCTTCAGAGAGAGGGCCGTACGGCATCGGGACGTCGTCGGGCCACTCAGCCATCCCCTGACCACCAGCTTGATGCCCGGCTATTCGACCAGCCTGTTTCAGCGTGTCGTTATAGCGATCGATGGTGTCGTCATCGAGCAGCATCCGTGCAGCGTATTCGCTGATTTCTTCCTCGCTGTATAGGGTGAGGATGAGGTCCGTGGTATCGTTGTCCATACACGCAACAGAGTACTGGGTATCTATAGGTTTTCCGCGGTAGTGATTTGGCGGGTATCTAGACGAATAGACATCGGGGCTCGGTTCTCTACGGGCGGGATTGCGAATCTGTCTGAATTACTGTATTGTGGGAATTGGCAGTCTGCACTATACCATCCCACGCCGTTGGTAGACGGGAGGCGCTTCACAATGGACGCATTTGTCATGAAAGAGGTCGGTGAAACTGGATTCGCCGACAAGGACGTACCGGAACCCGGTCCAACGGACGCCGTCATCCGCCCGACGAAAGGACTCGTGTGCACGTCAGACGTGCATACGCTTCACGGCGCCATCGGCGAGCGGGAGAGTCTGACGCTCGGGCACGAAGTAGTCGGGGTCGTGGATACAGTAGGAGACGACGTGGTGGAGTTCACCACGGGCGATCGAGTCGCCGTCGGCGCGATTACCCCTGACTGGGGCTCGCTTGCCGCCCAGGACGGGCATCCCTCGCAGTCGAATCAGGCTCTCGGTGGGTGGAAATACGCCAACGTGAAGGACGGGACCTTCGCCGAGTACGCCCACGTGAACGATGCCGATGCGAACATGGCCCGCATTCCGGAAACCGTGACGGACGAGGAAGCGGTCTACGTCACCGACATGATGAGTACGGGGTTCATGGGAGCAGAACACGCCGATGTCCCCGTCGGTGGAACCGTCGCAGTATTCGCACAGGGACCCGTCGGTCTGATGGCCACAAAAGGAGCGGCTCTTCAGGGAGCCGGCCGTATTATCGCCGTCGAGACGGTGCCAAACAGACAAGAACTCGCCCGGACGTACGGTGCCGATGACATCGTCGACTTCGCTGAGGGTGATCCTGTCGAACAGATAATGGACCTCACTGACGGCGAGGGTGTCGACGCTGCCATCGAAGCACTTGGAACGAGCGGGACGTTCGAACAGTGTATCAAGGTTACCAAGGCAGGTGGAACGATCTCCAACATCGGTTATCACGGCGAAGACGAATTCGTCCGTATTCCGCGCGAAGACTGGGGGGTTGGTATGGCCGAGAAGGACATCACCACCGGTCTCTGTCCTGGCGGCCGTCTCCGTCTGCAACGCCTCCTTCGGTTGCTGGAACAGGACCGTGTCGATCCAACTCACATGACGACCCACGAATTCACGTTTGAGGATATTGACGAAGCTTTCGAGTTGATGGAATCGAAGGAAGACGACATCATCAAACCGCTCATCGATTTCGAGTGAGACATAAATCGGACCGATTTAGACGAACTCCCTCGTGAGGTTCGCCCGACAGCGACCGACAGCGACCGACAGCCCCCGATTGCAGTCGTGGGAGATGTCAAGATCGATGTCAGCGATCCGGCGACGACTGTCGAACGTCTAAAAGAGTCCAACATCATTGTCAATTCACTTCTCGAGTCAGACGCTCTCCGAGCCATACTGGTATCGCCATTTGCTTGATCGTCAATATCCACGATACGTCCGATTACCGACTCACAATGAGTGGTCGGGAGATGCCAAGCCTATGGGAATGTTCCTCTCGTTATAGGGACTCGTTCGTCGATGAACTAGACAGAGGCAACAGCAATGCCAAGCCAAGACTTTGCCCTCAAATCGTATCGTGAAACCATACCGGGATCAGATAAGTATCATCGTGAGGTGGCGAGATGAGTAGCGATACATTGAGCGTTGGTGTACTCAGCCTCCACAACAGCAAGGAAACGAAGGCGATTCTGAATGCTGTCGAAGCGCTTGGACACACTCCAGAATGGTTGCGGTCGGAGAACACAGTCGTTAGATTTGAAGACGGCCAGACCACGCTCACGCCCGATGTGGACATCATCGTCAATCGGTTATTGCTCTCGAATACTGACCAACCGTTTGAAGAACTCGGACTGGCTCAGACACTCAATGAATTGCGGCCGATGCTGAATGTCCCGAAAGCGACGGCCCGAGCCGCTCATAAAACGGCTGCAGCATCTGCCCTTATTCAAAGCGGCCTGCCAATACCGAAAACCGTGCTTGCGCTGAGCGATGAGCAACTCAACAAGGTTCGTGAGGAATTTGGGAGTGAGGCAGTCTACAAGACCGCCCTTGGAACGCATGGCGGCGGTGCCTGGAAGGTCGATCTCACCGATTTACTCACCGCCAAAGTCGGGAAACGTCGCGCCTTCCTTCAGGAATTCGTGGGGCAACTCGGAGAGACACCGCGTGACCTACGCGTCTACGTGGTCGATGATCAGGTAGTCGGTGCCATGTATCGGTATGCCGTCGAAAGTGACTGGCGGACGAATGTAGCTCGCGGTGGGTCGGTGGAAGATGTAACTGATTCAATTCCTGAGACGGTACGTAATCTCGCGCGTCAAGCCACCGAAATCATTGGCCTTGACTGCGCTGGCGTCGATTTGATCGAAGGGAGGGATGGATGGTACATTCTTGAAGTTAATCCCACGGCGGGATTCAAAGGATTATATCAGGCAACCGGTATCAGTCCAGCTCCGTACATTGCCAAACAGGCAATCGAAACAGCTGGTGGCAACGTAGATGTCGAACGCGTTGAACGCCTGTCATCAACACTTGATGATTCGATTCCGTCTTGCAAACCTGTCTCCAGACCGGATGTCGCTGATGATACGATTACCATCGGGTTTACTGAGGAGGTCGTGATTCGCGGAACGAGTGGAATGAAGACAGTCGTTGCGAAATCAGACTCAGGGGCTGCGAGAACGAGCGTCGATATCGAACTTGCCGCCGATATCGGTGCCGGCCCGATCCACACCGTCTCTCGAGTCCGATCGGGGAGTTCGAAACAATCCAGGTCGCGACCGGTTGTCGATCTCGTCGTCGGAATCGGTGGTGATCAACATACTGTTGCCGCAAATCTCGAGGATCGATCACACATGAATCACCGCCTCCTACTCGGTCGGGATATCTTGAAGAATTATACCCTCGATGTCAGCCGGCGTGTCGAGAATCACAGAGAGATTGCCGACGAATAGTTCCCTTGGGCCTTCTTTAGCTGTTCGTAAACGGGCGTTTGAGGCGTTAATTTTGAGCTCAACTCTCTGACTGGGCGACAACACAGAATCTGGGAAGCGCAAACCCGATCAGAACCGGCTTGAGCTGAAGAAGGAACGGGTAAACCAGTGCGAAACAGCTCAATACTGTTCGAACCAGTAGCCTTGAGATGGCGCTAGAATCCCTGAAATCATCGAAATTCGAGGATTTGTTGAAATTCTTATTTAGTGATAGGTCTCATCGGTCGTGCTAACTACACAGCGCGAGTCTCGCACCTCCGCCGACGTGTAGAGAGCGATAGCTCGAACTGAAGCGTAACCTCCGTTCATTCGGTTTGCAAGGCAGGCAAGCCAATGAGCGTTTGCGCCCAGGAGCCAGCCGGGAACATCCCAGTAACGTGGACGTATCGCGCCGGTACTATCTCCATTACTAAACTCCCCCGTCCGAACGATCAACCGGGTAAATCAAGCTATGACTGCAATCGTCTCTACCAGACACGAACAGCTCATGAGTGACTACCTCGCGCTGTGGCATGGGGAGTACTCGAAGATAGACTCGGTCTCCGATTCCTTCGTGGCCTATGAGCCAAGCGCCCCCGACGGTGCAGTGCACGGACGGGACGACTTCGAAGCATATGTCCGTGAACTCCGGAACGCATTTCCCGATTTCACCATCACCGCCGAGGCTTTGCTCGAAGACGACGAGATAGTCATGATTGAGTGGACGGCAACGGGCACGCACGAAGGCGAATTCAATGGTCTTCCCCCAACTGGCCGCACGTTTGAGCACGGGGGGATGTCGAAGTTCGTCATCGCGGACGGCAAAGTCCAGGAAGAACGGATGTACTACAACCCCATGGAGATCGCCGAGCAGCTGGGCTTGCCGACGGAGTAGTGATCCCGCTCTTCTCGACGCTCGGCTCCTTGGGCTGCGATGCCGAACTCACCCTCTGAGTCTTGCAAGCCGTACTGACCGCAACTCGGTCGTTCCTCAAGTCTCTGCAAGATCGAGACGCGTACTTCTCATGCAGCCGATCAGATCGATTTGGGGAATCGTTGGACGATCGTTCCCCAGTCTCTACGCAAGGACTGCAACGGAGGGCTACATCGGCGGCATCTCGGGGACAATACCGAGTTGGGTGAGCATGGTAAGCTGATCATAGTACCACCACGCTTCTGTCGCCATCGTGCCGTCCATCGTGTGGATCGAGACGCCCTCGAACTCGACTGTCTCGTTCGTCGGTTCACCGTTGAACGGGGGCAACGCCCCCTCATGCGTGCCCCGTGCACGGTATCTGGTCACGACTGTCTGGTCTGCGACAATGGTTCCCAGGAGTTCGACCTCGAAATCTGGGAAGGCTTCGCGGAGGCCTTTGACCCATTCTTTGAACGCTTCTCGTCCCTCGTAGTCCTCGCCGTGGGCGACGTTGTGCATCACCATGTCTTCTGCATAGACTTCGTCAATATAGTCGAGGTCGCCACGATTGAACACTCGTTCGTTCGTCTCTTCTACCTGTGATCTCAGGTCGTCGGATTTGCTCATAGGAGATCCCCTGACTGGAAGCGTGGGTGCTGCTGGAAAAGTAATGAAGCAGCTATCCAGTCTCTTGGTTGGTAGGTAATTCATAACGATTTGCTTAGCGTTCAGCATCGCTAATTAGATCGGAACTCAACTATGACTTCAGAACGGACAGACACGATCGAAGAGCGCCGACAATTCCCCCAACGATGGGCCGAAGAGGTCCACAAAAACCACAATCTCTCGTTCATCGACGAATACCACGCACCGGATTGGGTCGGTCACTTTGACGGAAAGGACCTGACGAATACCGAGTACAAGGATATGCAACGGGAGCTTATCAGTGGCTTTCCGGACGCCGAATTTACTTTCGAACCAGTCATTGTCGAAGGGGATACCGTCGCTAGTCACTGGGAGATGACCGGAACCCACACTGGGGAGTTCGTCGGTCTCAAACCGACCGGTCGAACGGTGCGTGTGACTGGAACTGCCCTCACCCGATATGACGAGGATGGGCGGGCGGTGGAAACCTGGGAGAACATCGACCAGTTCGGGATGCTCCAACAACTCGGCATCGCACCGGAGGACTTCACGTTGGGCGGTCTGGCGCGGACGCTCGTCAATCTCGTAAAAAGCGGACGGTGAAACAGTCCAACAGCTACTCACCAGAACCGCTGACCATACGCTCTGTATGCAGCAGTCGTACTCTGACAGCCTTCGAGTAGATTTTACGAGACATGCTGAATAGAACGGTGCCTCCGCACTGAACTCATCCTCTAGATTTTGTATAGGTTACTTATCAATTGGTGGATAGATCGCCCTCACTCGTGGTGTATCGCTCACCTGTATTGACTGCTCAAAGTGACCGCTCTACATTATGAACGAGACAGGCGATAGTGAGTTCACGGAACTGCTTCCACCACCGTCGTGAGCGGACGAACGCACCGTACTTTCGCTTGAGCGTTGAGTTGACAGTCTCGGATTGACTCCGTTGGCCGTAGAGATTAGCGTCTAAGCGCGCGTTCCATGCCTTGCGGAGCGATGTGAACTCACGGTGCTTGACCAGTGGGCGAATCTCGTGTTGATGGGCAAGTCGTCTGATCTTCTGGTCGTCGTAGCCTTTGTCACTGGAAGTGTGGTGGATAGAGGTAATTAACGATAGGGTTGCGAGAGAATTGGTTGAGTGGGTAATTCAATGATGGATGATGTCTCCGTAACGTTCGACCAACTCACCAACATCGGAGCGGAATCACCCACTCTTATCGAGGGATTCCCGGGCTTTGGACTGGTCGCCGCGATTGCCGTTGATCAGATCACGAACCAACTTGAGCTCGAACATCACGGGAATATCGTCTCTGAGGAGTTCCCACCTATCCTTTCCTATCAAGATGGACGCGTCCAGGATATGGTCCGGGTGTACGCTGGCTCCGATCACAATGTAATGACGCTCCAGAGCGACCTTGCGCTCCCACCATCTGCGTTCGAACCATTGAGCAGGTGCGTTCACGAGGAGCTGGCCAACGAGTTCGATCGGGCGATTTTCTTGGCAGGGGCGCCGGCCCAGAGCGAAGAGGATATTGGTACCGTCAAGGCGATCACGACGTCCGAAGAACTCGAAGCGGACATCTTGAACGCTGGAATCGAGTTGGCCGAGGGCACGGGCTTGGTCGGGGGAATTACCGGTGCCCTCGCCAATGACTGCTATCATAACGATGTGTCGGCAGCGGTATTGATCGTCCACGCGGATCCATATCTCCCAGATCCAGGGGCCGCCCGATCAGTTATCAAAGACGCACTGGAACCGTTGGTGGATTTCGACATCGATACGTCCGAACTGGAAGAGCAATCGAACCAGATTCAACAACAGATGCAGTAAATCTCTGAACAGTACCAACAAATGGTCGAACAGACTCACCAATCACAGTCAGAAACACCTCAACTGGGTATGTATCAGTGAGCTGAACGGGACGTCGAGCACTCGATGTCCGTCAAACGATGGTAATTCTAGAATATCGGTGTCTCGTTTCCAGGGGACGATGTTGCTCGACCCTCAATCTTGACAAGGTAATCTTACTGAATCGCCGCGAGATGCGTGCGCAGAGGAGTATCTCACCCATTCTGTAAGGCGGTATTACTCGTCCGTGCCAGCGGAAGCCATCGTGGTACGGTTTCACATTGAATAATATCGAGAAAATAACAAAGAGCGTTTCTCTGGTGGGTCTCGTAATGGATAGCGTCCGAATTACAGATCACAGGATCCTGGTTCTGGTACTCGTAACACTGCTGGTCGTTTCTGGTACCGCGTCTGTCGTTGGCTTCGCGGCAAGTGCGGGGTCAGCGGACCAAACGACGCCGCAGCAGAGTCACGCCGGAAACCTGAGTAATCCCAGTGCACTGGCTGATGCCAACGCCACGTTCCTCGGAAACGCCACCAACGAGACGGCTGGATACGACGTTGCTTCCGGCGACGTCAACAACGATAGCCACCGAGACGTTCTCATCGCGGCACCGGCCGCGGAAAACGAGAGTAACCGGAGCACCGGTACCGTCTACCTGTTCTATGGACCAATCGACGAGAGGGAACTCGACGTCGACGAGGCGGACGTGACGTTCTCCGGTGTGCCGGGTGACGACACCGGATGGGACATAGCGACCGGGAACCTGACTGGCAACGGTTACAACGACATCGTGATCGGCGCGCCGCGCAGCGACAGAGGGGGCGCCGAAAGCGGTGCGGTTTACATCGTCGAGGGCGACGACCACCTTCCCGAGTACGTGAATCTCTCGACCGACGCTGACGCCGTTTACTACGGTCCGGACTCCTCGGATCGGGCGGGACACTCGGTTGCCACCGTCGCGATGAACGATAGCGACGGAGTCAGTGCGGAGAGCGACGGGTACGACGTGAAGACTGATCGAAGAGTGAGCGAGGATCCTGACGCGCTCCTCGTCGGGGCCCCTTACAATGATAGCACCGCAGACCGTTCGGGTGCGGTGTATCTCGTTTCGAACGTCACTCTCGGTGAGCACAGTCTCAACGACACGGCCGCCGTGACATACCTCGGCGTCGGTGAGGGCGACCGCGCCGGCTGGGACGTTGGCGAGGCGGGTGACGTCAACTCCGACGGCCGTTCGGAGATAATCGTCGGTGCCCCGTTCAACGGCACCAACGGAACGGAATACGGCGCCGCCTATGTGCTCCCGACCGAATTCGACGAGTGGAGTAATGCCGAGGAGTCGGCCGACGCCAACGAACCGATATCGGTCAGCGAGGGCCTGACACTCGAAGGCATCAGCGATGGGGACCGTGCCGGATTTTCGGTGTCCATGGCGGGCAACACACTCGCGGACGATTGGTACACGTTAGAGCGCAAAGCCGCTGACGAGCGGGGTGGTGAAGTCCTCATTGGAGCGCCGTACAACGATTCCGTCGGGAACGATTCCGGCGCCGTCTACGTGGTCCGCCCCGGCAAGAACCTGACCGGAAACGCGTCGCTGGCCGACGCGAACGTGACCTTATATGGCGAGGCTGAAGATGACCGGGCGGGTTGGAACGTCGCAGGCGGCGATGAACTGATCTGTAACGGCTACGACGACATCCTGGTCGGCGCGCCATTCAATTCGAGTTCGGCGTCCGATACCGGCGCTGCGTACGTCGTCACCGGCGGTCTCGAAGCGGGCGAACGGAACCTGACGGGAGCCGACGGGAAACTCGAAGGGGAGAACAAATCCGATCGTGCAGGCTGGGCTGTCGCTC
This sequence comes from Natronomonas sp. CBA1123, assembly GCF_009741925.1. Classification (GTDB taxonomy): domain Archaea; phylum Halobacteriota; class Halobacteria; order Halobacteriales; family Haloarculaceae; genus Natronomonas. Next base: position 207,375 of record NZ_WPCC01000002.1, read on the forward strand.
CGGTCGGTGACGTGACCGGCGACGAGAAGGCCGATGTATTGGTCGGCGCACCGCTGAAGGATAGTCCGATGACCGACGCTGGTGCAGTCTACCTCGTCGCCGGCGACTGTTCGGTGAAACCGAAAGACGAGGATAAGGACAAGGACCGAGACAAGGACAAGGAC
>NZ_WPCC01000004.1 GCF_009741925.1 Natronomonas sp. CBA1123
TCGAGACCTTCTGAAACGAACTTTTTGCGCCTCGGGTCGCGCGGAGCGCGACCCCTCGGCGCAAAAACTTCGATGAAAAAGGCGGCGACTCGCTTCGCTCGTCGCCGTGAACCGCGCGCCTGCGGCGCGCGGATGCTCCGCTCTCTGTTCTGTTGAACTAATCTGCGAGAGATATTTTGACTTCGGCTCCGGTTGGTACAGGGCAAGCAATCATCGGTTGAATCGGGTTGAAATATTATGTATGAAACATCTGAAGTGGAAATAATGCTTGACCCCGTTCTTGGCTCCGCTCTCTTAGGGATAGCCGGTGTCTCGTTCTTGGTGGGTGCGTATTCAGCGTATCAGCGCCACCAACGACAGAAGAGTTCGGGCACGGAACGGCAAACCGAAGAGTTTCGCTTGCGACAGAGTATGAGTCAAGCGAAAATTCCTGCATTACTCGTGTTTTTGCCAACCGCAATTAGCAGCGTCCTCGCCTCCTTGTTTGTCGGTCGGGCAGGTGGCCCTCCGCCAACGAGCGTATACCTGATGGAAATCGGGGGTGTGATACTTATTCTCGGGACGATTATCGGTGGGGCCACTATTATTGGAAGTATTGTCGGTGGAGTTCTTTAGCAAACGGCCTCAACGAGTGAATAGCTGACTCCCTTCCGCTCAATCCGCAGCCCTACGTAACGACTGTTTCACTGAGAACAGAGCCTCATGAATATATTTCAACAGCACCGTTCTTTCGTCCCTTCAGTACTGATGACTCGGCGATATCGTCACCGCTCGATACAGTAGTCGACGAAGTTTCGGAGGATGCGGAGGCCCGTCTCGCCGGATTTCTCGGGGTGGAACTGCGTGCCGAAGACGTTACCCGCCTCGTTTGCGACAATGGCCGGGAAGTCGATATCGTAGTCGGTCGTCGCGACGACGGCGTCGTCGCTGTCGGGGGCGGCGTAGTAGGAGTGGACGAAGTAGGCGTAGTCGCCGTCGACGCCCTCCGCGATGGGGTGTTCGCGCTGGACGGATAGTTCGTTCCAGCCCATGTGCGGAACCTTCTGGCCCTCGCTGAAGCGGACGTTGCGGCCCGGAATCAAATCGAGGCCCTCGACGTCGCCCTGTCCGACGTGGTCGGCCTCCTCGCTGGAGGTCAGAAGCATCTGCATCCCGAGACAGATGCCGAACAGCGGTTTGCCGTCGGCGGCGGCCTCGACGAGCGGTTCACGGAACGGCCCGGCGTTGTCCATGCCTTCGCTGAACGCCCCGACGCCCGGCAGGACGATGCCGTCGGCGGTCTCGAAGTCGGCTGGGTCGTCGGTCAGCGTCACCTCGGCGCCGGCGCGTTCGAGCCCCCGGGTCGCACTCCGGAGGTTCCCGAGCCCGTAGTCGACGAGGACGACCTCGGCGGTCCGTTGGGTGGTGCTCATACTCGTTGGTGGGCGGGCGGGGGCAAAGTGGGTTTCCATCCCCGGAGTCAATATCCGAGTACAGACGTGCGCGGATTGGCGCAGGCCGAACAACTCGTTCGCGTGTTCGTCAATTTTCGTCTCGGAAAACTGTATCTCTAAAAGTCTCCAAGCCGCGATTGGCCGTCGCTTCCCTCGTCGTCGACGAGGGCGAGTGCTTCGTCGAGGGCGTCGTCGAAGGTTTCCCGTTGGCTGGGGTCGTACAGCGTCGCTGCGGGGTGGACACAGACGAGCAGCCGTCGCGTCGACCCGGCGATGCGGGCGTCGTGGAGCGTGCCGGCCTCCTTCGTCACCGCGACCGACCGCTCCAGCAGATGTTCGGAGGGAACTTTCCCGAGCGTCACGACGACTGCGGGGTCGACGGCGTCGATTTCTGCTTCGAGGTACTCTCGGCAGTTCTCCCGTTCCTCGACGGTCGGGTCGCGGTTCTCCGGCGGCCGACAGCGAACGCAGTTGGTGATGCGAACGTCCCGGCGTGCCAGTCCGCGGTCCCGGAGCGCCTCGGTCAGCACGTCGCCGGAGCGACCGACGAACGGTTCGCCCTCGGCGTCCTCCTGTGCCCCCGGTGCCTCGCCGACGAACAGCAACTCGGCGTCGGTCGCCCCGACGCCGTTGACGATGCGACTCCGGGAGGCACACAACTCCTCACACCGAGTGCAGTCGTGAACTGCGATGTCGTCCATGACGGTCGGTCATTGGCCGGCGAGTTAATCCCGCCGGAACTCGTCGTCTTCCGTCCGCTCTCGGAACGCGTCCACGCGTCGAGCGGCCCGTTTTGCCACCCGAAGCGGTTCGGGCCGACGTTCGGGGGTGTAGGCGGCGACGATACTATCGGCTTCCGCGGCCTCGATGCCGACGCTCCGAACGAAGAGGTCCCGACCGTCGACCGTAACACGCCGCCGCTCCGGCAGCGCCAGATAGCTGTCGAGGCGGCGTTCGCGCTCGGCGCCCTCGAAGGCGTCTTCGATGGCTTCGGAGAGTCCCTCGCTGTCCTCGAAAGTGACGGCGACGACCGGCCGGTCGGTCGCCTCGTGGAGCACGTCGAGGTCGGGTATGTTGTACCACGCGAGCGCGACGCCGGCGAGGAACACGTACCGAACGTCCGGGCGGTCTAAGCGACGCCAGCAGTCGATAATGGCGTCGGTTGCGTCACTGCCGCCGACGGTACACGACCCGAAAACGAAGTCGTCGACGACTCGGTTAGCGCGAACCACCGCGCCACCGAGTGTGCTGCTCGCGCCGTCGTCGGTGCCTCGGTATGATTCCGCGATGCCGAGCGCGCGGCGGCCGGGTTTCACCTCACTGCCCTTTGATTTCCTCGAACGTCTCCAGGAGGTCTTCGCTGGAGGCGTCGTCGTACTCGAATTCGACCTCGCCGTCGTGAGTGGGCAGCGTCGACTGGTCGGATTCCTCGATGTCGGTATCGATTTGCTGGGACTCCTGTTCGGATTCGTCGTAGCTTCCGAACCCCATGGTCGTCCGTGGGTACGTGTTTCATGATTGTAAATGATACGCCGCTCGGAGTCGTCGCCGATGGTGCCGCCAGCATCAATACGCCGCGGCATGAGGTGGTTCGTATGGACGTAACCAACGTAACCGCGGACGCGGAGACGTTCACCTGCAACGCGTATCTCGTCGAGGGCGACCGAACGGTACTCGTCGACGCGGGTGCGATGGAGGGTGTCGTCGATGTCATCCGCGAACACACTGACGGCCTCGACGCCGTCGTGTTGACACACCAGCACGGCGACCACGTCGCTCAACTCGACGCGGTTTTGGACGCTTTCGACGCGCCGCTGTACGCCTACGCCGACCACCCGCGCCGGGCCAGCGACCTCGACGACGGCGAGCAGGTGTTCATCGGCGACGAGGCTTTCGACGTGGTGTACACGCCGGGACACGCCGACGACCACGTCTCCTTCGTCTCGGAGACGACGCTGTTCAGCGGCGACGTGGTCGTCCACGACGACGGCGCCTTCGACTACGGCAGTTTCGGCCGCACCGACATGGCCGGCCAATCGAGGGAACGGCTCATCGAGAGCATCGAGACGTTACTCGACCGGATGGGCGATGGCGTCGAACACATGTACGCCGGCCACGGCGAGGAGTTCCACGGCGACGTTCGGGACGTGGTGGAGACGGCACTCGGCCGAGCGGAGAAACGCGAACCGAAGTACCCCGAAGAGTAGCGACGGCGAGCCACAGCGACGAGCCGATGGCTACCGGACGCGATTGACGAGAGAAACGAGTGCCGGCTTAGGCCGCGCGGCGCTCCTTCGCCTTCGGACGGAGGTTCTTGTAACCGCACTTGCGGCATCGTTTCGCTCGCTTGGAGTTTCGGGCGTTACAGCGCATGCAAATCATCTTCTCGAGGGTGCGCTTTTCCGCCTCTTCGAAGTTAGCCATACGCGTTCGGAGGCGGTCGCTACCGTTTAACCTTTCCCTTCGTCGTCGCTCGCCGACCGTCCCGTTCGAGTGGATTTAGGTGGTTCCTCATCGAAGCCGGGGTATGTACGACCGACTCGCGGACCTGCCGCTCGTCGTCGACGACTACGAGCTCGACGCCGCCCAACGCGACGTTTCGAGTGGGTTCACACGTGTTTCCACGACGATTTCGCTGTCCGGCGACGGCGAGACCGGCCGCGGCGAGGACGTGGGCTACGACGCCGACGACCAGCGACTGTTTCAGGACGCTTACGCCGACGGCGGCCTCGACCTTTCGGGAGCGTACACGCTCGATTCATTCTCCGAACACCTCGATACGCTCTCGCTGTTCCCCGAACCGCCGGCGAACGAGGCCGACGCCCACTATCGGCGGTGGGGCTTCGAGAGCGCGGCGCTGGATTTGGCACTGCGGCAGGCCGACACCGACCTCGGGAGCGTCTTGGACCGGACGTACGACCCGGTCCGGTTCGTCGTCAGCACGCGACTGGAGTCGCCCGAACGCCTCGACGACATCCGGTCGGTCGCTCCCGACGCCGAGTTCAAACTCGACCCCACCGAGGAGTGGGACGAGGCGTTCTGTGCCGCAGTCGCCGAACGCGGCGGCGTCCGGACGCTGGATTTGAAGGGTCACTACGAGGGGACGACCGTCGACGGCTCCGTCGACCCCGACCTCTATCGACGGGTCGCAGAGACGTTCCCGGAGGCCGTCATCGAGGACCCCGCGGTGACCGACGAAACGCGACCTATCCTCGAATCTGTCAGCGACCGACTGTCGTGGGACGCGCCGATAACGAGCGTCGCAGACATCGAGGCGCTGCCGTTCGAACCGAACTGGCTCAACATCAAACCCTCCCGGTTCGGGACCGTCGAGTCGCTGCTCGCTGCCATCGACTACTGCGAAGACAACGGAATCTCGATGTACGGCGGCGGACAGTTCGAACTCGGCGTCGGCCGCGGACACATCCAACTGCTCGCCTCGCTGTTTTACCCCGAGACGCCGAACGACGTGGCGCCGGGTGCGTACAACGCGACTGACCTTGACGACGACCTACCGCAAAGTCCGCTCGACCCGCCGGCCGACCCCGTTGGCTTCCGGTGGTAATTCACTCCTCGCCGCGGTCGAGGTACTCCTGTTGGACGGCGACGACCTCCGCGGAATCCGCACAGTCGGCGTAGCGCCGGAGGGGTTCGTCGTTCAACTCCAGAAACGTGTGGCCCCACCGGAACTTCCCGAGCAGTTCCTCGGCGTGGTCGCGCTCGCCGAGGATACACAGCGCCGCGGCGAACGCCTCGACGGTGTTCAACTGGAACGGCGTCCCGTAGTTGACCGGATTAGCGGCGACGAGAAACGGGAGTGCCCGGTGTGGGCCGTCGAGTTTGAACGCCTCGGCCTCGGCGGTTTCCCACGAACAATCGAGGGCGACGAGGGCATCGCTTTCGTCGGCATCGGCCGGCGACAGCGCCTGCTCGGCGTGGGGGTCGAGCACGATACCGGGCGGGGTCGCCCGCGCCGAGCGATGGAGGTCGACGAAGTCGAAGCGCGCGAGTTTTCGAGCCGAGCACTTCTCGGGGTCGTCGTCGCCCTCGTATCTGACGTGGAGGTCCACACCGACTCCAGCGCGTCGGCGAAGAAAAGCCCCTCGGCGTCAGGCTCGCTCGCGGTCCAGCGCCTCGGCGGCCCGAGTGTCGCCGCCGACGGAGCGGCGACTCGGCGACCCGCCCGATTTCACGATGTCGAGGGCGGTCATCACGTCGGTTCGGGAGAGCAGGCCGACCAGCCGGCCGGACTCCTCGGCGGTTTCACCCTCGATGACGAGCAGGCGGCCGACGCCGTTCTGCTGCATCGTCTCGAAGGCGGTCATCACCGGCACGTCCGGTTCGACGGCGTGGATGTCGTGGCTCATGATGTCTTCGACGCGGTAGGCGTCGCGTTCGACTGCGTCGACCTCGCGGGCGTCGTCGAGGGTGACGACGCCGGCGACGCGGTCGCCCTCCATGACTGGGTAGCCGGTGTGGCGCTCACGGAACATCCGTTCGACCAACTCGGCGACGGTCGTCTTCGGGGTGACCACGTCGAGTCGGTCCCGGGGCGTCATCACGTCGCCGACGGTGACGCCATCGAAGGCAGCGTTCATGACCGTCCGCGTCGATTCCGAGGCGGCGGCGATGTAGATGAAGAACGCCAGCACGATGAGAAACGGATTGAAGTTCACGAGCAGGCCGAACAGCCCCAGGAGGATGGCGAACAGTTGGCCGACGCGGGCGGCCTGCTGGGTCGCCTGTGCGTGTGGTCGGTTCCGGGCCAACAGTGCCCGGAGGATGCGGCCGCCGTCCATCGGAAAGCCCGGGAGCATGTTGAACACCGCCAACACGATGTTCATGATGGCGAGATACGCGAGCGTGAACTGGGGTGGCTTCCAAGAGGAAGCCGCCGTCGGGAACCGTCCGGAACGCGAAGTAGGCGGCGACGCCGGCCAGCACCGAGACGATGGGGCCGGCGATGGCGATGTTGAACTCCTGTTTCCAGTCTTCGGGAATCTCCTGCATCTGTGCGATGCCGCCGAGCAGCCACAGCGTAATCGAGTCGATGTGGACGCCGTAGCGACGCGCCACCAGCGAGTGGCCGAACTCGTGGAGGACGACACAGAAGAACAGCCCCAACGCGGCCGCCAACCCGATACCGAAGCGGGTCCCGGTCGACGCCGCGAGCACGCTGGCGTCGAAGGCGACCGTGAACTGCGCGTTGAGGAGTTCGACGAGACTCTCTAACTGGATGCCGATGAGGTAGGCGAACACCGGCAGAATCAACAGGAACGTCAGGTCCAATTTGATGGGTATTCCGAAGGCGCTGCCGACGCGGAAGTTCTTCATGGGTGTCAGTGGGTCCGCGAACCTATTAAAAGACTGACCGACGGGTTCGTACTCCCCCGGTTCGTAGTCCCGAGTATGTCCGAACCTGAACCAGACCGACCGCTCGTCCGCCGCGACGACGACATCGAGTACGAACCAGTCTCCGCCGCCGAGGGCCTCTCGAAGGGCGTCCTCGTCGGCCCCGAACACGGAACGCCGAACCTCGCGTTGCGGCGGTTCGTCCTCGACGCGGGCGCCGAGGTGCCGAAACACACCAACGACATCGAACACGAGCAGTACGTCCTCGAGGGCGAGTACACCGTCGGACTCGGGGACGAGGAGTACACCGTCTCCGCCGGCGATTCGCTGCACATCCCCGCCGGCACGGTCCACTGGTACCGCAACGAAGGCGACGACCCGGGAGCGTTCATCTGTGCGGTGCCGAACGGCGACGACGCTATCGAGTTGCTGGAATAGCAGTAGATAGTATCGCGACTTCGTCAGTCAGAATACTCCCTGAAACCGAATCTGGTCGTCCGGTCACTACACGTGCAAACCCGACGCTCTCGGTTCGGTGCGTCTTGGGTATGGAGTAGCGGTCGCTCCTCGGTGTTAGAGTGACGGGGTAGGTCAGCCAGCGGCAATTACACGTGGAAACCACGTGAGTTGAAAGGTGGCTGTCTGACCGTGCCGTCTATCTTCTTCTCTCTGCTACCGCTACAAAACCCCTCCGGTACAACCGGGTGCGTGTCGGGGTGTTCGAGAAACCCGGTCTGAGCGCGACGGCCGCTGTACCGACCTATCGGTGACTCTCCTATACTGAACCCGAGTTCCATGAGCTGTTCTGAATAATGAAACCGATTGTCTACTACTCATAATGGAGTCTCCGGCTGTTGGGCCGTGGGATACCCGAGGTGGGTGCCGTCAGGCTATCTTTTCGACGACCTCCGCGTCCCACTCGGCTTCGGTGAATGCCGGCAGCGTCTCGACGCTCGTGTTGCCCTCACCGCGGAACGTGATGGCTGCGCGTGCGGCCGCACCGTCGTCGGGGTATTCGGCGACGGCGACCACGTCGTACCGGCCGAACGTGTAGTAGAAGTCCAGCAACTCCCCGCCGTGGTCGGCGACCATCTCCCGTGCGGCCTGCCGTCTGTCTGGACTCCGCTCCATCGTTTCGAGGCTCTCCTTGCCGAGTTCCATCAGGTGGACGTAGGTTGGCATTGGTTTCCCTCCTCGTCCTCCCGACTCCGAGCGGGAGGACAGTGTGTTAGAGTACCACACGCTCGATATTATAGGTTGGTCGCCCATTCGCCGGTTGGCATCCGTTTGCATCCGTCCCGGACGACTGAAATACCCCGATACACTACACACCCTCGTGTCACAGCAGGTCGCCGAGGTCGACACGCTGTTCCTCCACGAGGCGCGTGACGATTTCACCGTGGTAATCCGCCGCGACGGCGAGCGACTGCTACAGGGCCGTCTCGACCTCAAGGAGACGAGTGCCGGTCCCCGTCCCGGCCGCTTTCGGGTGAAAGACGGCGACGACGAGATACCGCGCCGCCCCGAGCAGTTCGTCGAGATGGCTCGACGCGCCGGCCGAATCCGCATCTCCCAGCAGACCTCCCGGGAGGGCCGCCGGGACCTCGAGGCCATGCTGGAGGGGTATCAACTCGACGCGAAACAGGTCCGGACCTGCCGCATCTGTGCGGGCAAGGGCCGATACTCGCCGCTGACCTCCGAGACGGCCATCAAATACGACAACGAACACATCTGTCTCGACTGTGCGAAACGGGAGCTCGAACGGGAGGCGAACTATCGTGGCCTTCGCTCGGGCGCGCGGGACCGCCTCGAGGACCTCCTGTTGGAGGTCGGCGACCTCGAACGCGTTGCGAACCTGCTCTCGGGGCAACTCGACCCCGAGTTGACGAAGTTCGACGAGATTTCGGCGACGACCGACGACATCGACCTCGTTCCGACGAGCGACATCGACGTACACCCGGAGTTGAAAACGCGACTCGAAGAGTTCGACACCCTGCTGCCCGTCCAGAGCCTCGCCGTCGACAACGACCTCCTGAAGGGACGGGACCAGCTCGTCGTCAGCGCCACCGCGACCGGCAAGACGCTGGTCGGCGAACTCGCCGGCATCGACCGCGCGCTGAAAGGGGAAGGGAAGATGCTGTTTCTCGTCCCCCTCGTCGCGCTGGCGAACCAGAAACACGAGGACTTCGAGGACGACTACGGCGACTTACTGGACGTGACGTTGCGGGTCGGCGCCTCCCGCATCCGGGATTCGGGCAACCGCTTCGACCCCGGAGCCGATGTCATCGTCGGCACTTACGAGGGCATCGACCACGCGCTGCGGACCGGCAAGGACCTCGGCGACATCGGCACCGTCGTCATCGACGAGGTCCATACGCTGGGCGAGGAGGAACGCGGCCACCGCCTCGACGGACTCATCTCGCGGCTCAAACACTACTCGGAGAGCAACGACTGCGACACCCAGTACGTCTATCTCTCCGCGACGGTCGGCAATCCCGGCGACCTCGCCGGGAAACTCGACGCTCAACTCATCGAGTTCGAGGAACGTCCGGTGCCCATCGAGCGCCACGTTACCTTCGCCGACGGTGGCGAGAAGTTGGACATCGAGAACAAACTCGTCCGGCGGGCCTTCGACTCGAAATCCTCGAAGGGGTATCGCGGCCAGACAATCATTTTCACGAACTCCCGGCGGCGCTGTCACGAGATATCCCGACAACTCGAGTACGATTCGGCGCCGTATCACGCGGGTCTCGATTACGGCCGCCGCAAGCAGGTCGAACGGCAGTTCGGCGAGCAGGACCTCGCGGCCGTCGTCACCACGGCGGCGCTCGCGGCGGGGGTCGACTTCCCGGCTTCACAGGTCATCTTCGACTCGCTGGCGATGGGCATCGAGTGGCTCTCGGTTCAGGAGTTCGAACAGATGCTGGGCCGCGCGGGCCGCCCGGACTACCACGACAAGGGGACCGTCTACACGCTCGTCGAACCCGACTGCTCGTATCACAGTTCGATGGAGATGACCGAAGACGAGGTGGCGTTCAAACTGTTGAAGGGGGGAGATGGAGCCGGTCGTCACGCGCTACGACGAGGCCGCCGCAATCGAGGAGACGCTCGCCAACATCACCGTCGCGGGCAAGCGGGCGAAGGCGCTCAACGACCGCATGGTCGGGGAGGTGCCGACGAAACACGCCGTCGGCAAACTCATCGAGTACGAGTTCATCGACGGCTTCCAGCCGACGCCGCTCGGGCGAGCGGTCACCGAACACTTCCTCGCGCCCGACGAGGCCTTCGCGATGCTCGATGCGATTCGGAAGGGCGTCGACCCCTACGAACTCGTCGCGGAAATCGAACTCCGCGACGAGCACTGATTACTCGGCGGGCGCGATGCGCCACGTCGTCGCGTTGGTGTAGGACCACTGCTCGATGTCGAGGGTCTCCGCCGAATCCTGCAGTCGGCCGAGCAGCACGCCAATTTGGGACGCCGAGAGGTCGAGGTCTTCCGCGAGGAACTTGCTCTTGACGTATATCTCGCCGTCGGCCGCGCGACGTTCGAGGTACTCGAGGAGGCGGCCGGCGGGGTGGGTCTGTTGGCGCATCGTCATGGCTGTGAGCGGTGCTGGTGGCCGACGACTATCGAGACGGCATTGAGCGCGACCAACGCGACCAGTTCGGTTTCGGAGACGACACCGGCGTCGTACAGCAGGACCGCGACCACGTACACCAGCGGGAAGACGGCGGCGGCCCAGAACGCCACCCCCTCGACGATACTGAGGAGCGTTCCGGTGGCCGCCCGGAGGGGTTCGAACAGTCGGCGAGGCACCGTGACGTGTCGCATACGAGAGCGAACGCACGGGGATATCAAAGGGGTACCCTAAGCTCAAACGGCCGTTTGTGCTACTCGGTCTCAAAAGACAACGGCGCTACACTAATAGCGGTGCCATCGTCCCGACGAAGGCGATGTCGAGATACGCCAACGCGATGACGAGTATCGCACCGGGGACGCCGCCGACGGCACAGACGAGCACCGCCACCGCCGTTATCTCTATCGGCACTCCCAGGAAACTGGCTACGAACAGGATTATCACGCCGACGACGGCGTTGACGATGAACGGTTTGACGGCCTTGATGACTCGATAGGCGCCGAACAGCAGCGCCAACACGAGCACGAACAGGCCGATTTCGACTGGTGTTACCATATCGACGCGATTCTCTGTGCGAAGATATAGCCCTTGGGGCCCGGAACGAAACGTTTTCACGCTCGGGGGGTCTCGGTAGGAATGCGGGACCGTGGGGTAGCTTGGTATCCTTCAGCGTTTGGGACGCTGTAACCCCGATTCAAATTCGGGCGGTCCCACTTTCTGTCGAGGTGTTTCGGCCCAGTAGCTACTCCGACGGCGCCGTCGCCGTGAGCAGGAACGTTTCCGGTCGAACGGCCTCGTGCGTGACGGTGAACCCCGCCTCCCGGAGGGCGTCGACCGCTTCCTCGGCGGTGAATCGCTCGTCGACCGGCGGACCATAGCTTCCGTCGCCCGAGGCGGCCCAGTCGACGATGGCGAGGGTTCCCTCGCTTTTCAGCACGCGAGCGATTTCTGCGAGCGCCTCGTCGCTGGCGAACTCGTGGTACGTCATCGTCGAGAACGCACCGTCGAGGCTCCCGGTGGCGAGCGGGAGGTCGCCCACGCCGCTCGTCACGAGTTCGACGTTGTCCGGAACGCCTTTCTCTCGGTAGTAGTCGTGCATCGACTCCTGAACGTCGACTGCGTGCACCGTGTCGACGTGCGGGGCAACGTCGTCGGTGAAAAACCCCGTGCCGCTCCCGAAGTCGGCGACGTGGTCGTCGTCGCTCGGCGAGAGCGCCCAGAGCAACTCCTCGGCCGAGAGGAACCGATACCGCTTGCCCGCCTCTTCGAGCTTGTCGGCACGCTCGGCGTCGAAGGTGTGAAACCCCATTATAGGTTCTCGAAGGCGTCGTCGACGAGTTCACCAGTCTCGGCCACGATGTCCGCCATCTCCTCGTCGTCGGGTGCCATGCCGATGAGCCGGGCGATGCGCATAATCGAGACGTGATAGACGCGCTGGGTGCCGGGACTCTCCTCCCAGATAACGACGTTGCAGGGCATCAGCGCGCCGAGTTTGTTGTCGGTCGCGTTGAGCGCCTTCTCGGCAACCGCCGGATTGCAGGCGCCGAGCACGTAGTAGGGGTCTCGGCCGGCGTCGACCTTCTCGTTGAGCATCTCCGAGGGCGAGAACTCGACTGGGATGCCGAACCCGGCGTCTGTGAACACCTCGCGGACGTGTTCGATGGCTTCCTCGTGGTCCATCTCCAGGGTCGCTTCGGCTTCACCGATGTCGTCGGGGCTAATCTGTGTCGGGTCAATTGGGAGCGTCATTCCTGTGGAGTATTGGGCTCTCGGGACAAACCCCTTTCGGGTTCTTCGGATGAATGGTGGCGGGAACGCACTCGGCCTTGTGAGTCACCTCCGAAGTCGCACGACCGAAACACAAATGACGTTGGATAGTGGCACTTGCACGTGAATGGATAGCAAGAGCAAGATTACGCGCAGGCGGGCGATCGCCGCCGGCGGTGCGACGGTCCTGTTCGGCGGTGGAGTCGCGTACCTCGCATCCGGCTCCGAATCCGACGAACCCGAATACGTCCCGGAGACGTTCCACACCAGCGAGGAGACGACCGGATTCGGTGTCGAACTCGCCGGGCGACCGCTCGTGGGTGACCCTGATGCGACGGTCGACGTCTACTACTGGACGGACTACCTGTGTCCGTTCTGCAAGAAATTCGAAACCGAAACCCTCCCGAAAATCGGCTCGAACTACATCGACACCGGGGACGTGCGACTCGTCGTCTTGCCGTATCCGAACATCGGCGAGTACTCGATGCCGTCGGCCGTCTGGAGTCGCTGCGTCTGGCGAACCGTCGCAAGGACCAACCCCGAAGCATTCTGGCGGTGGCACGAGGCAGCGTTCGACGCCCAATCGGAATCGGGCCACGACTGGGCCGATGAGGCGACGTTCAGGGAAATCACCGAACGGACCGACGGCGTTTCCGTCTCGGCCGTCGACAGCTGTCGGAAGTCCCGCGGCGACGCCATCCGTGACGCCATCGAGACGAACGTCGGCGTCGCCCAATCGGTCGAAATCAGGGGGACGCCCGGGTTCGTCCTCTACAACCGCGACGCCGACGCGGCGGGCAAACTCGTCGGTGCACACCCCTACGACACCTTCTCGAATGCGCTTGACCGGGTGTTGGAAGCGTGAGTATCACACGCGATTCGGCTCCGGCGTGGCTCCGAGGGCTCCCCGACGCACTCGGCTATCCGCTCACCTCCGATGGCCGACTCGTGACTGCCGGCGTCGTGACCGTCCTCGCGTATTCGGTTTTGGTGTTGAGTACGTTCCCGCAGTTCACGATTCAACTCCTGACGAGGAATCCGGCCGACCTCCTCTACGGGATTGCCGCCCTCACGCGGGAAACGTATCTGAGCGTCGGGTGGCTCGGACTCTTCTTGGTCGTGACCTACGCGCTGTTGACGGGTATCGCGACGACGCATGCGATTACCCTCTTCCGGCGGGCCCGCCGAACGAGTGCGTCGACGATGCTCGGCGTCGTTCCCGGGTTCCTCGCGGCCGGGTGTGCGAGTTGCGGTGCCGGCGTTCTCGGCGCGCTCGGCTTCGTCGGTGCGATGGCCGCACTGCCCTTCGAGGGGAACCTCCTCCGACTCGGCGGCATCCTGCTGTTGCTGTTTTTCCTCGGGCGAACGGGTAATCCACAGACGTGCTCGATTGCGTGAGTTGACGCTCTCACCGGTTCTATACTTGTGCAGAATTGCAAATTCTATACACAAGTATTTTGGTCCCGGAGCACGTAGTCGAACGTGATACCAATGGTCGACTCGATGGCTGAACAACTCCAGCAGGATATGGCGTGTGAGGGGCTCTTGGAGTGCTTTCACGGGCTCAAACGGCTCGACAGGGAGGTCTTCCAAACGCTCGTTCACACGGACGAACCGCTGACCGTCGACGCGATTGCGGAGGCGGTCGACCGCGAGCGCTCGACGGCGTACCGCGCCGTCCAGCGGCTGCTTCAGGCCGGTTTCATCCAGAAAGAGCAGGTCAACTACGACCAGGGCGGCTACTACCACGTGTACAAACCGGCCTCGAACGTCACCGACGACATGCAGCGGTTCCTCAACGACTGGTACGCGAAGATGGGCCAACTCATCGAGGAGTTCGAGAACAAATACGAACGGAACGACGCCGCGAACTCACTCGAAGATTAGTCATTCTCGGGGTTTCGAACACGGGCAATACAGCGTCGAGTCGGGTCTCTCTTTTGCCGTCGGTTACGCTCAGGTCGATAGGGTATTGCGATAGAAGTATTGTAGAAAATCCCCATAACTCTTAATTACTGCCGGTCCCTATCGAGAGGTGATGACAGTCGAAACTGCTTCCGACGCAGGAGCAACCACGCCCGATGAACCACGTCCTATCGCCGGTCAGAGCGAACTGGACCAATTCGTCGCGGACAACGACGTGGTCCTCGCGGACTTCTACGCCGACTGGTGTGGTCCCTGTCAGATGATTGCGCCCGTCGTCGAGCGACTGGCCGCGGAGACCGACGCCGCGGTCGCGAAAGTAGACGTTGACGCGAACCAACAGCTGGCGGCCGCCTACGGCGTCCGCGGGGTGCCCACGCTCGTCCTCTTCGCCGACGGCGAGCAGGTCGAGGAAATCGTCGGTGTCCAGGGCGAAGACCAACTCCGGTCGTTGATAGAGGGGTACACCGAGTAAATGAGCGAGGACATCCACGACGTGGTCGTCGCCGGGTCGGGTATCGCCGGCCTCTCGGCGGCCGTCTACGCGGCGCGTGCCGACCTCGACCCCCTCGTCCTCGAGGGCGACGAGCCCGGTGGCCAGCTGACGCTGACCACCGACGTCGAGAACTTCCTCGGGTTCCCCGACGGCGTCGGCGGCATGGAACTCGTCCAGCGGGGCAAAGAGCAAGCCGAGCGGTTCGGCGCGACGTTCCAACACGGGAGCGTCGAGTCCGCGACCCTCGACGGGCAGCCGAAAGAACTCACCCTCTCGACGGGTGAGACGATTCGAACGCGTGCGCTCGTCGTCGCCACCGGCGCCAGCGCCCGCTGGGTCGGCGCCGAAAACGAATCCGAACTGATGGGCTACGGGCTGTCGACGTGTGCGACCTGTGACGGTGCGTTCCACCGCGGGGACGACGTTCTCGTCATCGGCGGTGGCGACAGCGCGATGGAAGAGGCGCTGTTCCTCACGAAGTTCGCCGAGTCGGTCACCATCGTCCACCGACGCGAGGAGCTCCGCGCCTCCGAAATCATGGCCGAACGCGCCCGCGAGCACGAGGACATCGAGTTCCGCTGGAACACGGAGCTACAGGCCCTCCACGGCTCACAGGAAACGGGCGTGACCGGTGCGACGCTCGTCTCTCATCCCGACGGGTATCCGCGGGAGAAGGCCGATGCCGGCGTCGATGTCGACACCGAAACGGTCGACGTCGGCGGCGTGTTCTACGGCGTCGGCCACACGCCGAACACGGACTTCCTGGAGGGAACGGGCGTCGAGCGCGATGACAGCGGCTACATCGTTCCGCAGACCGACGCGGACGGTCGCCCGACTGGTCGGACGACCGTCGACGGCGTTTTCGCCGCCGGCGACGTTGCAGACCCCAACTACCGGCAGGCGATTACGTCCGCCGGAACGGGGAGCATGGCCGCACTCGATGCTGAGGAATATCTGGAGACCCTCTCGGAACGGAAGCGCCAGCGCATCGAAGCGTAGTCCCTTTCGACGGCGGGCCGTCGCCGCACGGTTCCGTTTGGACGGGTTTGTCAGAACGTTTTGTAAGGCACTCCTCGACCGGCCGGTAGAGCGACCAGCATGTCCGACAACCCGTTCACCGATTCGCCGATTTCCCGCCGGCAGTTCGTTCGACTCTCCGCCGCGACGGGCGGAGCGCTCGCGCTGCCGGGACAGGCCAGCGCCGACGCATCGGCGTCGGCGTTCGACGCCGAGTACGAGTACCTCCTGAACCACACGCCCGACGACTACGCGGTTCCGACGCTCGTGACGTTCGACGACGTGGGGGGGTCTGCGAGCGATGGAGGCGCTCGTCGCCGAGACACGAACGACGACCGACCCGCAGCCGGCCGGCTACGCGACGCTGTCGACGACACAGGCCCAGCGAGTCGCCGACCTGCCGACGGCGGAGACGCTTCACTTCTCGCCGGGGGCGAACCCGTTCTGGCAACTCGGCTACTACCCACTCGGCGTCTTCCCGGAACCCGAACGGAGCGTCGATTTCCTCGATTACGAGGAGGTGGCCGCCGGACTCGAACATCTCGCCGACGTACACGACGACCGGATGCGATTGCTGTCGGTCGGGGAAAGTGCGGGCAAGTACAACAACGTCAGCGACCGTCGCGACCCACGCGACGCATTGGTGGTCGAACTCGCCGAGAACGTCGACGACCGCGAGGCCTTCCCCGAGAAGGAGGGGGTACTGATTAACTGCACCATCCACGGCAACGAGCGGGCCGGCGGCGAGGCCGCACCGCGGTTCATCGAGGAGGTGCTGACCGGCCGTGAGCGACACATCGAAGCGCTGCTCGAGGAGTACGCCCTCGTGTTCACCTTCACGAACCCCGACGGGTGGGCGGCCCGTCGACCGCAGTACGACAGCAACGGGGTTCCGGGGGCACCGCTGCACGAACGCGGCAATCTCGGCGGCGACACCAACCGCCAATTCCCCAATCCGGGATGGGTGTCCGCAGCCCACACCATCGCCGAACCGCTCGGGAAGAGCCTCGACGGCGAGACACGGCCGCCGCAGTACGTCGAGGAGACGACGCCCGACACCCTCGCGTTCGTCGAGCACTGTCGGTCCTACGAGAACCTCGTCTGTGGTATCGACCTCCACGGGATGTTGACCTCGAAGGATTTCGTGCTCGCCCTCGATGGAGCCTCCCAGTCGTCGACGGACCAACTGCAGAACAGTTTCGACCTCATCGAAATCATCGACGACCACGTCACCGAGGCGTTGCCGGAGTGGGAGCAGGCCGGCGAGGCACTGTCGCCGCTCACCGACCAGTTCAACCCCAGCGCGGCGGGGCTGTCGGCGGTTCCCGAACAGGCGTTCAACTACGGGACGCCCGTCGAGACCATCGGCTACTCCGGGACTGGCTTCGTCGACGAGTGGATGTCGTTCCCCGAGGAGTTGGGCGGGCTCGGCATCCCGAGTCTCACCATGGAGATGGCGTACTCGAACACCGTCGGTGGGAACGTTTTCGACCCGGTCCGCGTCGGAATGCAGGCCGACGGCTATCGGGCGTCCATTCGCGGTGCCGTCGAGTTCGCCACCCGCGACGTGGAGGGTCGCTTCGAGGGCGACGGCGACATCGCCTACGTGGAGACGGATTCACTGACCGCCAGCGCCGAGGACCTACCGCACTCCGCCGACGCGCCGGACGCAGAGGAAGCGAGCGTCTCGACGACGAGTGAGACGACCGTCCCGGCCGGCGGCGCGGGGGTGACAACGACGAACGTCGCGCCCGAGACGACCGCACTCGCGGTCCATCCCCACGTTCCTCAGTCGGTCGCAAGTGCACGCCTTCGGGCCCCCGACGGCGATGTCGTTCGCGAGTTCGATGCAACCGACGGTCGAGCACTCGGTGGGGCTTGCTGTGGGCTGCCGACGTGGGAGGTGTCGAATCCGGCCGCCGGTGAGTGGACGCTCGAACTGCGTGACGAACTGGGCGAGGGAAGCGACGCGCGGGCGTCGTTCGTCCAGGCCCGCGGCGCCGGTGAGGCGCCGGACCCACGCGAGCAACTTGGCTACGAACAGCGCGACTACGAGGTGACGCCGCTGCGGTACTTCGAGGACCTCGCTGACGACTCCGACGTGGCTGTCGACGGTGTGACTGTCGAGGAGGTCGTCGAAGCACCGGCGCCCGGAAAGAGTGTCGAGAACGGCAACGCACCGTTCACCGACGGTGTCGATCTTTCGGGTTACGACCATCTCGTCGCAATCCATGACGACGGCGGGGCCGACGAGGAGTACGTCGAGTCAGTCGAGTCGTTCGTCGAGTCGGGTGGCAACCTCGTCGTCACCGACAGCGGCCTGAACCTGCTTTCGGCGTTCGAGAGCCTCGATATCGGTTCGACGGACATCTACGAGCAGACGGGCTACGTCGGCCAACTCGATTCGGTGAACGACGGTCACCCACTGGTCACCGACCGCCGTCCGATTCAGGACCACCTGTGGTACATCGCGCCGGTCGGCTACTCCGAGGACGAGGCGCCGGTGTGGAGTATCGACAGCAACACCTTCGAGGAGTCGGGTGGAACCGTCGCCGGAACGGCCGGCGGCGATGTCGTCGTCGGAACGCTGGAACTCGGTGCGGGAACGATACAGGTCGTCGGGTCGCTGCTGCCGGAGGCCAACCAATCGAACCTCCACCCCTTCGGCATGTGTGACTACGCGACGACGTACTTCGGCCATCTCGTGATGACGAACGCGCTTCGAGGCCAGCAGGTCCGGTCGGTCGACGGCCGTGAGACGGTTCGGGTCGGTCGCGGGAGCGACGGCGCGTAGTCAGGCGCCAGCGATTTCGACGACGCGGCCCTCCTCGACGGTCGCGAGGGTCCACGCCTCCGGAATGTGGTCGTCGCCGACGATTTCTTCGGGGACGAGCGGTGCGGGAATCGGACGGTAGGCGTGGTCTTTCATCGCCGTCACGGAGTTGAAGCGGCCAACCGTTCGGCCATCGTCGACCGTGCGAACGCGGAACCGCCCCTCGTCGTCCCGGTCGTAGGCGTAGGGAAAAGCCGACACTCGCGGACAGGAGAGGTTTTCGGCGGTCTCGAAGGCAGCAACGACGCTGTCGTCGGCATAACAGACGACCCGCGACCCCTCGCCGGTCACGCCGTCGGCGGCCGCCTCGCGCCAGACCGGCGATTCGTCGGCGCGACAACAGGCCCACCCCAAGTCGCCGGCCGGGAGTCTGTCGGGCCCGTTGTAGAACGTCCGTCCCGTGTCGTCCCGTGTACGGAGTCCGGGTGGCGCCGTAAGCACCTCGCGGATGGCCGCCGCGTCGACAGGGTGGGCGGCAAACAGGGCGGTCCGATTCGCCCGCCGTGCCTGTCCAACCACCTCGAGCACCGCCACCGGCTCCGGAGCGGCATCGACGACGTGTAACGGTCCCGAAACACCGACTGCGTCGGTGTCGTCGACCGGCGTCGCCACGGCGTATCCCGCACGACGGTCGAGTTCGTAGCCACGCGCGGCGAGCGTTTCACAGACGGCCCCCAGCCGTTCGGAGTCTGTCATCGATTGACATATGGGGCGGAACGACAAGAGTATCGCGGACGGCGAACCCGCCGCCGTCAGCCGAAGATGCCGAAGCCGAGGCCGCCGAGGAAGCCGACGATGACTGCAACGGGGTTGTCCTGGGTTTCGATGTCGACGGTGGCGACTTCCTCGCCGTCCTGCATGACGGCAAAGGAGTCACCGAAGCCACCGTCGCTCCGGTTTTCGAACTCGTTGTATCCCTCGTAGGTCAGCGACCCCGGTCCGAGGTACAACTCGCCGTCCTTCTCGCAGTAGCTGGCCTGCGAGTTGCTCTCGACGCAGTCCACGCGGGCGTGGCCACCAGCGACCACGCCGTCGACGACGAGCGTGCTGCCGTCGTCGGTTTCGAAGGTTATCTCGCCGGGAACGCCGTCGCCGCCGAGTTCGATATCGTTGTCACCGAGAGGGTCCTCGACTGATTGGGCGGCTACTGGCATCGTCGCGATACCGATGCCGACCAACAGCGTCAGGAGGGCCACGATTGCAGTACGGGTGACCATACCAACTATACAACAACAAATAAATTCATAGTTCTGCCGGAAGCTCCCTGCTTTTTATATCGTGGCGGGAATCACCCGTCCACTTTCACCCCGGTTGGCAAAGTTCTTATTCGGTGCCGCGCCAAGACGTGATACTCTCATGGCGCGCGCGGAGAACACCGAAGTCATCGACAAGTTCGAGCAGTTCTACCGCGACTACTACCGCAACGAAATCGGCGAACTCGCCCAGAAGTACCCGAACGAACAGCGCTCGCTGTACGTCGACTGGGACGACCTCTATCGCTTCGACCCCGACCTCGCCGACGACTTCGTCGCCCAACCCGACCAGATGCGCGACTACGCCGAGGAGGCCCTCCGCCTGTACGACCTCCCGGTCGACGTGAAACTGGGCCAGGCTCACGTCCGCGTCCAGAACCTCCAGGAGACGACGGGCATCCGCGACATCCGCGCGCGCCATCGCGGACAACTGGTCGCCGTCTCCGGCATCATCCGGAAGGCGACCGACGTACGCCCGAAAGTGACCGAGGCCGCCTTCGAGTGTCAACGCTGTGGCACGCTCACCCGCATCCCCCAGACCTCCGGTGAGTTCTACGAACCCCACGAGTGTCAGGGCTGTGAGCGGCAGGGCCCCTTCGAAATCAACTTCGACCAATCGGAGTTCGTCGACGCCCAGAAACTCCGCGTTCAGGAGTCCCCCGAGGGACTGCGCGGCGGGGAGACGCCCCAGAGCATCGACGTGAACATCGAAGACGACATCACTGGGAAGGTGACTCCCGGTGACCACGTTCGGGTCATCGGCATCATCCATCTCGACCAACAGGAGCAGAATCAGAGCAAGACACCCATCTTCGACGTGTACATGAGCGGCATCTCCGTCGAAATCGAGGACGAGGAGTTCGAGGAGATGGACATCACCGACGAGGACAAGAAGGAAATCTACGCCCTCTCCGAACAGCAGGACATCGAACAGCAGTTCATCGACTCGATGGCGCCTTCCATCCACGGCTACGAACAGGAGAAACTCGCCATCATCCTCCAGTTGTTCGCCGGCGTCACGAAGAACCTCCCCAACGACTCCCGAGTGCGTGGGGACATCCACATCCTGCTGATGGGCGACCCCGGGACCGGGAAATCCCAGTTGATTCAGTACGTCAAGAACATCGCCCCGCGGGCGGTGTCGACCTCCGGGAAGAGCAGTTCCGCGGCAGGCCTCACTGCGGCTGCGGTTCGCGACGACTTCGCCGACGGCCAGCAGTGGACCCTGGAGGCTGGCGCGCTCGTGTTGGCCGACCGCGGCGTCGCTGCCGTCGACGAACTCGACAAGATGGACTCCTCGGACCGCTCGGCGCTCCACGAGGGCCTCGAACAGCAGCAAATCAGCGTCAACAAGGCCGGCATCAACGCGACGCTGAAGAGTCGGTGTTCGCTTCTGGCGGCGGCGAACCCGAAGTACGGCCGCTTCGACCAACACGAAAAGTACAGCCAGCAAATCGACCTCGAACCGGCGCTGCTCTCGCGGTTCGACATCATGTTCATCATCACCGACGTACCGGACCAAGAGAAGGACAAGGAACTGGCCGAACACATCGTCCAGACCAACTACGCCGGTGAGGTGTACACCCACCAACAGCAGAACCCGACCTCGAACTTCTCGGAGGACGAAGTCGAGAAAGCAACTGAGGACGTCCAGTCGGCCATCGACCCCGAGTTGATGCGGAAGTACATCGCCTTCGCCAAGCGGAACGTGTTCCCGACGATGACCGAGGAGGCCAAGACGGTCATCGAGGACTTCTACGTCGACCTCCGCTCGAAGGGGCTCGACGAGGGCTCGGCAGTTCCGGTGACGGCACGGAAACTGGAGGCGCTGGTTCGGCTCTCGGAGGCCAGCGCCCGGATGCGGTTGGGCGACCACGTCGAAAAGCGGGACGCCGAGAAGGCCGTCGACATCGTCATGTCCTCGCTGAAAGACGTTGGCGTCGACCCCGAAACCGGCGAGTTCGACGCCGACATCGTCGAGACGGGCACCTCCAAGAGCCAACGCGACCGCATCAAGAACATCAAGGCGCTCATCAGCGAAATTCAAGAGGAGTACGAAGAGGGCGCCCCCATCGAAGAAGTGCTCGACCGCGCCGAGGAGATGGGTACCGAGCGCTCGACGGCCGAACACGAAATCGAAAAGCTCCGGCAGAAGGGCGAAGTGTACGAACCGCAGGGCGGGCACCTGCGGTCGGTGTAGATGGACCGTATCGCTGCTATCCGTCGAATCGAGGAGGCGTTGGCCGACTTCGAGGCCGGTGAGACGGAACTGGAAACCTGCGAGCGGCAGGTCAGAAGTGCCGTTCGAACGTTCGCCACGGAGTTCGACGGCGAGTTGTCTGCGTATCGGGCTGATACGGGAACCGTCGTCGTCGCCGAGTCCGAGCGCGAAGCGCGCAAGCGGGTCGAAGCGTTGACCGACGCGACGGCACCGACGGTTGAACGCATCGATTGATTCGTTAATTTTAGTACATGGTGGCGAATACGACCGGTCGTGCTGTTGGTCGTGACGTACTCTCAGGCGGCGAGAACGTCGCTTCGGAACGTTTGCCGAACACACGAGGACAGCGTCGTTCGTCGGTTCGGCCGGGCGGCGCTGCTCCGAGCCACGGAGTTCGGGGCGTTTCTCGCCTTGCGACTCCGGGAGAAACACCCCGACGACGTACAAGTAGAGCGCACCGAACCGTTCAACGAGTTTCGAGACGTACCCGAGTCGGTTCGGGAGGCCGCGACGGCCTACGAGTGTCGGGAGAACCCGAATACGGCGTACGCGAAGTTCGCCGTCGACGCGCCGCATCCATCGCCGTCGACGCTGAAGGAGCGAGAACTGTAACGAGCCGTGCGATTGTACGAGTACGTCCGTATCATCGCCCCGGGAATGGCCCTGGACCGGCGTGAGGCGCTCGCGGCTGCGGCACGCTCTCGCGGAGTCGAGACGAGCGTCGACGAGGAAATCGAATCGATTCGGCGCCGGCTTTCGGACCACGAAGCGTCGGTTCCCACGCTGTCGGACGCCCGTCGGCGGGTCGCCGAAACAGAGGCCGCACTCGAGGAGCGTCGCGAGCGCGTGGCGACGCTTCGCGGGCGGGTACAGGCGTCCGACGACGACGCAGTGACCGACGAGTACCGGACGGCGATTCGCGAACTCTCGGAGGCCGAAACGGAGCATCTCGCTGCGACGGAAGCTCTCGAAGACGCACGTTCGCGTGCACGGTCCGCCCGGGACGAACGTGACCGTCGTCTTCGACTGCAGGACCGACTCGAAAACCGCCGTCGGGAGGCGCGGGTGGAGCTCGTCGAATCGGTCCGCCCGGCCGCCGATGAGGCCGTCGTCTCGGCTCCGGGCGGGGACGGACGCACCTTCGCGGACGCCGATTCGGTCACCGCGGCGCTCGCCGTCGCTCGCGTCGGAACCGTTCATGCGCCGGTCGCCCTCGCCTGTCGGCGCTTCTCGGACGCGGCCGAGGCGACGGCGTGGCTGGAGGCCCCCGTCTACTGGCTGTAGTTTATCAACGAGGTGGTGACCAACGGACGTATGCCGACGCTGAGGGTCGAGTCGACGCGTGTCGATGGCGTGACGTTCGTCGAAGTCCTCGTCACTGCTGACCGCCCCCACCGGATTCGTATCGAGAGCCGTCTCGACGGCCCCGTGTTTCCGCCTCGTTCCGGGGGAACGCCGGCCGACGGGTGGGACGAACGAGGGGTAACTCGGACCGTCGATGCGGGCACCACACCGCTCGGATTCGCGACACCGGCGCGTCCCGAGCAGCCGGTCGTCGAGTTGGTAACATCGGAACCACTGACTGCCGGCGGGCCTCCCGAGGTGTTTGTGGCGTGGTTCGAGCGAATCGAACGGCGTGTCGAACGTGCCGAAGGGCTCGCTGCGGTCGAAGACCTCGAGTCGGCGACGATAGCCGTCGCGTCAGCCGGTGGATTGGACGCCGTCGAGGAACTGGCCGCGGCGCTCGCCGCGGACGAACGGGCACTCGCTCGGCTGTCGGTCGCTCCCGAAGAGCTCCAGCGACGGGTCGAATCGGTCGACCTCCCCACGGAGACGTTCGCGGGGTTGGCGCGCGAGCGGTGATGCGATGCGGTCCTTCCGGTGGCAGTCAGTCCCGTAGGTCCTGGTAAGTGCTCCGAACGGTCACCGCGGAGACATCGGCGACCGACGCAACCTCGGCCTGTGTAAGGTCGGCGTTGCCGTCCCGTGCGGCCGTGTATAGACAGGCCGCCGCGACGCCGCTCGGATTGCGTCCCGTCGCCAGGCCGGAGTCGCGGGCACGTTCGGCGAGGTCGCGGGCCTCCCGTTCGATTGCGGTCGACACGTCCAGTTTTGAGGCGAACCGTGCGAGATACTCCGCCGGATGTATCGGCCCGGTCGGCAGCCCGAGTTCGCGATTCAGGGCGTCGTAGGCGGCTTTTAGCTCGGCTTCGTCGGCCGCCGCGACCGCGATGATTTCGGCGAGCGTCCGGGAGACGGACGCGGTTCGACACACTGCATACACCGCGGCGGCGGCGAAGCCCTCTATCGACCGACCCTGCAACAGCCCGTCGTCCTGTGCGGACTCGAAGAGGACACACGCCCGCTCCTGGAGGCTGTCGGGCAGTTCGAGCCGACCCACGAGACGCCGTATCTCGGTGAAGCCGTACACCTGATTTCGCTCCTGCTTGCTGGCGATTTGGGCGCGTTTGTGCTGTCGCCGCATGCGTGCGACCCGGCGTCGCTTTCTCCCCTTCAGCCGGGTCGAGTGACCGATTTCCGTCGAGAGTCCTCGGTCGTGTCGCGAGCGCGTCAGGGGTGCGCCGGTCCGCTCGGGGTTCGTTCGGTCGTCCTCGAAGGACCGCCACTCCGGTCCGTGGTCGATGGCTGTCTCGTCGACGACGAGGCCGCACTCGTCGCACACTGTTTCGGTGTCGGTGCTCCGGAGGCGCCCCTCACATTCGGGACACGCCTGTCGCGTCGTGGCGCTCATCACATGCGAAGGTGGGTCGGGATGACACTTTAAAAACGACCGCAGGTGGGGGAAATCAACTTCGCTGGCCTGCTGGAGGGTACCGGTTATCGGTACCTTCATCGCAGCGTGAACCGCCGGTATCTTTCCGTTCTCCAACAGTTTAACAAACATCGGGGAGCCAGCCACGAGCATGGGGCTTTCGGACATCGCCGAGGGAATCGAGGTGACGACGGAGCAACGCGACCCCGGCGTCGCGAGGAGCGACCGAACGGACGCGTCGCTGACCGAGCGCCTGATGCCGTTTGCGGAGGAACTGCCCTGTTCGGCGGAGGAAGCGGCCCTCGTCGTCGAAGCCTACGCCGAAGGAGCGAGCCTCGGCCGTTCGGCCGCCGTCGCGGAGCTCCCGAAGACGACGGCGGCGAAGACGCTGTATCTCCTCGGCGAGCCCATCGACCCGCTGACGCCGACCGCCCGACGGGTGCTGGAAGACTGGCTGGCCGGGTCGATATCACGGACGGAGGCGAAGACGCTGGCCAACGTCGGCGAGGCGGCGTTCGCACTCGGTGTGTACGTCGTCACCCACGACCCGATACCGGCCGCCGAAACGGCGGTGGCCGACGCGCTGGCACTCGAGGACGCCCCCGACCCGCTTTCCGACGCCCGCAGCGGCGTCGACGACTGGCTCTAAATCGGCAACCGTTCGCGAAGGCCGTCTCCGTCTTCGACGTCGATGTCGATGCCGACTGTCTCTTCGAGCACCGCCGCGATTGCGCTCCGGGCTTCGGTGTCGACCGCGACCGCCGGATAATCAGCGTCGAACGTCGGTACCGTCGCCGCCGCGTCCGGGTGGGCCTCGGTCCGTGTCACGACCGTCGTCGAGTCGTCGACGCCGATATCGGCGAGTCGGTCCCACATCCTCGGAACGGCGTCTTCCGTTCTGGCCGCGTCACACACGACGGCGACGGCGTCGGCTGCGGTGGCTGCCGCGATGGCCTGATTGGCGCCGACCGGCGGCGTGTCGAGGAGTACGTGGTCGAAGGAACGCGTCGCTTCGTCGATTTTCCGCTCGAAGGCTTCGGCGGCCTCGGGCGTCTTCGCCCGTGCGAGGCGTTCGAACGGGGCGCGTGCCGGACAGGTCGCGAGGCGGCCGGCACCGTCGATGTCGCGGTCGACGAGCGCCGTTTCCAGCGGTGGCTCTTCGAGACAGAGTGCCGTCATGTCGGGGTCGATGCGGCCGTGCGTCCGGTCGGCCAACCCCTGGGTGGCGTAGGCCGCATCGAGTATCGCCACGTCGTGGCCCTCGCCGGCCAACAGCGTTCCACATTCGAGCGTGAGTCGCGTCGTGCCGACGCCACCGGCGGCGCCGACGAACGCGAGCGTGTCGGTGGTCACAGGATAGTTGCCCTCGTTATTTGTAAAAAATATTGCCGTTGGACGCGGAAAAACGGCGGTTCGTTCACCGGCCGCCGACCGGCGGGACGAGCAGGACGTTACAGTTCGCTCGGGCGGTCACGGACTCGGAGGTGCTCCCCAACAGCAGCCGTCGGATACGGCTTCGGCCCCGAGAACCCATGAGAACGGTCGTCGGCTGGACTTCGGCTTCGGCGGCGAGAATCTCCTCGACGGCTTCTCCCTCCCGAACCATCGTCGTCACCTCGATGCCTTTCTCGCGGAGCCGTTCGGCGAGGGCTTCGAGTTTCTCTTCGGCGTCCTCGACGCCCGGAGCGCCGCTTCGGCGCTCTGGTGGGCGGACGTGTAGCAGCGTCGCCTCTTGGGTCGCCTCCTCGAGGTACCGGAACTGCTCGAAGGCGTGTTCGGCGTTCTCAGAGAAGTCCGTCGCGTAGAGCACGCGCCGGAAGAGGTGTTCGTTGACGACCTCGTGGTGGTCGTCGTCTTCGGCGATGCGCTGAATCAAAAGCGGCCGACCCGCAGTCCTGGCGACGTTGCGCGTCGTCCCGCCGATGAAGCGCTCCCGGAGGGGACTCTTCCCGCGGGAACCGACGATAATCAGGTCGGCCTTGATTTGGTCGGCCAACCCGTTGATGCGTCGGTGTGGCGTCCCTCTGACGACGTGGGTCTCGACGTCGAAGCCCTCCTCTTCGAGCAGTCGCCGTTGCCGTTCGAGGGCGGCTTTCGTCTGTTTGCCGATGTCGCTGCCCGGCATGCCCGTCGTCACGTTCGGGCTGGTGACGTTGAGCAGGTGGATTTCGGTTATCCCGTAGCGGCCCAAACACTCGAGGCACACCCGGGAGCTCATCGCCGTCTCGATGGAATCGGAGAGGTCGGTTGCGTATACGGCTCGCATGAGTGACGGTTCGGGCTGTGTGAATATAATATTGTCCCAAATTCCCAATATTCTGGATTCGTGGGGGTGGCCGGCGAGCGTCCGTGACGGCCCCCCTTTGTTTTGGTCCTCGCTTACGATAGCCGACGTATGTACGACCGAATCCTCTTTCCGACCGACGGAAGCGACGGAGCGACGCGCGTCCTCGACCACGTCCTCGACATCGCGTCGGCCCACGGGGCGACGGTGCATCTGCTCAACGTGGCCGACACGACGCGGGATAGCCTCGTCCGGATTCGGGGTGAGGTCGTCGACGTGCTCGAACAGGAGGGCGAGGACGTCCTCGAAGACGTGACCGAGCGTGCCGGGGCGCGCGGCGTCGAGACGGTGTCGACCGTCGTACAGGGCGAACCGTACCGGACCATCGTCGAGTACGCCGACGAGTACGACATCGACCTCATCGTCATGCCGACGCACGGTCGGAGTGGCCTCGAACGGCTGCTGCTCGGGAGCACCACCGAACGGGTCGTCAGGCGGGCCGAGGTGCCCGTGCTCACGGTTCGTCCCGACGCCGACGGGCCCCTCCGGTACCCCTACCGGGGGGGTGGCCGTCCCGACCGACGGCAGCGAGGGGGCCAACGGGGCGCTCTCGGTGGCCGCCGACGTGGCCACAGAGGCGGAAGCCGCCCTGTACGTGCTGTCGGTCATCACCTACCAGTCGCTCGGCATTGACGTCCGAAGCGATATCCAAAGTGCGATGCTGGAGGAGAGCGCCGAGGACATCGTCGAGGAGGCGACAGCATTCGCCGAAGCGGCGGGCGTCGAGGACGTCCGTGGTGCCGTCGAGTACGGGTCGTCGGTCCACGAGGCCGTCCTCGAGTTCCTCGAGGAACGGGAGGTCGACCTCGTCGTCGTCGGCACCCACGGCCGGACCGGGTTCGACCGATACCTCCTCGGGAGCGTTGCGGAGTCACTGCTCCGAACGTCGCCGGTGCCCGTGTTGACGGTTCGACCGCCGGAACCCGAAGACAGCGACTGAGCGTCGGCGACAGCGCTCTCCGTCGAGGCTGACCTTCTTTGCCCCCGGTACCGATACCGAGACATGGAACTGGAGACGGAGCCGTTCGACCTCGATACGGCGACGCCGACGGTCGTCATCCACCGCGAGGACGCCGAGGCGCTGGGCGTCCACGCGATGGAGCGCGTCGAGTTATCGGACGGTACGGGAACGACGGTCGGTGTGGTGAAGGTGACTACCGAACTGATAGAGCCAGGAACCATCGGCGTGACGCGACCGCTGATGCATCTCGAAGGTTCGGTCGACGTTCGGCTGTCGCCGACCCCGCAGTCGACGCGGTACGTCCGGCGAAAACTCGAAGACATCGAACTCGACCACACCGAAATCCGCAGTATCGTCCAGGACATCTACCACGACCGCTTGACCGACATCGAGTTGACGGCCTACGTCTGTGGCCTCCAGGCCAACGGCCTCTCGCTCGAGGAGACGACCTCACTGACCGAGTGTATGGCGGACGTGGGCAGTCGAATCAGGTGGGACGACGCGGTCATCGCGGACAAACACTGTATCGGCGGCGTCCCGGGCAACCGGACGACGCCCATCATCGTCGCCATCGTCGCGGCCGCCGGCGTGAAGATTCCGAAGACCTCCTCGCGGGCGATTACCTCGCCAGCGGGGACGGCCGACACGATGGAGGTGTTCTGTAACGTCGAGTTGGGCCAGTCGGAAATCGAGGCCGTCGTTCGGAACGTCAACGGCTGTGTCGCCTGGGGCGGTGCGGTCGACCTCTCGCCGGTCGACGACCGCATCATCGAAGTCGAGACGCCGCTGTCGCTGGACCCGGAGGGGCAGGTCATCGCGTCGGTGCTCTCGAAGAAACGCAGCGCCGGCTCGACCCACGTCGTCGTCGACATACCCTACGGCGAGAGCGCGAAGGTGGTGAGTCTCGCGGAGGC
Source organism: Natronomonas sp. CBA1123 (assembly GCF_009741925.1). Lineage (GTDB taxonomy): Archaea > Halobacteriota > Halobacteria > Halobacteriales > Haloarculaceae > Natronomonas. The sequence continues at coordinate 28,926 of NZ_WPCC01000004.1, forward strand.
CCGTCGACTCTCTCGTGGGTTCAAACGGGTCGGCGAGCACCTCGACGTTCGCATCGAGTGTGCCATCACGCGGGGTGACGGACCTATCGGTCGGGGCATCGGGCCGGCGCTGGAGGCCCGCGAGGTGCTCGCGGTCCTCGAAGGCGACGGCCCCTCCGACCTCCGCTCGAAGAGCGTCGAGTTGGCGTCGATACTGCTGGAGCGCTGTGGCGTCGACACCGACGCCGAGATGTTACTCGAATCGGGTCGCGCCCTCGAGGCGTTCCGCGACATCATCGAGGCGCAGGGCGGTGACCGGGACGTGACTCGGGAGGACATCGAAATCGGCTCACTGACCGAGACTGTCGTCGCCAAACGGGACGGCGTGGTGACGAACGCCGACAACGGGGTGTTGGCCGAACTCGGCCGCCGGGCCGGAGCGCCGAAGGACAAAGGTGCGGGCGTGGAGTTGCACGTCACTACCGGCGAGGCGGTCGACTTGGGCGACCCGCTGTTGACGATTCACGCCGAGTCGGCGGCGAAACGCGACGACGCGGCGGCGCTGGAGGCCCGCGCCGATGTCTTCCGGATTCGCCGCCCCGAGGAGATGGTCATCGAAAAACTGTAGCCGACGGACGCTCCGAGTATCGTCCGCCGGCCGGTTGATGTCCCATTACTCTCCAACGTCTGTTTGGAAATGTATCAATCAATAACCAATTATATGTTATTTCGACCTAGATAACTATTTATTATAGTTGTGAGTACGTAAAATTTGGAGGTACAAACAATGTCAGTCGGACAAGAACTACTAGACGTGCCGCTTCCCGAGATGGTTGCCAGCCTCGGTCAGGGTATCGCCGACGCACAGCATCAACTCGACATGAACTCGGTGGAGGTCGCAAAGACCCTCGCCGAAACGGAAATCGAGGTCGTGCCCGCGATAACTCGCACTATCAACGCCGACGGGAGCGTCGATTACGACTCCGCGGACGCTATCGACGTTTCCCTGCTGCAGGCCGGGATGTTCCCGACGTTCTATCAGTTCTCCGAGGCGACTATCGAGGTCGAGATGGACATCAAGACTACCACGTCGACGGAGACGCAGGTAGACGTAAGCGCCAGCGGCAAGGTCGGGTTCGGTCTCTGGAGCGCCCGCATCGACACCGACGTGAGTCACAACCGGAAGTTCGGCAAGGAGGTCCACGGCACGAGCAGGCTGGTGACGAAGATGCAGCCGGTTCCGGAACCGCCGTACCTGTTCCCGGAAGTCGAAACCGTCGACAATCGGCCGTCGGGCGACGGCGAGACCGAAGCCTGAACCACCCGAATCTCGCATTTCCCACGCTTACCACCCGAAACTGTCACCATGCCAATTCGACCGTCGGACCTACAACATCGAGGTACCGCTCACACACAGCCGGTTCGCGAAGAGCTTGACGTCCCGTTCGACGACCTGCTATACCTACTCGCGGAGGGAATCGCCAGCGCACAGACGAAACTCGACCTCTCGACGGCCGAACTGCTCGAAACCCTCGCGGAGACCGAAGTCGACGTCGTCCCGCAACTCACCCGCCGAATCGACGAACACGGCGGGGTCGAGACCGAATCGGCCGCCACCGAATCGCGGTCGCTGCTCGAACTCGGCTTTACACCGACTCGCTATCAGTTCTCGGAAGCCACCCTCGAGGTCGGTGTCGACATCCGATTCAGCGAGGAAGGCGAACGCGAAAGCGAGTCCGAAGGGCGACGTCTCGGGCTCCGCGCGGGCACCTACGAGGTGACCGAACAGCGCAAATACGACCGCGAGGTCGAGGCGAACGCACGAATCAACGCGCGACTCCAGCCGGTTCCACTCCCCGTCGAGTTGTCGCCCACCGAGACGCGTGACACTCCGGAGGGTGAGTGATGTCGACCGAGCAGTGGGCCTCCAGACCGCTGAAGGAGTTCATTCGGTCGCTGGCCGTCTCCGTCGCGGAGGGGCAAGAGGAGTTGGACCGTCGGACGATGCGGGTCCAGCGGGAACTCGAACGTGCCGCCGAGAGCGGCGAACTCGACGTCCAGATGGACGCCTCGTGGCTCCGGTTTTCAGAGGTCGAAGCCGACCTCCAAATCGCCGTCTCCATCGAGGGCGAGGAGATTCGCGACGACAGCGGGACGGTCCGTGGCTACCGCCCGAAACTCGGGGCGACGCCAGTCAACCCCCGCTCCCGGAGTCAGTTCGACATCGACGCGGAAATGACAAGCGAGGTGACCGTGCGTATGGTCCCTGTTCCCCCGGAGCGTCGACAGTCATGAGCGGTAAGAAGTTTCCGACCGACGACCGCCGATACGTGAGTGCCCGGTCGTTTCAACTCGAAGAGATTCCGCAGGTCGAAACGAAGAAACTCGAAACCATCGAGCGGGCGGCCATCGAACGCGCTGTCAGCGAACGCGAAGCCATCATCCAGAACCTCCAGACGGACGTTCTGGAGATTCGTGGCGAGCGAAACGCCCTCGAAAGTCAACTCTCTCGTCTGGAGTCCGAGCGCGACGACCTCCGAGACCGCATCCAGCAACTCGAAGTCGAGCGCCCGAAACTCGAACCGAAGACGGTGTTTTCGAACCTCGGGTCGGCCGTCGGGGACGTACGGACGGAACTCGATGCGGCCAACTACACCATAGACGACGTGGCGTTTTCGCTCAAAGCCAACGTGATACAGGACAACGACGGGATTCGGCTGCACTTGCCGTCGCTCGACGAGCGGTTCGCAAGCGAGAACCTGAGTGAAATCTCCTTCCGGGTCCGTGCGGGCGACTCAGAGCCGGAGGGCCCGGAAGCCGACTACAGCGAGGTGCCGGACCTCCTGGGAACCGACTTGGAGACGGCGAGAGGGCGACTGAACCGGGCCGGACTCTCCGTCGGGGAGGTCACGACGGTGGAAGACGCCACGTCGCCGCCGAACGCCGTCGTCGACCAGTTCCCCGAACCGTACGCCCTCGCACCACCGGAGGCCCCGGTCGATTTGACGGTCGCCGACGAACGCCACGTCGAGGACGCCGACTCGGATGCCGACTCCGAACCGACGGAACCAACCGAGAAACAGCCGTCGGAATCGCTTGAGGCCATCGACGGCATCGGGCCGACGTACGCAGAGCGCCTGCGCGATGCGGGCGTCGCCGGCGTCGCGGCGCTGGCGGAGATGGACCCCAAAGCGGTCGCCGAAATCGCTAACACCTCCAACAGTCGGGCCGAGTCGTGGGTCGAACAGGCGCGGTCGATGCTGACGTGACGATGGATATGGCAGAGCGGTTCGGCGCCGACATCACCGTCGAGGGGCCGGCGTCGGATGTCGTCGGAACGTTCCTCGTGAAACGCCCCGAAAACGTCGACCACGACCAGTTCATGGTCGGATTGCTCGGTGCCATCGGTTCTCCCGACCGACTCGTGATGCACCACCGTTCGGGGTTTGCGGTCGTCGTGCTACTATATGGCCGAGCCCAGCGGCTGAAAGCGTATCCGTGGGTGGAAACGGTCGGTGGCATCCGATTCGACCCAGAGCGCTTTGCGGCGGTGACTGGGACCTCCGCCCCGCTTTGAGGTCATTCCGCGGCGTCGCCGATGTCGGCGGCGATGGTGTCCAACTCCTCGTCGGAGAGTTCCGGTAGCGTTCGGACGATTGAGTGGACGGCGCCGCCGCCGTCGCCGTCGAATCGCGGGACGAGATGGCCGTGGACGTGGGGGACCTCCTGGCCGGCGGCGTCACCGTCGTTCATGCCGACCGTGACGCCGTCGGCGTCGACGGCCGCCTCGACGGCCGAGGTGAGTCGGCCGAGCGTCTCGAAGACGGCATCCCTGTCGGCCGCCGGCAAATCGGAGACGCGTTCGTGGTGGTTCTTAGGAATAACCAACGTGTGTCCGCGTGCGAGCGGATTGGCGTCGAGAAACGCCAGTACGTCGTCGTCCTCGTAGACGGTTCGCGCCGGAATTTCGCCGTCGATGATGCGACAGAAAATACAGTCGTCGGTCATGTTCCCGGTTTCTTCGAGGAGCGTCATCAATCTTGGCTCCAGTTACTTTTGTACTTTTATACGGGCATATTAGGTTGTTTATAGGGGTAAAGAATAAACCGCATTCCTACGAACGGTTGTTTCGTAACGCCATGGGACACGATTACAACGCACACAACCGGCGGACGTTCATGAAGGCGACGGCTGGAACGATGGCGGTCGGCGCCCTGGCCGGTTGTCTCGGCGGTAACGGCAACGGCAACGGTAACGGGAACGGTGGGGACAGTATTACTGTTCCAGGTCTGTACGACGAAAGCGGCGGAACCTCCGACGTGGGACGGCCGACCGCAATCGGGTCGCGGGACGCCATCACGTATTTCAACGAGAACGACCTCATTCCGCAGGAAATCAATCACCCGAACAACGACTACGCCTACGAGGTGCCGCAGGCCCAGCAGTACTACGACGAGTACACCTCGGGGTCGGAGCCACCGATGATTATCGGCTGGGGGACTGCCGACACCGAGGCGCTGTCGGGAACGGTTGCCGAAGACGAAATCGTCTACGTCTCGGCGTCGTACTCGGCGAACCTCCTGACCGAGGAAGCCCCCTACAACTTCTTCGGCAACCTCGACTACACGAGTCAGGCGCGGGCCCACCTCAAGTGGATTGCCGACAACGACGCGGAGGCGACCATCGCCTTCATCTTCTCGAACAACCCCTTCGGACAGGCGCCCGTCGAGGGTGGCAAGCAGTACGCCGAGGAGCTGGGGCTGAACGTCGCCGAGGACATCAACCTCCCGCTGGACGCCAACTCCGCGACGACGCAACTGCGGCAGGCGCGGGACGCCGACGTGGATTACCTCATTCACCAGAACACGGCCGCGCCGATGCAGGTGTTGCTCTCCGACAGGGAGGACATCTACCCCGACGTGACCGTCTGTGGACTGACCTACACCGTCGACGAACCACGCATCCAGGAGTCCCCGGAGAACTTCGAGGGCGTCCGCTACGTCAGTGCCTTCCGGACCTTCCAGGGGGCACTCGATTCGGGCGGCGACGGCACGTCCATGATCGAGGAGAACTTCGAACGCGAGGGGCGGGACATGGACGACCCGTCGGTCGCGAACCTCAACTACGTCCGCGGGTGCATCCACGGGCTGCTCGTGTTGAAGGGGCTGCAGAACGCCATCGACGCCGACCGCGACCCCACGAGCGGGTCGGACGTCCGTCAGTCGATGTTCGACATCGAGGACGACACCATGTGGGACCTCGCCGAGCCGTTCACCTACACGGAGGAGGACCGCCGGCCGACGATGACCGGCCGTCTGTTCGAGGTTTCCGACGGGTCCTTCGAATTCGACACGACGGTCGAACTGCCCCGGCGTGACGACTGGATTGGGCTCTGATGACCGCGAGCGAACGCGAGGCGGTTTCGGCGGACGCCAGCGCCGAGGACGAGGAGACGCCCGTCGTCGAACTCGACAACGTCGAAATCGTCTACGACCGCCACTTCCTGGCGGTACAGGGCGTCTCGATGTCCGTCGATGAGGGCGACATCGTCGCGCTGTTGGGTCCCAACGGTGCCGGCAAGTCGACCATCCTCAAGATGATAAGCGGTATCGGCCGCAGCGAGCGCGGTGAGGTCTCCCGCGGGCGCGTGTTCTACGACGGCGAGGACGTGACCAACAACGGGGCCAACGAGATGGTCGACCGCGGCGTCACTCACATCCTCGAGGGTCGGCGCGTGTTCGAGGACCTCACCGTCGAGGAGAACCTCCGTTGTGGGCTGTACCGCGGCGGCCGACGCTTCCGGTTCGAGGAGGACGACTACGAAATCGCCTTCGAGTACTTCCCGCAACTGGAGGAAATCCTCGATTTGAAAGCCGGCTACGCCAGCGGCGGCCAACAGCAGATGCTCGTCATCGCGCGGGCGCTCATCCACCGGCCGCGACTGCTGCTGTTGGACGAACCCTCCCTCGGCTTGGCGCCGAAACTCGTCGAGGACATCTTCGAGACGCTCGTCGAAATCAACCGACAGGAGGACATCACGATGATTATCGCCGACCAGAACGCCCAGCGAACGCTCGATATCGCCGACTACGGCTACGTGATGGAGAACGGTCAAATCGAGCTGAACGACCCGGCCGACGTGTTGTTGAACCGCGAGGAAATCAAGGAGTTCTACCTCGGCACCTCCGGCGACGGCTCTCGATACACCGACATCCGTCACTACAAAATCCGCAAGAGGTGGACCTGATGTCTCGGATTGGGAGGTGGCCACGGTGAGCGTCGACGACGCTAACGTGGGGTCCGATACCGATGCCGCCGCAGCATCGCTCCGGTCGGGCCCGGCGATTCCCCCCGAAGACGCGGTTATCGGCTGTCGAGACGTGACCAAGACGTTCGGCACCGTCACCGCCGTCGACGACGTGAGTATCGGCATCGAACCCGGCGAGTGGGTGTCCATCGTCGGGCCGAACGGCGCCGGCAAGACGACGCTTCTGAACATCCTCAACGGCTTCTACACGCCCGACCCCGGCGGGACGGTGTATCTCTCCGGGGAGGACGTGACAGGCACGCCCGAACACTACCGCGCCCGCAACGGACTGGGGCGGACCTTCCAGGGGCTCGAACTGTTCGAAGACGAGGACGTCATCGAGAACGTGATGACGGTGCGGGCGGTCAAGAACCGACCGAACCTGCTGTCGGCGATGCTGTTCTACGGCGCCGGCCGGAAGACCGAAGCCGAGAACATGCGCCGCGTCGAGGAGATACTCGACTACCTCGAGTTGTGGGAACACCGCCACTCGAAAATCGCGACGCTGCCGCTCGGCGTCCGCCGCCGCGTCGACCTCGCACGGTCGCTGGCGCTGGAACCGGACGTCCTCCTTCTGGACGAGGCGATGAGCGGTCTCACCTTCGACGAGAAGTACGACATGATTCGGTTCCTGACCGACCTCCACGAACAGGAGGACCTCGCGCTCGTGATGATCGAACACGACCTCGAGGTCGTTACGTCCGTCTCCGACCGGATGATCGTGATGCAGAAGGGCGGCGTCATCGCTCGCGGCCCGCCCGAAGCGGTCACCGAAGACCCCGAGGTCGCTCGCGTGTACACGGGGGTGGACTGAGATGGCGACCGAAGACGGAGTGACCGGCGATACCGACAGCAGCCTCGCGGTCGACCGGGTGCTGTCCGCCCCCGAGGGGGAGGACGTGCCCATCGTCTCCGACCAGGCACTGCCGGAAATCCTCTTCGACCACGTCGAGGAACACGGCGACGACATCGCCTTGCGGTGGAAGCGATACGGCGTCTGGCAGGAGTTCACCTGGGAGGAGTACTACGAGCGCGTCGAACACTTCGCGCTCGGACTCGAAACGTACGGCTTCGAGGCCGGAGACGTCCTCTTCACCATCGGCTACAACCGGCCCCACCAGCTGTGGGCCTGGATGGCCGCCCAGTCGCTGGGCGGGATGGCCGCGCCGAACTACGAGGACATGCTCCCGGACGACATCCGCAAACAGCTCCAACTGCTGGAGCCGTCGGTCGTCTACGCCGAAGACCAGGAGATGGTCGACAAACTCCTGTTGGTCGCCGACGACGTGCCGTCGCTGGACACCATCATCTACCGCGACGAGAAGGGGATGTTCCGCTACGAGAACGGCGAAAAGACGGACCCCGGCGACCCCGAAATCGTCTCCTACGAACACGTCGAGGAACTGGGCGCCGAGCGGCTCGAAACCGGTGAGGTGGCCGACGACTACCTCTACGAGCGCGTGAAAGCCATCGACCCCGACACCCCGGCGATGTTGCCGCCGACCTCCGGGACGACCGGCATGCCAAAGCGGGTGAAGTTGAGTCACTTCAACTTCCTGAACCTCGCGAACGCGGCCATCGAAATCGACCCGCTGCCGAAGGAGTCCGATTACTTCTCGTATCTCCCGATGGCGTGGGTCGGCGAGCAGATGATACTCATCGCGGCGGCGTTCGTCGGCGGTTGGACCGCCAACTTCCCCGAACAGCCCGAAACCGAGGCCGAGGACCTCCGTGAAATCGGCCCGGAAATCATCTTCTCGTCGCCGAACCGCTACGAGGCGTGGGTCGCCGACATCAAGGCGAAAATCGAGAACACCACGCGACTGAAGCGGTTCGTCTACGAGAAGGCGATGTCTATCGGCCGGAAGTACGCCGAGTACATCAGCGGCGACAAAAGCGACGAGGAGCCGCCGGCGACCCTTCGGGCCGCCCACTGGCTGTCGTACTGGGTCGCCTACCGGCCCATCCTCGACAAAATCGGGCTGAAACGCGCGAAGAACGTTTACACGGGCGGTGGCCCCCTCGGCGAGGACCACTTCTCGTACTATCACGCCCTCGGTGTGCCCCTGAAACAGATTTGGGGCCAGTCCGAGGTGTGTGGGTTCGTGACGATGCACCGCGACGACGACATTCAGGTCGACACCGTCGGCGAGGTGTTCCCGAACGTCGAGGTCGGCATCACCCCCGGCGGGGAGTTGCTCGTCCGCGGCCCGGTCGTCACCTCGGGGTACTACGGCATGCCCGAGAAGACCGAATCCGCGATGGAAGACGGCTGGCTCCACACCGACGACTTCGGGGCGCTCACCGACGACGGTCAGGTCAAAATCTTCGACCGGATGGACGACGTACTGGAGTTGAACGACGGCACCGCGGTCGCGCCCATCAGCGTCGAGACGAAACTGAAGTTCAACCCCTACGTGAAGGAGGCGCTGGTCGTCGGTGACGGCCGAGACTCGCTCGCTGCGGTGTTGAACCTCCGGTTCGACAACGTCGCCGAGTGGGCCGACCAACGCGACATCCAGTACGCCGGCTACAAGGACCTGACCCAGAAGCCGCCCGTGTTGGAGTTGATGCGACAGGTCGTCGCCGAAACCAACGAGGACCTCGAACACCCCATCGAGCGGTTCCTCATCCTGTTCAAGGAGTTCGACGCCGACGACGGCGAACTCACTCGGACGGGGAAGATACGTCGGGAGGTCGTCGTCGACCGCTACGGGAAACTCGTCGACGGACTGTACGGCGACCAGGAGGACGTCGAGATGGACATAACGATAACGTATCAGGACGGACGCGAATCGGAAGAACACGGCACGATGGCTATCGTCGATGTCGAGGAACCGGTCGAGGCCGACGACGGCGAGGAGGTGATGCTCGATGGTTGATTTCGTCACGTTCCTCGACATCACCATCTCGGGAATCGGCCTCGGGGCGCTGTACGCCCTGGTCGCGATGGGCTTTGCGCTCATCTACAAGGTCACGGGCGTGTTGAACTTCGCCCAGGGAGAACTCGCCTTGGTCGGCGCCTACGGCGTCGTCATCCTCGGCACGTCGTCGCTGATTTCGACTCCGTTGCCGGCGGTGGCGGCCGTCGGAGCGACGATTCTGTTCGGCATCATCCTCGGTATCTTCCTCGAACGGGTCATCTTCCGGCAGTTCATCGGCGAACCGGTGCTGTCGGTCATCATCGTCACGTTGGCGCTCGGTGGCATTTTCAGCGGGTTCATCCGGTTCCTGCTCGGGCCGAACTACCGGTCGTATCCCGAGGCGCTGACGTTCGGATTCAGTATCGACCTCCCGCTGGGAACGTCCATCTCGGCGGCGTACGCGCTGGCGGTGGCGCTGGCGCTCGTCGTCGTCGTCGCGCTGATGTTGTTCTTCCGGTACACCGTCACCGGCAGCATCCTGCGGGCGGCCGCCAGCGACGAACAGGCGGCGATGGTACTCGGCGTGAGCATCGAGCGCACCATCGCACTCGCGTGGGCGCTCTCCATCGGCATCACCGCCATCGGCGGAGTGCTGTTGGCGATGTCCTCCGGGGGTGCTGGCTTCTCCATCGTGGCGACCGGCATCATCATCTTCGCCGCCGTTGTCTTCGGCGGCCTCGACTCCATCCCCGGAGCGTTCCTCGGGGCCATCATCGTCGGGCTGTTACAGGAGTTGGGGTCGTTCTACCTCGAGGGCGGGTCGGCCGTCGTCCTCCCAGTGGTGGACGTGCAACTGAACTTCGGTGCCGGCTTCGGCGAGATACTGCCGCTGATATTCCTGCTCGTCGTCATCGTCGTAAAACCGTACGGCCTGTTCGGCACCGAACGCATCGAGAGGCTCTAACATGTTCGAGACACACACCTTCGAGAGGCGACCCGACCGCGTGCAGTCGGCCACGGTGGCCGCGAGTGACCGACCGACTACGGAGGTGCCGTAGCCGTGCCCTGCGGTGAGTACTTCACGAGCTACGAGTCCCGAATGGGGCTGTTCCGCTGGCGCATCCAGCGGGTCGCACTCGTCCTCGCGTTACCCATCCCGTTCATCCTGCCGTTGCTCGGGTTGGGCGGAGGGAACGTCTCGCTGCTGTCGCAGATGTTCATCTTCGCCATCGCGGTCCTCGGATTGAACGTCATTCTGGGGTACGCCGGCGAAATCGTCCTCGCACAGGGGGCGTTCATGGCCATCGGCGCGTACACGACCAGTCGGATGCTCACGACCGGCGCCGGTTTGTTGCCTTCGATGGCCGTCGGCGGCCTGATGGCGGCACTCGTCGCCGTCGCCTTCGGTCTCCCGTCGTTCCGCGTCAAGGGGTTCTACATCGCCATCTCGACGCTGGCGCTGCAGTTCATCGCCGAGTGGTTCTTCAACAACAGCCGCGCCGAGTGGATTCACGGCGGTGCCCAACAGCAGATACCCTCGGATATCGGCCTCATCGGTCCATTCGGTGGTCTGGGCGGCGACCTCAGCATCTACTACCTCTCGCTCGTAGCGATGCTGTTCTTCGCCATCCTGTCGCTGAACCTCTCGCGGACCGGCATCGGCCGGACGTTCCGGGCGGTCCACGAGAACGACCTCGCGGCGGCGGTGCTCGGGGTCAACGTCTTCAAGAACAAACTGCTGGCGTTCGCCATCGGCGGGTTCATGATTGGCGTCTCCGGCGGGCTGTACGCCGTCTACATCGGATTCATCAGCCCCGATTACTTCACGCTCGCGCTCACCCTCGAACACTACGTGATGCTGCTGTTCGGCGGGTTGGGTCGGGTGTGGGGTGCGCTGCTCGGCGTCGGCGTCGTCACGATACTGCAGGACATCCTACAGAGCATCCTGCAGTCGATTTCGGCGGCCACCGGACTGAACGCGACGTCGCTGGTCTCGGTGTTCTTCGGCATGGTTATCATCATCGTGCTGGCCGTCGAACCGAAGGGCGTCCTCGCGGCGCTCGGACAGCTCAAGGAGTACTTGCGGAAGTGGCCTTACGCCTACTGATGGGCGACGCCACCGAGACCGCACGGGAGTTGCTCGACCTCCCGTTTCACCGCGCCAACGGCATCGAAATCGTCTCGGCGTCCGCCGACGGGGCCCACACGCGGTGGCCCTTCGACGAGTCGCTGCTCGGCAACCCCGAGGTGCCGGCGATTCACGGCGGCGTCATCTCCGCGCTCGCGGACCTCACCGGCGCCGCGCCGTTCGTCGGCGGGTTGGGCCGGTACACGCCGACGGTCGACCTCCGGGTCGACTATCTGACCCACGCCGGCGAGGCCGACCTCGAAGGCCACGCCGAGGTGCGACGACACGGTGACACCGTCGGCGTCGCCGACGTGGTCGTCGAGTCGGGCGGGGACCGATGTGCGGAAGCCCGTGGGGTGTACAAGTTGGGACGATGACCGACGAGACGCTTTCGGGCGCGACGGACGTGCACGTCCATCTCATGCCCGACCGGCTGATGGCAGCGATACGCGGCGCGCTCAACGAGGACGCCGGCTGGGAGTTCCCGCACCCGACCGACCGCGAGGCTATCGAGGCGGAACTCCGCGAAAACGGCGTCGAGCGTTACTGTGCGCTCCCCTATGCCCACAAGCCCGACATCGCCGCCGACCTCAACGAGTGGGTGCTCGACCGCGCTTCGGAATCCGATATGTGCGTTCCCTTCGCGACGGTCCACGGTGACGACGACGTTCGACCCATCGTCCGTGAGGCCTTCGAGGCGGGCGCACGCGGGCTGAAGTTCCAGTGTCCCGTCCAGGGAGTCGGCCCCGACGACCCGCGTCTCGACCCGGCCTTCGAGTTGGCCGCCGAGTACGACCGGCCGATTCTGTTCCACGCCGGTACCGCGCCGATGTTCCGGGATTCGCCGCACGTCGGCGTCGAATCGTTCCGGTCGTTCCTCCAGTCGTATCCGGAGGTCCGGGCCTGTGCGGCCCACATGGGCGCCTTCGAGACGGCGGCGTTCATCGAGACGGCGCGCAACCACGACAACGCGTTCCTCGACACCTGTTTTGCGATGTCGACGGCCGTCGGAAACTACATGGATTTCGACCCCAGCGACATCGACGATTCGGTGTTCGAGGAGCTGTCGGGGCGGGTCATGTACGGCTCGGATTACCCCAACATCCCACACCCGTATCGGGCGGAGTACGAGGGATTGCTACAGCGAGACCTCTCGGATGAGGCCTTCGAGGCGCTGTTCTCGGGAGCAGCAGAGCGGTTCCTCGGCGAACGGTAGCTACTCCACGTCTTCGGGGTCACGCGGCCGCGTCCCGTGGAACCGTCGCGGTTTCTGTTCTTCGCGTGCGAGGAACGCCTCGGCGCGCTCCTGGAACTCCGGGGAGTCCCACACTCGGGCGGTGAGGTCTCGGGCCATCTCCTGGCCGGTCAACCCGAGGTTCGTCCACTGTTTCATGACGGCCTTGATGGTTCGGTAGGCCTGTGGACTCTTCTCGTCGGCGATGGTCGTGAGAATCTCCGCGGCCTTCGCCTCGGCGTCGCCGTCGTCGACGACGCGGTTGATGAGGCCGATAGATTTCGCCTCCTCGGCCTCCAGCAGTCGCCCCGTCAACAGCAGGTCCCGGGCGCGTTTTTTCGCCAATCATCAGCGGGAGCAACTGCACGCCGCCGCCGGCGGCCGTCGAGCCGACGCCGACCTCCGGTTGGCCGAAGCGGGTCGACTCGCCGGCGACGATGAGGTCACACGCCGAGGCGAGTTCGTTGCCGCCGGCGACGCAGGTCCCCTCGGCGGCGGCGACCACGGGCTTGCCCGTATCGCGCAGCAAATCCAGCGTCTCGAAGTACGCCGTCATCCAGCGGGCGCCCTCCTCCCACTGTAGTTCGGTCAACTCCGCGAGCGAGGCCCCCGAACAGAAGGGCGGTTCGGTCGACCCGAGGAGGATGCCGCGGACGTCGTCGTCGCGGTCGGCGTCGGTAATCGCGACGGTCAACTCGTCGAGGACACGGGAATCGAGGACGTTGTTGCGGTCGGCGCGGTCGAACCGAATCCGTGCGATACGGTCGTCCTCGGGATGGCGGTCGACGGCGATGGTTTCGTACGACATGTGTCGTGTGGTCATCCCACAGGGATATAACACCGGGGGACGACGGGTTGGTCATGCGTGGTTTAGACACCAAGACGGCACTGGTGACAGGGGCGGGCGGTGGCATCGGGAGCGCCATCGCTGGGCGGTTGGCCGAGGAAGGTGCGACCGTCGCGGTCAACGATATCGACGAGGAACGGGCCGAAGCCACCGTCGAGGCAATCGAGGAAGCCGGCGGCGAGGCGTTCCCGGTCGTCGCCGACGTGACCGACCTCGAATCGGTTCGTGAGATGGTCGAGACGGTCGTCGACCGCGCCGGGCTCGATGTGCTCGTCAACAACGCCGGCTGGGACCGCATCGAGTGGTTCCTCGAACAGGACCCCGACCGCTGGGACCGCATCATCGACGTGAACCTCCGCGGGCAAATCAACTGTGCGCGCGCGGCCGGCGAGGTCTTCGCCGACCGAGACGACGGCGGCACCGTCGTCGCCATCGCGTCGGACGCCGGTCGGGTCGGCTCGTCGGGGGAGGCAGTGTATGCCGGGACGAAGGGCGGTGTCATCGCCTTCACGAAGACACTCGCCCGGGAGTTGGCACGGGAGGGCGTCACCTGCAACGTCGTCTGTCCCGGTCCCGCGGACACGCCGCTCACGCGGGCGATGCGCGAGGAGTCGGAACTGGCCGAAGGTATCCTCGGGAGCATCGAATCTCAGACGCCGCTGGGTCGGATGACCGAACCCGACGACGTGGCGGGTGCGGTCGCCTACCTCGCCAGCGACGACGCCGCCTTCGTGACGGGGCAGGTACTCAGCGTCTCCGGCGGCCTGACGATGGTCGGATAGCGGGTCAGTACCGCTCGTCGACGACGCCGGTCTCGTCGATGTCGTCGACCAACTCGACCTCGTTGGGCGCGACGAGCAGGCGGTCTTTGACCGCCGCCGCGAGTTCGTCGATGTCGGCATCTCCTTCGACGACGAGCCGTATCTGGTCGGTCGACTCCGGTCGTGAGACCTCCAGTCGGAACTCGCCGGTCAGTCCATCGAAGCCGGCCAGCACGGTGCCGAGCGATTCGGGGTACAGTTTGACACCCTTGACCTTCAAGCGGCCGTCGGTCCGGCCGATGACGCCGTCGGGGAGGACGATTTCGCCGTCGCGTTGCTCCCACTCGGCGAGGTCGCCGGTGCGATAGCGGACGAGCGGACAGCCCTCCTTCTTGAGGTGGGTGACGACGAGTTCTCCGCGCTCGCCGAACGGGAGCAACTCGCCGGTGTCGGGGTCGACGACCTCGACGAGCGCGTAGTCGTCTAGGAGATAGAGGCCATCCTCGTTTTCGGTCTCGGCGGCGACCGGAAGGATTTGTCTGGTGCCGAAGTAGTCGACGGCGGTGTCGGCGCCGAGGGCGTCTTTGACCTGCTCGCGCATGCCCGGAATCGAGGTGAACGGTTCGCCGGCGCCGACGAAGGTGTCGACGCTCGCGCCGGCGTCGCCGACTTTCAGCGCGAAGGAGGGGTTGCCGACGAGGGCGTCGACGTCGAACTCCGAGACGGTCGCGGCGGCCTGTTCGGACTCGCCCGGGCCGGCCGGGATGACCTCCGCGCCGAGGGCTTCGAGGCCGCGCTGGACGATGATACCCGTCCCGAAGGTGTGGTACCCGAAAGTGTTGAGCACGCGGTCGCCCGCTTCGATGCCGGCGCGCTCGAAGGCGCGGGCGTTGGCCTCGGCCTGCCACTCGAGGTCCGCCGTCGTGTCGAAGACGGGTGCGAGGTCGTCGCCGAGGGGCGTGAAGCACATCATCGCCGCGCCGTCGTACAGCGACCCCTCGGGTGCGTGGTCGTCGTAGTCGGCCTTCAGGTCCTTCCCCGTGAGAAACGGCAACTCGCGGAACGCCTCCCAGGAGTCGACTGGGCCGAGGTCGTCGTACAGTTCGTAGTCACCGACGCGTTCGAGTTGTTCGTTGACCGCAGCGAGGGTCTCCTCGTCGTCCATGCTTCGAGAATCCGGCGGAAACGACAAAAAACCGTAGGCCGGTTGACCGCCGCTCGGTCAGCGGGGGCCGGCGCCGACGCGTTCCAGCGCCGCCGAGATGGCCGATTCGTACTCCTCGGGCTCGTAGTCGAGTCGCGGAATCCAGACGTCCTCGTAGGAGGGGTGCAGTATCGGGACCAGCGGCGGCAGTGTGTCGGTTTCGATGGTCGTCAGGACGGTTTCGAGGAAGCCATCGAGGCTCCGGTCGACGGCGGCCAGCAGCGATTCCGTGGCGTGGCGGCCGGTCGGAACGACACACGCCGGTTGGACGTCCGCCAGTTCCGAACGCAGGTACGGCCGACAGTTGGCGCGCTCTGCGGCCGTCGGTTCGCGGTTCGAGGAATCGGGGGCTTCGGGGTTTTCGGCGGGAAAACACTTCACGGCGTTCGTGAAGTACAGTTCCTCCTCGTCGTAGCCGAGTGCTTCGAAGCGTTCGCGGATGCGGCGGCCGCTGTGGCGTGCCGTGTAGGCCATCCCGGTGTGGTTGCCGCCCCGCCAGGGGTCGGCGTCGGGGTCGCCGGCACCTGGGGCCTCGCCGACGACGACGAGCGTCGCATCGAGCGAGCCGACGCCCCAGGAGATGCAGTTCCGGCTCTCGACGAGTCGGGGACAGCGCCGGCAGTCCGACGCGAGGGGGGTTCGGTTCTCCGAGTCGGGAAACGTCGCCATCGACGGGACGTGGGTCGGCGGATAAGTCAGTGTTCGCTTCGCGTGTTTTAGGGACATATTACAGCATATAAGTATGGATTCGATATCGACAGAACGCTTAACACCGTCTACCGCTTCCGCTCACTTGCGAATGAGTGACACACCCTCCGACTCGGACGAGTTGCCCGAACCGATGACCGAAGCACCGCCACACTCCGCTCGCGACGACGAGCGGTACGCACACCTCTCGCTCGGCGACGGGGAAGTCGTCATCTACGACCGGGAGGACCCCGAAACGTGGCTCCAGTCGGATTTCGCCGTCGAAATCGGCGCCTGATTACTCGATTAGCGGGAGCACTGCGCCGAAGACGATTGGTGTAACGAGGCCGACGACCACACCGAGCGTTTCCATGCCGAAAAAGACCGTGTCCAGCGTCGCCGGCACCGTCGAGAGGAAGGCATGACCGCCGATTTCACCGACGGCGCCGACGGCGAACAGGCCGACGCCGAACAGGAATCCCAGTTTCGCCAACCGCGCGTGGTCCAGGCTTCGACCCCCTGTTTGATGGCTCATAGTCGCCGTTTTCCACTCGGTAGCGAAAGCGTTTCGATTCCTTCGTTCAGCCGAAAAGCCTATTTTCCGCACTCGCCGAGTAGGGCCAATGCGAGAACTCCTCGTGGCCGCGGTTGAACTCGCTGGGTATCTCCTCGGAACGGTCGCCCTCGCGGGCGCCGGCGTCTTCGCCGAACTGACCAGCCTGACGTATCTCGATGCCGGAAACACCATGTTCGCGGCCTGGCTCGCGGTGATGGGGTTCGTCGCCCTGTACGGTGCGTTCTCGATCGGTAACGACCACCTTCTGCCGCGACTCCGCGAGCGACGCGCGTAGAGCCCTTCGCACAGTACCGATTCTCCTTTAACAGCGGGGCCGGATTACCAGGTATGAGCAGGTTCGCCGAGGTCGACGACCAGTACGACCCCGACGCGGTCGAAGCACGGGTGTTCGACCACTGGGACGACGTCGACGCCTACGACCAGACCAAGGAGCGCTTCGCGGACGAAGAGCCGCTGTTCTTCGTCGACGGCCCGCCGTACACCTCCGGGGCCGCCCACATGGGGACGACGTGGAACAAGACGCTGAAGGACGCCTACATCCGGCATCTCCGAATGCGTGGCCACCACGTCACCGACCGACCGGGCTACGACATGCACGGCCTCCCCATCGAGACGAAAGTCGAGGAGAAACTCGGCTTCGACAACAAAAAGGACATCGAGGAGTTCGGCATGGAGAACTTCATCGAGGAGTGTAAGACCTTCGCCGACTCCCAACTCGAAGGGCTACAGGACGACTTCAAGTCCTTCGGCGTCTGGATGGACTGGGAGAACCCCTACAAGACCGTCTCCCCGGAGTACATGGAGGCGGCGTGGTGGGGCTTCGAGCAGGCCCACGAGCGCGGCCTCGTCACGCAGGGGAAACGCTCCATCACGCAGTGTCCCCGCTGTGAGACGGCCATCGCGAAGAACGAAGTCGAGTACCACACTGCCGAGGCGCCGTCTATCTACGTGAAGTTCCCCCTCCGGAACCGCGAGGGCAATCTGGTCATCTGGACGACGACGCCGTGGACCATCCCCGCGAACACCTTCGTCGCCGTCGACGAGGACGTGACTTACGCGGAAGTCGAGTACGACGACGAGATTCTGTATCTCGCGAGCGACGTGGTCGACGACGTGATGGGACGGGTCGGTGCTGAACCCGAAGATTACACCGTTCTCGAGGAACTCCCGGGGTCGGACCTCATCGGCTGGGAGTACGACCACCCGCTGGCCGAGGAAGTCCCCGACCACGCTCAGGCCGAGGGCTCCCAGCAGGTGTATCACGCCGACTATGTCGAGGTCGACCGCACCGGGATGGTCCACTCCGCGCCCGGCCACGGTGAGGAGGACTTCGAGCGCGGCCAGGAACTCAACCTCGAAATCTTCTGTCCGGTCGCCTCCGACGGCGTCTACACCGCCGAAGCCGGCGATTACGAGGGCGAGTTCGTCCGCGACGCAAACGACGACATCGTCGCCGACCTTCGCTCGAACGGCCACCTCCTGCTTTCGGAGTCGGGTCACACCATCGACGAGGGGCAGTGTTGGCGCTGTGACACCGACATCGTCCGCATCGTCACCGACCAGTGGTTCATCACGGTCACCGACATCAAAGACGAACTCCTCTCGAACATCGAGGATTCGGAGTGGCACCCACAGGAGGCCCGCGAGGGCCGCTTCCGGAAGTTCGTCGAGAACTCGCCGGACTGGAACGTCTCCCGACAGCGCTACTGGGGTATCCCCATCCCCATCTGGACGCCCGAGGACTGGGACGGCCACATGGGCGACGCCATCGTCGTCGGCACCCGCGAGAAACTCGCCGACCTCGCAGACCAGGACATCGACCCCGAGGAGATAGACCTCCATCGGCCGACCGTCGACGACATCACCATCACGGACGGCGACACCACCTACACTCGCGTGCCGGACGTTTTCGACGTGTGGCTGGATTCGTCGGTCGCCTCGTGGGGGACGCTCGATTTCCCGTCGAACGAAGACGACTTCGAGGAGTTGTGGCCCGCCGACCTCATCATGGAGGCCCACGACCAGACCCGCGGGTGGTTCTGGTCGCAACTCGGGATGGGAACCGCCGCCCTCGGCGAGGTGCCGTACAACGACGTGCTGATGCACGGGTGGGCACTCGCTGAGGACGGCCGGAAGATGTCGAAATCCATCGGCAATATCGTCGCGCCACAGGAGGCCATCGACCGCCACGGTGCCGACCCGATGCGGGTGTTCCTGCTGAGCCAGAACCCACAGGGCGACGACATGCGCTTCTCGTGGGACGAGATGGCCAACCGCCAGCGGGACCTCAACATCCTCTGGAACGTGTTCCGATTCCCGCTGCCGTACATGCGGATGGACGACTTCGAACCCAGCGTTGCGACGGAGTCGCAACGAGGCGGAGGCGGCGCAGCCGCCGGAGCGCTCGAGGACGCCGAACTGGAGACGGTCGACGAGTGGGTGCTCTCCCGCCTGCAGTCGGTCACCGCCGAGATGACCGACCAGTGGGACGACTACCGACAGGACAAGGCACTGGACGCGCTGCTGGAGTTCATCGTCGAGGACGTCTCGCGGTTCTACATCCAGGTCGTCCGCGAGCGGATGTGGGAGGAGGAGCAATCGGAAAGCAAGCAGGCCGCCTACGCGACGCTGTATCACGTCCTCGTGGAGACGACGAAACTCCTGGCGCCCTACGCGCCGTTCGTCGCCGACGACATCTACGGGACGCTCACCGGCGAGGACGGTTTCGACACCGTCCACATGTGTGAGTGGCCCGAGGTCGACGAGTTCTTCCACGACACCCAACTCGAAACCGACGTCGAAATCGTCGCGGCCGTCGAGGAGGCGGGCTCCAACGCCCGCCAGCAGGCCGAGCGGAAACTGCGCTGGCCCGTCACGCGCGTCGTCGTCGCTGCCGACGACGAGGCTGCCGCCGAGGCCGTCGACCGACACCGCGACCTGCTCCGTGACCGCCTCAACTCACGCGAAATCGAACTCGTCGAACCCGGCGCCGACTGGGAGGAACTGCAGTACAGCGCCCGTGCGGACATGTCGGTGCTCGGCCCCGCATTCGGCGACGAGGCCGGCGAGGTGATGAACGCGCTCAACGCCGTCACCGTCACCGAACAGTCGCTCAACGTGCTGTCGAGCGCCGTCGCCGAGGAACTCGGCCGCGAGGTCGAATTGACCGAGGAGATGGTGTCGTTCAACACCGACACGCCCGAGGGCGTCGAGGGAACCGCCTTCGACGTCGACGGCGACGACCGGGGCGTCGTCTACGTCGACACGACGCTTACCGAGGACATCGAGTCGGAGGGGTACGCCCGCGAGGTCATTCGCCGGATTCAGGAGATGCGCAAGGACCTCGACCTCGAAATCGACGCCGAGATTCGGGTCGACCTCGATGTCGCCGACGACCGCATCGCGGGCCTCGTCCGCGAACACGAGGACCTCATCGCCGGTGAGGTCCGTGCGAGTGGCTTCGGCGGCGTCGACGACGGTTACGAACAGGACTGGACCGTCGAAGACACCGACATGCGGATAACTATCGAGGCTGTATAGCGGCGTAGATGTCACGGGCGCGGGCGATTGCGCTTTCGGTGCTGTTGACGTGTTGGTTGCTCGCGGGCAGCGTCGCGTTCGCGATGCCCGCGGCCGCAGCGACCATCGAGGTCGACAACACGCTCTCCCAGACCGACACGAAAGGCGAAGTCGACGTGCAAACGCAGGTGACCGTTCCCGACGGAGTAACGTCGCTGGAGATAACGATTCCCGAGGACACCGACGTGTACGAAACCGAGGGGTTCAGCCAGTCGGGAACCGACGGCCGAACCTACGAGTGGACCGGCGGGACCGACCGACCGTTCGTCCGGTACGATTTGGCCGGCAACCGTACCATCGACCGAGGCAGCGGTGAGCAGTTCCTCTATGCCGTCACCGACGAGTGGGCAGTCGTCCGGTCGCCGAGCATCAGCGTTCGGGCGACGGGCATCGACTTGCGTATCAATTGCTCGAACCACGTCGACGGCGAGGGTGTCGCCGGACGACACATCACCTATCTCGGTGGGTTCGAGGAACATACCCGCGAGGCGGCCGGACAGCGCTTCCGACTTATCGAGTCCGAACACGGTGATATGCGCGAAAACCCGGAGGACGTTCTCGACTCGCTTGCCCACGCCGCCAACCACTTCGAGACGGGCGCTCGCGACGACAGCGTCCTCGTCATCGCCGTCCCGTCGAACGTCGACTGGGCCGCCACCGGCGTCCAGCGCGGTGATTCCGACATGTGGGTCCGCGACGACGAACGCCTCGACACCGCTCGGAACACCTGGATTCACGAGTACATCCACACCAGACAGGACTACGACCGGACCGAGGCGACCCGGTGGACCATCGAGGGGATGGCGGACTACTACGCCGCGTTACTCACCTACGAACAGGGGCGAATCGACTTCGAGACGTTCCAGGCACAGATGGATGACGGGACGCGCGACCGATACAGCGACGTACAGCTATCCGACCCCGCAACGTGGGAGAACACTCGCGGCAACTACGAGAAGGGCGCGCTCGTCTTCGGCCACCTCGACCGGCGGCTTCGAGCGGACGCCGACACGACGCTCGCGGCCGCAATCGCCGAGTTCAACGACCCCGGGACGGAGTTGACACAACGGCGATTCCTCGACGCCATCGAAACCACTGGAAATGCCGACATCCGCGACGACGCCGAGCGGTACACCGAGACGACCGAGACGCCGCCGGTCTGGAGCCGCCAGCAGCACCTCGACGCCTTCGGCGGCGCCGACATCCGATACGAGTTCGAGGAGTTCGCGGTGTCCGGACCCTACCGTGAGGCCACAATCGATTCGCCGCGTGTCGTCACCGGCGAGACGCTCGAACCGACCGTTCGAATCCGCAACGTCGGCACCGACGCCGGCGAGTACACCGCCGAGCTTCGCGTCGACGGCGAGACGGTCGGAGAGCGAACCGGCACCCTCGACGCCGACGAGGCGGCGACGGTGACGTTCCAGCGACGCTTCGACGCCGCCGGCGAGTACGACCTTTCGATTGGCACGACCACCACCACGGCCGTCGTCGAGGAACCGGCCGACGTGGCGGTCACCGACCTCACCGCCGCTCCGGCAGACCCGACGCTCGGTGAGTCGGTGACGCTCCGGGCGACCGTCGAGTCGTCGGCGGACCGACCGGCCGACGGCGACGTGACTTTCGCCGTCGACGGCGAGTCGGTCGCGACCGAGCGGGTTCAACTGAACGACGGGTCGGTGACCGTCGAGACGACGACGACTTTCGAGGAGTCCGGCGAGTACACCGTCACCGCTGGCGACCGTTCGACGACGGTGTCGGTCAGGTCCGAGACGGCGACGCCCGGCGGAACGGAATCGGGGATGCCGCAGTCGACGGAACAACCGACCGACGGCCCCGACCGGCCAACGACGCCGACGGAAGGTGCCGGCTCCGGGTTCGGTGTCAGTGCTGCGGCCCTCGCGGCTCTCGCGGCGGTCGTGCTGTTCGGCCGTCGATAGTCGACGCGCCGCTCCTCAGAGGTATTCTGCGAGTGCGGGTGCGACGCTGACCGTCGACACCGCACGCTCGATGGTGTCCGTTCCGAACACACCGTCGACGCCGGCGCGGGCCAGTTTCGTCCGGGCACTGGCGGCGAGCATCGGGTGGACGCAGGTGACGAACACGCGGTCCGGCCCGTTCAACTGCGCGATGGCGGTGCTCATCGTCGACCCCGTGGCGACGATGTCGTCGACCAACACCACGTCGCGACCGGCCGTGTCGGCGTCGCTCGGCTGCATCTCGACCTCCGTATCCGAGAGGCGGTGTTTCTCGAAGTAGTCGAGTTCGCCGTCACCCGCGGCGTCGCGGACGGTCCTCGCGAGGTCGATGGCACCCTCGTCTGGCGAGAGGAAAAGCGGGTCAGAAAGCGCCGGGAGGGCGTCGGCGAGCACCCCGGAGGCGTCGACGGCTCGACACGGCACGTCGAAGAAATCGCACACTGCATTCTCGTGAGGATTGACCGTCAGCACGCGGTCGGTTCCCGTCGAGATGGCTCGGGCCATCGCACGCGCGGAGACGGGTTCGCCCTCGGCGAACGCCTCGTCCTGTCGCGCATACCCCATGTACGGCAGGACGGTGATGACCTCCTCAGCCTGCTGGCGGGCGGCGTCCTGCAACTGGAGCAACTCGATGTGGGCGCCGTCGGAGACCGTCGAGGCGACGACGACCGCGCGGTCGTCGGTGTCCGGAACGCGGACGACCCGTTCCCCGTCGGCGAACTGTTCGTACTCGACGGCCGCAAGCGGCTCTCCCAGCACGGCCGAGAGTGTGGCCGCGAGGTCCTGTGAGGCGGAGCCCGGAACTATCATGCGCGAGGCTCCGCGTTCCGGGGGTAAACGCGTTTTCCTTCGACCTTTTTCCCGCTCGGGTGCGCCTCCGGCGCACCACTCGCGGCAAAAACGTCGATGAAAAAGGCGCGAACGCGCCGTCGGCGCGTTCGCGTGAACCGCGCTCGCTGCGCTCGCGCGGATGCTGGACTAATTACAACACAAGTTACCGCTCTCGAACCACGACGAACTCCGCGAGGTCTTCGAGATACCCGACGGCCTCCGAGCCGACGGAGTCGGCGGCTTCGAGTGCCGCCAGTGCCGCGTCGGATTCCTCGCGAGCGCGTTGGTTCGCCTCTTCAGGCGTCATCTCCGTAATCTGTACCAGTGAGGGGCGGGCCATCTCCTCGTCTTGGCCGGTCGGCTTGCCGAGTTCCTCGGCGTCGGCCGTCGCGTCGAGAACGTCGTCGCGAATCTGGAAGGCTATACCGACCCGCTCGGCGTATTGGCCGAAGGCCTCGACGGTGTAGGCGTTGGCATCGGCGGCGACCGCGCCCAACTCCGCGGCGGCCCGGAACAGCGCACCCGTCTTCCGGCGGGCGAGTTCCATGTACTCGGTTTCGTTCGTCGGTTGGGCGACGAGTTCGGTCGCTTCGCCCTCACCGAGTTCGACCATCGACTCGCTGACGACCTGCATGGCGCGTTCGTCGGCCGAAAACAGCGCAAAGGCCTCCCCGAGCAAGCCGTCACTGGCGACGATGGCGGGGCCGTGGCCGAACGCCGCCCACGCGCTGTCGACGCTTCGGCGCAGTTCGGACTCGTCGATGATGTCGTCGACGACCAAGGAGGCGTTGTGGACCAACTCGATGCCGACCGCGAAGTCGACGGCGTTTCGGGACGGCTTCGAGCCGCGGCCGTCCTCGCCGGACAGCTCGCCGCCGGCAGCCTCGAAGGCCAGAAGCGTCACCGTCGGGCGGACGCGTTTGCCCCCCGACAGCGAGACGTGTTCGAGGCGGTCGGTCATCGCCTCGGGGTCGGTCGAATCGAGGACGGCCTCGAGCCGGTCCTCGACGAACGACCGACGCCGCTCCAGATACTCCATAAAAGTGGTAGGTTCGTTCCTCGGAAGTACGTGTCGGATACGGACGAAAAATGTGGATATCGAGGGGCGAAAACCGGCCTACAGGTCAGGCGCTTCGCCGCCGAACTCCTCGATGAGTTCGGGAACGACCTCGAAGAGGTCGTCGACGATACCGTAGTCGGCGATGTCGTAGATGGGTGCGTTGGGGTCGGTGTTGATGGCGACGATGGTGTCGGCGCCCTTCATGCCGGCGACGTGCTGGACCGCCCCGGAGATGCCGATGGCGATGTACACGTCGGGCGTGACGACCTTCCCGGACTGGCCGACCTGTCGGTTCTTCGGCAGCCAGCCGTTGTCGACGATGGGTCGCGACGAGGACAGCGTCGCGCCGAGGGTGTCGGCGAGTTCCTCGACGAGCGGGAGGTTCTCCTCCTCGTCGATACCGCGGCCGATGGAGACGAGCACGTCTGCCTCGGTGATGTCGACGTCGCCGCCGCCGACTTCCTCGAAGCCGTTGACGGTCGTCCCGAGGGCGCCCTCGTCGATGTCGGCGTCGAAGGCCTCGACGGCAGCGTCGCCGGCCGCTTCGGCCTTCGGCCACTCCGCCGGCCGGATGGTCAGCGCGTAGTCGTCGGCGTCGATGTCGTAGGTCGTCTCGACCTTGCCACCGTACTGTTCGCGGGTGACTTCGAGGTTGCCGTTCGTCTCGAAGTCGACGACGTCGGTGACGAGCGGCAGGTCGAGTCCCTCGGCGACCGCCGGTGCGTAGTCGAGGCCGTTAACCGAGTTCGGCATCAGAAGCGCCGTCGGCTCGACCTCTGCGGCCAACTGCTCGATGGCCTGGGTGTAGACGCCGTGGTTGAATTCCTCGCCCTCGTCGACGGTGTAGATGGTGTCGACGCCGTCGCGGTTTACGTCCTCGGCGAAGCCCTCGACGTCGCCGCCGATGACGGCGAGTTCGAGGTCAGTGCCGAGGTCGTCTGCCAGTTCGCGGCCGGCCGTGACGAGTTCGTAGGACACGTCACGAACATCGCCGCGGCGGTGTTCGGTGATTGCGAGAACGGTCATCCTTCAACAACCCCCTTGTCGCGGAGGAACGTAGCCAGTTCTCCTGCGGTCTCCTCTGCACTACCCTCCCAGAGCGTGGCGTCGCCCTCGGATTCGGGTTCGTACATCGACGTGCGCTCGACCGGCGACTCGACGACGCTGTCGTCGAGGCCGAGGTCATCGAGCGTGTGAACGTCCAGCGGCTTGCGCTGTGCTTGTCGGATGCCACGGAGGCTCGCGTAGCGCGGTTCGTTGATACCGGTCTGGATGGTCAACACGGACGGGAGTTCGACGTCGGTGAGTTCCTCGATACCGCCTTCGAGTTCGCGGTGGACGGAGGCGACGCCTGCCTCGATGTCGAGGTCGAGGGCGTTGACGACGGCGGCCCACTCGAAGCCGATGCGGTCGGCCAGTGCGACGCCGGTCGCGCCGTTTGCGTCGTCGCCGGCCTGGACGCCGGTGAGGACGAAGTCGGGGTCCTCCTCTTCGACGACGGCGGCGAGGATGTCGGCTTTCGACTCGACGTCGAGGAACTGGGCGTTCTCGAGGGAGTCGTCCCACACGCGGAGCGCGCGGTCTGCGCCCTTCGCCAGCGCCATCCGAACGGTCTCCTCGGCGCGTTCGGGGCCGATGGTGACGGTGACGACCTCCACGTCGTCGTTCTCCTCCGAAATCTGTACGGCTTCCTCAACGGCGTAGTCGTCCCACTCGTTGAGATCATACTCGAGGGAGCCCTCGTCGATGTCGAGTCCCGAAATCTGGAACTCGTCGTCGACCTCGGCCACCTCTTTGACGGTGACGAGTATTTTCATAGCGGCTAGTCACCGGATATGACGACTGTCCGTGGTTAAACGTTTCCGAATCGTACGGCGTTTGTCACAGGTTAAGAATCCGTTGAACAGTGTTTAACCGCCCGACAACGTGGCGGTCACGCTTCGTCGTCGTCGAACTCGCCGAGC
This sequence comes from Natronomonas sp. CBA1123, assembly GCF_009741925.1. GTDB lineage: Archaea > Halobacteriota > Halobacteria > Halobacteriales > Haloarculaceae > Natronomonas. Next base: position 54,927 of record NZ_WPCC01000004.1, read on the forward strand.
TGTTCGTCGGGGAAACTGATGAGGTTCTCCCGCCCGATTCGGAGCTTCTCGATGCGGCCGGCCTCGTCCATCGACGACAGCAGCTGTGACACCTTCGCGTTCGACCAGCCGGTCTCCTTGACGATGTTGGCCTGCTTCATCCGCCCGCCGTTCCGTTCGAGCAGTTGTTCGACCCGCTCCTCGTCGGAGAGGAGTTCCGGGTCGGTTGGCGGCTCGGGTTCGTCGCCTTCGTCGGTCGCGGTCTCGTCGTCGGTGCTGGTACCGACACCTGCCGTTTCGTCGCTTTCGGTGGTCGTCGTCGCCGATGGGCCGTCGGTCGCTGACGGCGTCGCCTCGACGCCGCCGTCGGTTTCACCGTCCCGACGTTGCCACAGCAGGTACAGTCCCAGCAGCAACGCGGCGGCGCTCAACACCACGGCGCCGAAGAGCAGCAGCGTCGAGAGCTGGATTCCGCCCGGTCCTACTGGCGTCTCGGTGTCGGTACCTCCGGGGCCGCCGTTTCCGGGCTCGTAGACGATATCGAAGTACCCCGGCTCGAACGTTTGCGGGCCGTCCCACCGAAGCTCCCCGGCCCGCGGGGCAATCGGGGAGGTACTCGGGCCGCCGTACCCCGGCGGGGATTTCAACACGAGCGTCTGTCCGTCGCTCAGGCCCGGGAGCCACGTCCCGTTTGTGGTGTTGAACGAGTCCTGGAGGTACAGCGTCCCGCTCGTGTCCTGTCGAGCGAACGATGTCCAAGTAAACGATAGCCGGAACTCACCGCGCTGGCTGATGACTTCTCCGTCCTCGGTTTCGTTGACGATGACTGCGTTCCGGTCGGTGGAGTCCTGCGGAATCCGCATCTCCCGGCCGGTCGCCGCCGACGTCTCTTCGGCGGCGCGTCGGAAGGTCTCGACGCCGAGGTCGAAGTCGCGTTCGCCGCTCTCGAAGGCGTTGGCGAACGATTGGAACTCCTCTATGTCCTCCTCGTCTTCCAGCGGGACGACTGCAACGACGGTCCAGCGGGCGTCGCCGTCGTCCTGTAGTTGCACCTCCAGACGGGTCTCCTCGGTCGTGGCCGGCTGTGCGGCTGCCGGTGTGGCACCGACCACGAGCGCGGTCACGAGGAGGGCACACAGCAGGACGGGAACCCGGCACCGCATATTAGGTTCGATGCACGCCCACGCGGGAAAACGCTTTCCATCACGAGATAAAACGTCTCCGCGGCGTATGAAGCGTTTCGAGGGCTCTGCGCTCCGTACAGCCGTCGGTGTCGAGTGGGCTGGATTTTTACTCGCCGGCGCCGAGAGCCCGAGTATGAACGGTTCCCGCGCCGTCGTGTTCGCCCTCCTCTGCTGTCTCGCCCTGGCGTCCGGCGTCGCCGTTCACGCCCAAACAGAAGGTGAGTCGACGATGTCTGTCACCGGCGACAACGGCACCGCGGAGTATCTGGCACCGTCGCCGTCTGCTGTCGACCGAAGCGAGAGTTCGACGGCGACGCTGGACGTTGCGGGTGCGGTCGGCGGCAACGCCATGGAACTCCAGACGACCTACCAGCGTGTCAATTTCCAGCGGGCGTATCGGAACGCCGAATCGGACACCGAACGTCGCATGGTCCTCCGGAACGCTGCCGAGTGGTATTCCGAGCGGACCGACCGACTGGAACGACGACAGCGAACCGCGATACGGCAGTACGGTAACGGTGCAATCGATTCCCAGGAGCTGTTCCGAACGCTGGCCGCCGTCGACCGGGGCGCTACTGCGATGGAGTCGAACGTCGGCTGGTTCGAAAACAACGCCGACGACCTCGGAATGAGCAGCGTCCAGACGCAACTGAACACCGACCGCGTTCGGCTGCTTACGCTCCAGGGCCCGCTCGGGGGCGCCCTCGAGTCGGCGTTCAAAGGCGAGCGAACCTTCGTCGTTCACACCGAAGTGAGCGGCAACGCGACCGTCCTTTCGACGGTCGACCCCGACGCGACCGGAGGCCAAACGTACGTCCGGGAGGCGCACGACCCCTCGGCGCGGTCCATCGGCGTCCCCGACACCTACGACGGTGACCTCTCGCCGGCACTCGACCGCGTCGAGACGCTGTACCCGTGGGTGACCGACAACGGGTCGCCGACGGTCGATTTCCTCGGCCCCGACCGCGCCCGACTCTATCGCTTCGAGTACGACCACCCACACGGAACGCTCCGGACGTACCTCGACGGCGGTTCGGAAAACATCGTCACGGAAATCCAGCGCATCGACCCCGAAGCGGTGCCGACCGACACCGTCGAAACCGTCGACGGTGACCTCCTGCTTCGGGTCAACACGACCCGCGCCGGCGGCCCCTTCGGCGTGACGGTGTTGAACGAGACGAGCGGTGAACCGGTCCCCGCAGCGGTCGAAATAAACGGCCGACAGGTGGGCGGCACCGACGGTGAGCGGGTCTGGACCGTCGGCCCGCGGGGCACCGTGACGGTCAACGCCACCCACGACGGCCGGTCGCTGTCCGTCACGACGACTCTCGAGTAGCGAACGTTCTTATCGGAAGCCGAGGGAACGGGCGGTATGACCGACCGCGCCGCCGCTCCCGTCGTCGGAGTCGTCCTCCTGGTCGCGGTGACCGTCCTCGCGGCGACGGTCGTCGGAACGGCACTTCCCTCGGAACTCTCGACGCCCGCCCGAACGGCAGCTTTCGATGTCGAGGCCGACGACACCGGCCGAGTGACCGTCACCCACCTCGGTGGCGATGCCATCGACCCCACCGAGCTTCGGGTCCGAATCCGCGTCGACGGCGAACGGCTTTCCGAACAGCCGCCGGTCCCGTTCTTTTCGGCGCGTGGATTCGAAAGCGGGCCGACGGGGCCGTTCAACAGCGCCACGCACGGCACGTGGCGTGCCGGCGAATCCGCGAGTCTCCGCGTGGCAGGGACGAATTCGCCGACGTTGGGAGTCGGTGCGACCGTAGAGGTACGCCTCTACGTCGACGGGACGCGAATCGCCGTCGAGACGGCGACCGTTCAGGCTGCTTCGACCGGGTCGCTGTCGACGGTCGCCTCCTCTTCGGTTTCGGGGGCGTCCTCGTCGTCGTCAGGCACGTAGGCGACGGTCGTAATCGCCCGCGGAGTTCCCGGTGCGCGCTGTTGGATGTGGTGTTCGAACTCCTCGAAGCCGGCTTCGGCGAACATCCGGTCGGCCTCCGCCTCGTCGTAAAACAGCATGATGGTGTCGGCGAGTTTCTGGAACAGCGTCGAGTTGGGGTAGTCGGGGCCGACGACGAGCACCGGCTGGCCGGGCTTGGTGACGCGGCGGGCCTCCCGCAGCGCCGCGACGGGGTCGGGCCAGTACTCGATGGAGCCGGAGGACCAGTAGGCGTCGAAGCTGTCGTCGGCGAAGGGGAGTCGTTCGGCGTCGCCGCGGTGGAACTTCACGCCACCGCGCTTGCCGAACTTCGCGAAGGCCTTCTCCAGTTGGTGGGCCGACTGGTCGAGTCCCCACACGTCGTCGGTGTACCCCAGCAGTCCCTCGGTGGCGAAGCCGGTGCCACAGCCGACGTCGAGGACGCGGTCCCCCGAATCGAGGTCGAGCCACTCCAGGGCCTCGTCGCGCATCTCCTCGTTCCAGATGAACGGGTTGATGGTGTCGTACACCTGCGAGAGGTACTTGTAGAAGAGCCGCGCACGCGCTTTGTCTTCGAGGAGTCCCATTGACCGCCCTTTGGGGCGGTTCGGTCATAATTCCCCTGTTTCCGGCCGGTCGTGGTCCACGAGCGCTCGAAGAGACAGTTGGCATCGAACCGCGCGAAAAGCCGTTTCGCAACTACCAAATAGGCGCTTTCCGAAGCATCCGATGATATAATCATGGCCAGGCCAGAGGTTCTTGACCGAATCAAGGAGGCCGAGCGGGAGGCTGACGAAATCGTCGCCGACGCGAAGGATGCGCGAGAGGAGCGCATCGCGGAGGCGCGCGAGGAAGCCGACCGCATTCGCGAGCAAGCCCGCGAGGACGCCGCCGACCACAAGGAGGCGGAACTCGCCGAGGCGCGTGAGGAAATCGAGGCCGAACGCGAGGAACTCCTCGCCGAAGGCGAGTCCGACCGTGAGGCCCTCGAAGCGCGCGCCGACGAACAGCGCGACGAGGTGGTCGAATACACCGTGGAGTTGTTCACGGAGGCGGTGAATGCTCAGACCTAAGCAGATGAGTCGGGTCTCGGTGACGGGATCCAAGCGCGTGATGGACGAAGCCGTCGAGGCCGTCCACGACCTGAACCTGTTGCACGTCACCGAGTACGACGGCGGCTGGGAGGGGTTCGAACCCGGTGACCCAGTCGAGGGCGCCGAAGACGCCGCCGAGAAACTCGTCACCGTCCGCTCGCTGGAGAGCATCCTCGACATCACCGAGGAGGACGCCGGTCGGACGCGAATCATCGAAGACGACGAACTCGACGAGGAACTCGAGGCGACCCGGAATCGGGTCAACGAACTCGACGACCGCCGCTCGGAGTTGGAGGACGAACTGCGGGATATCGACGAGAAAGTCGACGCAGCACGTCCTTTCGCCGAGTTAGGTATCGACCTCGACTTGCTCGCCGGCTACGACTCGCTGACGGCCACCGTCGGCGAGGGCGACACCGAGACCATCCGTCGGACGCTCATCGACGCCGACGAGGTCGACGGCTTCGAGCTGTTCGAGGAGAGCGGCTACGTCGCCGTCTTCGTCTATCCCGATGTCGACCTCGAGGACGTGCTGGTCGGTGCGGCGTTCACCCGATACGAGGTACCGGAGTTGGGCGACGGCGACGAGGCGACGAGTCCCGAGAAGTACATCGACGACCTCGAACACCGTCGGCAGAAGGTCGAGTCGAAGCTCGAAACCGTCGAGAACGAACTCGAAGACACCAAACACGAGGTCGCTGGCTTCCTGCTGGCCGCCGAGGAGAAGCTCTCCATCGAGGTCCAAAAGCGGGAGGCACCGCTGACCTTCGCGACGACGGAGAACGCCTTCGTCGCCGAGGGGTGGATTCCGAGTGACCGATACGCCGACCTCGCCGAGACGCTGCAGTCGGCCGTCGGCGACCACGTCGATGTTGAGGAACTCGAACAGGCGAAGTACGACGACGACGGCCACGCCCACGAACGCGAGAGCGTCGGCGGCTCCGGCTCTGCGGGCTCCGAAAGCGGCGAGGCGGTCGCGGCCGACGGCGGCACCGCGATGAGCGGTGGCGAACCGCCGGTCGTCCAGGACAACAGCGGGGCGGTGAAACCGTTCGAAGCGCTCATCGAAGTCATCAATCGACCGAAGTACTCCGAGCTCGACCCGACGTTCATCCTGTTCCTGACGTTCCCGCTGTTCTTCGGGTTCATGATTGGCGACCTCGGCTACGGGTTGCTGTACGCCGGAATGGGCTATCTGCTGATGAGTCGATTCGAGTCGGAGACGATTCGCTCGCTCGGTGGCGTCGGCATCTACGCTGGTGTGTTCACGGCCATCTTCGGCATCCTGTACGGGGAGTTCTTCGGGCTTCACCAGCTCGGTGGAATCCTGTGGGACGGCCACCCGCCGATTCACAAGGGGCTCCAGCCGCACTACATCTACTACGCTTACGCGTGGCTGTTGGCCAGCGTCATCGCCGGCGTACTCCACCTCGTCGTGGGTCGCGTGTTCGACTTCGTCAACAACCTCGAACACGGCTTCGGCGAGGCGTTCATGGAGAGCGGGTCGTGGATTATCCTCACCCTCGGCGTCTGGTGGTGGGTGTTCAGTACGTCCGCGCTCGGCCCGAAACCGAACTTCATGTTCAGCGTCTTCGCCGCCGAAGGGATGACCAACCCCGCAACGGGTGAGGTTATCACCGAGGGCGTCGCGTTGCCGCTCGGCTTCAACGGCTTTGCGCCAATCGAACTCGTGACGCTGCCGGTCGTCGGAACGCTGACGCTGCAGGTCCTCGCCATCCTCGTCGGGTTGGCGATGGTGTTGAAAGTCGAGGGCGGTATCGGCCTCGTGGAGTCGATTACCCAGGCGTTCGGGCACGTCGTCTCCTATACGCGTATCGCCGCTGTCCTGCTGGCGAAGGCCGGTATGGCGCTTGCGGTGAACCTGCTCGTCTTCGGCGCGTACCTCCACGACGGTGAGTTCCACCTCATCTTCTTCGCGGAGGCGGCCGAAGTCGCGGAGGCAGAAGCCGCAGGGGAGGTCATCTTCGGTGGGCTCCTCAACGCCGAAGGCGGTGCGATGCTCGTTCTCGGCATCATCTTCGGTATCGTCGTGCTCGTTCTCGGACACCTGCTGGTGTTGATTCTGGGCATCACGTCCGCAGGCCTGCAGGCGGTCCGTCTCGAGTACGTCGAGTTCTTCGGGAAGTTCTACGAGGGCGGCGGCAAGAAGTACACGCCGTTCGGCTACGACCGGACCTACACGACCGAGGACTGAGGCCTCGGTCGTCGCCGCGGTCGCTGCGCTGAGACATCGCATAGCGTTCAGGTTGAGTACTGTTCTCACACGTGAGTGAGGGGCGCTCTCCGTGTCGTTTGGGAAGTTTTATGAACTCAGTGCGAACATATCCGTCTGTTCGGATAGCAGTCAATCCACCCGACGGAAAATCAAACCATGTTTGAACTTGCTACGGTCCTGGGCAGTGTTGCACCGGTTCTTCAGAGTGGAGCAGAAGCAGGCGGTCCTGCGCTCGACGCGACGGGGGCGGCGGCCCTCGCAGTAGGGCTCGCGGCGCTCGGTGCCGGTATCGCCGAGCGAGGTATCGGCGCGGCGGCGATGGGCGCCATCGCGGAGAACGAGGACCTGTTCGGTCGCGGGCTCATCCTGACGGTGCTGCCCGAGACGCTCGTCATCCTGGCGCTGGTCGTCGTGTTCCTCACGCTGTAAACCGCACCCGATTTTTAAACCAATGAGCCTTGATACGGTCGTAGAGGACATCCGAGACGAAGCCCGCGCGCGTGCGGAGGACATCCGTTCGGAGGGCGAAGAGCGTGCCGAGGAGATAATCTCCGAGGCCGAGCGCGACGCCGAGGAAATCCGAGAGGAGGCCGAACGCGATGTCGAACGCACTATCGAACAGGAGCGCGAGCAGAAGCTCTCTAGTGCGAAACTCGAGGCCAAACAGAAGCGCCTCGAAGCCCGCCGCGAGGTTCTCGAGGAGGTCCGCGACGACGTAGAAGCACAGATCGCCGCCATCGACGGTGACGAACGCGAAGAACTGACGCGGGCGTTGCTGGACGCCGCGGCCGAGGAGTTCGAGGACGCCGACACCGTCGTCGTTCACGGCCGTGCCGACGACGAGGAACTGCTCGAGACGGTCGTCGAAGACTACGATGGCTTCGACGTGGGCGAACCGACCGACTGTCTCGGTGGCGTCGTCGTCGATGCCGAGGAGTCCCGCGTTCGCGTGAACAACACGTTCGACTCCGTCCTCGAAGAGGTCTGGGACGACAACCTGCGTGATATCAGCGCACGGCTCTTCGAAGAATGAGCGTCAAAACCGAAGGGAGCTCGAACTACGAATACGTCACGGCACGAGTGCGCGCTCGCCGGGCGAAACTGTTCGGCGACGACGACTACCGGAAACTGGTCCGGATGGGGCCCGGCGAGATAGCCCGCTTCATGGAGGAGACGGAGTACGAAACCGAGATGAACGCCCTCGGTGCACGGCACTCGGGCGTCGACTTGGTCGAGTACGCGCTGAACCGGAACCTCGCGAAGCACTTCGAGGACCTGCTGCGGTGGTCCGAGGGGAGTCTGTACGGCTACATCGCCCGCTATCTCCGGAAGTTCGACGCGTGGAACATCAAGACGGTCATCCGTGGCATCTACACGGACTCCGACCGGAGCGACATCGAGGACGACCTCATTCGCACCGGCGAGTTCTCCGAGCGCCTGCTCGACCGCCTCGTCGACGCATCGAGCATCGAGGAGGCCATCGAACTGCTGGACTCCACCATCTTCGGCGGGCCGCTCGAAGACGCCTACAGCGACTTCGAGCGTGACGGCGTGTTGGTGCCGTTGGAGAACGCGGTCGACCGCGCCTTCTACGGACACCTGCTCGACGATTTGCCGAGCGCCGAACCGGACTCCCCGACGGCGCTGGTCCGTGAGTTCCTCGAAGCCGAAATCGACTTCCGGAACCTCCGGAACGGCCTGCGTATCGCACGCAGCGGCGCCGACATCGACCCCGCCGCGTACTTCATCGACGGCGGTCGACTGTTCGACCCCGAGGAGCTCCGGCAGTTGGCGAGCAACGACGAGGAACTCGTCGCCCGCATCCGGGAGGGCCCCTACGGGGACGACCTCGACGTGGCCCTCGAGGAACTGGAGGACGCGGACAGTCTCATCCAGTTCGAACACGCCCTCGACGCGGCGCTGCTGGAGTACTCCGGGAAACTCTCGAACCGCTATCCGCTGTCGGTGTGTCCGGTGCTCTCGTACATCCTCGCCAAGGAGCGCGAGGTCGAGAACATCCGCGCCGTCGCCCGCGGTCGGGAGGCCGGTCTCTCCGTCGAGGAAATCGAGGAGGAACTGGTGATACAATGAGTCAGGAAATCGCCGTCGTCGGCAGTCCGGACTTCACGACGGGGTTCCGACTGGCCGGCGTTCGTCGCTTCGAGAGCATCACCGACGACGAGAAAGACGAGCGTCTCGACGACGCCGTCGAGGAGGTACTCGACGACGAAGACGTCGGCATCGTCGTGATGCACGACGAAGACGTTGCGGACCTCTCACGTACAGTTCGACAGCGAGTCGAAACGAGTGTCGAACCGGTCGTGGTCACCTTGGGTGGCGGCACCGGTTCGGGCAATCTGCGGGAGCAGATCAAACGCGCCATCGGCATCGACCTGATGGAAGAATAACATGAGCCAAGCTACTGCAACTGAAACCACGAGTGAGGGCGTCATCGAGAGCGTCAGCGGTCCGGTCGTGACCGCCGTCGACCTCGACGCCCGCATGAACGACGTCGTCTACGTCGGCGAAGAGGGCCTGATGGGCGAGGTCATCGAAATCGAGGGGAACCTCACCACCATCCAGGTGTACGAGGAGACCTCCGACGTCGCCCCCGGCGAACCGGTCGCCAACACGGGCGAACCGCTGTCCGTCGACCTCGGACCCGGCATGATGGACAGTATCTACGACGGTGTCCAGCGTCCGCTGGACGTCCTCGAAGAGCAGATGGGGGCGTTCCTCGACCGCGGCGTCGACGCACCCGGCATCGACCTCGAGAAGACCTGGGAGTTCAACCCCGAGGTCGAGGAAGGTGACGAGGTGTCGGCCGGCGACGTCGTCGGCATCGTTCCCGAAACCGAGAGCATCGACCACAAGGTCCTCGTCCCGCCGGACTACGAAGGCGGCGAGGTCACCAGCGTCGAGTCGGGTAACTTCAACGTCGACGAGACGGTCGTCGAACTCGACAACGGCGAGGAGATTCAGATGCGACAGCAGTGGCCGGTTCGGGAACCGCGCCCCACCGTCGAGAAGGAGACGCCGACGACCCCGCTGGTTTCGGGTCAGCGCGTCCTCGACGGCCTGTTCCCCATCGCGAAAGGTGGGACGGCCGCCATTCCGGGCCCGTTCGGCTCCGGGAAGACGGTCACCCAGCACCAACTCGCCAAGTGGGCCGACGCCGACATCGTCGTCTACGTCGGCTGTGGCGAGCGCGGCAACGAGATGACGGAAGTCATCGAGGACTTCCCGGAACTGGAAGACCCCAAGACCGGCAAGCCGCTCATGTCTCGGACGTGTCTCATTGCGAACACGTCCAACATGCCCGTCGCGGCGCGTGAGTCCTGTGTGTACACGGGCATCACCATTGCCGAGTACTACCGCGACATGGGCTATGACGTCGCGCTGATGGCCGACTCCACCTCGCGGTGGGCCGAGGCCATGCGTGAAATCTCCTCCCGACTGGAGGAGATGCCCGGCGAGGAGGGCTACCCTGCCTATCTCGCCGCGCGCCTCTCGGAGTTCTACGAGCGGGCCGGCAAGTTCCAGAACATCAACGGCAGCGAGGGTTCGATTTCCGTTATCGGCGCCGTCTCGCCGCCGGGCGGTGACTTCTCGGAGCCGGTCACCCAGAACACGCTTCGTATCGTGAAGTGCTTCTGGGCGCTGGACGCCGACCTCGCAGAGCGTCGGCACTTCCCCTCGATTAACTGGAACGAGTCGTACTCGCTGTACAAGGAACAGCTCGACCCATGGTGGCGGGAGAACGTCCACGAGGAGTTCCCCGAAGTGCGCCAGTGGGCCGTCGACGTTCTCGACGAGGAGGCCGAACTGCAGGAAATCGTCCAGCTCGTCGGGAAGGACGCCCTGCCGGAGGACCAACAGCTCACGCTTGAGGTCGCCCGCTACATCCGGGAGGGGTGGCTCCAGCAGAACGCCTTCCACGACGTGGACACCTACTGTGAGCCGGAGAAGACCTATCTCATGCTGACGGCGATTCAGCACTTCAGCGAGGAGGCCTTCGACGCGCTCGAAGCCGGCGTTCCCGTCGAGGAAATCATCGACGTCGACGCCGTGCCGCAGTTGAACCGCATGAACACCCAAGAGGACTTCGAAGCCTACATCAGCGAGCTGAAAGACGACCTCAGCGACCAGCTTCGGGAGAAGTACTGACAATGCAGAAGGAATACAAAACTATCACGGAGATTAGCGGCCCGCTGGTGTTCGCCGAAATCGACGAGCCCGTCGGCTACGACGAAATCGTCGAAATCGAGACGCCGAGCGGCGAGACGCGACGCGGCCAGGTCCTCGAGACCACCTCCGAATACGTCGCGATTCAGGTGTTCGAGGGAACCTCGGGCATCGACCGCAATTCGTCGGTTCGGTTCCTCGGCGAGACCCTGCAGATGCCGCTGACCGAGGAACTGCTCGGTCGCGTGCTGTCGGGCTCCGGCGAACCTATCGACGGCGGTCCCGAAATCGAACCCGACGAGGAACGACCCATCGTCGGCGCCGCAATCAACCCGACGGCTCGGGAGTACCCCGAGGAGTTCATCCAGACGGGTGTCTCCGCCGTCGACGGCATGAACACTCTGGTGCGCGGCCAGAAGCTCCCCATCTTCTCTGGGTCCGGGCTGCCGCACAACGACCTCGCACTCCAGATTGCCCGACAGGCGACCGTCCCCGAAGAGGAAGACGGTGGCGACGACGAGGGCTCGGAGTTCGCAGTCATCTTCGGCGCGATGGGTATCACCGCCGAGGAGGCAAACGAGTTCATGGACGACTTCGAGCGCACGGGCGCACTCGAGCGGTCGGTCGTCTTCATGAACCTCGCGGACGACCCCGCAGTCGAGCGGACGGTCACGCCGCGACTGGCACTGACGACCGCCGAGTACCTCGCCTTCGATAAGGGGTATCACGTGCTCGTCATCCTGACGGACATGACCAACTACTGTGAGGCGCTGCGAGAAATCGGTGCCGCACGTGAGGAGGTTCCGGGTCGACGTGGCTACCCCGGCTACATGTACACCGACCTCGCGACGCTGTACGAACGCGCCGGCCGTATCGAGGGTCGGGAGGGCTCTGTCACCCAGATTCCCATCCTCACGATGCCGGGCGACGACGACACCCACCCGATTCCGGACCTCACCGGATACATCACCGAGGGCCAGATTTACATCGACCGTGACTTGAACAGTCAGGGTATCGAGCCGCCGGTGAACGTCCTGCCCAGCCTCTCTCGGCTGATGGACGACGGTATCGGCGAGGGCCTCACTCGCGAGGACCACGCCGACGTTTCCGACCAGCTGTACGCCGCCTACGCGGAGGGTGAGGACCTTCGTGACCTCGTGAACATCGTCGGTCGCGAGGCACTCAGCGAGCGTGACAACAAGTACCTCGACTTCGCGGACGCCTTCGAGACGGAGTTCGTCCAGCAGGGGTACGACACGAACCGCGACATCGACGAGACGCTCGACCTCGGCTGGGAGCTCCTCAGCGAACTGCCGAAAGAGGAACTCAACCGTATCGACGAGGAACTCATCGAGGAGTACTACGTCGAGACGGAAGCAGCCCAGACCGCGGACTGACTCCGCAGTCAACGACTTCTTTACAGGGTGGGGTGAAGGATTGGTATGTCGGAGAGCCTCCTCCAGCGGGTGCCCGAAGACGCCTCGACGGTTCTCGTTCGGTCGCCCGCCATAGAGGGGGTCACGCCGGTCTGTGCGGGACTGTCGGAGCGGTCCGAACGCGTTCTACTCGTGGGGTATGCCGGGTCGAACGTCGAGTCGCTTCGAACCCGACTGGCCGAACGCAGCACCGACCCGCCGCCAGTTCGGGAACTCGACGTCGGAACCGATGTCGAACCGAGTGATTTGACGGGACTAGGCATCGCCGTCGCCGAGTCGCTGCGGCCGGACACTGCGGTGTGTTTCGACTCACTGACGGCGATGTTGCAGTACGCCGACCGCGAGCGGGCGTTTCAGTTCCTGCACGCCCTCGGCGAGCGGTGTGCATCGGCCGAGGCGACGGCACACTTCCATCTCGACCCCGAGGCGGCCGACGAGACGACCACGGCGGCGCTGTCGACGCTCGTGGACGTGGTCGTCGACACCGAGGACGAAACGGTCTCGGTTCGGCCCGAACTAACTGAAAAAGATTAACCCGGTCGGGACACAAGCCCTCGACAAGAATGGCCAAGGACGTCAAACCGACGCGGAAGAACCTCATGGCTATCGAGGACCGCATCGAACTCTCCGAGCGGGGCCACGACACCCTCGAGAAGAAGCGAGACGGCCTCATCATGGAGTTCATGGACATCCTCGACCAGGCACAGGACGTCCGGTCGGACCTCGACGACAACTACGAGCGCGCCCAGCGGAACATCAACATGGCGCGGGCGATGGAGGGGGACGTGGCGGTTCGCGGCGCCGCCGCGGCGCTGAAGGAACACCCCGAAATCACCTCTCAGTCGAAGAACATCATGGGCGTCGTCGTCCCGCAAATCGAGTCGACGAAGGTGAAGAAATCCCTCGACCAGCGCGGCTACGGACTCGTCGGCACGTCGGCGCGCATCGACGAGGCCGCCGACGCCTACGAGGAACTGCTGGAGACGATTATCCTCGCTGCCGAGGTCGAGACGGCGATGAAGAAGATGCTCGACGAAATCGAGAAGACCAAACGCCGTGTCAACGCCCTCGAGTTCAAACTCCTCCCCGAGCTGCACGGTGCCCAGGAGTACATCGAGCAGAAACTCGAAGAGCAGGAGCGTGAGGAAATCTTCCGGATGAAGAAAATCAAGGCGAAGAAGGAAGAAAACGAGGCCGAGGAGGCCGCCGAAGCGGCCGAAGCCGAGGCCGAACCGGTCACCGCAGACGACTGACGCAACCGTTTTCGTCTCCGTTCTCGGGTGTGGTAGCGACGCCGACGTTCGGCGGCAGATTCATTGACCCCCTCTCCGAAGCCCGTTTCAGATGACACGTTCGAGGCTCGCTATCGACGGCCCACGAGTGACGAACCGAGCGGGAACGACTGGGGGGTTCGGCGGTATCGATGACTGAACGGGAACCGATTTCGGGTGCGGACAACGCGTGGCGGCGCATCGGGTCGGTGAACAACCTGACGACGATAACGGGGGTGCTGTGGTTCGACGACGCGATTACCTACGAGGAACTGGCCGACCGCCTCGAGGAGCGACTGCTCCGGTTCGACCGGTTTACCCAACGCGTCGCAGGCACCGACCGCCCGATGCGACGGCCCTACTGGGAATCCGTCGAGAACTTCGACATCGAGACACACATCACCCACATCGCGCTTCCGGAGCCACAGGACAAGGCGGTGTTTCAGCGCTTCGTCAGTTGTCTGATGAGCCAGCCGCTGGAGGAGTCCCGGCCGCTGTGGGAGGCGTATCTCATCGACGGGGCCGGTGGCGACGACGGCAACGCCGTCGCGTTCCGAATCAATCACAGCATCGGCGACGGCTTCGCGCTGATGTACGTGCTGTTCGGGTTGGTCGACGACCCCGACTCGGTCGAGATGCCGATGGGTATCATGCCCGACCCGCCGAGTGCGGACGCGTTCTCCGACGACTCCGGCGACGCAATCGGGAACGACTCGGCTGGAGGCTCGTCCGTGGAGGCGGGAAGCGATGAGGGAGGCGACGGGTCGGGACTCTCCCTCGGTCCCGACGGCCCCTTGGAGGCGGCCCGTCTCGCGGGGAAAGCCGTCAAGACCGGCTGGAATCTGCTGACACAGGACGACGAGGCCGAGACCTCACTTCGGGGTGACATCGGGACGGCCAAGCGAGCGGGGTGGACCGAGGAAATCGACCTCGAGACGGTCCGTGCCATCGGCCGAGCCAACGACGCGACCATCAACGACGTGCTGTTGGCCGCTCTCGCCGGAGCGTTCCGTCGGCTTTTGCAGGAACGCGGTGAGGGGGTCGACGGACTCGAACTCCGGACGACGGTGCCGGTCAACCTCAAACCGTTGGACCAGCGGGATGCCTCGCTGGGGAACTACTTCGGACTCGCCTTCGTCCCGATTCCGGTCGGTACTGCCGACCTGAACGAGCGAATTCGCATCATCCACGAGCGGATGGACGCCCAGAAGGCGGGTCTCGAGGCGCTCATGATGTACCTGACACTGTCGGTCGGCGGACACTCGCCGGACCCCGTGTTGGACTGGCTGATGGAGCAGTTCGAGAACCGCGCGACTGGCGTGGTGACGAACGTGCCGGGCCCGACCGAAACCGTCGAATTCGCCGGCAAGGAGGTGACCGACGTGATGTTCTGGGTGCCACAGGCCAACGACCAGGGCATCGGTATCAGCATCTTCAGTTACGATGGCGGCGTCCGAGTCGGCATCGCGGCCGACGAGAACCTCCTCCCGGAGCCGTCGAAACTCGGAGACGCTTTCGAGCGGGAAATCGAGGCGTTGGCCGCCGACATCGAGTAAACCGGCACACACTACTGTGCTTTCCTCCTACGTCGGGTATGGAGTGTCCTGCATGCCGAGCGCGGATGGTGTCGTTCGCCGTCCCCCTGGAGTATCGCGAACACGTTCCGGAGTCCTCGGACTGTGCGGCGCTGTGTCCCGAGTGTCTGACGCTCGTGGCGGCAAACAGCGCCAGTGACGACCCACGATTCGACCGCATTTCGAGTGCCTTCCCCGACAACGAAGCGGCGGTTCCACTGGCGCTGGCGGTCGGATTGCTCGACTCGCTGGCGCTTCACCGGACGGCGTTACAGGAGTTGCTCCCGGCGGTCGAAGCCGCGGGCGTCGACCCGCTTCTGGTTCTCGACCGACTGGACGCACAGGGTGGTGTCCAACCGGAGTTCGACATCAGCAGACGCAGGCATCAACTTCAGCAACTGCTGGATTGAGAGAAATATTCAAATACTAGTTTTCACTTTGTGATGGGATGCGTCACGCAGTGACGTAATAAATGCGAACGACTAACCTTCGAGGGGGTGGGTTGCACCCTCACTTCGGGGCGGGGGAGTCGGCCGACGCGTGGGTAGTCATGGGGGACGGCTGTCCGCGTCGGCTGTCGGGCCTTAGACGCCCGTCGAGTAGCGGAGAATGCCGGCGATACCACCGAACGCCGTGAGCAGTTGCTCGCCCTTCTCGAAGTCGGTGGAGATGAACTTCGCATCCGACCCGCGCTGTTCGGCGAGGTCCATCAGGTGGTCGATGACGTCCTCACGTTCTTGGACCTCTCCCTCGGTTCCGTCCTCGCAGGTGTGACTCGGCGTGTCGGCCCGCCGGTCGACGACTTCGAACTCCTCGCGGCCGCCGCAGTCGTAGACGACCACGTCCTTCCGGAGGTCTTCGCTGATGAGCAGGCGGTCGACGGCACCCATCATGAGGTTCTGTCGGGTGGCCTCGAAGCCGTAGGTGGCCTTTTGGCCGTCGTGGAGTTGCTCGAAGAACTCCTCCATCTCGGATTTGTCCTTCATCACCTCGGTTTCGGCCAGCACGTCCTGGGCGGCGTCGACGAGGTCGTACAATCCGGATTCGTCCGTGTAGGAGACGTCGAACTTCCCCAACACCATGTCCTGCAGTTCGTGGTGGAGGTAGTCGCCGTCGAGGAACTCGTCTTTCGTCGGCGAAGGACCGCCCACGAGGATGCCGTCCATCTCGTGGCGCTTGGGGACGAAGAGGTCGTCGGCCATGCCGGCGACCTCCTGATAGAAGTTGTCGATGGCTTCTAGCCGCAGACGGGCGAATCGCTGGGCTGACTGGCCACCTTTTCGCTGCTTGCCGGGGACCAGCGACGAGGCCGATTTGACGGGTTCGACGCGTTTGCCCTTCAGCCACCCGACGTTGGCTTCCCGTCGGTCCAACACGACGAGGCCGTACAGGCCCTTGTCGCCGAGCATCTCCGCCAGCGGTTCGGTGAGGAAGTGCGAGTCACAGTGATACCGGAACGACTCGATGGGGTCCGGTGGCGATTCGAGCACCTCGGTGACCATGTCGGTCTGGCCGCCCCCGGCGTCGACGGCGCCCGAGAAGATGACCATCCCGTTTTCGGGAGGATGGACATCGTAGTACTTCAGACGGTCTTTGATGCTGGTGAGGGCGTCCTGTACTGCCGTTCGAGTCTGTTTGGACTTGATGTTGGACGCTTCGCTGTGCTCTTGGGTGACGTGGGCGACCACGTCGCTAATTAGCCTGTCTTCGGGGATGTAGATGGAGACGAGTTGGGTTCCGGAACCCGAGTAGTCGTCGAGTTCCTCGATTACCTTCTGAAACTCGTATTTCTGCTTGTCCGAGGGGTCCCCCTCGCTTTCGCTCATTGCAGTTGGTTTGCGCCCCCGGAAATAAAACTCCGTCCTTTGTGGGAGCAGAGAGTAAGGCCTATCAGGCCACTCCGCACACATCCCGATATGTCACAGAGCGAGGAGAGTTCGGTTCGACTGTCGTGGATCGCCATCTTCCTGCTGCTCGCGCTCGGCCTCGGGGCGGCCGCCGTCCTCGCCGTCGGGGGCAGCATCCTGCCGACGGTCGCACCGCTGGTGTGAGGAGACATCTGCCGTACTGATTGCGGAGTGCGGCATACTCCCAATGTTGCCGTAGCATACGGCGCGCGAAGCGCGCCGTTTCACCGGACGCGAACGTAGTGAGCGTCCGGCCTTTTTTCATCGAAGTTTTTTCGAGGAGAGGTTCGCGCGGAGCGCGAACCCGACGATGAAAAAAGTTCGGGTTACATTGATTCGGGCGCTTCCACACCCAGAATATCGAGCGCGTTGGCGACGGCGTGTTTCGA
The DNA here is from genome assembly GCF_009741925.1 of Natronomonas sp. CBA1123. GTDB lineage: Archaea > Halobacteriota > Halobacteria > Halobacteriales > Haloarculaceae > Natronomonas. The sequence goes on from NZ_WPCC01000004.1 coordinate 72,106, forward strand.
GGCGGCGACGAGCGCGAGTCGTGCGGCCCGCGTTTCGGCGTCGTCGGCAGTGAGGACGGGACACTCCCGGTAGAAGGCGTTGAACCGGTCGGCGAGTTCGCGGGTGTAGGTGGCGACCTGGTGGGGTTCGAGGTCCGAAGCGGCCGACTCGACGACGCCGGGGAACCGCGCCAGCGAGCGGATGAGGTCGCGTTCGGAGTCGGTGGTGAGAACCGAGGTGTCGGCGACCGGTTCGAGTTCGTCGGCTTCGTCTGCTCGCGGCTCGTCGCCGCTCGCACTTTCCGAGGCGCGTCGCGCCTCGTCCAGAATCCCACAACAGCGCGCGTGGACGTACTGGACGTAGGGCGCCGACTGGGCCTCGAAGTCCAGGGCGCGTTCCCACTCGAAGGTGATGCCCTTCGTCGGCTGTTTCGAGACGATGTCGTAGCGGACGGCGCCGATGCCGACCTGTCGGGCGATGCGTTCGACGTCGGCTTCGTCGAGGTCGTCGTCGCGGAGGCGGTCGTCCATGCGGTCTTCGACCTCCTCGCGCGCGCGGTCGATGGCCTCGTCCAGCAGGTCGTCCAACTGGACGCCGGTCCCACGGCGGGTCGACATCTTCCCTTCGGGGAGGTTGACGTAGGAGTAGATGACGTTCGACAGTCGGTCCGTGTCGTTGCCGAGCAACTCCAGTGTCTCCCCGAGCTGTTCGGCCTGTAGCTTGTGGTCCTCGCCCAACACGGTGACGGCGCGGTCGTAGTTGTCGAACTTCCACTCGTGGTGGGCCAAATCGCGGGTCGTGTACAGCGAGGTGTCGTCGGCCCGGAGGAAGACGAGGTTCTTCTCGATGTCGTCGAAGGTGAGTTGCCAGGCGTCGTCCTCGTAGACGGCGCCGTCGAGTTCCTTCAGGCGGGCGACGACGTCGTCGGTCGAACCGTCGCGCATGAATCTGGTCTCCTTGACGAACTCGTCGAAATCAGCGGGGAGGCGTGCGAGACACTCCTTCATCCCGCCGAGGACGGTGTCGACGACTTCGCCGACGCGCTCGTAGGTCTCCTCGTCGCCGGCTTCCAGTCCCTGAAGGATGGCCTCGATTTCGGCTTCGGCTTCCTCGACTTCTTCGGGGTCGGCTTCTTCGAGGAAGGCGTTGCCCTTCCGGTAGTAGCGAACCATCCGGTACTCCGCGCGGTCCCGTGCCGGTTCGGGGAGGTCCTCCTCGTCGAAGCGCTCGTAGGCCCACGTGAAGACGGCCATCTGTCGGCCGGCGTCGTTGACGTAGTAGTGACGCTCGACGTCGTAGCCGGCGTAATCGAGGGCGTTGGCGACGGCGTCGCCGATGATGGGGTTGCGCGCGCGCCCGACGTGGACGGGTCCGGTCGGGTTCGCGGAGGTGTGTTCGACGACGACGGAGGTGTCGCGGTCGGGGAGTCGGCCGAAGGCGGCGTCTCCGCCGGCCTCCAGCGTGTCGGCGAAGTACGACTCGTCGGGCAGGAAGTTCAGATACGGCCCCTGAACGTCGACGCGGTCGAGGTAGTCGTAGTCGTCGGGGTCGATGGCGTCGGCGAGTTCGGCCGCCACCTTCGGCGGCGGTGCTTCGGCCCGCTCGGCCAGTCGGAAGGCGACGCTGGAGGCGAAGACCGCCTCGACGTCTTCCGGTGGCTCCTCGATACCGAGGTCGTCGGTCGGGTAGTCGTTGGCCGCGAGCGCCGTCTCCAGCGCCGTCGCGACCGACTCCCGGAACGCAAGGAACATACCCGACGGTTGACGAGCGGCCGATAAAGGGGTTTCCGAACGGACCCGCGGTCAGGGTCGGACGTTCTCGACGCTGTCGCCGGCAGCTAGTGCGTTCAAACAGTCCTCGATGCTCTCGTGGGTGCCGTCGTTCCAGCGGGGGTACAGTCCAGTCAACTCGCCGTCTTCGCGGATGGCGACACAGACCGGTGGGAACGTGACCACGCGGTCGACGCCGTCGGTTCCCCGTTGTGTTTTGAAAAACGGGTCCAGCGATTCCCAGCCGACCGACTCGACGAACTCGTCGTAGGCGGCGGTGGGTTCGAGTCCGGTAGTGTCGCCCCCCGGCGACCGCTCGGGCACCGTCTCGACCCGTCGGTCGGTCACGACGCCCGCCTGCTCCAGCAGGTCGAACCCCTCGAGGGCGCTCGACACCCTGTCGGAGGCAGCGTCCGGAACGGTCTCGCGGACGTAGAGGGTCAGCTCCGCCGACAGTGGCTCCCGGTCGACCATCCTGATTATTGTTGGCTCACCGCCGGATTTTCCACCCATATCGAGTCCTCTGAGCATATCTCTACATCAGCCGACCAATGGAAAAGCATTCTTAACCAAGAACTAAAGAAATAAGCGGGAATAACGATTCAAACGTTTCTAAATGGCTCTCAGATGTTGTGAGTGGGCTCTGTTCAACATCAGAAATAAACGTTCGAATCCGAAGATGTGGACTGAACGTCGGAGCCTACTGGCGCAATCGGAACGAACGAAAAGGTACGTCGGGGCTCGAAACGGTGGGATTCAGGCGACGTTCTCGACGCGGTCGCCCATCGCGAGGGCGGCCAGACAGTCCTCGACCGACTGGGTTGCGCTGCCGTCGCGCTTCGGGTACAGACCGGTCAGTTCGCCCTCGTCACGAACCGTGATACAGATGTCGGGCATGGTGACGGTGCGTTCGTGGTCGTCGTCACCGGTTTCGGCCTCGAAGAACGGTTCGAGTGCGTCGGTGCCGACCGACTCGACGAACTCGTCGTAGGTGGCGACGACCTCGTTTTCGGGGCCGTCGGTCGGCGCGTCGACCTCGGTCGGCCACGTCACGACGGTGACGCCGTCGACGACCTCGGCGGCTTCGAGCCGGTCGAAGCCCTCGCGGACGGCGCGGAACCGCTCGTGGCTCTCCGACGAGAGGGATTCGGCGACGTAGACGGTCACGTCACCGTCGAACGCCTCGCGTCCGGCCGCTTTGATTATCATCGGTTCGTCGTCGCTTTCGCCCCACGTATCGAGCCCTCTGAGCATGTCTGTATCTTTTCATCACCACGCAAAAGGGTTCTGTAGAAAGCATACAAATTGTATTAGGAGTTCGTGTGAACACTGACCAAAGCACGGCTGTAGTGAACGTACGTATCACGACCCGTGAAAACGTGTGTCGAACGTCGTGACATGACTTCACACACGACGAACCACGGCCTTTAGGCCTTCGTCGGTGTATGTGCGGGTATGCCCAAGCAGGTCAGCGACCCTGACTATCACTCGGAGAACCACACCGCCGCCCAGACCTGCGGGTGGACGGCCAACGCCCTGCGCGGAGAGGGCCGCTGTTACAAGAACCACTTCTACGGCATTCAGAGCCACCGCTGTATCCAGATGACGCCGGTCGTCAAGTGCAACGAGCGCTGTGTGTTCTGTTGGCGCGACCACGCCGGCCACGCCTACGAACTCGGTGACGTGGAGTGGGACGACCCCGAAGCGGTCGTCGACGCCTCCATCGACCTCCAGCGAAAACTCCTCTCGGGCTTCGGCGGCAACGACGACGTACCCGAGAAAGTGTTCGAGGAGGCGATGGAGCCCCGACACGTCGCCATCTCGCTGGACGGCGAACCGACGCTGTATCCCTACCTGCCGGAACTCATCGAAGCGTTCCACGACCGCGGTATCACGACGTTCCTCGTCTCCAACGGGACTCGCCCCGAGGTGCTCGCGGAGTGTGACCCCACGCAGTTGTACGTCAGCGTCGACGCCCCCGACCGGAAGACCTTCGGCGAGGTCGTCAAAGCCGTCGAAGACGACGCCTGGGACAATCTCATCGAGACGCTGGACGTACTCGCCGAAAAAGACGAGACCCGGACGGTCCTTCGGACGACGCTTCTGAACGGCTACAACATGAAGACGCCGGAGTGGTACGCGGGGATGTTCGACCGCGCCGACGCCGACTTCGTCGAGATGAAGGCGTTCATGCACGTGGGCAACTCCCGGGACCGCCTCGACCGCGAGGTGATGCCCGACCACGAGGACGTCGTCGCCTTCACCGAAGCGGTCGGCGAGTACATGCCCGACCACCCGGTCGTCCGCGATGTGCCGGCCTCCCGGGTCGCTCTCCTCGCACACGAAGAGGACACGTGGGTGCCGGAACTGAAAGGCGGCTCGGACTTCTGGACCGAGGGCTCCTACGCGAAAGGGACCAGCGACTGACAGCAACCGTCGCCGGCCTCGTCACGTATTTACGTCGCGGACTCCGAATTAACGCTGTAAACCGTTCTCGGCGTGCGCACCGTTCCAAATCTGTTATGCATGCCATTTCCGTTACGGTTAAGGGGCAATACTCCCTACCGGACGGTATGTCACAGACGACCGAGCGCGTGGGACACGACGAGTTGGCGACGCTGAAACTCGTCGCCCTCGACGGCGCGCTCGAGGGTCGGGCGACGGTGACGTGTGCGGCACTCGCCGACCGTCTCGACGCATCGAACCAGACCGCCTCCCGGCGGCTCCAGCGGCTCGAAGACGCCGAGTTCATCGAGCGCGACATGACCGGCGACGGCCAGCGAATCGCCGTCACCGAAGTCGGCGAGCGGGCCCTCCAGCGGGAGTACGCCGACTACCGCCGACTGTTCGAGGGCGACGCCGACGTGGACCTCTCCGGCGTCGTCACGAGCGGGATGGGCGAGGGTCGCCACTACATCTCCCTGTCGGGGTACATGGAGCAGTTCCGCGACCGACTCGGCTACGAACCGTTCGCCGGCACGCTCAACGTCGAATTGGACGACGAGAGCGTCCGCGCTCGTGCCCGCATGGACGCTCTCGACCCCGTCGGCATCGACGGCTGGGAGGACGACGACCGAACGTACGGGCCGGCCTTCTGCTGGCCGGCGACGGTCGAAACCGTCGACGGCACCCGCTACGAGACTGCCCACGTTATCGCCCCGGAGCGGACCCATCACGGCACCGACCAACTCGAAATCATCGCCCCCGACCGCCTCCGCGACGAACTGGGTCTGAACGACGACGACCACGTCACCATCCATGTCTCAGAGCAGTAACACCACGCGCGTCCGCCGCGGCGTCGATTCGGCCATCGCCGCCTTCGCCGCCGGCGAGCCGGTGCTCGTCCACGACGCGGCGGACCGCGAGGGCGAGGTCGACCTCGTCTACCCGGCGGCCGCCGTCACCCCCGAAGCCGTCGCCCGGATGCGAAACGACGCGGGCGGCCTCATCTGTGTCGCGTTGGCCGACGACGTGTGTGCGGCGTGGGACCTCCCCTTCGCACAGGAACTCATCGACCACCCGACGGCGGCCAGCCACGACCTCTCCTACGACGAGCGGTCGTCGTTCTCGCTGACGGTGAACCACCGCGACACCTTCACGGGCATCACCGACGAGGACCGCGCGCTCACCATCTCGGAACTCGGTTCGGCCGCGGGGTCAGTCCGCCGTGCGACGACCGTCGCCGGGGACGGTGCCGAGGAGTCGGTCGCCGCCGATGCCGAGGGGTTCGCCGAATCGTTCCGCTCGCCAGGCCACGTCCACCTGCTTCGGGCCGCACCGGACCTCCTCGACGACCGGGAGGGCCACACGGAACTCGGCATCGCGTTGGCCGACGCCGCCGGCGTCGAACCCGCCGTCGTCGTCTGTGAGATGATGGACGACGAATCCGGCGGCGCGCTCTCGCCGGCGGCGGCCCGCGCCTACGCCGACCGCAACGGCTTCACCTACGTCGAGGGGTCGGAACTGCTGGCGCGGCTCGGATAGGTGGTTTCGGCTTGCTTCGGACACCCGAAGAACACGAGTCGGCGGAATAAGAATTCAAGCATCCGCGAGGGAGCGGAGTCGTTCGAAAGCCCGCGCTGTGCGCGAGCTTTCGTGATGACGAGAGAGCTGCGCTCTCTCAAACCACGACCGAGCGGTTCTCCGGCGGCTTCGCCGCCGGTAGCGATGAAGCGACCACCGCGCGCCGAAGGCGTGCGACGGGAGCGAATCGCTATTTTTCATCGACGTTTTTGCCGGTCGCTCGCCCCCGGCGAGCGACCGTGCAAAAAGGTCGTTGTCAAGACTCATTACGGGGGGCGCCCACAGACGGAGTATGTCTTTCGAGGAGATGGACGTCGACACCATCTGGCAGAACGGGGAGTTCGTCGACTGGGACGACGCACAGACACACATTCTGACCCACTCGCTGCACTACGGGACGGCGGTGTTCGAGGGTGCGCGGTGTTACGACACCGCCGACGGCCCGGCGCTGTTCCGCTGGGAGGAACACCTCGACCGCCTGTTCGATTCCGCGAAGGTGCTCGACCACGACATCGACCACACGCGCGAGGAGATTACCAAGGCGACGCTGGAACTCATCCGCCGACAGGAGCTAGAGTCCTGTTACATCCGGCCGCTCGTCTACTACGGCTACAACTCCTTGGGCGTCTCGCCGAAGGACTGCCCGACTGAGACGATGGTCGCCTGCTGGCCGTGGGGGGCGTACCTCGGCGAGGACGCAATCGAGAATGGCGTCGACGTGATGGTCTCCTCGTGGCGGAAACACGCCTCCAGCCAGATTCCGACGAACGTGAAGGCGACTGGCCCGTACGTCAACTCGATGCTGGCCGGCGAGGAGGCTCGTCGCAACGGCTACGTCGAGGCCATCGTCCTCAACAAGGAGGGCAACGTCGCGGAGGGCCCCGGCGAGAACATCTTCATGGTCAACGACGGCGAGATTTACACGACTGGCCTCTCGGAGTCCATTCTCGACGGCATCACCCGCGAGACGGCCATCCAACTGGCCGAGGACCTCGGTTACACCGTCCACGACGAGGCCTCTATCGCTCGCGGACAGCTCTACACCGCCGACGAGCTGTTCTTCACCGGCACTGCCGCCGAGGTGACGCCCATCCGGAGCGTCGACGACAAGGAAATCGGCAACGGCTCCCGTGGCCCGGTTACCGAGGAGATTCAACAGCGGTTCTTCGACCTCGTCAACGGCGAACTCGACGGCTACGACGAGTGGTTCCACTACGTCTGAACCGGAACGATGGGCCCCATCAACGAAGCCGACCTCGAGTGGTCCGAAACCGACCGCGGGGAGACGCGGTTCAAACGCAAGCAGCTGGCTCAGGCCGCCGACGGCGAGGAGTTGGGCTGTAGTCTGTACGAACTCCCGGCCGGCCACCGCTCGTGGCCGTATCACTACCACACCGGCAACGAGGAGGCGCTGTACGTCCTCTCGGGGACCGGAACGATCCGTCTGGATGGCGACACGTACGACCTTGAGACGGGCGACTACGTCGCCTTCCCGGCCGACGAGTCCGGCGGCCACCGCGTCGTCAACGACTCCGAGGGGCCGCTCCGCTATCTCGCCGTCTCGACGATGAACGAACCCGACGTGACCGTCTATCCGGATTCGGGGAAAATCGGGGTCTTCGCCGGGTCGCCACCCGGCGGCCGCGAGGAGCGGTCGGTCCACGGCTACTACGACCGCGACGACGACGTCGACTACTGGGACGGCGAGTAGCCCGGCATCGAAGGCGGTATGTAAACGCCGCCACTTTCCCCGTGTATGTCGCTGTGTGTGACGTTCCTCGGAACCGGCGGGGCCGTGCCGACGACCCAGCGGAACACGAGTTCGGTGTTCTGCCGTCGGGAGGGCGAGCGGTTCCTCTTCGACTGCGGGGAGGGAACGCAGCGACAGATGATGCGGTTCGGAACCGGTTTCGGCGTCTCGCACATCTTCGTCTCGCATCTCCACGCCGACCACACCCTCGGGATTCCGGGGCTGTTGCAGACGATGGACTTCAACGAGCGAACCGAGCCGCTGGCGATTCACGTCCCATCGGGCCAACAGCGCCGCATCGAGCGGTTGGTCGGCTCGACGGGCACCGACCCCTCGTTCCCGATTCGCGTCCACGGCGTCGACGACGGCGACGTGGCACTCGACGCCGACGACTACGAAATCCGAGCGTTTGCGACCGACCACGACACGCCGTCGGTCGGCTACGCCCTCGTCGAGGACGACCGCAAGGGCCGATTCGACCGCGAGCGCGCCGAGGAGTTGGGGGTCCCCGTCGGCCCGAAGTTCCAGCGACTCCACGCCGGCGAGGACGTGGAACTGGAGGATGGAACGGTCGTTCGTTCCGAGGAAGTCGTCGGCGACCCCCGGCCCGGTCGCACGCTCGTCTACACCGGCGACACCCGGCCGAGCGACCGGACGGCCGAGGTGGCCGCCGACGCCGACCTGTTGATACACGATGCGACCTTCGCCGCCGACAACGCCGAGCGTGCGGGTCGGACCGCCCACTCGACGGCCGCCCAAGCCGCCGAAATCGCCGCGGAAGCGGGGGCGAAACGCCTCGCGTTGGTCCACGTCTCCTCGCGGTACGCGGGCAACGTCTCGCCCATCGAACGCGAGGCTCGGGAGGTGTTCGGCAACGAGGCGTTCGTCCCCGACGACGGCGACGAACTCGACGTGCCGTATCCGAACGCGGAGTAGACGCCGTTACTCGTCGGCCTCGCGGCGGCGGAACATCCCGTCGGCCTTCCACTCGATGACGGCTTCGCCGTCGTCGTTGTAGCCGGTCAACTTCGAGCGGACGTGCCCCATCTCGGGGCGACTCTCGGAGACGCGTTTCTCGAGGATTTCAACGTCGACGTGCAGCGTATCGCCGGGGTACACCGGCTGCTTCCACTGGAGGTCGTCGATGCCGCGGGCTCCCATCGACGTTTCGGCGTCGAGAAAGCCGTCGACGAGCAGGCGCATACATATCGAAGCGGTGTGCCACCCCGAGGCCGCAAGCGAGCCGAAGATGGACTCTTTCGCCGCCTCCTTGTCGGTGTGGAACGGCTGGGGGTCGTACTTTTCGGCGAACTCCAACACCTCGTCTTCCGTGACTTCGTAGCTGCCGTCGAGTTCGTACGTCGCTCCGACTTCGATGTCCTCGAAATACCGTGGCATTACCGAACGGTCGGTTCGGGGGGACAAAAAGCCGCACCCCGCGGCGACGTGGTCGCGTTTCGCTGGCTTCGGCACGGAGTTTATACTCACTCCTCCCCTACACGCGGCCGTGAGCACGCGAACGAGTGCCCTCGATTCCCTCATCTTCGGCGTCGACATCCAGAGCGGCGACGTTCGGGGAGACGCCCCCTCGTATGCGGTGGTCGCCTTCGACGGCGAGTCCATCGAGCGCGACGTGGTGTCGGGCCGAAAGCTTCGCCGGCGAATCCAATCCGAAGCGCCGGCCATCGTCGCCACCGACAACACCTACGAACTCGCCGAGGACAAGGGCGCACTCGTACACTTCCTCCGAGAGCTACCGTCGGAGACGAAACTGGTGCAGGTGACCGGCGACGAGCGGCCCGAACCGCTCTCGCGTGTCGCCGCCAGACACGGCGTTCCGTACGCGAAGCCGCCGATGAAGGAGGCCGAAGCGGCGGCGCGACTCGCCGCCCGCAACGTCGGCTACGAGGTGTCGGCGTTTACGAACACGACGACTGTGAAGGTCGCCCGCGGCCGGTCGACCGGCGGTGGTGGCGGCTGGAGCGAGGACCGCTTCACTCGCCGCATCCACGGGTCGGTGAAGACCGTCGCCCGAGAGGTCGAGTCGAAACTCGACGACGCCGCCCTCGAGTTCGAAAAGGAGGTCACCGAGAAGTACGGCGGCTACTCTCAGGCGCTGTTCGAAGTCGAGGCGACACCCTCGGAACTCCCTGTCTCGGCGCGGCGCTCGGGCGACACGCGAATCGAAATCGAACGCGAGCGCCGCGACGGCATCGAGTATCGCCCGCTCGCGAAGCGTCGGGATTTCGTCGTCGTCGGCATCGACCCCGGGACGACGACCGCGGTGTCGCTGTTGGACCTCGACGGGAATGTCCTCGACGTGTGGTCGACCCGCACTGCCGACACCGCCGAGGTCATCGAGTGGATTATCGAGCACGGCCGACCGGTCATCGTCGCCGCCGACGTCGAACCGATGCCCGAGACCGTCGAGAAGATACGCCGCAGTTTCGACGCCGCGGGCTGGATTCCCGGGACCGACCTGCCGGTCGACCGCAAACTTCACCGGACTCGCGAGGAGAGCTACGACAACGACCACGAACGGGACGCGATGGCGGCTGCGCTGTTCGCCTTCGACAGCCACGAAGACCAGTTCGACCGCATCGCCGAGAAGACGCCCGCGGGGTTCGACCGCGGGGAGGTGACGGCCCGCGTCGTCGCTGGCGAAGAGAGCGTCGAGGCAGTTCTCGATGACCTCTCCGAGGACGAGGAGTCCGACGAGGAGTCGACCGACCACGACCCCCGAGAACTCACCGCCGAGGAGAAGGAAATCAAGCGACTAGAGGCCCGCATCGAGCGCCTCGAGGGCCACGTCGAGGACCTGAAAGACACCATCCAACAGAAGGACAGCCGGGTGTCGGAACTAGAAGAGGAACTATCCGAGTCACGGCGCGAGGAGCGTCGGGAGGCCCGCGAACGCCGCGAAGTGACGCGGTTGGAACGGGAGAACGAACGACTCAAACGCGAACTCGCCGAGGCTGAACAGGCAAACGAGGAACTCGACGGCAAACTCGAACGGCTCAAGGAGTTGTGGAAACTCGACCACTCGAACTTCGCGGACGTGGCCGCCGAAAAGCAGGGCCTCGTCCCGGTCAAACCCGTCGAGCAGTTCACGAAAGGCGCCCTCGAAGCCGCCGAGGAGAGCTACGGGCTCGCGCCCGACGACGTGGTGTACCTCCGGGACGCCAGCGGCGCCGGCCGGGCGACCGCCGAGCGACTGGCCGACTGCGAGCCGCGGGTCGTCCTCCGTGACGGCCGGCTCTCGGAGCAGGCCGACGAGGTGTTGTTCGACCACGGGATTCCCGTCGGGCCGGCCGACGACGTGACGATACAGGAAATCGACGAACTCGCCGTCGCCCGCGAGAGCGAAGTCGAGTCGGTCATCGACGAGTGGGAGGACCGCGCCGAACAGCGCCGACGCGAGAAGAAATCCGCGAAACTCGACGAGGTCATCAGCGAACATCGCGCGCGTGACCCAGCGGCCGACAGCAGTGGCTGATGGGTTTCTGAAACGTCACCTCGGGTGGCAACCTCGCCTCAGAGGTCGTCGTAGCTCATCCCCATCGATTCGAGGAACGTGCCGAGGAGACCGTGCCCGAGGAGGACGCCCCCCGCCATGACGACCGTCGCCGCGAGGGCGGCCCGACGGTTCTCACGGCCGAGTAGCACCATCCCAACGACGACGAGTACAGCCCCCGCGATACCGGTGTCTCCGAGCGCATCCGTCAGTTCTTGGGTACTCATACCAGTGGGTGTACACGGGGGATACCTAAAGAGCCGGATTTCCCGACGGCGCGGTCACGACGGCACGACGAGCGCGAGCAGATAGAGGTTCCACCCCGTCACGGAGACGCCCAGCAGTGCCAGTCCGAGCGGCACCCCGACGCGGTAGGGCCGCTGGACGACCCGCCAACAGAGAAAGCCGCCGCCGAAGATGAGGGCCTTCGACGCCACCATCCCGCCGAGTCCGTACCGTTCGACGAACACCGAGGTGACCGGGCCGAGTTCGAACAGTTCATCGATGCCGAGACCGACGCTCGTCGTCACTACGTCCCCGACGCCGAAAAAGAGGACGGCGAGCGCCCACAGAAGCAAGTGGCTCACCTCGGAGTGTCCGTTGAACGTCGGAAGCGAACGCCGGGACATGCTCACCGACGACGGGAGCAGTGGGGTTGGTAATCCGCTCCCTACGACCGGCGACCGAGAAGTAGTCGTATCTTAGCGACGCTCCGACTCGTCGTAAGCACACTCAAAAACGGAACGGCGGATGCGGTTAGAACTCGTTGCAGACGGGGATGCCGACCGTATCGAAGTCGCCCATCGAGGCGATGGTGTCGGGGACCTCCTCCAGCGAGATGGTCTTCGAGACGATTTTGCCGGGGTCGATTTTACCCTGCTCCATCATCGAGAAGATTTCCTCGTACTCGTGGGGCGGCATGCCGAAGGAGCCGATGAACTCCCGTTCGTCCATCACGATGCTGTCGACGGGGAGCGACACTTCGCCTTCCTCCTCGCTCGTGGTGAGGCCAATCTGGAGGTTCTGACCGCCCTTCGCCAGCGAGTTCACGGAGTTGCGGCAGGTCTCGGCGATGCCGAGGGCGTCGACGCTGACGTCGGCGCCGCGGCTCTTCGGGGTCTCGCCTTTGACGGCTTGGGGAACGTCCTGTACTTCGGTCACGTCGATGGTGGCGTCGGCGCCGAGTTCCTCGGCTTTCAGCAGTTTGTCTTCCGAGAGGTCGACGGCGATGACGTTCGCACCGAGGGCGTCGGCGATGTGGACCGCGGAGAGCCCGACGCCGCCACAGCCGTGGACGGCGACCCAGTCGCCGGCGGTCACGTCGACGCGGTGGACGAGTCCGTGGAACGCCGTCGCGAACCGACAGCCGAGGCCGGCGACCTCGACGGGGTCGACGCCGTCGGGGAGTTTGATGACGTTGTGGTCGGCGTTCCGAACCGGGAACTCCTCGGCGAAGGCGCCCGGCTGGAAGGAGACGAACCCGAGCGGGATGACTCGCTCACAGATGTTCGCCCGGCCCTGCTTGCAGAACCGGCAGGTGCCATCGGAGAGGTTGAACGGGACACAGACGCGGTCGCCCTCGCTGAAGTTCTCGACGTCTTCGCCGACGTCCTTGACGATGCCGACGGGTTCGTGGCCGAAAATGAGGCCGGGCGTCGGCATGACGCCGACCCAGTCCCAGTCGCCCTGCCAGGCGTGCCAGTCGGAGCGGCAGACGCCGCAGGCCTCCGTCTCCACGACGATGCCGTCCGGGTCGGGTTCCGGTCGGTCGACCTCCTCTACTTCCATCGGCTCCTGTGGCTCCTGGAAGACCACGGCACGCATCGACTCCGCCTCCTGCTCCGCGTCTGCGGATTTGCTCATAACGCGCGAACACTACCCCTCCACCGATTTAATCCTTGCCACGGTATATTAACGGGCCACGATTGGGAGGGCGCGGTGTTATGTGGGGAACGGTGACGGTGTCGATGATGTGGCAATTATTGCCGGATAATGGCGATTTCGTGGTTCGGTAGCGGTTGGCGCGCGGACCGAACTGGAAAGCGCTCTGCTTGAAAGAATTAAAGGGCTCCCTATCCAACCGACGGGTATGAGCGACAACGAGGGACGCAAGAACCTCAGGATGCCCGACGACGACGAGGTGTTCGCCGTCGTCACGAACATGCTCGGGGCCAACCGGGTGAAAGTTCGCTGTATGGACGGCAAAGAGCGGACCGCACGCATCCCCGGCCGGATGCAGAAGCGCATCTGGATTCGCGAAGACGACGTGGTGTTGGTCGAACCGTGGGACTGGCAGGACGAGAAGGCCGACGTGGTGTGGCGCTACGAGAAACAGGACGCCGACCAACTGCGCGAGGAAGGCCACATCACCGACAGCGTCTGACTGCGCTCTCTTCGCCGAGGGAACTTTTGTCGCCGGCGCACGTTCTGTCGGTATGCCCGAACTGAACGTCCTCGGTGAGCCGCTCGAACCGTGTAGCACCGACCCCGAAACGGGGTTCCAGCGGGACGGGCGCTGTTCGTGCCACGACGCCGATATGGGTCGTCACGAACTGTGTGCGGTCATGACCGAGGATTTCCTCGAATTCAGCCGCGAGCAGGGAAACGACCTCGTAACGCCGCGACCGGAACTCGACTTCCCGGGACTCTCGCCGGGGGACCGCTGGTGTGTCTGTGTCCCCCGGTGGGTCGAGACGCTACAGGCGGTTCGAAAGCGACACATCCCCGAGACAACGGTGCCACCGGTCGTGTTGGAAGCGACGAACGAGGCGGTGTTGGATACGGTTGATTTGGAGACGCTCCGTCGCCACGCCTACGAGTGATGCCCGTCGAAGCGGACTCTACTCGCCGCCGCCGCCCGGCTCCGGTTCGGCCTCGGTGACGTACTCCAGTAAGTCGTCGTCGCCCACCTCCAGTCCCTGTCGGCGGAAGAACGCGGCGACGTTGTGGCAGTCCCGTTCGAGGAACTCCCGGGCGTTGGGGTGGTGAACGGTGACCGCCTGGCCCAAATCGAGCAGGCACAACTCGCCGTCGTGGACGACGATGTTGTACTCCGAGAGGTCGCCGTGGACGAGCCCCGCACGATACAGCCGTCGGGTGTACTCCCGAACGACTTCGTAGGCCGTCTGTGGATTCTCGACGTGGACCTCGTTGAGACGTTTGGCGCGGTCGTTCTCGCCGCCGAGGTACTCCATCACGAGGACGTTTCGCTCGACGGCCAGCGGTTCGGGCACGCGGACGCCCGCCTTGCGTGCGCGCATGAGGTTCGCGTACTCCTTTTTGGTCCAGGCGACGACGACTTTCTTCTTGTCGGAGCCGATGCCCTCGAAGCGGGGGTCGCCGTCGAGGTAGTCCCGCATCTGCCGGAAATCGGAGGCGTTGATGCGGTAAACCTTCACCGCCACCTCGCCGTCCGGCCCGAGGGCGGTGTAGACGTTGGCCTCCTTGCCGGTCGAGATGGGGCCGCCGAAGGCGTCGATGTAGCCGTCCTGAACCAGTTTGTACAGCGCACCGAACGTGGCGTCGTCGAACACCGACGCCTCGACTTTGAACTGTTCGGTGTTCTTGATGCGTTTCCGGAACTCGAGGAACTCACGGTCCTGCTTTCTGGCGGTACGGTCGGCTTCCGTGTCCGACACGTCGAGTTCTTCCCACTCGTCGCCGAGCCCCTCGGACTCCTCGGGCTCTAACAGGCCGTACTCCTCTGTCATTCGTCCCGGGGTACGCCGCCCCGACGGAAAGCGTCACCGGTCGTCGCGGTCGTGGTTCGACAGTCGAGGCACTCCAGGTCCCCGGTGGCTTCTTTTCGGCGTGCGACGAACGGTCACTCATGTACGTCGGCATCATTTCCGATACCCACGACAACGTCCCGGCGGCCGACGCCGCGATGGACGCCTTCGTCGAGCGCGGCGTCGAGGCAGTGATTCACTGCGGTGACTTCGTCGCCCCGCCGCTGATTCCGCACCTCGACCGCGAGGGCATCGCAGTCCACGCCGTCCGCGGCAACAACGACGGCGAACGCGAGGGGCTCGTCGACGCCTTCGAGAGCCTCGACGGCGGCACGCTACACGGTGCTTCGCGGAACTGGAGTTCGATGGTCGGAGGTTCGCCGTCCTCCACGGCGAACAGCGACCGGTCATCGAGGCGCTGGCGTCGTCGGGAGCGTACGATTACGTCTGTCACGGCCACTGGCACGTCCGCGAGGAACGGTCCGTCAATGACACGACGGTCATCAACCCCGGTGCACAGTTCCCGACGGTTCCCGACGAGCACCGTACGGTGGCTGCCGTCGACACCGAAAGCGACACCGTCGAGTTCCTCGACGTGACGGAGTCGGTATGAGCGTCGAGATACGCGAGGCGACGGCCGACGACGTGGCGGCCATCCGCGAGGTCGCGAGGGACTCGTGGTACGCGGCCTACGGCGGCGTCCTCGACCCCTCGACGGTCGAGGGTGCCCTCGGGGAGTACTACGACACCGAACTCATCGAGGCGGGCGTCGAACACGACGACATCGCCTTCTTCGTTGCCGAAAGCGGAGACGAGGGGAGCGTAATCGGCTTCGCCAGCGCCGAACAGACGTGGGCCGACGAGGTGGAGTTACACACCATCTACGTCCATCCCGACCGCTGGGGAGAGGGCGTCGGGGCAGCGCTGCTCGACCGCATCCGTCGGTGGGCGACCGAACAGGGCGTCGACCGCATCGCGTGTTCCGTCCTCGCCGAGAATTCGGTCGGCATCGGGTTCTTCGAAGCGTCGGGCTTCCGCCGCGGCGCCGAAGCGAAGGGTGAAATCGCCGGCGAACTCCACGACGAATACGAGTTCGAACTCGACCTCTGAGCGGCGGTGGTTACTCTTCGACCCGTCGCCGGACCGAGTTCGCCAGTTCGGCAGCCTCCTGTGGCGTCTTCGCTTCGGCGTAGACGCGGACGTACGGTTCGGTCCCGCTCGGACGGACGAGCGCCCACGATTCTTCGAAGTCGACGCGGTAGCCGTCCAGCGTCGTCTCTTCGCCGTTGGCACTCGCAGCCCACGCCTCTGCTCGCTCCATGATGGCCGCCCGCTCGCTCTCGCCGTCGTAGGGGACGTTCTCGCGTTCGAAACTGTACCCCCGGTGCGGTTCGAGGAGGGCACTCGCCGGGCGGTCGGCGAGCAACTCGAGGAACCGGGCCGCCACGTAGCCGCCGTCGCGGCCCAACCGATGGGCCGGGTACACGATACCGCCGTTGCCCTCGCCGGCTATCGGGACCGAGACGCCCGCCTCCCGGAGTTCCCGCGTGCGACTGAGTACGTAGGTGTTGCCGATGGGGGTGTACTCGACGGTGCCACCTGCGGCCTCGGCGACATCGCGGAGTCGCAGAGATGCGTTACACGTGGTCACGACCGTCTCTCCCTCGTCCAGCTCCGCGGCGGCGAGTGCCGCAAACGCCGCGTTGCCGTCGACGAACGCTCCTGATTCGTCGACGAACACCACGCGGTCGGCGTCGCCGTCGTGGGCGATACCGAGGTCGGCGTCGGAGGAGGCGACGAACGACAGCAACTCCGTCAACTCGTCTTCGACCGGTTCGGGGTCGCGGCCGGGAAAGGCCCCGTCGGGTTGGGCGTTGAGCGTCTCCACCTGACAGCCGAGACGCCGGAACAGCGCCGGCGAGGTGAGCGCACCGGCGCCGTTTCCGGGGTCGACGACGACGGTCGGTGCGGCCTCGCGTATCGTCTCGCGGTCGACCGACTCGACGACGCTTTCGACGTACTCGTCGGCGGCACTCTCGACGGTCCGTGACTGCCCGGTCGACTCGGGGGCCGCCGCCGAGACGCTCTCTTCGGCCAGCGACGCGACCGCCTCGACTGCTGTCGGTTCGAGAACGGAGCCATCGCGGCCGACAAGTTTCACGCCGTTGTGGTCGGGTGGGTTGTGCGAGGCCGTAATCTGGAGGCCCGGTATCGACCGCGTTTCGACGTAGTGCTGTAACGCCGGCGTGGGGACGACCCCGAGACGGTCGACGGTCGCCCCGACGTTTTCGGCGCCGGCGGTCGCGACGTGGTCGAACATCTCGCCGGTCGTCCGGGTGTCACGGCCGATGGCGACGCGGTCGGCCTCCCAGTAGGCCGTCGCAGCGCGTGCGAGTTCGAAGACGCGCTCGGCCGTGACGGTTCGGTTGGCGACCCCTCTGATACCCATTCGTCCGAAACTCATCGCCGGCGCTACGCGGAGCACCCACTTGGGTGTCCGGTTCGGTCGGTCAGGCGTTCTCGTCGAGCCACGTCTGCATGGCCTCGTATTGCCCCGACTGGTCGCTGACGACGCGGTGAACGTCGTCGTCGGTGATTCCCGCGAGTGTCGCGTCGATGGCCTCCCGACAGGCGCGTACCCCGCCGGCGACGGACGAGAGCAGGTCGTCGCTCGGATACGAGTAGATGGCCGACCCGACGACGAACAACTGCTCCGTGTCGTAGTCGGGTTCGTCGACACTCCCCGTCCCGATTTGCATGTTCCGGTGGATGTTCTCGGGGCTGACCTGGTGGGAGACGACGGGGAGCGTCCGTTTGAACTCGCTTCCCAACCGCCGCCGATTGCCGCGAAGGACGCTCTTGCAGGTGTAGATGTGGCTCCGAGAGCGGGAGTGGTCGCCGGCGACGTTGCCGGTGTGGGCGGAGTCGGCGCCGCTGAGTCGGAAGAGTTTCTCGAGGACGTCCAGCGCGATGCCGTGATTCGTCTGTGTGTAGACGCCGTGGCCGGCCCAGTGTGCGTGAATCGGATACTGGAACTCGTCGTCGTCGGCGATTCGCTCCATGTGGTCGAACCCCGAGGAAACCGGCGACTGCATCAGGACTATCGACTCCTTCACGTCCGAGAGGTCGATTTCGGGGTCTGGGCCGGTCGTGAGGCGTTTGAATCGCTGGGTTTCGCCGGTGACGTTGAGGACGTACAGCGGGCGTCGTCCGGTTTCGGATTCGATTTCGCGGAGCGCGGAGACGATGGCTCGGATGCGGTCCTCCAGTGGACAGTACGCCGGCGAGACGAACTTGATGTCCTCTTTGACGACGTCGACGCCGTTGACGCCCGCCTTCACGGCGATGTCGTGCATCCGTTCGGGCGTCAGTCCGGCCGGTTTGAGGATGAGCCCGAGCATCGGGCGGTCGTCGACGCCGGCACGTTCTCTGAGGGTTTCGATGCCGTACTGGGGTCCGGGGAACCGCTTTACGAACTCCGGCGGGAAATCGATGCCAGTGATTTTTATTTCGGAGACGTAGCCGGCGTCGAAGAGGTCTCCCCCGATGTAGTTGAGGAGCTGTGACGTGCTCGCAGTGATGTTTTCGACCGGGAAGGCCACCTCGACGGTCCGGTCGCCGTATCTCGTGACGCTCGCCTCGTAGTCGCCGTCGACTTTGTCACCGAACCCCCAGCGGTAGTTGCCGAGCGACTGTGATTTCGCGATTTTCTCGCCGATTCGGTGAATGTTCGCGTCGTCGTCCCCGATACGGTATTCGACCAGTATGTCGCTCATAGGCGCTCGACCACCTCGTCGATGCGCGCTTCGAGCGACTGAATCTCGTTGCGGAAGTTCCCGACGCGGCTTCGGTCGATGTCGGCGCGGTCGGTCGCTATCAGCTGCTCTCTGAGGAATCGCTGCTGTGTGCTGATGCGCTCGATGTCGTCGTACACCGCGTTGAGTTCCCGCTGGAGGTCCTCGGAGAGCAGCGAGAACGTCCCGCTCGAAACGCCGGACTCGTAGCTGCCGGTCGGAAAGGCTATCGTCGGCGGTACTTCCCCCTCCCAGTTGCCGATGTTCTCGCTGATTCCCCCGAGCTCGCCGGCGATGGAGTCGCGAAGTCGCTGCCGGTCGTCCCGTTCGCGCTCGGCCTGTAGGTGTCGTTCGCGCCGCGCCGAGAGTTGATGCCCCAACAGGGCCCCCATCCCGACCGCGAGGAAATCGGCGATGTACACCGGTGATATCAACCAGTCCACCACGATGTCCATTACCGAACACGATAGTAAAACAGTTTCCTGCAACCCCCGTGTGATGCGACAACGTCCGAACCGGCGAACGCTTAAAAACCGCCACCCTAATCGGGGGTATGAAACACGTCAGGATTCCGGAGGACCGAATCGGCGTTCTCATCGGCGAAGGGGGTGCGACCATGCGGGAAATCGAGTCCCAAGCCGAGGTCCGTCTGGACATCGACTCCGAGACGGGGTCGGTGAAAGTCGAGACCGTCGGCGACCCGATACTCGGCCTGAAGGGCCCGGACATCGTCAAGGCCATCGGCCGCGGGTTCGCCCCCGAGGACGCGATGCGCCTGCTGGACGACGACATGCAGTTGTTCGAACTCATCGACATCGAGGCCGCCACCCGGAACAAGAAGGACCTCCGTCGGAAGAAGGGCCGACTCATCGGCGAGGGCGGCCGGACCCGAGAACTCATGGCGGAACTCTCCGGCGCGGACGTGGTCATCTACGGGTCGACGCTGGGTATCATCGGCAAACCCCAGCAGGTCGACGCCGTCCGCAGCGCCGCCGAGATGATTCTCGACGGCGCGCCTCACGGCGCCGTCTACTCCTTCCTCGAACGGCGTCACAACGAGATGAAGTCCAACGACATCGAGTACCACCAGTTTACGGGCTGAGTCGGTCCCTCGATTTATTTCGAGCGAATCATATTTACCGCTTTCTCCGCTATCATCATCGTAGGTGCGTTGGTGTTGCCGCCGACGAGCGTTGGCATCACCGAGGCGTCGACGACTCGGAGTCCCTCGACGCCGTGGACGCGGAGTTCCTCGTCGACGACCGCGTCATCGCCGTCGCCCATCTTGCAGGTGCCGACCGGGTGATACACCGTGTGGGCCGTCTCACGGACGTGTTCGCGCAGTTCGGCGTCGGTGGTCGCTTCCTCGCCGGGCCAGATTTCCTCGCCGCGAACGTCGTCGAAGGGCTCTGCCTGCAGGATTTCGCGGGCCCGACGGATGCCCTCGACTAACACCTCCATGTCCCGGTCGTCGTCGAGGTAGTTCGGGTCGATGACGGGGTCGGCGAAGGGGTCGTCGGAGGCCAGCGAAATCGACCCGCGACTCTCCGGGCGGAGCTGTGTCGCACCGACCGAGAGGCCGTGGCCTTCTTCGGGGTTCTCGAAGCCGTGTTCCATGAAGTAGCCGGGCGCGAAGTGGAACTGGAGGTCGGGGGCTTCGAGGGCGTCGTCGGTCCTGATGAAGCCGCCCGCTTCGCCGACGTTGGAGGTGAGATGCCCTCGCTTCAACAGGAAGTACTTCGCGAGGTCCCGGATTCGTCCGGCGTCGTCGAGTGTTCCGGGTTCGGTACACTCGTAGACGGTGAAGGCAAAGAGGTGGTCCTGAAGGTTTCGACCGACGCCGGGCAGTTCGGCCTGCACCTCGATACCGTGGTCGGCGAGATGTTCTGGGTCGCCGAGTCCCGACAGCATGAGCAGTTGCGGGGAGTTGATGGCGCCGCCGGAGACGAGCACCTCCTCGACGGCTTCGGCCCGGAGGCGCGTGCCGTCCTGTTCGTACTCGACGCCCGAGGCGCGGTCGCCGTCGAAGGCGATTTCGGTGGCGTGGGCGCCGGTCTCGACGGTGAGGTTCGGCCGGTCGAGATGCGGCGTCAGGTAGGCGGCCGCGGCGCTGTGGCGTTTGCCCTTCTTCTGGGTGAGGTGATAGAGGCCGACGCCCTCCTGTCGGGGACCGTTGAAGTCGGCGTTCCGCGGGTGGCCGACATCGGTCGCGGCGTCGACGAACGTCCGAGAGAGGTCGTTCGGCGACTGGGGGTTCGAGACGTTCAGCGGGCCGTCGGTGCCGTGGTAGTCGCCGTCGCCGGGTTCGAACGTCTCGTTGCGCTTGAAGTAAGGAAGGACGTCCTCGTAGGCCCACCCGTCGTTGCCGCGGTCGGCCCACTCGTCGTAGTCGTCGGGGTGGCCCCGGATGTAAATCATCGCGTTGATGGAACTGGACCCGCCGAGGGTCTTCCCGCGCGGCCAGTACAACTCTCGGTCGGCCAGACCGGATTGGGGTTCGGTGTAGTACTCCCAGTCGACGTCGCTTTTGAACAGTTCCGGGAACGCCGCCGGGATGTGAATCTCGCGTTTCTCGTCGGGTTCGCCGGCCTCCAACAGGAGGACGGAGGTGTCCGGGTCTTCGCTGAGACGCGACGCGAGGACACAGCCGGCCGACCCGGCGCCGACGACGACGTAGTCGTAAGCCGCTGTCTTGGTTGCCATACACTGCCACACTCGCGGGCGCGTGATAAACCGTCGGACAGCGGCACGCCGCGTGGAACCGCTTCGAAGCCATATATAAACATTTCCCGACACCTGTTCACACACCCGTCCGCCCCCCGTACGGGGGTTTTCCGCCTCCGTTTCAGCAACCTTTATATAGAACCACAGACAATCATTCGGACGACTATGGCACAACAGATGGGCAACCAGCCGATGATAGTTCTTTCCGAGGAGAGCCAGCGAACCTCCGGAAAGGACGCACAGTCGATGAACATCACCGCCGGGAAGGCGGTCGCCGAGTCGGTACGCACCACACTCGGCCCGAAAGGGATGGACAAGATGCTCGTCGACTCGACGGGCAACGTCGTCGTCACGAACGACGGCGTCACCATCCTCAAAGAGATGGACATCGAGCACCCGGCGGCCAACATGATCGTCGAAGTCGCCGAGACGCAGGAAGAGGAAGTCGGCGACGGTACGACCACGAGCGTCGTCATCGCCGGTGAACTCCTCTCGAAGGCCGAGGACCTGCTGGACCAGGACATCCACGCGACCATCCTCGCACAGGGGTACCGACAGGCCGCCGCCGAGGCCAAGGAAATCCTCGAGGACATCGCCATCGACGTCGACGCCGACGACAGCGAGGTTCTGGAGTCCATCGCCGCGACCGCGATGACCGGCAAGGGCGCCGAAGCCTCGAAGGACCTGTTGGCCGAACTCGTCGTCGACGCGGTGCAGGCCGTCGCCGACGGCGACGACATCGACACGGACAACATCAAAGTCGAGAAGGTCGTCGGCGGTGCCGTCGACGAGTCCGAACTCGTCGAGGGCGTCATCGTGGGCAAAGAGCGCGTCCACGACAACATGCCGTACTTCGCCGAGGACGCCAACATCGCGCTGCTGTCGACGCCCATCGAGGTCAAGGAGACCGAAATCGACGCCGAGGTCAACGTCACCGACCCCGACCAGCTCCAGCAGTTCCTCGACCAGGAGGAACAGCAACTCCGCCAGATGGTCGACCAGCTGAAGGAAGTCGGCGCCGACGTCGTCTTCTGTCAGAAGGGCATCGACGACATGGCCCAGCACTACCTCGCACAGGAGGGCATCATCGCCGTCCGCCGTGCGAAGAAGTCCGACATGAAGGCGCTGGCCCGCGCGACGGGCGGCCGTGTCATCTCCAACATCGACGACATCACCGAGGACGACCTCGGCTTCGCCGGCAGCGTCGCCCAGAAGGACATCGCTGGCGACGAGAAAATCTTCGTCGAGGACGTCGAGGAGGCCAAAGCGGTCACGCTCATCCTCCGCGGCGGCACCGAGCACGTCGTCGACGAGATCGAACGCGCCATCGAGGACTCCCTCGGTGTCGTCCGCACCACGCTGGAGGAGGGCAAGGTCCTCCCCGGCGGCGGTGCCCCCGAAATCGCGCTGGCCCTCGGCCTGCGTGACTACGCCGACTCCGTCGCGGCCGCGAGCAGCTCGCCGTCGAGGCCTTCGCAGACGCCGTCGACGTGATTCCGCGCACGCTCGCCGAGAACGCCGGCCTCGACCCCATCGACTCCCTCGTGGACCTCCGCAGCCAGCACGCCGACGGCGCCGACGCCGCCGGCCTCGACGCCTACACGGGCGAGGTCATCGACATGGAAGACGAGGGCGTCGTCGAGCCGCTCCGAGTCAAGACCCAGGCCATCGAGTCCGCCACCGAGGCGGCCGTGATGATTCTCCGAATCGACGACGTCATCGCCGCGGGCGACCTCAAGGGTGGCTCCAGCGACGACGGCGACGACGACGAGATGCCCGGCGGCCCCGGCGGCGGCATGGGCGGCGGCATGGGCGGCATGGGCGGTATGGGCGGCGGCATGGGCGGCATGATGTAAACCCACTTTTTGCACTTCCCTCGCGGCCCTCCGGGCCGCTCGGTCAGCGTGGCGGCTTCGCCGCCACGGTATAAGGTCGCGGGCTCTGCCCGCGACCCAGGCAAAAACTTGGGGAAAAATAGCGAGGCGGCGAAGCCGCCTCGGACTGTTGAACGGTGCCTCCGGCGCCGTGAAACATAGCGACTCGTTCCCTCCGGTCACTCGTCGCTACCCGAACTCGGCCTTCGGCCTCGTTCGGGAGAACCGCGCGCCTTCGGCGCGCGGATGCCCAAGAGCCCATCCGCACCGCCTTCCGAACGCTTCTTCCTTTTATTTCCCGTCCAGCGACGCCTCCGGCTCGTGTTCGACGTGGACGCGTCGAACGCGGTTGTCATCGACGCTCCGAACCGTGAGTCGGGCGTCGGCTACGTCGAGTACGTCGCCCGGTTCCGCCGGCCGGCCCAACCGCTCGGCGAGTAGGCCGGCGACCGTCTCGCCGGCTTCCGGTAAGTGCGTCCCGATTTCGCCGTTGATAGCCTCGGTCGAGGCCGTCCCGCGGACGGTCGCTGTCGTCGGCGAAAGTCGGACGACCGCCGCCTCTTCACCGATGTCGAATATCTCGCCGACGATTTCCTCGACGATGTCCTCGACGGTGAGAAGGCCTTCGACGGAACCGAACTCGTCGTAGACGATGGCTAACTCGGTTCGACTCGCCTGCAGTTCGGCCAACACCTCGTCGATTTCCCGCCCTTCGAAGACGTGGAGTGCGGGGTTGGTCAGCGACTGAAGCGAGGCGTCGGCCGGCGCGTCGACGAGGTCACGGATGTCGACGTAGCCGAGAACGCGGTCGAAGTCGCCCTCGTACACCGGGAGGCGAGTGACCCGCTCCGAGCGACACGCGTCGATGGCGTCTTCGACGCTCGTGGCGGCGTCGACGGCGACAACGTCGACCCGTGGGACCATCACGTTCCCGACGGTCGTCGTGTTGAACCGGAAGATTCGCTCTATCATCGCCTGTTCGTCGACCCCGACGATGCCGAGTCGCTCGGCGGTTTCGACTAACGCGACGATTTCCTCGCGGGTGACGTAGGGCCGTTCGATGTCGCGGCCGCCGCCGGTGACGCGGTTGATGGCGTCGGTAATCGACTCGAAGACCACCACGACTGGGTACAGCGCCGTCTGAACCACCTTGACCGGGCGAGCGACGCGGAGCGCGACGGATTCGGGGTTCCCGACGCCGTAGGATTTCGGGACGATTTCGCCGAAGACGAGGACGACCGTACTGGCGAACAGCGTCGCGAGGACGACGCCGAGGCCGCCAGGGAAGCGGTCGACGAACAGCGCCGTCGTCAGCGAGGCGATGGCCACGTTGACGACGTTGTTGCCGACGAGAATCGTGACGAGCAGTCTGTGGGGGTCCTCCCTGAGCGCGACCAGCACGTCGCCGCCCGGTTCCGTCGCGAGCGTTCCGAGTCGGTGTTCCTCAAGTGAGAACAACGAGATTTCGCTCGACGAAAAGAAGGCACTCACTGCGACGAGACCGACGATTGCGAGGAGTCCCGCGGCCAAGAACATACCACACGGTGCGTGCCCGTCCACATAAGCCCCGCCGCCGGTCTAGATTCTGGACAGCAGCGAGCGCCGGCCCCGCTCTAAGGCGACGCCGGCGGCCAAAAGCAGCAGGCCGGCGACGACGAGCGCGACCGACCCCGACAGCGCGTCGACGACCGTCGCCTCGACGAACGACAGCGACTGCAACAGCGCCCCGATTACGGCGAGGTCGATGTAGGCCCGCGAGCGGCGGCGATACCCGAGATAGCCGGTCGTGGCGAGGCCGGCTACCGCAGCGGCGTGTACCCCGAGGAAGGCGACCAACCCGGGGACGGTGTCGGGGGCCGCAGTCGCCAGCGCCGTCACGACAGCGAGGGCGACGACGGCGAAGCCGGCCCAGCCGCCGGCGTCCCGGTTGCCGGCGGCAAACAGCCACCCGACGCCGAGGAGTGCACCGACGGCTGTGCCGCCAACGACCGCTGGCGGGCCGAAGGCGTACAGTTCGAACTGCCCTTCGAGGGTGGTCATCACGACCAGCGTTCCGAGAGCGAAGGCGACGCCGCCGACGCGGTAGGTCCACTGGACCGCCCCCTCGCGTGTGTGACCGAGTGCGAACAGCGCGACGCCGAGCAATCCGACCGCAGGCGCGGGGTCGTCCGGCGACGACAGCGTGAGCACCAACGCGAGAACGACGGCGAGGCCGATGCCCGCGGCGACCCGGGACCCCAGCGCGTGGGCGGTCGGCAGGATGGCGACGGTCCACCCGAACAGCAACCACTCCGACCCAATACCGAGGATCAACAGGTCGTCGAAGAGGAACAGCGACGGCCCGACCAACACAGCCCCGAGGACACAGAGTGCTTGGCCGATTCGCGGGACCGACCGGTCGTAGGCGACGATACCCGACACGTACGCAAGCGCCGGCCCGGCGACGAGAACCGCCATCCGCGCCGCACGCGGCAGGTCCTCCCAGTTCGTCGCGAGAAACAGGACGACACCGGCGAACACGAGGGCGGCGCCGACGAGCGACAGTGCGACGACGACCCGCGAGCGTCCGGCCGATTCGTCCTCGTAGCGGGCCAGTATCGCCTCGGCCTGGGATTCGTCGATGATTCCTTCCCGGACCCACTCGTCGACTTCTTCCTGGAGGGCGTCAGGGTCCATGTGGTTGATTCACACGACCGACGGTGATAAATCCGGGGTGATTACCACGGTTCGTCCTTCAGGCCGAACGCGTAGGCGATGGCGTTCGTGCCGACGTGGAGGATGGGCGTGAGTACGATGACGGCGACGATGACCGGGAGGGTGAACGTCTCGCGGAACCAGCCAAACGAGAGGATGGCGGTCAACAGCAGGGCGACCACGACGAAGTCGAGTTGGTCGACGACGGGGAAGACGGCGCCGCGTTCCCGGCCGGTCCGGCGCTTGGCGAAGGAGGCAAGGATGTCACCGAGCATCGCGCCGAAGGCGAGGCCGAAGGCAGCGAGGAGGGGGAACACGGGGAGGCCGAGGCTGGCGACGCCGTTCAGCGCGTTGAGCAGGAGTGCGACGACGATACCCGCGGCAGTCCCGAAGGCGGTCCCGCGCCACGTCTTCCCGTCGCCGAGAATCCGTTTGCCGTCGTCGAGTCGACGGCCGCCGTCGATGGGCCGTCCCCCGCCGGCCAACACGGCGACGTTGTTCGGGATGTAGGCGGGCAGCATCGCCCACACGGCGACGACGAGAGTCTCGACTACCATATCCGGCCTCCACTCGGCACGAGTATAAGACCGGGGGATTCCGCTCGCGGGGGTACCCTCTTGAGGCGGGCGGGAGTACTCGAACGTATGCTACCGCCAATCGCCCGGCGGTTCGTCGCCGGCGAGTCGCCCGCGACCGCGATGGACCACGCGCGCCGACTCAACGACGACGGAATCGGCGCGATACTCAACCTGCTGGGGGAACACTACGACACGCGGCCGCCCGCCGACGCCGACACCGACGCCTACTGCCAACTGCTCGGGGAACTCGGCGATAGCGACCTCGACGCCTGTATCTCGGTGAAACCCTCCCAACTCGGCCTCGACATCCATTCCGGCATCTTCCGTGAGAATCTCGAGCGCATCGTCGAAGCGGCCGCCGCCGCCAACGCCTTCGTCTGGATGGACATGGAGGACCACACGACTACCGACGCGACGCTCGAGGCCTTCGTCGCACAGGCCGAAACGTATCCGCGTATGGGACTGTGTCTGCAGGCGAACCTCAAGCGGACGGCCGCCGATATCGAGCGTCTCGCCGACGTACCGGGGAAGATACGGCTGGTGAAAGGCGCCTACGACGAACCGCCGGAAATCGCCTACACGGACAAACCGCGAGTGAACGAGGCCTATCGGGAGTACCTCGAGTTGGCGTTCCAGGAGTTCGACCGCGGCGTCGCCGTCGGGAGCCACGACCCCGAGATGATAGCCCACGCCGCCGACCTCCACGCGGAGTACGGCACGCCGTATGAGGTCCAGATGCTGATGGGCGTCCGCGAGGACGCCCAACGAGAGTTGGCCGCAGAGGGCGTCACCGTCTACCAGTACGCTCCCTACGGCGACCGCTGGCTGTCGTACTTCTATCGGCGGCTGATGGAGCGCAAGGAGAACGCGCTGTTCGCGTTGCGGGCGATTCTCACCGGCTAATCAGTCGTCGGCGGCCTCGTCGTCGGCCCGAGGGGCCGGCGACTCCTCGGTCACGTCGATTTGGATGCTCTGCTCTCGGTTCTCGCCGAAGCCGGCGCTGAGGATGCGCGTCAGGGCGTCTTCGACCTTCTCGTCGACCTCCTCGTAGCGGTCCGGTTCGACCTCGACGACGAACCCCGTCGTGATGTTCGGTGCGGTCGGCAGAAACAGCACGTCCTTGCCGTCGTCGGTCGTCTTGCCGGTTTTGAAGGCGGTCATCCGCATCCCGTTCCACGTTTCGAGCTTCACCGGCGTCTGGAGGTCCTCGGGGCCGGAGACGGCGGTTTCGACGGCCATCTTCGAGGCGTTGTACACGACCCGCAGCCCCGGCAGGCGGTTCATCACGTTGTCGAGTGACTGTTCGAGGAGGTCGCCGACGGTCGTTCGCATCAGATAGCCGACCGAGAGAACCAACAGCGCGAACAGCACCAGCGTGACGATAACGCGGACCACGACGGGCTGGTTCGCGAGCGCTTGCTCCAACAGCGGCAGATTGGCTATCGATTGGTAGATGAAGGCGACGACGTACGCCGTCACGAGCAACGGCACCAGTACGATGAGCCCGCTCGCGATGTCACGCTTCCACGAGGGCGGCAGCATTCGTCTCAACATTTCCCCGACGCGTATTCAGCGCTTCGACCTGACGACGCAGGCGTGGCGACTATCCGACGCTCCCGCGGGCTTCGAGCATCGACGCCGCCCGTTCGGCCCATCCGCTGTAGTGAAAACTCTCGGCGACGAACCGTTCGCACATTGGACGGCCTTCGCCGGGGCGGCGTTTCTATCTTCGTCTCACGGAAAGCCGACGGACCGACTCCGTCGCGAGCATCGTGTCGGTGAGGGCTGTCCTCAGAACTGTACGTTGGTCTCCATGCCCTCGGTCGCCTCTTCGAGGCCGTCGTCCTGTACGTCGGTCGTGAGCTGTTGGCTCAGGTCCGCCGTGGCGACGAGGTCCTCGAACTCGCTGCGGAACCGGCCGCTGACGCGTCGATGTTCGTCCTGTGCTTCCACGACGTGCCGATACCGCCGGACTGTCGACTCGGAGACGCCGAGTGTCTCGGCGATGTCGCCCGTCGTTCGGTCCTCGGCGAGGAGTTCGCGGAACCGCTCGAAGTCGAACGGCGCGTCGGTGTCGTCCTCCCGGAGGAGGTGTAAATCGAGGCGGGCACGGACCACTGTCCGCTGGTCTACATCCAGCACCTCAGCGATGTCCCCATCGGAGTCCCCGGCGTAGAACCGCTCTATGACCGCCACGAGCGCCTCGTCGTCCAGCGACGTGTCGAACCCACAGACTTCCCGCATCTCGGCGACGATGGCGGCGAGGCCCTCGGTTGACGTCTCGCCGGTGAGCGAGCCACGGGACTCGGACTGCCGCTCGGTGACGGTGTCCTCGTCGGCAATATCGACGAAGATATCCCGTAGCTCCTCGGTTTTTTCGTCCATCTCGACTACGTATTAAGCGGGGCTGTGCACATAAGCCTGTTCCCGAACGCGCCGTCGACCGATACACAAAAGAGGGTTGACGAACTCGCAGGGAGTATGGCTAACACATCGACAACCGATGTCGACCTCGTCGGCTCGGAGATGACGCTGAACGTCGCCCGCGTCGCCCTGTTCGCGGCGTTGATGGGCGCATTCGCCTACGTTTCCTTCCCGAATCCGCTGGTTCCGAGTGTTCCGGTGACGCTGCAGGTACTCGGCGTCTTCCTCGCCGCCATCTTCCTCGGACCCGTGTGGGGGGGCGCGGCGATGGTCGTCTACCTGCTCGCGGGCGCGCTGGGCGTGCCGGTGTTCTCCAGTGGGTCCGCCGGGTTGGGTTCGTTCTTCGGTGCGACCGGCGGGTATCTGGTGTCGTACCCCTTCGCTGCCTTCCTCGTCGGGGCCGTCATCCACGGCGGTTTCGAACCGGATGCTCCGAAATCCGTCTCGGTCGGCCGTCTCATCGTCGGGATGGCACTCGCGGTCCCGGTCGTCTACGCCTTCGGCATCCCCGTCTACTGGTACTACCTCGACGTGACGTGGACGACGGCCATCGTCAACGCCGGACTGCTGTTCCTCCCGGCCGAGGCCGTAAAAATCGCTGCCGCCGTCGGCATCGTCCACAGCGACCGCCTCAACACCGCATGATTCGGACTGAGGGTCTCGTTCACCGCTACGGGGAGACGACGGCCCTCGACGGCGTGTCGCTGACCGTCGACGACGGCGAGTTCCTCGTCCTCGCGGGCGCCAACGGTTCCGGAAAGACCACGCTGGTCCGACACTTCAACGGCCTGTTGGAACCGGACGACGGCGAGGTGTTCGTCAACGGTCGACCGGTCGACGAGGACCTCGTCGCCGCCCGGACGGCCGTCGGCATGGTGTTTCAGAATCCCCGGGACTGTTTCGTCGCCGCCACCGTCGGCGCGGACGTGGCCTTCGGCCCCGAGAACCTCGGTCTTTCGCGGTCGGATATCGACGAGCGGGTCGAGACTGCTCTCTCGGCGGTCGACATGGCCGACCGGGCCGACGAGCGCCTCGACCGCCTCTCCGGGGGCGAACAGGCCCGCGTCGCCATCGCTGGGGCGCTGGCGATGAACCCCGACCACCTCGTGTTGGACGAACCGTTCGCGGGGCTGGACTGGCCGGCACGACGGGCCGTCCTCGAACACCTCGATTCGCTCTCGGCGGCGGGGACGAGCATCGTCGTCGTCACCCACGACCTTCGGGACGTACTCGGGCGGGCCGACCGTGTCGTCGCGCTCTCGTCGGGGACCGTCGCCTTGGATGCCGACCCGGAGACGGCCCGTGACCGACTCGCCCAATTCGACGTGCGACCGTGCTGAGTTACGAACCCGGCGACTCGCTCGCCCACCGTCTCGACCCGCGCTCGAAACTCGCCGTCCAAATCGGCTTCGTCGCGGTCGCCTTCGCCTACACGACGCCTCGCGGTCTGGCCGTGCTGACTGCCGTGACGGTCGGCATGCTCGCCGTCGCCGCGACGCCGCCGTGGACCGCCCTCGCGGAGTTGAAGTACGTCCTCCCGCTGTTGGCGGCCGCGCCGGCCGTCGAGGCGCTGACGCTTGGGTCCCCGTGGGTCGTCGTCGCCGACGCAGTCGCGCCGGCACTCGCGGCCTACCGTATCCTGTTGGTGTTGGCCGTCAGCGCCGCCTACGTCCGGACGACGCCCGTTCGGGAGTCTCGCGCGGTCGTCCAGCGACACGTCCCCGGCCGAACCGGACAGTTCCTCGGGATGAGCGTCGCCTTCGTCTTCCGGTTCTTGCCCGTCCTGCAGGCCGACCTCGCCCGGATTCGCGACGCCCAGCGTGCGCGTCTCGGGACCGAACGCCCCGTCCACGAGCGCATCGCGTCGGTGTTGCTGTCGGCGCTCGACGGCGCCTTCGACCGCTCCGAGCGGTTCGCCGACGCTCTGCAAGCCCGCTGTTTCGCGTGGAACCCGACACTGCCCGCGCTTCGGTTCACGTGGCTCGACGGGCCGGCGCTCGTCGTCGCCGGTGGCTTCCTTCTCGCCGCCGTCGTGACAGTCGTCTGAACGGCCGATGGAAAGCCAAATTTTGCCACAACAGCGCCCTACGGCGGTTCCGTGTAACAAAACTTAAGCGGATACGCCCCTGCCTATTGCCGTATGTCCATGGCGCTTCAGGCGGGAAGTGAGGTCACACGGGAGACCTACTGGCTCATCGGTCCGGTCCAGAAGGCGGTCTTCTACTTCCTCGCCACGTTGACGGTACTCGTCCTCGCCATCGGCGTCTATCAGCGCTTCGCGCGATACGCCGAAGGCACCGAGGACTGGTTCGACCGGCTCGACGACCTGCCCGGACGGGTCGTCAGCGCGGCGAAAATCGTCGCATCGAACGAGAAACAGTTCAACCGCGATTTGGTCGGCGGCCTCATGCACGCCTTCATCCTCTGGGGCTTTCTGACGCTGCTCATCGCGACGACCATCCTCTTCATCGACATCGACTTCTACCGCATCGTCGTCGGTGATTCCTTCTTCGTCGGTGACTTCTATCTCTCCTACTCGCTCGTGACCGACGCGCTCGGTCTGCTGTTCGTCGTCGGCCTCGCCATCGCGCTGTGGCGGCGCTACGTCACCCGAAACGACCGCCTGTGGGGCAAACACACCAACTGGGAGGACGCCTTCCTCGTGTGGTCGCTGTTCCTCATCGGCGTCGGCGGGTTCCTGCTCGAGGGGCTCCGCATCCTCGGAAACGGTTTCCCCGCCCACGAGACGGTGAGTTTCGTCGGCTGGGCGACGGCGCTGGGCCTGCAGGGCATCGGGATGGACGCGGCGATGGTCCGGACCGTCTACCCCGTCGCGTGGTGGTCCCACACCCTCCTCGCGTTCGTCTTCCTCGCGGCGATTCCGTACGCCAAACCGTTCCACATGATTTCGTCGTTCGCCAACATCGTCGCCCGCGACGAGAAGGCCGGCGCGCGACTGCCGGGCGTGCCCTCGGACCTCGATGCGACCAACGCCGAGTCCATGGACGACTTCACGTGGAAGGAGATGCTCGACCAGGACGCCTGTACGAAGTGCGGTCGCTGTTCGTCCGTCTGTCCGGCTAAAGCCTCCGGCCGGCCGCTGGACCCCCGCGACGTGATTCTCGACCTCAAGGAGTATCGGGAGTCGCTGGACGCCGGCGGCGACACCGAGGAAATCATCGCCGACGGCGGCGTCATCGACACCGAGACGATGGAGTCCTGTATGGCCTGTATGGCCTGCATGGACGCCTGTCCGGTCGAAATCGAGCACCTCAAGTCCTTCACCCGGCTGAACCGCCAACTCGTCGACCAGGGCGACGTTCGCCCCCAGATTCAGGACGTCTTCCAGAACGTGATGACGAAGGGCAACACCTTCGGCGACTCGCCCTCGGACCGCGGCGACTGGGCCGACGAACTCGACTTCGAGGTCACGGACGCCCGCGAGGAATCGGTCGACTACCTCTGGTACGTCGGCGACTATCCCTCCTACGACGAGCGCAACAAGAAAGTCGCTCGCTCGCTGGCGAAAATCTTCGAACACGCCGACGTGGACGTGGGTATCCTCTACGAGGACGAGGTGTACGACGGCAACGACATCCGCCGCATCGGCGAGGAGTTCCTCTTCGTCGAGCAGGCCGGCACGCTCGTCGACACCTTCCAGGAGTGCGATTACGACACCATCGTCTGTACGGACCCCCACTCCTACAACACGTTCAAAAACGAGTACCCCGAGGTCGACTTCGAGGAGTTCGCCGACGACCCGATGATGGAGTTCGCCATCGAAGGCTACTGGAACGCCGACGGCGACATCGACGTGTATCACTGGACCCAGGCCGTCGAGGAGCTGGTCGATTCGAACGTCCTCGGCCTCTCCGGAACCGAACTCGACTACACGGTCACCTATCACGACCCCTGTCACCTCGGCCGGTTCAACGACGAGTACGAGGCGCCGCGTGAACTCGTCCGTGCGACCGGGTGTGACCTCCACGAGATGCCGCGCAACCGCGAGAACTCCTTCTGCTGCGGTGGCGGCGGCGGCGGTCTCTGGATGGACCTCGAAGAGGAGACCAAACCCAGCGAGGAACGCCTCCGGGAGGCGCTGAACGACACCGAGGCCGGCGAGGCCATCGAGAAGTTCGTCGTCGCCTGCCCGATGTGTATGACGATGTACGAGGACGGTCGCAAGACCGGCGGCTTCGAGGACGACATCGAAATCGTCGACGTGGCGGAACTCATCGTCGAGGCCCTCGAATCGAGCGGCGCGACGATTTCGGCGTCGGCCGAGACGGGCACCGACGCCGCGCCCGCCGACGACTGACGGCGTCCCGTTTACTGCCGGTGGTTACTGGACGACAACCGTTCCAACAGATGTTTGATACTGTGGGGGGAACACGACTGTAGATGACTGACACCGGGTTCCCCGAGGGTGAGTTGGGGATTATCGTCATCGGTAGCCTGCTTCACAGGGACGAACTCGGTTACCTGTTCGATGGGCTCCCGGACCGCTCGGCGCGGGTACGACTCGACGGCTATCGACGGGTGTTCGATGCGGTTGCTGACCGTCGTGAAACGGTCGGGGACCGCCGTGCCGTACTCAATCTACATTCGGCCGACGCGTGGTGCAACGGCGTCTTGGTGACCGACCTCTCTCCACGTGAGTTCGGTATCTATGCCCGACGGGAAACCACCTACCGGTTCGAAATCGTCGATTCCGATGCTGTCACGTGCTACGAACACGAGTCGGTTGACCCCCCCGACGAAATCATCGTCGCCAGCGACGCACCCAGCCACGCCGACGTAAAGCCCATTCCGTCGTACGTCAAAACCTGCCTTTCGGGTGCTCGCCAGTGGGGCGAGACGTTCTACGACGAGTTCCTCGAGACAACCGCCGTCGCCTCCGGGGAATCCCTTCGGTCGTATCTCGACATCGACCGAAAATAATCGTCGGGAGCGTTCTATATCTCGCACTCCTGTCGCTTTTGATACAGGAGTACCCATATCAGGAGTATCGAAATCGCGAGAAACACGCCCACGACGACGACGTGTTGAAGCACCGAGATGGCTGGTTCGGTTACGTACGGGGAACTCACCGCGGAGACGTATCCGGATATTGTACTGAAAAACGGCTCGCCGGCGACGAGTGCGGCCAGGATGCCCAAAATGGATAGCGACACCTGCTTGCCCATCGTGTACTTCATATTTCGTCTAACTTTCACCAAATCCTCGATACACGCGTTCACCGCCTTCCGTTCCGTCGACGGCATGTAGATGTGGTTCGAGGAGTGGTTGCCGGTCAGGATGCCGCCATCGTCTTCATTCTCGGCGGCTTTCGACATCTCGTCACTCGTCGCGCTCTCGGCTTCGACATCGACGCTGTCCGGGAGATCGAGACACTTGACGTTGTGTTCCGTTCCGCCCCACTCGATGACGACGCGGTCGCCGCTGTCGATTCCAAGCAGGTTTCGGGTGTCCGGTTCGACCCGAACGATGCGCCGCTCTTCGTCGATATCCAACCCCGGGCGAACTTCGAGATTGATTCGGTTGTAGCCGACGAACAGTGCTCCAATCGAGTGCCACAACTGGTCGGTCAGCGTTCTGTCGGGCAAACTCGCCTCTACCGGGTCTCGGATTCCGAGTTCCTCACCCCATCCCTCTTTGCTCCGTTCGTCGACCGAAATGACGCCGAGGGAGTCGCGGTTCACGTTTCCGACGGCTATCGTTCCCCTTTCGAGCCGTCCCATCCCCTCTACGCGAAGGCTCGCCCGATTTCCGTTCATCGGATTGTACACCTCCACGGTGTCACCGTCGGTGAACTCCAGTTCCTCGAGTTCCCCCTTGTTTATGTAGCACGTCGACAGCCCCGTATCCTTCTCGACCGGGAGGCGGACGGGAACGAACAGTCGCGTCTCGTCACCGGGAGACCTTGCGGTCGAGTGCGGCCGAACGTCGACTTTTCTCGTTCCCGACGTTCGCTGTTCGAAGATTCGCTCTTGATACGACCCCTTCAGCAACCCCTCCGGCTTGTCGGGTGTCGGTTCGAACCCGTCGGCGAACGGGAGCAGGTACACCGTCTCCCCTTCGCCCCACTCCCGGCCGTTCGGCGTGACATCGACGTAGCTGTACGGTGCGACTCCCAACTCCTCGCGTATCAACTCCGAAGGGAGAATGAGCGCGTGCTGGAATTGGTCCTGATATCGGTGGAAATCGGATTGTTCGAAGTCCTCGATTTCGCCGACGGAAACGGTTACTGGTCCTGTCACTTCGCCCCCACCGAAGCCATTACCGAGTGTTCGGTTTCCTCCCCACTTATTTTTGACCCAACCTCGTGCGTGATAGCGGCCTTCGGTTCGGAAAACGCCCGCCGAATCCTCTCCATTCAGGAAAACTCATTACGGAAACGCGTGAGGAACCCGTATGCGCGAGCGCTTTGACGTGGTCATCGCCGGGGCGGGTCCGGCCGGCGGGCAGTGTGCACGCGACCTCGCCGCGAGAGGGTACGATGTCGTCGTGTTGGAGACGGAACCCGAAGACGAGTTCCCGCGTCAGAGCAACAAATCCACCGGCGGGACGTTCCCGTCGATGATGGCGTCGTTCGGAATCCCCGACGACGTGGTGATGCAGTTCACCGACGACGTGGTTATCGAATCGCCGAACGACCACTTCGCCCGCGAACGGCCGGGTGCCGTCCTCGATTTCGGCGCGTTCAAGGAGTTCCTCGTCGAGGACGGCCGACAGCGCGGCGCGGAGTACTACTTCGACGCCCGCGTGTCGAAACCCATCGTCGAAAACGGTGAGCCGGTCGGCGTGAAGTACAACGGCTCCGAGGAAGTGTACGGCGACGTGGTAATCGACGCGACGGGACCGGCCGCGCCGCTGGCGAAGGACCTCGGCGTCACCGACCTCTCTCGGCAGAACCACGCCATCGGCATCGAATACGAGTTCGAGGGCGTCGACCTCGACCACGAGGGGTACGCCGACCTGCATCGGTCGATGATGCTGCGGCTCGACCACGAGTACGCTCCCGGCGGCTACTCGTGGATTTTCCACACCGGCGGCGACACCGCGAAGGTCGGGCTCTGTTACATACGCAACGACAGCTACCAGCGCTACGCCGAGGTCGACCGCACCATCGACGGCTATCTCGACCACTGGCTCGACACCGACCCGCGCTTCGAGAGCGCCGAGCGCATCGAGGGCCGGCAACACCGCGGGTCGGCACACATCCAGCCGCCGACGAACCTCAGTACGGACAGCTTCATGGCCATCGGCGACACCGTCCCGACAATCGACCCGCTGTGGGGCGAGGGAATCAACAAGTGCATGCAGTCGGGGCGTGCGGCCGCAAAAACCGTCGACAGCTGTCTGACCCCGTCGAACCCCGACACCTCAGCCGACGCCATCTCGCTGTACGACGAGCTGTGGCACGACGAGGTGGCACCGGACATGGACTCGCGACTGCTGATGACGGAGATGCTGTATCTCGCCCCGAACGACCGCTACGACACCCTGCTGAGTGACCTCAACCGCCTCGACGACGAGACGCTCCAGCGAGCCAACGCCGGCGAGAAGCGGGCCATCCTCAAACTCCTCCACGCCAGCGACGTTCCGCTGCTCGCCCGACTGGCGAAACATCGACGCGGCCGGTAACCCGACGAGCGAGGGTTCAAATACGGAGAGGCGACCAGACGCCCCGTGGAGACGTTCAGCGACCTCGCGACGGCAGCGTACTGTCCGCGAAAACTGTACTACCGTCGGCGAGACGACGACCGCGGCCCACCCGAGGAAGTCGAGCGAATCAGAGCGCTCGCGACGCGCTACGAGGAACTCCTCGATTCGGCGACGGACCTCTCGGCGGAACCGATAGCGACCACGCCGACGCAGTACCGCTCGAATCTCGGCAGCGCGAAGGCCCGACTCGACTGCTGGGAGGCGCTCGTCGACCCCCTGAAGACGGACGTGCTACTGGAGGGAAAGGACTGTCGTGGCATCGCTCACAAACTGCTCGAAGACCCCGCCGTTCCGGTCGTCGTTTCGGCGGGTGAACCGCCAGAGC
Organism: Natronomonas sp. CBA1123; assembly: GCF_009741925.1. Classification (GTDB taxonomy): domain Archaea; phylum Halobacteriota; class Halobacteria; order Halobacteriales; family Haloarculaceae; genus Natronomonas. Next base: position 109,011 of record NZ_WPCC01000004.1, read on the forward strand.
GCGGCGTCTGGGAACCGCAGTCGGTTCGAGCGACCGCGGCGGCGAAGGCACTGGCCTGGGAGCGAGCGGAGCCAATCGAGCGCGCGTTCGTCGAGTATCCCGCCTACGGCCGCATCCGCGAGATTCGGCTCACGACGCGCCGTAAGGCCACCTATCGGCGGGCGCTCCGAACCGTCCAATCGCTCGACGGCCCACCGCCGCGTCTGCACGACGACTCGCGATGTGGTCCCTGTGAGTACCGCGAGCAATGCGGGGTGAAAACGCAGTCGCTGCGGTCGCGGCTTCCCCTATAGGTGTTCGTCCAGCCACGCTTCGATGTCGTCGGCGTGCGCCCCCCGACGGACGATTTCGCCCGCAGAAACGTCGACGACTGTACTCTCAGTACCGGGGGTTTCGCCGCCGTCGATGACGACCGCCCCTTCGCGGATTGTGGCGTCGATTTCGTCGACTCGGCGGGCGCTCGGTTCGCCGCTCCGGTTGGCACTCGTCGCGGTTATCGGGCCGGTGCGACGCGCGAGGTCGCGGGCGACGTCGTGGTCGGGGACCCGGATTCCAACGCGGTCTTTGCTGGCGACGAGAGCGTCGGGGACGCGGTCGTTCCGCTCCAACAGCACCGTGACGGGGCCGGGGAGGAATCGCTCGCAGAACGCCAATTCGAGCTCGGAGGGGTCGGTGTAGTCGGCGGCGACATCGGCGTCGGGAAGCGCCATCGAGAGCGGTTTGTCCCGGGGTCGGCCCTTCGCTTCGAAGACTCGCTCGATGGCGTCGGCGTCGAGCGCGTCGGCACCGAGGCCGTACACCGTCTCGGTCGGGTACACCACGAGGTCGCCGCGGCGAATCGCCGCGACGGCCGCTGTCAGGTCCGGGACGGTCACAGCCGCTCGATTGTGGCCTCGATGTCGCTGTACGGCGGGAACTCCGGCCACTCCGTCGCGACCCAGGCCTCCCGAACCGTTCGCTCCTCGTCGATGACGAACACCGCCGGCCGCGGTTCGGCGATGCCGTTCATCCCGTCGAGGTCGTGACTGATGCCGTATGACTCGGCGACGCCGTTCTGTGGGTCAGAGAACAGTTCGTAGTCCTCGACGCCCCACTCTTCGAGGAATCGGGAGTGTTCGTACGGCGTCGAAATCGAGAGGCCGACGACGCGCGCGTCGTAATCGACCCACTCGCGGTCGTCGATTTCCTGCCAGATGTACGTCGCCGGGAAGTCGCCGTCCATCGGGTAGAACACGAGCACGACCGGCTCCTCGTCGGTCAACGCCGACAGGGAGGCGTCCTCCCAGTACTCGTCGTTGACGAGCGGCCGGGTGAAGTCGGGTGCGGTCTCGCCAGCCTCGGGGTGGTCGGCGTCGCCCAGTTCGACGATATCGAAGCCGAGGTTCATTCGGCATCACCCGCCGCGCTGGCGGTGACGTGTGCCGGGTCGACATCGCCGTCGCCGTACGTCGTTTCGAGATACTCGACGATGTTCGCGCTCTCGCTCATCGTGACGCCGGTCGATTCGTCGACGATTGCGGGGACGGTTCGCGCGCCGCTGATTCGCTTGACGACATCGCGACGGGAGTGTCGCGCCTCGACGAACCGCGAACGGTACTCCAGACCGAGGTCGTCCAACACGCGCACGACGCGCTCACAGAACGGACACGCCTGCAGCCGGTACAGCGTAATCGCTGGTTCGGACATACCGTCACGTTGGGGTGGTCATCGCCTAAGGGTGTCGCCCGCGGACACACACGACACACGACCTCGGGGTTCGCGTCCATGACAACTCTTAATCCCGCGGCCGAAGAACAACGCACGTCTAAATGGGCTCTCTCGCGCTGTCGGTCGTCACGGTCTGGTTACAGGCTGCCCCCGACGCCGGCGAACTTCCGTTCAGTGATACGACCATCATCGTCATCGGTGGCGTAGTGATTCTCGGGTTGGTCGCACTCTCGGGGTTCTTTTCGTCATCGGAGATAGCGATGTTCTCGCTGCCACCACACCGGGTGGACGCGCTCGTCTCCGACGGCGTCCCCGGGGCCGAGACGCTGAAACACCTCAAGGACGACCCCCACCGGTTGCTCGTCACCATCCTCGTCGGCAACAACATCGTCAACATCGCGATGTCGTCTATCGCGACAGGATTGCTGGCGACGTATTTCCTCTCACAGGGACAGGCCGTCCTCGCGTCGACGTTCGGCATCACCGCCCTCGTGTTGCTGTTCGGTGAGAGCGCGCCGAAGTCCTACGCCGTCGAAAACTCAGAGTCTTGGGCGCTCCGCATCGCTCGACCGCTGCAGTACGCGGAGTACGTCCTCATGCCGCTGGTGATTACCTTCGATTACCTCACTCGGCAAGTCAACCGCCTTACCGGTGGTCAGTCCTCGATCGAATCGACGTACGTGACCCGCGAGGAGATTCGCGACATAATCGAGACGGGCGAACGAGCGGGCGTCTTAGAGGAGGACGAACGCGAGATGCTCCAGCGCATCTTCCGCTTTACCAACACTATCGCCAAGGAAATCATGACCCCGCGGCTGGACATGGATGCCGTCTCGAAGGACGCCAGTATCGAGGAGGCCCTCGAGAAGTGTGTCCACGCCAATCACACGCGGCTTCCAGTGTATGAAGGTAGTCTCGACAACGTCCTCGGTATCGTCCACGTCAGCGACCTCGTCCGCGATTACTCCTATGGAGAGAGCCAGGACATCGAACTCGAGGACCTCATACAGGAAACCCTCCACGTCCCCGAGTCGAAGAACGTCGACGAACTGCTCGCGGAGATGCGCGAAAGTCGGATGCACATGGTCATCGTCATCGACGAGTTCGGCACCACCGAGGGATTGGTGACGATGGAGGACATCACCGAGGAAATCGTCGGCGAACTACTCGAAGCCGGAGAGGAAGAGCCAATCGAGTTCATCGACGACCGCACCGCAGTCATCAAAGGCGAGGTGAACATCGACGAGGTCAACGAGGCACTCGACATCGACATCCCGGAGGGCGAGGAGTTCGAGACGCTCGCAGGCTTCATTTTCAACCGGGCCGGCCGACTCGTCGAGGAGGGAGAGACTATCGAGTACGACGGCATCGACATCCACATCGAGGGCGTCGAGAACACGCGCATTATGAAGGCCCGGCTCGTCCGCACCGAGGCCTACGACGAGCCGGAACCCGAAGAGCAACTCGCCGACGAGGAGTGACGCGTCCAGCGACGATTACAGCACCGCGGTCGCGGCGGTGTAGAGGCCGAAGCTCAAGACACTGGCCACTAGCAGCGACCCGACCCACGCCAACACGGTGTAGCCCATTTTCCCGCGGCTGACGCCACCGGCGCCGGCGGCCGCACCGGCGCCGACGACCGCCGAGACGATGATTTCGTTGAACGAGATTGGAACGCCGAGCAGGATAGCCGTCTGTGCGATGGCGAAGGAGGGAATGAGCGCGGCGATAGAGCGGCGTGGCCCGAGCGAGGAGTAGTCCTGTGCGATGGCCTTTATCATCCGGGGGGCGGCGGTCCACGAACCCAACAACAGGCCGACACCGCCGCCGAACAGCAGCGCGATGAGCGGAATCTCGACGCTCGTGGTGTCGAACAGCGGCAACAGGGGGCCGAGCGCGAGCCCACCTGACTGCCGCCCGCGGAGAAGGCGACGAGCCCACCCAACGCGAGCAGGAAGTGGCGTTGGCCCGCCGCTTCGTCGCTGCGCATGTCGGTAGCGAGGGCGAGGGCGACGGCGACAGCGAAGGCCAGCGTCACCGCAACCCGACCGGGGAGGCCGCCGCCGAGCGTCGTCGAGAGACTCCCCACTCCATCGGGCGGCCCCAGAAGAACGAACTCGACGTTCGCCAACAGCGCGCCGACGACCCCTGCGAGTGCGGGAATCGCGACCCGTTCGGCGACTGCCTCCCATCGAAGCAGTTTCGCCGTCCCGTAGGCGATACTCCCGCCGACGAAGGGTGTCAGCGTCCACACCGAGAGGATTTCCGTGTATTTAGCCCACGCGGGCGACCCACCCATCGCCAACCCCGCCCCGACCACTGCGCCGGTGACGGTGAACGCCGTCGCAATCGGGTAGCCGGTGAAGATGCCGACAGCGACGAGGCCGGCGGCGATGCTCAACGCGACGATGGCCGCACCGGGTGACAGCGTCGTGCCGACGACGAGTTCCCGACCGACCGCCTCGGTGACGTTGGCGCCCTGTAGCGTGGCCCCGAGGAGGCCGAGAATCCCGACGAAGAAGCCGGCGCGCATCACCGAGATGGCGTTGGCGCCGACGGCGGGTGCAAACGGCGTCGACCCCGACGACCCGGCGCCGATGGCCCACGCCATGAACAAACTGGCCCCGCCGGCGGCCACGAACGTCGCGAGCGTCAACGCCTCCATCGAATGCGGCTACGTCGGCCGCCCGTATAAATACCGGCCGAACGCGCTTGCGACGCGAAACGCGTTTACCGACAGCGTTCGGAGTCGGTGTGTGCCCGACGACGCCTATCTGACGCTGGCCGGCCGGGGGACGGCGCGGTTCACGGTGCAGGGGTCGGAGTTCATCGGTCACGCGGCGCCGGTCGACTCCGTCGAGGCCGCGGAGGCGTTCGTCGAAGAAATCGAAATCGAGTACGACGACGCCACCCACAACGTGCCGGCCTACCGGGTCCGGGCGGACCCGTTTCGGGAGTACGCCTCCGACGACGGCGAACCGTCCGGAAGCGCCGGCAAACCGATGCTGTCGGTGCTCTCCGGTCGGGAGTTGGAGAACGTCGCCGTCGTCGTCACGCGCTACTACGGTGGGACGAACCTCGGTGTCGGCGGCTTGGTCCGGGCGTACTCGCAGGCGACGAAGGATGCCGTCGACGCCGCCGGCGTCGTCGAACAACGGCCACAGGAGACCTTTCGCGCCGTCGTCGACTACGACGACTCTGGGACGGTCCGGGGCGTCCTCGAAAGCGAGGACGCCACGTTCGACGCCGACTACGGCGAACGTGTCCGGTTTGAAATCCGGGTACCGGTCGCCGAGGCGGACGCGCTTCGGGACCGTCTCCGGAGCGCCACCAGCGGTCGAATCGAGTTGTGACATGGGCGTCCGTCGTGCGTCTGACGCTTCGACAGGAACGAAACCGCAGGAAAGCGGCCATCTCCACGTGAAGTAGAGGGGTTGAGGCGGGTTCGAGTGGAAGTCAGTCGTGGGTGCGGTCTCGCGTATCTCGAGGAGAAACGCCGGTCAGGTGCCGAAGGCTCGGTCTCCGGCGTCGCCGACGCCGGGGACGATGTAGCCGTCGTCGTCGAGGCGCTCGTCGATGCTGACGGTGAGGATGTCGGCCTTCGGGAACGCCTCGTCGACGCGGACGAGTCCCGGCGGCGCGCTCACAGCCGAGAGCACCACCAGCCGTTCGGGGTTGCCCTTCTCCAGGACTTCCTCCAACACCGCGACCATCGTGCTTCCGGTGGCCAACATCGGGTCGGCGACGATGACGGTGTCGTCCTCGTTGATGTCGGGCAGTTTCACGTAGTCGACGGTGATGGGGAACTCCCCGTCGTCGTCCATGCCCGCGTCCTCGTCGCGCCCCGCCGAGATGACGCCCTGGCGGGCGTGCGGGAACGCCTCGACTAGTCCCTCGACGAACGGCGTCGCCGCCCGCAGAACGTTGACGATGACCACATCGTCGAGTCCCTTGACGACCTCGCCGGTGGTCTCCGCAAGCGGCGTCGTAATCGAGACGTACTCGGTGTCCATCATGCCGTCGATGATTTCGAAGCCACAGAGCCGCCCGAGGTCGATGAGGCCGTTGCGGAACGCGACCTGGTCGGTGTCGACCGACCGAAGCTCCGAGAGGGTGTGCTTCGCGAGCGCGTGAGTGATGACGTGGGCGTCATCACGGTCCTCGATTGGCATACCGGTAGGCCGTGCGCCGACGGCTTAAAGCCAGTCGTTGGGAGCGACGAGCGACAAGAGGTAAACGTCCCGGCACCGTAGCCGCCAGCAATGGAGGTCGAAGAGAGCGTCTCCGGCTTCAAAGTTCGTGGGAGTTGGGGAGACATCGTCGAACATGGCGAACGGCTCACTCGTGCGCTGAAGGACCTCGCCGACGAGGAACAGGCCGTCGACGAGACTGCCCTCGAGGAGTGGGACGAGTGGCGGCCGAAGGCCGACGAACGGCTCGGCGAGGACGTCAACGAAAAGACCGCCGAGAAGGCGAGCGTCTCGGAGGGTGAAGGGGAGAAAGCGGGCAAGGGTCCCGACGAGGACCTGAAGACGGCCGGCGAGAAACTCGCGGACTCCTACGACAGCCTCGAAAAGCCCGAGGAGGCGGTCAACGAGTGGCGGAAGTCCATCAACTACGTCGCCCGCGCCGCCGACTCCGCGACGCGGAAAGCCCTCCGGAAAGTCGAGGGTAGCGTCTACAAGAACGTGATGACGCAGGTGTCGCCGTACTACTTCGACAACGAACTCGTGAGCGCGAACCTCTCGCGGGCCGACACCGACGACTACGTCTTCGAGGTGAACGTCAACGACGACGACCTGAAGATTCGCGTCTCCAACAAGTTGGCCGACTACGAGACGTCGGTCGACCGCTGGCACGTCGACACGCCCAAAGACACCGGGGTCGCCGAGGCCGTCGAGGGCCACGCACCCCCCGAAGACGAGGAGACCCACGGCGAATCCGAACCGACGAAGAACTGATAGGCGTCACTCCAACTCGATTTTCCGGACGAACGGCAACGACCGAATCTCGTTTATCAACTCGCCATCGAGCGATTCGTCGGTGACGATGTACAGCTTCGGCTCGTCGGTGAACTCCGGGTCCTCGCTTATCGTCTGTCGAATCGAGATGCCGTGGTCGGCGATACAGCCCGTCACCGCGGCGACGATGCCGGGTTCGTCGGCGTCGCCGACACGAACCGTGAGGACGGTCAAATCGAGTACCGGCGCGAGGTCCATCAACGACGGAATCGCGGAGATGTTCTGGAAGATGCGCCTGAGTTCGTCGTCGGCGAGGATGGCGTCGGTCGTCGCGTCGACGACCCGTCGGTCGACGTCGATTTCCCGGGCGATGCCCGTGTTCGGAATTTCGATACCACCGGAGACGACCCGCCCCTCGTCGTTGACGGAAAAGCCCCGCTCTAAGAGCAGCCGAATGACAGCCTGTTGGCTGGGGCTGTCTTCGAACTTCCGCATGATTTCGTCGAACATATCGGCATCTCACGGCGAGGGGTGTTGTCAGTTACGGGCCCACGAGTCCGAGGGGACGGACTTTTCCTCGCCGGCGGCGGAGTCTCGGTATGGTCCTCTCGGAACTGTTCGACGAGATGCCGTTCAACGACCGACTCGGAATCGAACTACTGAACGCCGAGGACGGTCACGCGGAGGGAAAACTGGAGCTCTCCTCGGAGCACTCCTCGAGCCCCGAGACGATGATTGCCCACGGCGGCGTCACGTACGCCCTCGCCGACACCATCGCCGGCGCGGCCGCGGTGTCGGCGAACTACACCGTCACGCCGACCATCGACATGCGAATCGATTATCTCTCGCCAGCCACCGGTGGGACGCTGTACGCCGACGCGGAGGTCATCCGAAACGGCAACAACGTCGCCACCGTCGAAGTCGACGTCACCGACGAGGAGGGAACCGACATCGCCACCGCCCGCGGAACATACAAGACGGGCGGCGGCGACGGGTCGTCGGCGTGGCGCGGCGAAAACGGCGAGACGTAAGCTCCAGCCGCTTCAGTCGTCGGCCGGGGCCGGACTGCCACTGACGCTCGTTTCGGGGACGGTGCCGTCGTCGTTCCAGCCACGGAGTTCGTAGTAGTTCGATAGCTCCTCGTCGATACCCTCCAGTTCGTAGGGGAGGGCGTCGTCGTCGCTGCGGTCGAAGCCGCGCTCGTTGTTGAAGTGGCGTTCGAGTTCGACGATGCGGCCGCCGACCTCCTGAAGCGTCTCCCAGTCGGTGTCGAACAGCCGCGCATACCGGTCGTGGTCCATACTCGAGAAGGCGAACTTACAGAGGACGCCGGAGTCGTGGACGGCGTTTTTGTTCTCCATCTCGATGAGGCGCTCGGATTTCCCCTCGACGCCGTCGGAGTCGAGCGCCTGGTCGGGCGCGACCAGCGGGTACTCCAGTTGGTACATCTCGGCGTACATGTGGTCGGCGCCGCGGTTCGAGGTGGCGAAGGACAGTCCCTGTCCGTTCAGCGTCCGGCCGTCGTGGGCGGCGAACTCCATGCCCTTCATCGTCCAGTTGTCGACGCCCAACTCCTCGTGGAAGCGGTCGATGCCCTCGGCGAGCGTGTCGCCGACGCCCTCACGGTGGGCGATTTTCTCGATGAGGTCGTGGATGAGGTCGGTGTTGCCGAACTCGTCTTCCGCCGCGAGGTAGGCCGCAATCGAGTCACCACAGGAGATGGTGTCGAGTCCGTACTGGTCACACAACTCGTTGGACTTCATGATGGCGACGAAGTCGTCGACGAGGGCGTTCGAGCCGAACGACATCATCGTCTCGTACTCGGGGCCCTCGGTCTCGAGACCGGACTCCTCGTCGCGGGTCGGCAGTTTACACGCGAAGGCACACGACGAACACGTTCCCTTCTTGTACTTGTGTTCGATGACGGCCGCGGACCCGATGTCGTCGACCTTGTCGTAGCGCAGTTCCTCGAAGTACTTCGTCGGGAGGGCGCCGACGGCGTTGGCGAAGTCGGAGACCGAAACCGTGCCAGCGTCCTTCATCGGACTGCCGGATTCGGACGCCTCCTTGTGAATCTCCATGACGAGTTCCTCGTCGATGCCCTCGATGTCGGGTCGGGAGTCGCCGTCGAAGGTGAGGAACTTCACGTTCTTCGCGCCGAGGACGGCGCCGAGACCGCCCCGACCGAAGGCGCGGGATTCGCTCGTCATGATGCAAGCGAACCGCACCTCGTTCTCGCCGGCGGGACCGACGACGGCGGTGTGTTCCATGTCGAGTCCCGACGACTCCTCGATGTACTCGGTCGTCTCCTCGACGGTCGCCTCCGCGAGGTCTGGGACGGCCTCGAACTCGACGCCTTCGTCGGTGACGTGGACGCCGACGAGTTCGTCGCTCGCGCCGGCGATTTCGACGGCCGAATAGCCGGTGTCGACGAACGGCCGGGACATGAAGCCGCCGGCGTTCGACGACAGCAGGCCGTCGGTCAGCGGCGAGAGGCCGGTACAGGACATCCGGCCGGTGTAGCTCATCATCGACGTTTGCAGCGGCCCCGTCGCGAACACCAGTCTGTTCTCGGCGCCGAGCGGGTCGGCGTCGAACGGAATGCGGTCGTGGGCGAGTTTCGTGCCGACGCCGCGGCCACCGACGAACGCCTCCAGTACGTCGTCGATGTTCTCTTCACTCGTCTCCTGCCGTCCGACGTCGATAGACAGAAGCGGGCCCTCGGTGTGAATCATGGTCTATCCTATAGGAGAGACCGGACCCCTTAAACGGTGTGCCACGAATCCTCGGGGGGTTAATCCCCACGACAGAGGGCCATCGAATCTCGGACCGCGTCGTGTTCGCCGACGAGGGTGATTCGGTCGCCTTCCTGGAGAACGTAGTCGGCATCGGGGACGAACGTTTCATCGTCGTGAGAGACGAGAACGACGAGACAGCGTCCCGGTAGTTCCGGGCCGATTTCGCTGATAGGCCGGCCGACGAACTCGCTGTTGCCGACAGTCACCTCCTGTACGTCGCCCTCCTCGCCGATGGAACTGGACCAACTGGCCAGTGCCGGCCGTTCGATAGCGTTGTCCATGGCTTGGGCCGTCGCCATCGTCGAGGAGATGGTGTCGACGCCCAACTCCTCGAAGGCCTCGACGTTCTCGGCGTCGTTCGCCCGGCAGATGACGCGTCCGACGTCGAACTTCGTGACGGCGAGTTGCCCGACCAGCAGGTTCACCTCGTCGTTGCCGGTCGCCGCGACGACCGTCGAGGCGTTCTCGATGCCGGCCGACCGAAGGGTGTCGATTTTCGTGCCGTCTCCGATGTGGACGGTGAACCCTTCCTTGCGGGCGCTTTCGACTGATTCGTCGTCGTTCTCGATGATGACGACGTTCTCTCCCCTGTCTTCGAGGCGGGTGGCGACCTCTCGGCCGACCTGCCCGCCTCCGATTACGAGTACACGCATTGGTATCACGTCGAGGTATTCCGCGATGTGACGGGCGAACCCGCCCTGCAAGACAACCGTCGCGAGAATCACGAGGAAGACGGTGCCAACCAGAAGCGTCGCGTTGGCCTCCAGTTGGGCGGCCCGTGCGGCGTCTCCGGCGGCAACTGCTTCCTCGGCGACGGCTTGGAGTTCGATGGCGAACAGCGTCGCGACCGACGCGGGAATGATACCCCGCGGGCCGACGAAGCCGACGAACAGCCGTTCGGAGCGCGTGAAGTTCCCCCCGACCGTCGAGAGATACACCAACAGCGGCCGGATGAGGAACACGACGGCGACGACGACCGCTATGCCGCCGACGCCGAGTGCCAGCAGGTCTTCGAGTTCCAGCAGCGCCGCCAGCGCGATGAAAACGAACGACAGCACGATGAGCGTGATGTCGCCTTTGAACTCGGAAATCTGTTCTTCGTAGGGGATATCGAGGTTCCCGAGGACGATACCGGCGGTCGCGGCGGCGGCGACGCCCGCCTCGCTGGCGAGGGTTTCCCCAGCACCGAAGGCGACGAGCGCGCCGGCGAGGACGACGAGTCGAGCGTTCCGGGGGGCGTCCCCCGGCGAGAGGTCGATGTACCTGAGAACGAACCAGACGACGACTGCGACGGTGGCTCCGATGAGGATGCCGCCACCGAGGCGCTCGATGAACAGTCGGAAGAAAGCGCTAAAGGTCGGCTCTTCGAGGCGAATCACTTTGAACACCACGACCGCGAGGATGGCCGCGGTCACGTCGTTGACGATGCCCTCGGTTTCCAGTGCAGCCTGGACCCGGTCGCGGACGGGAACGACGGCCAGAATCGGTGTGATAACCGTCGGGCCGGTCGCTATCAGGAGCGCCCCGACGAGAAACGCGATACCCCAGTCGGCCCCGAGGGCGAACCGAACCGCCAGCGCCGTCCCGAACAGCGCGATGAGCGCGCCGATAGTTATCAGTCGAAGGCTCTCGCTCGTGGCCTGCCGAAGCTTCTCTATCCGGAGGTGAAACGCGCCTTCGAAGACGATGATTGCGACCGACAGTCCGACGATGGCCGGGAGGGCACCGAAGGAGTCGCTCGTCACGATGCCGAGTCCTTCGGGGCCGAGTCCGATGCCCGCGGCGAGCAGGAAGACGATACTCGGCACTTCGAAGCGGTCGGCGAGCAGCTGCGCGCCGACGCCCAGCGCGATAATCGCCGCGACGAGTGGAATCAGTTGACTGGACACGGTCCCTCCGTCATCGACTCATCGGTTCACGGCCGCGGCGAATAAACCCCCGGGGACGCAGTCGGCATCGATGGTTCACTCGCTGCCTTCGGCCCGTTCGTCGAGGTAGTGGAACACGCCTCTGACGTTCATCGCAACTTCGCCGTCGCCTTTCTTTTGGCCCCACACCTCGCTGATGTCGCTCTCCTCGACGAAGTGCTCGATGACCGCCGCGTCGTCGTCCATCGCCTCGCGTTTCTCGGCGACGCGTTCGACCCAGTCGGTGATGACGCCGACGTACTCCGAGAGCCGTTCGTCGGTCGCCGCCGGACCGAAGTGGGCGTAACACAGCGTTTCCGGGTCGATTCGGGCTATCATCCGGGCGTCCGCGACGACCTCCTCGAGGTCGAACCCCGGCGGTGGCGAGGTTTCACGGATGGCGTCGTATTCGGGCACGTAGATGCCCGCAGCGTCGGCGGTGAACACGACGTCGTCGTCGGGTTCGTGGAAGACGGCTTGGTGGAAGGCGTGGCCGGGAGCGTAGTGGGTCTCCAGTTGCCGGTCGCCCAAATCGATGGCGGTGCCGTCGTGAATCGGCTCGATACGGTCGACGGGAACCGGCTTCGGTTCCGTGTAGTACTCGATTTGCTCGCCGACGGCGCTTTTCGTCCCCTTCCAGATGGCGTCGGGGTCCGAGAGGAACTTCGCGCCCTTTTCGTGGACGTACACGTCGGCGTCGGTTTCGGCGGCGAGAAAGCCCGCTCCGCCCGCGTGGTCGAGGTGGACGTGTGTGACCACTATCGCTTCGAGGTCGGCCGGCGCGATGCCGACCGACTCCAGTGCGGCCAGGATTCGCTCGTAATTCGTCCCGATGCCCGTATCGACGATGGCGGGGCGTTCGGCGTCGAGGATGTACACCGACCCGTACTCGGGGGTGTCGTACATGCCGGTGTCGACGTAGTAACAGTCCGACACCGCACTCACTTCGTATACGTCTCCGATTCCCATACTGGGGTCTCGGAGTACAGAAGCAAAAAGCCCGACCCCTGCCGTCTCAGAGCGACCGCTGGAGCGCCGACCACAGCGTGTTCTGTCGCTTCTGTAACACCGTAATCGGCGAGGCGACGCTGTACTGCCCGTCGGCGTTCTGTTCGGCGATACCCTCGCTCTCGAAGTCCTCCAGCGTCGACCGGACAGTGTCCTCCGACAGCACCATTCGGCCGGCGATGGTTTCCGGGGTCCCGCTGCCGAGCGTCTGAACGGTGAGATACACCGAGACGCGCTGTGGCGATTCGAGGACGCTCACGAGCAGTTCGTTGACGAGGTTCCCACCCGAGGATTTCGAGGACGTTTCGGTGACGACCATCTCGTCTTCGGTGAGCGGTTCGGCGTCCTCCAGGCGCTCTTCGAGCGCCGAGATGGCTGTTTTGCGGCTTTTCCCCTCGCGTTCGCGTTCGAGCAGTCGCTCCAGTGACTCGGGTTCAGCGATATCGTCGGCGAGGTCGGTCAACTCCGCGACGGTGTAGTCGGCCGGGTCGACGTCGAGGAGGTCCTCCTCGGTGATTTCGTCGTCGGTGGTGAAACTCACTTCGCCGTACCCCTCGACTTGGAGGCCGACCTGCAGTTCGTGGACGCCGAGGCGGAGTCGGTCGCGGTCGAGCACCATCTGGACGGTTTCGGCGAGGTCGAGTTCGAGTGGGTCCTCCGGAGTTATCTCGTCGGCTTGATACTGCTCGTCTTCCGACAGCTCCACCGTAATCTCCCCCTGTGGGACCTCCTCCTCGTCGAGTGCGACCAGCGTGATGCCCTCGAACTCGGCTTCGATGAGCCGGTTCTTCAACTCGAACTCGACGCCGCGTTCGGTGTTCTCGAGGCTCTCCCAGGTGAAGAGCCGCTGGAGATACTGCTCTATCATGGCCGGGGCAACACACCCCCAACACTTCGGTCTGTCGTCAACCCGACACGCTCGGTGTCGCGTTTACTCGGCGCGAGCGGCCGGGAACCGGTCGCACGCGACCGACACGACTTTGCCCGGGCCTGCCGAACCGCCGACAAATGCTATCGAGGCAGTTCGTCCGCGAAAACACCGAGGAGGTCCGGCGGGCGCTGGAGACGAAGGGCGTCGACGTCGACCTCGACCGAATCCTCGAGGTCGACGAGGAGTGGCGACAACTCAAGGCGAAAGGCGACGACCTGCGTCACCAGCGCAACGAGGTCTCCAGTCAAATCGGCGAACTGAAACAGGCCGGCGAGGAGGAGAAAGCCCAGGCCGCAATCGAGGAGTCCCAGGAACTGAAGGCCGAACTCGAAACCGTCGAGGAACGCGCCGAGGAACTCGAAGCCGAACTGGAGGCGGCGCTGCTGGAGATACCGAACGTCCCCCATCCAGACGCCCCCGTCGGCGAGGACGAATCCGACAACGTCGAAGTCGACCGCTGGGGCTTCGAAGACCGACGGGAACTGCCCGAGGAGGTCGTCCCCCACTACGACCTCGGCGAGGAGTTGGACATCCTCGATTTCGAACGCGGCGCGAAGGTGACCGGCGGCGGCTTCTACTTCGCGAAGGGCGAGGGTGCCCAACTGGAACACGCCCTCGTGCAGTTCATGCTGGAGACCCACCGCGAGCAGGGGTACACCGACGTGTTCCCGCCGATTCCGGTCAACTCCGCGTCGATGCGCGGCACCGGCCAGTTCCCGAAGTTCGTCGAGGACGCCTACCGCATCGGCGGCGACAACGACGAAGCCTACGACGACGACGACCTCTGGCTGTTGCCGACCGCCGAGGTGCCGGTGACGAACATGTACCGCGACGAGATTCTCCTCGACGACGACCTCCCCATCAAACACCAGGCGTACTCGCCGAACTTCCGACGGGAGGCCGGCGAACACGGCACCGAGACGCGCGGCATCGTCCGGGTACACCAGTTCAACAAAGTCGAGATGGTGAACTTCGTCCGCCCCGAGGAGAGCTACGACCGATTGGAGGGGCTCCTCGAGGAAGCAACCTCCGTGCTGGAAGCGCTCGGCCTCCCCTATCGCGTCTTGGAGATGTGTACCGGCGACATGGGCTTCACGCAGGCGAAGAAGTACGACGTCGAGGTGTGGGCACCCGGTGACGACATGGACGACGGCCCCGAGGCGGGCGGTCGGTGGCTCGAAGTCTCCTCGGTGTCGAACTTCGAGGACTTCCAGGCCCGACGGGCCGGTATCCAATACCGCCCCGAACAGCACGAATCCGCGGAGTACATCCACACCCTGAACGGTTCGGGTGTGGCGGTCCCCCGCGTCGTCGTCGCCATCCTCGAGTACTACCAGAACGACGACGGCACCGTCGACGTGCCCGAACCGCTCCAGCCGTACATGGGCGGCACCGAAGTCATCGAGGGTCAGGACCCGGTCGGCGAAACCGCGGTCGGCGACGGCGACTGATTACGCCACCGGCCGGGCACAGCCACCACAGAACGTGTACTCTCCATTTACGTTTCGACCGCAGTGCCGACAGCACTGGTCGGTCCGCCACTCGTCTGCGGGTTCGTCGTCGGTTCGGCCTCTCTCGCGACGCCGGTCGAGTGTCTCCAGGTCTTCGTCGTCCCGGACCAGTGGTTCGAAGAGGAAGGCGACCACGACAGCGATGGAGACGGCGACAGCCACACTCAGCAGCATCAATTCGCCGTCAGTAGTCGAGAAGGTTAGCCGCCCTGCCGCTGCTGTACGGCCTTATTTATCAGATTGGGGTAACAGCGGTCGAACCTCACAGCGGGTGTTCGTCGGTGTACGTCCGGAGGTCGGCAATCACCTCGCCGTCGATGTCGAAGGTGTCGACGAAGCCGAACCACACCTCGCCGTCGGCCCGGAGCAGTCGCCCCTCGATGGCGACGCGGCCGCCTGCATCGGTGCTGTACACCGCATCGATTGCGTGCTCGGTGTCGGTTTCGGGCCGCTCTTCGCGCATGAACTCGACGAAGCGCTCCCGACCTGACAGCGTCCGGTCGGGACGCTCGTGGACGAAGTCCGCCGCGAGGAGCGACGTGAGCGTTTCGTAGTCGTCGGCGTCGATGCTCCGGTAGTACTCCCGCGCGAGGGCAGGGCCGTCCATACCGACAGTGGGGCCGGCGTCCGGAAATATTCCGTTGATTCTCCGATTCACTCCGCGAGCGTGACGTTCTCGGCCAGCCACGCTTCGGCATCGTCCAGCGCCGCGGTGTCCTCGGCGGTGAGTTTCAGCCGGTTGTGCCCCGCCTCGCGGTCGGGATAACAGCCGACCTTCACGCCGAAACGTTCCCGCGTCTCGTCGAGTCGTTCGATGAGGTTCGCCTCGGGTTCCTCGGTGTAGAGGAACCGCGACTCCGCGTCACCGTCGAACTCGCCGGCTACGTCCTCGAACATCCGCTCCATCTCCGACGGAATCCCGGGCAGAACGTAGACGTTCTCGACGACACACCCCGGCGAGAGGCCGGCGCGGTTGAGCAGCGGCCGGGCACCCTCGGGAAGCGAGGCCTCCGCTTCGACGTTCACGTCGAGGTCCGGATAGTCGCCCGCGATGGCCTCCAGCGTCCGTTCGATGTCCTCGCGTGCGAGGTCGTTGTCGACGAGCGGTCGGTCGAACGCCGCCGCGACGCCGGCCATCGTCACGTCGTCGGGCGTCCCGCCGAGGCCGCCGGTGACGACGACGGCGTCGAAGGCGTCGCTGTACTCCCGTGTCGATTCGGCGATGACCGCCTCGTCGTCCGGGACGGTCAGTATCCGTCGGACGGAGACGCCGCGGTCGCTCAACTCTCCGGCCAACCACGTCGCGTTGGTGTTCTCCGTGTCGCCGTCGAGCAACTCGTCGCCGACGGTGAGAAGGGCCGCCTGCATGGCCCAATCGTCGGCGCCGGCCGTCAAAGGCCTTCCGCGTTCGGAACCAGCTCAGTCGCCGTTTTCAGCCGTTCGGGGCTGACGCCGCCGAACTCTGCTTTTCGGTGGCAGGACGGGCACAGCGAGACGACGTTTTCGAGGTAGTGAGCGTCGAACTCGGCCGTAACCGGTGTTTCGACGAACGCCCGGACTGGAACGATGTGGTGTACGTCCGGGTTCCGGCTGAGTTCGTCCGCCGTCACCCCACAGAGAACGCACCGGTAGTCGTCCCGTTCGAGCGCCTGCCTGCGGACCCGGTTCCAGCCGCGGCCGTAGTTGGCGTCGCCCCCACCCTTCCAGTTCGGATGGCCGTCGCCAGTGAATTCCTCGGAGAGCCACTCGTACTGACAGTCGGGACTGCAGAAGACGTGTTCTCCGTTGATGTTGTTCTGCTGGCGAAGTATCTTCGCATCACACCAGTCACAGGTCAGTTCGTGCTCGCCACCTGACCAGCGGGGATTCCGTTTTCCCGATATATCGCGTTCGTGACGCCACTCCGCGGATTCGACGCACGACTCGCAGTATCGGCCGGGTTTTGCCGACGGGTAGTATTCGAAGTTCGAGCCGCATATCTCGCACGTCGTTGCAGTTCTGCCACCGCGATAGTTCGGGTTGCTGTCGCCCTCGAACGACATCGCTTCGTCTCGACAGTCGTCGGAACAGTACGTTTTCTCGTGTTCGCTGTGGAACTCGACGCCACAGCGGGCGCACTCTCGGTTCGGGAGCAACTCGTCGTGGGCGGCGCTGTGGTGGACGCCCAACCCACGCTGAGAATCGAACGACCTGCCGCACGTCGGGCAGTCAGGCATACCGTTTCTTTCGCTCCGATTGGATTAGAACGTTCGGAGGATACCGCCGCTCCGGTGGCGAGTTCGTGTAGAATATATTATGAGTCCGGGTGCGGAAATCGAATCCGCCTCACAGCCACCACAAGGCTGTAGGATGCCACTACCCCAACCCGGACACGCAACTGAACCTAGGCAGAGACGAAGTGATATACGTTTCGACTTTCCCAACCCCGTGTAACCCTCCCGCACGGTGTTTCGAGTCGCTTTTCAGCGCCGACGACGTAGGGCGGCCAACGTGGCGATTACGGACAAAATCTACGTGAAGAACCACCGCCAGTTGGCCTCCCAACTGGATACGTCGTTCCCGAAGAGTGCCTTCTCCGGAGCGACGCTGGACATCCTCTTTTCGGGCGACGGTATCGCCAAACTCGACGATGCCTCCCGGGACCGCGTGTTGGAGTTCGCCGAGGACTTCCTCGACTGTGACTGTCAGTCCAACCCCCACTGTGGCTGTCCCGAGCGGAAGTTCATCGCGTATCTGCTGGAGTTGCGGGCACAGGGACTCGGTCCGGACGCCATCGTCGACGTGATGGGTGACGACTACATGGTGTACGCCTACCCCGGCGACGTGTTGTCCTTCCTCGATAGCGGGGTCCGGACGCTGGAGGCGGCCGAACAGCTGGCCGACGTGGACGGACGCGACGAAGCGGAAGCCGAGATTCGCAGAAAGCGCAGTGAACTGTCCGGGTAGCGGCGTCGGGCGTTAGCCGAGGCGGAACGGCTCTTCTTCCTGTTCCTCGCCGTCGAGGTCTTCCAGCTGAATGACCTCCTCTTCGTCTTGCTCTTCGACCTTCTGGCTGAGTTTCGTGACGTACTGTTTGTACTCGTCGAGCTGTTCGCGGAGGTGTTCGGCCTCCAGCTCCAGCCGTTCGTGTTCGCGGACGAAGCTCTTCGGAACCTCGACTTTCGGCGGGAAGCTCTCGGCAGCAGAGGACGTCTCCGTGGCACTGCCGCCTTTCAGTTCGTGTTCGGGGACGACCCGGACCTGGCCGTCGTGGGCGACGAGCGTGTCCACGTAGTCGCGGAACACGGCCGAAAGCGAGATGTCGCGCTCTTCGGCTATCTCCCGGAGGGTCTCGAAGGCGTCCTCGTTGACCCGAAAGGAGATGGTCTTGTTCTTGTTGCCCATATTGGCCCTAGCTGGTTCGTCCACGCATATAAGCGTTTGTCAGACGCACGCACGCCACCGGTCGGCCGAGCGTTCCGACGGACGTCTCACGCTGCCGGTTCTCGCCCTTAAGGCGGATGCGACCGACGCCTGCGAGTGAACCCCTTCGATGGGCTAACGAAAAGGCCTATCCCGACGACTGACCCACTGTCAGGTAATGACGGTCGACCTCGCTTTCGACGAGCAGGAACTGCTTCCAGCGGTCGCACAGGACGCCGACTCCGGCGACGTGCTGATGCTCGCCTACGTCTCCGAGGCGGCGCTGGAGCGGACCCGGGAGACGGGGTACGCCCACTACTACTCCCGAAGCCGCGACGAGCTGTGGAAGAAGGGCGGCTCCAGCGGCCACACCCAGCGAATCGAGGAGGTCCGGGTCGACTGCGACGGCGACGCGCTGCTGTACGTCGTCGAACAGGAGGGCGGGGCGTGTCACACCGGCTACGAGAGCTGTTTCCACCGGACGCTCGACGGCGAGGTCGTCGGCGACCGAGTGTTCGACCCCGACGATGTCTACGGGGAGTGACCACGACGACGCGGCCGCGGAGTTGGAAGCCGCCCACGAACGGGTTCGAGAGCTAGAGCAGAGTCTCGAACTCGACGAGGCCGACCTCGATGCGGTCGCCGACGCCTACGAGTCGGTCGCGACGGTGTTGGACCGCTGGGAGGAGCGGGCGACCGACTGGGACGACTTCGAGGGGTACGTCGAGTTCCGCAACGACATCTCGGAGACCCTGGAGTCGGTTCCCGAAGACGTTCCCGAGAGCGAGGCGTTCCTCGAGGCCGACGGTCACGTCAAGACGAGCGGCGTCACCGGGTCGCTGAAGACGCGTGACTTCGAGGCCGCACGCGAGGCGCTCGCTCCGGCACGGGAGTACGCCGAGACGCGCGAGGAACTGGCCGACGCCCGGAGCCGACATCGGGAGGCGTATCGTGCGGCCCGGGACCGACTGAACGAACTCGAGGACCGCATCGATGACCTCGAACGGCTGGTCCGACTCGGCGAAGCCGACCTCGACGCCCCAATCGAGGAACTCCGGGAGCCCATCGAACGATACAACGACGGCGTCGCCGACGATTTCGCCGCCTTCCGACAGGACGCGTCGGCCCGCGAGTTCCTCTCGTTCGTCGCGACGGCTGCGGAGTATCCGCTGGTCGAGTTCCGGCGACCACCGACGGAACTGCTGGAGTACGTCCGAGAGCGGCCCGCAGGCGAGCATTCGGTGCCCGACCTCGTCGAGTACGCCGACTACTCGCCGTCGAAGCTCTCCCACTACGTCGACGACGCGAACCTGCTGAAGCGCCGCGTCGCGACCAACCGGACGTATCTCGACGGTCTGTCGGCGGACCCGCTGTTCGTCGAGTGGCCGCCCGCCGAGGCTGAGACGCTCCGGTTCCAAGCCGAGGAGTTGGTGTCGCTCGTCGACCGCTTCGCCGACGAGGAGACGGTCGCCGCACTCCGGGCGGTTCGGGAACTGACGCGCCGTAAAGAGTACGAACGACTCCAGACGGCCGCCGTCGCCCGTTCGGAATTGGAGGACGACGAGCGCACACGTATCGAGAACGGTACCGTCGAGTCGGAACTCGAAGTCGCCCGAGAGGAACGTGAGCGGCTTGACGAGGCGATTTCGTCGTACGAACCAGCGTAACTCAGGCGTCGTCTCTCGCTTCGACCATCTCCGTCCGAACACCATCGAGAAGCGATTGTGCCCGGTCGTGGCTTCGTGCCTCGGCGTACAGTCTGACGAGCGGTTCGGTCCCGCTCGGCCGGGCCAACACCCACGCGTCGCCGTAGTCGAGGCGGTAGCCGTCGATGGTCGTCAACTCGGCGTCGGCGTCGTCGGCGTGTCCTTCGGCGGCCGCGAGCATCGCCGTGCGGTCGTCCTCGTCCTCGTACTCGAGGTTCGCCCGGACATTGGCGTAGCCGCCGTGGGACGCGGCCACCGCACTCGCCGAGCGGTCGGCCAGTAACGCGAGGAAGCGTGCGGCGGTGTAGGCGCCGTCGCGGGCGATTCGGTAGTCCGGAAAGAGGATGCCGCCGTTGCCCTCGCCTGCAATCGGAACCGACCGGTTCTCCCGCTGAAGCTCTCGGATGCGGCTGATGATGTAGGTACTGCCGATTGGGGTCAACTCCACGTCGGCGCCGGCGGCGTCGGCCACGTCGACGAGTCGTTGGGAGACGTTGACCGCCGAAACTGTCACGTCGCCGGCGTCGAGTTCCGCGGCGGCGAGCGCCGCGAGAGCGGTGTCGCCCTCGACGTGGTCGCCCCGTTCGTCGACGAATATCGCGCGGTCGGCGTCGCCGTCGTGGGCGATAC
>NZ_WPCC01000035.1 GCF_009741925.1 Natronomonas sp. CBA1123
CTCGTCGGTGGACGCCTCCGGCAGCGATGGGCCGACGGCAAGTCGCCATCGGGTCGCGTCGCGCGCTGAAGTCGCCCGTCGACCGCCGCGCTGGAGTTCCGGACAGCGACGTGGTGACGGTGGGGGACGGTCCGGGGGTGCCGTCTGTCCGGGGGACGGTCGGGAGCGCGGCTTCGGCGGCGACCGCGACCGCTTCCGTCGCACGACGGGCGCGCCGTCGGACGACTCGCTCGGGAAACAGCCACGCTTCGAAGCGGGCACGAAGCGACTGGTCCGGTGGGTCGACGTGCTCGGAGAGGACGCTGGCGGCGACAGGGTCGTCCGTCCACTCGCCCGATTCCAGCAGGCCATCGACGGATTCGGCGGCGGTCCCGCCCTGTGTGAGCGCGCCGACGAGCGTATCACGGAGCGCCGGCCGGACGACGTCGATGCCGTCCTCGACGGTCCCCTCACGGCGTGCCGTCTCGCCCGCACCATCGAGGATGCGGGCGAGTGCGACACTCGAGAGTGGATACTCGCTTGCGACTTCTTCGGGCGGAGGCGAAGCGAAGGGTTCCGTAGACGACCGCCTTCCGTCGGCGGTCGAATCGGGAGGCGCCCTGATTTTCAGCGCGGCCAACAGCAGTGCGAGGAGCGCGACAGCGACGAGCAAACCGGTTTCGACCGTCGAGGAACTCGGCCACTCGGCAAGTACGGCAAGCGCGACACCGACCAACACGAGGACGAACCCGGCGACGGCGGCGAGCAGTTGGCGTCTCACTGCTCTTCACCCCCGCCGCGTCGTCGGATGGCTTCGTAGGCGTCGGCCGCACGCGAGCGGACGGCCGCCGACAGCGGGCGGTCGCCGTACTCCACTTCCCGGAACAGTCGCGTCAGTTCCGCGACCGGTCGGCGGGGGAACCCCTGTTCGACCGCGGCAGCGGCTATCTCCTCGGGAGTACTCGAGCGCCATCGGTTCGGAGCGACGAGTCGGGCAAAGCCACGCCACAGCGCGCGAATCGAGCGACCGTCGTCGGTCACGTGACCCGGCGTGGCCGAGGCACTCTCGCTGGCGGTGGGGCCGTCAGCGTTCGAATCGTCGACAGAACGGCGACGGAACGCGAGAGCGACGGCGACGACGAGCGTGACCGTCGCTCCGAGAACCGCACCGAGGCCGTCGGCGACACGATAGCCGATGGCCGTCGCTCCAACGCCCGCCACCGCGAGGGCGATGACGATCGGGTTCCGAACGGTCCGTCGGATACCGCCGGCCGTCGAGCGGAGGACCTCGCGCAAACGCTCGAAGAGCTCGGATGCCGACCGCGGGAACGACATGAGACGTGCTGCTGCGCTCTGCACGGTCGCCGCGACAGCCGACGCGAGGCGCCCGATGTCGTCGGCCAGACGGAGTACGTTGCGGTACGCCGACTCGACGAGCGACGACCACAGGCGTCGGAGCAGGCTGGGAAGGCGGCGGACGTTCGTGGCCGCGCGAACGGCGGTGACGCCCAGCCAGCGGAGCGTCCCGCCAGCCGTGGTGGCACCCTTCGTAACCGACCGCCGCCACCGGTAGAGGGCGATACCGACGACGACGGCAATCACCGAAGCGAGCGCGACGTATCGGCCGGTCGGTCCGTAGAGGCCGTCGGCGACGACGACTGCAGCGACGGCGGCGACACCGGCAGCGACGGGTGCCACGCCGCGGCGACCGCGGATGCGGTAGGCGGCTGCTGCGAGCAGCGCGACGACGAGGGCGAAGACGCCCGCCGGAACGGCGTAGTGGGACGCGACGCTGGTCGTCGCCCGCTGGTCCGCAGTCTCGACCGCTATCGTTGTGGTCGGATTCAACGGTACGTCGACCGTGCGTCGACCGTCGGCACCGGTCGTCCCGCGGCGTTCACCGCCGACGAAGACGGCGGCTTCGGTCGGTTCGTTCCCCAGTCGAGCGATGACGTCGCCCTCGGTTCCCGGGAGCGCGAGGAGGTTCTCCGAGCGGAGCGACGCCGACAGCAGGAGTACGTCGACCCGTTCGGCCCCCGCGAAGTCACCGCGGACGACGCGGACCTGGAATCGTTCCGTTCCGTCTTCGGGGACCGCGACGGTCGCGGTGCCGTCGGCGTCGGTTTCGCCAACTGATTCGCCGTCTACGAAGACCCCGGCGCCGCGGAAGGGTCGGCCGTCGATTGCCGACTCGACGGTGAGCGTGTCGCCTGGGTAGGGCCGCCCGCGAACGTCGACCGTGACGGTACCGTCGACCGGGTAGGTGACGCTCGCGTTCGGCGTAACAGTCCCCTGGGCCGCCGCAGCGACCGAGAGGGCCGGGAACCCTGCGGGCGACGACAGGTCCGGAGCGCCGCCTTGGCGGACGCTGTCGGTGCTCGCACGGCAGTCGGGGCGCCCCGGAACGTCGACCCGAATCGTGAGTTCGCGCTCGTAGGGGACCGACCCGGTCACCTCGCCGTCGGCGTTCGTGGTGCCGACGCGCTCGCCGTTGAACCACACGGGCGCGTCGGCGAGCGGCTCGCCCTCGTAGGTGACCCGCGCCGTGACCTCGCCGCCGGGTTCCGGCTGACGGTCGAGACCGATAGAACAGCGCGGCTCGGTGCGCGTGGGTTCGCCGTCGTTCTCCGGGAGGAACCACTCCAGGAGTTCGTACAAATCGAAGGTGCCGTCGGGGGCTTCTCCCGAACCGCCGGTACCGGGATTTTGGCCCGTCGAGTCGCTCTCGCCTGAGTCGTCCCCGGAGCCAGCGCCGCCCGACGGCGCGACGACGGGGACGAGGAAGGCGGCGACGACGAGTGCGACCGCAGCGAGGACGACGAGACCGACCTGTGCGGTGCTGGTGGTCTCGTCCGTGCTCTCCGGGGACGGCGCGTCGTCGTTCATCCGTACACCCTGTTTTCGCGTTCGGGGACCGCTTCGGTGTGTACGTTGTGCCGTTCTTCGGTATAAAGTGTCGGGCGGACTGAAAACGTGAGAGTAGCCGAGCAGGGCCGTCACGCGCTGTCAGGGCGGCGTGGGGAACAGACCTGACGGTAGCTAGGTGAAAACGGGAAAACGTCGAAGGGGTGGTTCGACGGTGTGTAGCCGAGTTACGCCGTGAGGTCGGTGTTCTCGGTCGCGTCCTCGACCTGTTCGGAGACGTCCTCTATCTGCTGTTGGACGGTGTCAGCCTGCTCTTCGAGTTGTTCCTGGATGCTGTCGAGTTGCTCGTCGAGTTGGTCCTGGAACTCCTCGGAGCGCTCGTCGAGCTGCTCCTGGAGGTCCTCGATGGACTCTTGGAGGTTTTCGAGGGCGTCGACGGTCTGGTCTTCGAGGTCTTCACTGGCTTCGAGCAATTGGGAGACCTGTTCGTCGAGGGTCTCGAGGAAGTCCTCGAGGAGTTCGTCGACAGACTCGTGGCCGTCGTCGAGGTTCTCCTCGATGGTGTCGAGGGCGTCGGACTGGTTGGCTTCGAGTTCGTCGAGCTGCTCGTCGAGGGTCTCACGAACGTCCGCCAGCACGTCCTGGTCGCCGGGGACGGCCGATTCGATGGCGTCGAAGTAGGCGTCGACGCCCGTGCGGACGAGGTCGTTACTGCGCTCGGAGAACTGTCGGGTCGTGTCGAAGCTCTCGACGAGACGCTCGTTGACGTTCTGCTGGAACTCGACGCCGGACTCGATGGCGTTCTGGGTCTGTTCGAGCGTGCTGCGCTGGAAACTGAACATCGTGCTGACCGCGGAGTCGTTTTGGCTCATTGTAATTGAACTAACGCGTCCCGACCATATAAACTTTACCACCAAATACCACTCAATACCAAGAAATGGTAATAATCGTCTATCTTCTGGCGGCGAGGGGTCACCGACAGGGGCCAGAGGCTTGTAGCGACGGCCCGATAGACGATACGGATGAGCAACGCAGCATCACTTCAGGAACTGCTGTCGGGAGCCTCCGAACTCACCATCGTCTGTCACAACAACCCCGACCCGGACTGTCTCGCGAGCGCGCTGGCGTTGGGACGAATCGCCGCCAAGGTGGGCATCGACGAACGTCGCATCGTCTACAGCGGCCGAATCAGCCACCAGCAGAACCGGGCGTTCGTCAATCTCCTCGAAATCGACCTCAAGCCGTTCGATGCTGCCGCCATCACCGAACGCCCCGAGGACTCGTTGCTCGCGTTCGTCGACCACGCGGTTCCGGGGGCGAACAACGAGGTGCCCGAGGGGACGCACGTCGACATCGTCATCGACCACCACCCGAACGACGACATCGACGCGACGTTCGTCGACCACCGCGAGGAACTCGGGGCGACGGCAACCATCCTCGCGGAGTACGTCGAAGAACTCGACGTGGAACTCGACACGCCCCTCGCGACCGCGCTGCTGTTCGCGATACGGCGCGAGACGCTGGGCTTCCTCCGAGGGACGACACCCGCCGAGTACGAAGCCGCCGCCAGACTGCACGACCACGCCGACCGCGGACTCCTCCGAGAACTCTCCTCGCCATCGGTCACCGGGGCGACGGTGGACGCCATCGCCGACGCCATCGACAACCGAACCGTCCGCGGCGCCGTCCTCATCACTCACGTCGGCCGGACGACCGAACGGGATGCCCTGCCGCAGGCCGCCGACTATCTCGCCACGCTGGAGGGCGTCGAAACCGCCATCGTCTTCGGCATCATCGACGAGTCGATTCACATCAGCGCCCGTTCGACGGACGCACGAGTCAACATCGGTGACGTCCTCTCGACGACGTTCGATGAGGTCGGAAGCGCCGGCGGCCACCGAGAGATGGCCGGTGGGGAGATTCCGCTCGGCATCTTCGCCGGCTACACCAGCGACGACACAACGCTCGTCGACATCGTCGCCGCCGTCGTCACCGACCGACTTCTCGATGGATTGGGGTTAGTCGAATCCGAGAGCCGAAAAGAGACAACAGAGGAGTGACCGACCGAAGGGTCGAAGCGCCCGCTGTTACCCCTGTGCAGTCAGCGAATCGAAGGCCGCGGGGTTCTCCCAGAGTTCGTGTAACGTCCCGGCCGCGAGAAAGCGCGTGGGTGCCGTCACCCACTCGCTCGTCACCGCCGCATCGGGTTCGGGAGCGTCGGTAGTGAACCACCACGCGACGTACCGACCGTCGTCGAGTCGCGCCGTCGGATACGACTCCCGGTCGACGATGATGTCGATGCGCGTGTTCGACTCGACGGGCGGCTGTTCGTCCGTGTCGGCGCCGACGCTGACCTCGACGGGAACGTGACCGTCGGTTCCCGATGTCGGACGCTCGCCGTCATCCGTATCACGAGGCGACATGCTGTGGAGTATCGGCTTGGACGGCATCGTACAAAAAGACCAGTCGGCCACGCGTCTGACGGGGCCGAAAGGACCGATGCGAACGCTGGCCAGCTGGACGAACAGCGTGGTGTCCAGACCCCGTTTCGCCCGTCCAATTTAATGAGGACGGAGTCGTATACGACCCATGACAATCGACGAGCTCGCCGACCACGGCGTCGAACGCATGGACGAGGAGACGATTCGGGAGTTCCTCGAAACGCAGGGCACTGGTGTCCTCGGCCTCCCGACCGAGCGACTGCCGTACATGGTGCCACTGTCCTACGGATTCGACGGCGAAACGAACCTCTATTTCACCTACGTCGTCGGGGACGTAAGCCAGAAGGCGCTGTTGACCGAGGAAACCGCCGCGGCCAGCTTCCTGGTGTACTCCGCCGATACCGAGTACATGTGGAGCAGCGTCAGCCTCGAAGGTATCATCAGTCGAGTCCCGGAACGGGAGTGGGATTCGCTCGGGGACGCTCTCGAACCACTCCAGCGCCCCGAGGCGCTGAACGACGCGAGCGAATCGGAGGATGTCGCTGTGTACCGGTTCGAGATACAGACCCAGACGGGAATCAGACACGCCGGAACCCCACCGGAGATGGACCCGGATTCCTCCGAGAACTGAGTCCAGCACTCGTTTTTCGTTTGATTGAGTAGCGCGACACCGAACGCTGGGCCCGCTTCCTCTGCTCCCGCTACGAAGCGGACGAATCAACCGCGTACCGCCAGCAGGGGGAGGCACCACCCAACTCTCACGGGAGGGCGTGCCTTCGAGTTTCGATTGTTCGCCTTACCGGTAGTCCTCGAGCACCGATGCCACGTAGTCCCGGCCGCCACGGTGCCAGTAGAGACCGACCACCCGGAGCGATTTCTCGACGCGATATGGGACGAGCCCGTGCTTCTCGCAGAACACCTCCCAGAACGTTTGGACCGTCTCGCGATCCTCGCGATTCCCGATGTCGACATCGAGGTCGCCGAGGGCTTCCGTCACCGCAAACAGCGTGTGGTCGACTGGCAGCGAGACCCATCCCATCCCCGCCAGCGGCGCAACGCAGTCGTGCATCAGCCGCACCCAGAACGGCGTACTGACGGCGTCCGCGATGCCCGGCAAGTCGGCGCCGCGGACCAATCGCGCCGCATGGGGCGCGACGTAGTCGGCCTGGCGCAGGAGTCCCTCTGGGCCCCCATCGAAGCGCTCGTACAGCGTGACGGCGGAGGTGAACCACCAGTGGGCGTCGTAGGCGTCCATGATATCGAGCCGATTGAAGAACGCCTCGAGTTCCTGTTCCCCTTCGGTGGCGACCAGCCGATGTGGGTCGTACACCCACTGATGCTGTTGCCAGAGGGTCTTACAGACGCGCCAGAACCCCACCCGTCCGATCTGCGGTTTGGGACGGCCGGATGGATGGGCGTGAAACGGGACGAGCGACAGCGTCAGGAACCGAGCGGCCTCGGTTGTCGTGAGGTCCAACTCCTCGACGACCGTGTACTCCGGGAGCGAACGATTCGCGAAGAAGTCCGCTCCCGCCTGTTCGGCGTGTTGGAGTCGCGAGACGAGCGCCAGTAGTTCCGGCTCGTCTCGAATCATCGCTACCGTCCGCTCGAACCGAATCCCTGTAATGGTTTGGAGCCACCCTGCTCGCATCTGCCGTTCGAGGGGAGGTTGTGACACTCGAACTCGAATTCGCTCCGTTCGATGGGCCGGGATATATAATGGACAGGAAGACGGAGATGGCCACCTTAGGGAACATGACGTTCGGGGGTCGCAGATGGAGCCCCCATCCACCGCAAATTTAATGCCCATAGAGCATATATTAGAATGTGATTATGTTTAATGGGCATTTTGAGTTGGCAGGGACGAGTGTCGAATACGGGGATGTTGGGTTTCTCTTCCCCGTCGATGAACTTGATGCGACTGTGATCAAGCACCGGGACGCCCAACTCGCACTCGCCGGTGTCGATGGATCCGACGTCATCGTCGTTGCCCCGACGAGCCTCGCAACGAGTTACCTCCTCACCCAGCACACGCTCACCGTAATCCCAGTCGACGGTCTCTCTACTGCAGTCCGAGCACGAATCGCCGAGGAAATCGACGCATCCATCGAGGCGTTCGACCTCGTTCAAATCGGCAAGTGGAACAAAGACAGCCCGAACCACTCGCTCGCGGAATTCACGGGCGCCTGAGCACTGACTCGTGAACTACGGACCGGACAAGCCGAGCAATGCGTGACTCCCGATGACTGATACACTCGAACCCCTCGCCGAAGAGTACCCGGAGGCCACCCCGTACATCCAGCAAGCCGTCGACGAGCACGGCGAAGAGTGGGTCTTGGAACACTACTACGAGCAACTCCACCCACTCGGGAGAGTAATGACAATGCCCGAAAAAGACGAACTTCCGTTCTACGATGCGGACGAACACGACACGATGACGAAAGAAGAACGAGTCGAGATGTACCAAGCGTTGGCAGCGTATCGAGAGAACCTCCGTACGGGGACGAAACCCGACGAGTGACTGCCACCGTACATTTTTCTCAGCGGTAGTCGTTGACCCACGCATGGCGCTGGATCAGGCTCGTGGGGTCCTACTGGGGCTTGCGTGTGGCGATGCACTCGGACGGCCAGTCGAGTTCGCGACTGCCGCCGAGATTGCTGCTGAACACGGGCGACTCGACGAAATGGTCGGGAACAGAGCGTGGAACCAGCCCGCGGGGACGATTACCGACGACACCGAGCAGGCGCTGTGTATCGCGCGAAGCCTTGCCGAACAGCAGGCGTTCGAACCGACTGATATTGCAGCCCGCTTCGTCACGTGGTACGACAGCGACCCGTTCGACATCGGCCGGATGACGATGAAGTCACTAAGCCGCCTCAAACACGGTGCAGCGTGGGACGAGGCAGGCCAGCAGGTGTGGGAAAACAGCCCCGAAGGACAAAACGCCGGCAACGGGAGCGTGATGCGCTGTCCACCGCTCGCGATTCCGTACGCGACCGACAGCGACCGGCTCGTCGACATCAGCAAGCAGTCATCGCAAATTACACACGCTGACCCACGGTGCACCTACGGTTGTGCGGTGTTGAACCTCACGCTTGCAGGGGTTCTCGAAGACGTCGACAGGCCGCTACGGGATGCCCTCGACTATCTCGGTGAGAGTGCGCCGGACGAACTCATTTCTGCTCTTCGACCACTTACCAGAGGTGATTCACCCGACACCCTGGAGACCTCCGGATACGTGATCCATTCACTGCAAACAGCACTCCACGATGGCTTGGGATGTCCAACCGCCGAGGAGGCGATTGTGACCGCCGTCAACCGTGGCGGGGACACTGATACAATCGGTGCGATTGCGGGGGCAGTCGCTGGTGCACGGTTCGGTGCGTCCGAACTACCTGAACGGTGGCTTTCTGCTATTGCCGATAGGAATGAACTCGATGAGTTAGCGACCCGACTCGTGGAGATAGCGTGAGGGCCGTTCTTGTATTCGAAACGTTCCGAAACGGAACGAGCCCGACGGGAGTTGAACCCGCGACATCTTGGTCCGGAACCAAGCACTCTGTCCACTGAGCTACGGGTTCTTGCTCACGAGTAGCCGAAGCCGTGATGTAACTATTGTGAACGGAACTACAGACGGCCAAAGAAAGTCGAGCGTTACGGCGATTCGCCGGTCTCGATTGAGAAGTCCGAGATGGGGTAGGCGACGCAGGTAAGCGTGTAGCCGTCGTTGAGCTCGGGGTCGCCGAGCATCTGGTTGGTGTGATGTTCGACGTAGTCCTCGCTGTTGCCGCCGTCGGTGATGTGGCCGGCACAGGAGATACACTGTCCCTCCCGGCAGGCGTAGGGGAGGTCCCAGCCCTCGTCTTCGCCCGCCTCGAGGACGGTCTCGTTCTCCTTGACCTCGATGGTGGTGCCTTCCTTCACGTACTCGATTTCGTACACTTCCGCTTCGTCGTCGGGG
This sequence comes from Natronomonas sp. CBA1123, assembly GCF_009741925.1. Lineage (GTDB taxonomy): Archaea > Halobacteriota > Halobacteria > Halobacteriales > Haloarculaceae > Natronomonas. The sequence continues at coordinate 9,248 of NZ_WPCC01000035.1, forward strand.
ATGGCGGCCGGACTGTCGTCGCCCGCCTCGCCGTCTTCGAGTTCGCCCTCGCTTTCACCCTCGCCGGCAGCGACCGCCGCGGCGGCCGCACCGCCACCGCCGATACTGCGGTTGCCCGGTTCGGGGAACTCCGTCTCCGGGACCGCCGAGGCCCGCTGTTCGACGACCTCGTCGGAGATGTCCTCTCGGGGCGTCCATTCCGCGCCCTTCGAGAAGTGCAGGACGACCGCGGCGAGTGTCAGCACCGCCCCGCCAACGATACCCACTGTCGTGACCATATTCGATGTTAGTAAAGGCCCTTCAATAGCGTTGTGATTCGACCTTTTTTCCTCGGCGGCCTTCGGCCGCCTCCGCGTACGGCGACGGAACGACTCGAACTCCTGCCCAGTACCACGAAATTACGCGACGGCGATTCTACCGTCACCGATTCCGGCAACCCCCGTCGTCGCCCGGAAGCATATCCCCCGAGAGCGCGGACGAGCGGTATGGTCAATCAGTTCATCGACGGCGAGTGGGTAACCGAGTACGACCCCACCGACGACGACGGGTCGTTCCAGCGCCAGCCCACGACGTTCCGGGACCGCGTCGACGCCGAAGACGTCGAAGTGGGTCGCTATCACCTCTACGTGTCGTATGCCTGCCCGTGGGCGCACCGAACGCTCGTCACTCGGAAACTGCTCGGGTTGGAGGACGCCATCTCCGTCGACGTGGTCGACCCCTACCGCGACGACGAGGGCTGGCAGTTCACCCCCGAGAAGGACGGCGCCACCGAGGACACCGTCAACGGCGCCGACTACCTCCGGGAGGTGTACATCGAGGCCGACCCCGACTACACCGGCCGTGTCACGGTGCCGGTGCTGTGGGACAAAAAGGAGGACACCATCGTCAACAACGAGTCCCGGGAGATTATGCGGAACCTGACGACGGCGTTCGCCGGGTTGGGCAACGGCGTCGACCTCGCACCCGCGGACCGTAGAGCGGACATCGACTCCGTCCTCGACGATATCTACGAGCCCATCAACAACGGTGTCTACCGAACCGGCTTCGCCGAGACGCAGTCGGCCTACGACGAAGCCGTCACCGAACTGTTCGACGCCCTCGACCACTGGGATTCGGTGCTGGCCGACCAGCGGTATCTCGTCGGTGACCGTCTCACTGAGGCCGACATCGCGATGTACACCACGCTCGTCCGCTTCGACGAGGTATACCACACCCACTTCATGTGCAACCACGAACTCATTCGGGAGTACGACAACCTCTGGCCCTACCTACGAGACCTGTATCAGACACCGGGATTCGGCGAGACGACCCACATGGACCACATCAAGGAACACTACTACACCACGCATCCGGACGTGAGCCCAAAACGAATCGTGCCGATGGGACCGAACCCCGATTTCGAGGCCCCGCACGACCGCGACGCCCTTGCCGGCGAGCCTCCGGTCTGAAATCGTCGAGCCCCGTTCTCCCGGGCGCAGACTCCGCCGGTGGCGTTACGCATATATGTGTGCGTGGTATACCCACACATAGCCATGCCGGATACGAAGCGAGGCCGCGAACAGAAGGGTCGGAAGAAGCGAGAGCAGCGCCGCGAATACGAAATCGAGCGGGAACTCGAGGCCCAAGAGCGCGAGCGGGACTTCGAAGAACTGTACGAGGAACAGGAAATCGAGCTGTGAGCGGTTGGTGACGGCTGATTCTGATTATTACTCGAGGTGGGGAGCCACCGCTACGGTCGGACGGTGACTCGCGACGGAACCCATATTCGACTCGAATCCCTAGCGACGGGCGACGACTCGCTTCTGCCGTAAGAGAAACGGCAGAAGCCCACCCCAAACCATGGCTTACACACTGATACTCGGCGTTCTGCTGGCGTTCGGGACGGTGAGTGCTGCCGGCATCCTCGGCGTCGGCCTCGCCGCGTTCATCCAGCGACGCTCGTGGCCGTATCTGCTGGTCGCACTCGCCCTCGCGGCGCTTTTCGTCCGCGCAATGACGGGTGTGGGATACATGACCGGCGGACTCTCGCTGGAAGCACACCACCTCTTGGAACACGGACTCGACATCGTGATGGCCGCCCTCGTCATCGCCGCCGTGCTGTCGGCACACACCCTCGGTGACCGCATCGGAGGTGAGATACGGTGAGCGGCACCCGCGACAGCATCGAACGACACATCCGGGAGGACCCGGGCGTCCACTTCAACGAGTTGGTCCGGGCGCTGGACCTCGCACCCGGGCAGGTCCAGTATCACGTCCGAAAACTCCGGCGCCGCAGCGCCGTCGTCACCGACGAACTGTTCGGTCGGACCCACTACTACCCGCCGGAGTACGACGAGTGGGAGCGAGCGGCACTGGCGCTGTTGCGCCGGGAGACGAGCGCCGAAATCGTCGCGACCCTGCTCGACGAGGGACCGAGTCGACCCGTCGACATCGCCGAATCGGTCGGCATCGCCCGCAGCACGCTCTCATGGCACACCGAGCGACTCGTCGAAGCCGGCTTACTCGAGAAGCGCTACGACGGCCACCAACTCGCCGTCGTCGACGCCGACCGGACCGCCGAGTTGCTGGACACCGCCGACCCGCGGCTCCCCGAGCGCCTCGTCGACCGATTTACGCGACTCGTCGACGCGCTGTTGGAATAACGGACGACGACAGTCCGCATGATTCGACGGTCGGACCAGAATCCAAATACGGGTCCCGAACCGACGCATACGTAATGCAACGCCGCGACTACGTTCGTGCGTGCCTCGGTGCCGGTGCCGTCGGAGTGGCCGGCTGTTCGGACCTCATTCGGACGCGGGAAGTCACCTCCACGCCGCCGATTCTCGAGAACCGACCCGACCGCGTGTACTACCCGACGCACGTCGACGGGATGGCGATGGTCGATATGGCCAAAACCGACGACGGCGAGTACGCCTTCGCGCTGATGTACACCTACCCGCACCGCTTCTGGCGGGTCGATGCGACGACGACCCAACCCGAGGAGGCCAACCTCCACGACGTCGACGGGAGCAACGACATCCACCTGATGGCGGTCGTCTGGGACCCCCAGACCGGCCGTGTCCTCCCGGATACGGGCATGAGCGTCGACATCGCCCGCGACGGCGAATCGCTGGACGAACAGGTCATCTACCCGATGCTGTCGGCGCGGATGGGCTTTCACTACGGCGCGAACTTCAAACTCGACGGCGAGGGTACCTACGACGTGACGATGTCGGTCGGCGGCACGAACGTCCGTCGGACCGGCGAGTACGTGGGCCGCTTCAGCGACCCCGGCAGCGTCACGGTTCCCTTCGAGTTCACCACCGAGAAGCGCGACGAACTCGGCATCGAGCGGGCTGGCGACCGGGCCGGCGAGGCCGCCGTCCCGTCGGTCATGGAGATGAACCACCCTCTCGGCGTCGCACCCACGCCGGAGGAACTCCCCGGAACCCACCACGGAACCGCCGAAAGCGACGAGGCGAAACTCGTCGTCGTCTCGCTCTCGGAGCGCCCCGACGGCGTCGACGGCGAGGGCGACTATCTCGCGGTGTCGGCCCGAACGCCGTACAACGAACTCGTGTTGCCGGGAATGGCGCTTGACGCGACCGTCGAACGCGACGGCGAGACCGTCTTCGAGGGGACACTCGAGCGCACCTTCGACGACAGCCTCAATTACCACTACGGTACGGCCGTCGACGACGTGCAGGCGGGCGACGAACTCACGCTCGAAGTCGTCACGCACCCACAGGTGGCCCGCCACGAAGGGTACGAGACGGCGTTCCTTCAGATGCCGAACGCCGAGTTGACGCTGTAGTTCGACACCGCAGTTTTGAGGGACCGGACCGTAAGCCGACCGTGGCCTCCGAGTGTGCCGTCTGTGGCGAGGACGCGACGGTCAGCGACGCCTGTCCGCACTGCGGTGGAGCGTACTGTCCTGACCACCGGCCGCCCGACGCCCACGACTGTCCGGGGACGGCCGCCGGAACGACGGCCGGTTGGCGACTAGACCTCGACAAGTCGGACGCGGAGCGAAACGACACCGACGGCGAGACACCATCGCTATCGTCGCTGTTCCGGCCGGGCGTCGGTCTCGCCGTGTTGACGCTCGTCATCGTCGGCCTCGCGTTGGGCGCCGTCGCCGCTGTCGACCCCTTCGACGGCGGCGGACTCGACGCCGACGCGGTCGAAACCCACATCGAGAACGGAAGCGACGCTGCGCGGGCCGACGCTGGCGTGGGAACGACCCAACACGACGATTCACTCGCCGCGGTCGCTCGCGCACACAGTCGCGACATGCGCGACCGAGGATTCGTCAACCACACGAACCCCGACGGGGAAGGTCCGCAAGACAGAGTCGACGCTGCCGGGCTCGACTGTCGGGTCGGCGAGAACATCTATCAGACGCCGCGAGGTGCCATCGCCACCTCCGAGCGTGCGTTCGCCGACCACGTCGTCCGGTCGTGGCTGGATTCGCCGGGCCACCGCCGGACGCTACTGCGAGACCGCTACACGAGACAGGGCGTCGGCGTCGCGGTGGGCGACGATGCCGTCTACGTCACGCAACTGTTCTGCTGACTCAATTGACGTACTTTCGCTGGAACTCCTCGTCGGTCTTCGTGAGATACAGGATGCCCTCGATGAGACCGACGAGGGCCGGGATGGCCGTCCAGAAGAAACAGAGATACAGCACGCCCATTCCCGTCTCGCCGAGGTAGAACTTGTGGACGCCGAGCCCGCCGAGCAGGATGGCGAGAACGCCCGCCGTGACGCGGTCCTTATCGTAGTCCTGTGCGGGAGATTTCTGTCTGACGCCACACTCCGGGCAGATTTCGGCTTCCTTCTTGATTATCTCGCCACAGCTCGAACAGTACTGTTCGTCCTCCGCCGGGCCGCCAGCGTCTCCGTGTTCGGTCGACATACTCGGAGTTGCTCCGCGCGACCGTATATAACTGACCCCCGAAATCAGCCGTCGGCGCGGTGGGAGACAACGAGGAGTCCGCCCGCGACGGCGGCATAGACGACGCCGACGGCGAGTATCCGAGCGTCGCCGTCAACGAGGAGCCCCACGAGTCCGACGCCGTAGGCGAACCCGAGGAGGCCCCCGCTGGCGGTCCGAATGACGTTGTACCCTCGTCTGTCGATGAACGTCGTCGCCGCCCAGTCAAGCAGCGCCGGAATCGGGAGGAAAGCGACGACGGCGAGGCTGCCGAGTACCGTCGGTCCGAGAAGCGCCACGAGGACACCCAGTGCGATACCGGGGTAAATCCCGAAACACCGCGCACACAGGCGGACACGACGGCCGAAGACGACCGGCGCGTAACACCGGTAGTGCTCGTCGGGGCCGTGATGTGAGAGGAGATACCCCCGCGTTTCCGACAGGGCGGCGCGGATTCCCGCTCGGTCGACCATCGCCACGGACAACGGAGCCGTTTTACTTATCGCTGCCGACGGGGCGAGTATGCGCCGAATCCGGCCCCGAGGGCAGTTCCGGCTCGCCGACTCGGCTCAGCAAGTCGTCGGTGGGTTTCTGCTCGCCGGCCCGTTCGTCGTCACCGAGGAGGTGTGGACGCTTGCACGCGATATGAACCTGCTCCAGTTGCTCCTGACGGTTACCATCGTCTTCGCCATCGGCTACGCGGCGCTGTACAAGGCCGCCGGGCGCGACCCCGACGACGACAGGGAGCTCGCGGGGATTCCCGCCCGGTTCCTCTCGTTGATGCTCGTCTCCTACGGGTCGGTCGCGATTCTCGCGGTGGCGTTCGGCGCCCCCGGCACCTTCCTCGACGACCTCGCCGGCGTCGAGATGCTCGTCGTCACGTTGCGGGCCATCGCCGTCGGCGCGGTGTTCAGCGTCGTCGGCGCTGCGACCGCCGACTCCGTGTTCTGACGTGCCGGCGGTCGAACGTTCGCCGGTGGGAGAGAACGTATCCGTCTCGCCCTCCGATGGCGGGTATGCATCGGCCGACGCGACGGACGTTGCTCGCCTGTGGCGTTGCCGGCCTGACGGCGACTGCCGGCTGTTTCGCGGGCGAAGCCGACGAGTACCCCACCGGCGAGGGCGAAACGACGTGGCCGGCGACACCGACGTGGCGGGCGGCCGAGGGGTCGCCGCTGGACGCCGAGGTGACGGCGACGACCGCCGTCGAGAACCTCTCGATTCCATGGGATTTGACCTTCGCCGGCGACGAGGTGCTTTTCACCGAGCGGACCGGCGGCGTCCGACGGTTCGATGCCGAGACACTGGCGACGGAGACGGGCCTCCAGCCCGACGACGCGACGACGGTGCTCTCGGCGGGTGACCTCCCCGACCGAACCGGCCCCGGCGAGGGCGGCACGCTCGGCATCGCCGCCCATCCCGGGTATCCGGACCCACGAGTCCTGTTCGTCTACTACACCGCCGACGACGCCCTCCGGAACCGAGTCGTCCGCTACGACGTCGACACCGACGAGGTCTCGGTTGTCGTCGACGGGATTCCGGCCAACGACTGGCACAACGGCGGCCGCATCGAAGTCGGCCCCGACGGCCACCTCTGGATACTGGCCGGCGACGCACAGGACGGCGCCGAGGTGGCACAGGACCCCGATTCCCTCGGCGGCGCAGTGCTTCGGGTAACCCTCGACGGCGACCCCGCACCCGGGAACCCCGACTTCGGGGCGGGCGGTGACCCCCGAACGTACACGCTCGGCCACCGGAACCCACAGGGTATCGATTTCACGCCGGACGGGGAGCCGCTGGTCGCCGAACACGGGCCGCTGAACCGCGACGAGGTGTCGGCGTTACGCCCCGGCGGAAACTACGGCTGGAACGTCGCCCGCGGTGGCCCCGGCGGCGTCCAGTACAACGCCTACGGCGAGAGCGAGGCGTTCACGCCGCCGATTCTCAACACCGGCGCCGACACGACGTGGGCGCCCTCCGGCAGCACGTTTTACACCGGCGAGGCGATACCCGAATGGCACAATCGACTGTTCGTCGCCGGGTTGCGCTCCCAGACGCTGTATTGTGTGACCCTCAACGCCGACGGGTCGGGGCCCGACGGCGGGAGACGCTTCGACGCGGACTGGCTGGACGACCGCTACACCGCGACCGCACACCGACTCTACGAGGGCGAATACGGCCGACTGCGGCACGTCGAAGAGGGCCCCGACGGCGCGCTGTACCTGCTCACCTCGAACCGCGACGGGCGGACGCTCACCGACTTCCCGGTCGACTCCGACGACCGAATCGTCAGAATCGAACCGACGTAAGGCTCAGGGTTCAGCGGGCCCTCACTCCGAGCATGCCCGTCGGCGGCGACAGTTTCGAGTGTGACACCTGCGGGACGACGGCCGACCGCGAGACGGCGGTCCGGACGAAGACGATGGGCGGGCTCGACGAGACGAAGTGGCAGACGTTCTGCTGTCCGAACTGCGGCAGTCGGCTGAAGACGGTGTTCGTCGGCGACGAGTGAGACGAGTACACCGACCGATGTGGACGGAGCTATTTGTCGTCCCGCCGCGAATCGGTGTTGTGTTCCGAAACGCGAGAGAGACCGGACCGGTCGTGTTGGTCCCGCTGGCGTGGGCGTTCGTCACCGCCGCCCACCTTGGCAGCGTCGAAACCTACACGCTGTTCGTCGCCCACGTCGTGATGAGCATCCTGCTCGCGGCCTTCGCCGTCACGTCCTGGCGAGAGATGAGCGAGGGCGTGCTGTGGGCGTGGCGGACGGTCATCACCGTCGGCTTCCTCGTCACGGTGGCCGGAACGGTCGGCTTCCGCGTCGACAGCGGTTCGACCGCGCTGTTTTCAGTCGCACTGTACGGCTGGATTGGACTACCCGCCGCCGGGTTCGTCTACACCGGTCGACGGGTGCGGGAGGGCGCGTGGATTTATTTCGGCGGGGCGGTGCTGTGCGTGCTCGGTGCGGTCGGCTACACGCTCGGCGTCGCCACCGGAACCGAACCCGCGCTCGCGGCGTCGCTCGCACTCGTCGGCGTCGGGCAAACCGCGGGCATCGCCGACGCAGTCTATCGGTACTGAGCCGTCTCAGTCACCGACGCCCTCCAGTTCCGTGAGCGATTCGAGGTCCGGCACGTCCTCTGCGGCGTCTTTGATTTGCTCCATCCGCTGGAGGTGTTTCTCGGTGGCGAACTGCTGGAGTTCCTCGGGGCTCGGCCCGATGTCCTCGCGGTACTCCTCGTCGGGGTTGGCGGCGATGCCGTCGACCAACGGCAGGAGTTCGTTGACCGTCTCGTCGAGCAGCGAGGGGTCGACGTCGCCCTCGGAGACGAGTTCCTTGAGTTTCGCCATCCCGAACCCGACGTGTCGGCCCTCGTCCTGTCGGATGAGCGTAAAGCCCTCGTACAGTCCCGGCAGGTACGGGAGGTCGGGGTGGTTGTCCTTCGAGTACGCCTGCTGGAGGCCGTAGTAGCCGGTCTGGGCGAGGATGCCCTCGATGACGAGGTGGTAGTGACAGTACGCGCGGGCGAAGTTCTCCGGCGTGGGCTCGTCGAGCAACCGGTGCATCGCTTCCTCGTTGCGCTCGAAGAGGTCGTTGTACTCCTCGTTGAACCACTTCTCGTCGGTCGGCGAGGAGGTCTCGAAGCCGAGTTCCTCCTCGACGGGGTGGATGACCTCCCGCCAGTAGCGGTCGAAGTGGTCGGTGTGTTTGCCCTCCTCGTACAACTGCGTCGTGATGAACAGTTGGTCGTCGATGTCGTCGAGCGCCGTCGCAAGCGGCGCGAGGTCCTCGGTGACTGCCTGCTCGCCGGCACCGAACCGTGCCACGCCCATCCGGAAGTTGTCGAGTCGCTCTTCGGCATCGGGTGCGGATTGTAGGGACTCGACCAGCGCCTCGCGGTCGGCCTCGAGGTCGATATCGAAGGGGTCCCAGTGTCGTTCGACGGCGTTGCGGTAGTAGCGCGTCCCCCCGACTCTCCCGGTCGAGTTGGAGGTGACGTGTGCTATCTATATTCATGGTTCTCCATGACGTTTCACACGAACCAGTATAGAGGTTACACCCCGCACTGAAGGCCCATTCAAGAGGTGCATCGAACGCGCGGCGCTCAGAACGTGTACGCCAACATCACTTCGTCGACGTGGTCGCCGTCGATAGTGTAGTGGTCCTTGCGGATGCCTTCGGTCTCCCAGCCGTGGTCTTCGAGGAAGACGATTGCCTCGTCGTTGGTCGTCGGGACGCTGTTGTACACCTTCCGGTAGCCGTTGGCCTCCGCCCAATCGAGGGCGCGTGCGAGCAGTCGACTCCCGATGCCGTTGTCCTGGTAGTCTCCGCGGACGCCGACGGTGAGTTGAGCGGTGCTCTGGAGTTTATCGACCTGCGGCAAATCGAGGTGTGCCCACCCGATGACGTCGCCGTCGACGGTAGCGACGAAGAACACCCGCGATTCGACGCTGTTGTGCCGCGTCACGGCGTCCTCGTACAGCAGTTGCTCGGCGATGGATTCGGCGACGACGTAGGTATCCTTCGCCGTCACGTCCCGGATGGTGTCGATGAGCCCGTCGAAATCCGACTGCTTGGCCGGCCGAATCGTGTACTCGACGTCGCCGGCGGTGTAGGACTCCACCGACCCCACGTCGAGGGCGACCTGTAGCGTCCCGCCGTCGTCTTCGAGATACCCCCTCGATTCCAGCTGTTCGAGCGCCTCGCTGAACTCCTCGGGCGGCAGCGACGTGACCTCTCGAACCCGATGCCGCGCCGCGGTGCCGTGCCGTTCGACGTACTGGTAAATCTCCTCTCCGGCCTCCGTTTCGAACGTCGGCCGCTCGGTCGTCTCCATACCCGACCGGAGGAGTGAAGCCCACTTGAGTTCTTGGTTCGTGTTAGCTTTCGGCACTCCACACCGGTGAGTGGTTTCAGGACGGTTCAGAACGAAGAGTCGCACATGACAGCCGATGACTCCATCGCCACCGTCGATTTGACCGGCAGCGACTACGTCATCGAACGAAACCTGCTCCGGACCGAGTGCCGCGTCTACGACGATTCGGGCGCGCTCCTCTTGCAGACGAAACGGAGGCCATTCGAGACGAGGAAGGCGTTCACGTTTCTCGATGCACGCGGCCGACCATTCTACGCCGTCGGCGCTCGCTGCGTCGACGGCGACGACGGCAACTACACCCTGACTGAGGCCGGCACCGACGACGACATCGCCGTCCTCGAAACGGATTTCACCTCGTTCAAACACGTCTGGCGGGTCCGCTCGCCCGACGGCGACCTCTGGGCAGTCATCGAATCACAGCACACGCTGTTGGAGGCCGCACGGAACGTCGTCGAAGTCATCGGCTGGCGCCCACGCGAGTACACCATCACCGGCCCGAACGGCGAGGCGTTTGGTCGACTCGAAGGCCGCTTCTCGCTTCGGAATACCCATGAGCTCCACGTCGGCGACTCCGGGAACGCACCGAAAGAGAGCCTCGTCGCCGCCGCCATCGCCATCGACGCCCTAGCGGGGAACTGACACCGCAATCCGGCCGGGCTATCCGACGCATACCATTACTTCGAGTTGGGTTTCGGACAGTGCGGGCGGACATTCGCTCCTCGATTCGGACCGGTCGTGGCTGTATCGGCCGAGGCTGAAAGACGCCGTACGCCGGGTCGACATCGACGCCCACCTGAGAACGCGGTACGTGGCGCTGTACCGACTCCGATACGGAGAGGCGCTCAGCGTCGAAATCGGTCCCGCAACGGCGGATATCGGCATCGGAAGCACCGCCGAATTGGACAACGTCGTCAGCATCTCCGGGTAGGAACGCCCCGTCGCCAGAACCATCGTCGACGAACTGAACGAAGACGACGTGTTCTGGGACGTCGGCGCGAACGTGGGCCCCTTCTCGTGAATCGCTGGCGACGTACTGGAGGACGGTCGCGTCGTCGCCTTCGAACCGTACCCGCCGAACGTCGAGCGACTGCGACACATTCTCCAGCGAAACGACGCTCCTCGCGAGATAGAGTCGCGTGCCCTCTCGGACGGCGAGGGCGAACGGACGTTCTTCGTCATCGGGACCGACGAGGCCGGGTCGAGGGAAGGCTCCATCGAGGACGGCTACGCGACCACCGACGACGCGGTCCGGACCATCACCGTCGAGACGACGACCGCGGACAACGCCGTCACGGCGGGTGTCCACCCTCCGCCGAACGTCGTCAAGATAGACGTCGAAGGAGCCGCTCCCGCCGTGCTTGCGGGGATGGAAGGAACGCTCGCACGCCCGGACTGTCGACTGCTCGTCGTCGAACCGCACGACAACGAGGCAACCATCGAGACAGTGCTGGAAGACGCCAGCTTTCGGACCCGACGGCTTCGCGTCGGTGGGTCGAACAGAGTCGTCGCCGAACGAGCAGAGTAACATTACGCAACCACACCACCGCAGTATCCAACATTCGTTGTGCGCGTAAGGAAAACGTATCGTCAGTACGGTCGACACCGTTCGCGGTACGCCGTGCTGACTGCGATGCGGGCGAAAATAAGCACGAACATACGGTTCGACGGTGTTTCGGATTCTGGTTTATAACTAACTTCCCGGTTGCAGTACCCCACCCATGGGACCGCAGCACCACCAACACGACCAGTACGCACAGACACCGACGACGGGTCGCGGTACCTACAGACGTGACGTGATGAAGCTCGTCGGCGCCGGAACCGCCCTTGGCGTCGTCGGAGGCGCTGGCGGCGTCGCTGTCGCAGACGAACACGAATCCGAGGACGGCGACGAAGACGACGGTGCGGTCGTCGGAAACACGGTCCACGTCGTTCGGACGCTCATCCAGCCGTCGACGAACCCCGAGCGACCCGCGGACTTCTTCTATCAGCCGACAGGGCTCCACGTCAACCCCGGTGACGTGGTGAAGTTCGTCTTCGAGACGCCCGACCACACGGTCACGTCCTATCACCCCGCCTTCGGGATGCAACGTCGACTCCCACCCGGCGTCGGACCCATCTCGTCGCCACTGCTCGGTTGGGACCCGAACTCGCTTCCGGACGACATCGTCATGCCACCGGCCGAGAACGGCGGCGAAGAGACGAGCGATGGAGCCAACTCCGAGGATACCGAGGCGGACGACGAGAGCGGCGAAGACGACACCGGCGACGAAAACGGCACCGACGACGAGGGGCACGGCCCACCCCAACCGAGCACGTGGCTCTACGCCTTCGAGACGCCGGGCGTCTACGACCTAGAGTGTGCCCCACACGAATCGTTTGGGATGGCGATGCGCGTCGTCGTCGGCGAGGAAACTGAAACCGCCTTCGAAACGTCCGACACCTCGCAGTTGCCACCACCACGGGCCGGTCCGGTCGGCCTCGCCCGACAGGTGCTGACGGACCCGAACGTGGAGCCAGCGGCCATCGTCGAGAACGGCACCGTCGAGTGGATGGACCTCGAATTGAACACAACGTCGGGAAGCGGCGACGGCGAGGAGTAAGCCGGCCATCGCCGCTCAAAACGAGCTCTCGACCTCGACGGCGACCTCGTTTCGGCGCAGGAACGGAAGCGTCCACGGCGCGTCGTAGCCCATAAAAAACGGCTCACCCGCGAGCGGAACGTTCGCCGCGTCGAGCTTATCGAGTAACGCCTCGGTCTCGCTGTCGATGCGTGCCTCGGTCGGCCGCCACGAAAACCGACGGACTGCGACGGTTCGCTCCGAAATTTCGAGAAGCTCGACGGAATCCTCGGTCGGCCGAGGCGCGCTCTCGATGTCGTACTCCGCCGGGAGATAAAACCGCATTCGACTGCCGTCCTCACCGCTGACTTCGACCGGTGCGGTCATCGAAATCGTCGCTCCGCCCGCGGACAGTTCGACTGGCGCAGTCATCTCGATTTCAGTCGTGTCCGCGTTCGCCCCTGCGATGTACTGGAACAGCCGTCGGAATGCGGCCGTCTGCGAATCAGCGGTCGTTTCCACGATGACCACCTTCGGATACCGACGCAGTTCCACGTCGTCGAGGCGCGCGACGACGGTGTAGGGAACCGTCTCCGTGGCGACGCGCTGATAGATGTTCGCCGCCCCGAATCCAGCGATGACGCCACCGACGACCCCGAGGGCGATTGTGCGCTTCCGAACCATGCTGTACGTACGGGGACTGCCACAATAAGCCTACTCAGCGTTCGTTCGTCGGTTATTGCAGAACACCGGACGTGACGGGGTGCGTCCAGTGACCGGTTGCACTCGAACGAGGAGTTTCGGAACCGTAGGACGACGAAGGCACTGTCGAATATTATTCAACCGGTAATAGGATGCCGCCTCCCGGATTTGAACCGGGGACAGCTCGATCTTCAGTCGAGTGCTCTCCCAGTCTGAGCTAAGGCGGCTTGCAGACGCAACGACGCCGACGCTATCAAAAAGGGTTTCGAAAGCCGGCGCGGCGATGAGACTGAATCGAGGCTAGATAAGGAACACGTCCGCGGAGTCGAACGTCCGGCCACAGTCGCCGCATTCGTACTCCATCCCATCGATGGATTCCAGTCGTCCGCCACACTCCGGGCAGTCCGAACCGGCACGTCCTGACATACTACGTGGTGGGTCGTGGCGGCGCATAGGCCTTTCGCGGCGACGACCGTTCGAAAAGTGGGCACGGATGGAATCGAACCATCTTCTCGTCCTTGTAAGGGACGCGTCATAGCCACTAGACCACGCGCCCGCACTCGGCCGAAACCGGCCCGTAGAGTTAACCCTTGCCTTCCGCGCCGGCCGGTCGTCGCCGGTGACGGAACGTTTAGGCACGTTCCGTCCCGAGGGAGTGGAAATGACGCGACACCGGACGTGGGCGCTCGTCGTGGTGGTCGTCGCCGCCGCCCTCGGCGGCTGTGTCGGCCCGTTCGACGCCGGCGGACAGTCGACGGCGGAACCGACGCCGACCGACGAACCGACGCCCACTGCGACGCCGGTCCACAGCAGTTACGCCCAGACGACCGTCACGGTACAGGACGGCGACGGCGACGCCGAACTGGGGGCCGTCGAGGCCGCCATCGCCGACAACGGGACGCTCCGGTACACCGGGTTGAGCGACACCGAATCACTGCCGGAGGACCGCGGGATGTTGTTCGTCTTCGACTCCGAGCGGGACCTGACGTTCGTGATGCGGGAGATGGACTTCGCCATCGACATCGTCTACATCGATTCCAACGGGACGATAACGTCGATTCACCACGCCCCCGCACCCGGACCCGACGAGGACGGCGAATCCCAGCGCTACTCCGGCCGCGGACAGTACGTCCTCGAGGTGAACCACAACTGGACGACCGACCGCGGAATCGAAGTCGGCGACCGGGTCGCCTTCGAGTTGCCGGAATGAGTGGCCGTCGGCACGCTTTTCGCCGGCCGGCCCGTCCGTCGGCGTGATGGACCGACGCCGGCTCGGCTACGCGCTCTCGGCGGTCGTAGTTCTCGCGTTGCTCGTCTATCTCGGGTTCGCGATGGGCGTGTTCCCGTCGCTTCTGGCCGGCTACGACGCCTCGAACCCCGGTGACTCCGGCTACGAGCACACCGACGTGACCGTCGTCGACGCCGACAGTGGCGAGGCGTTGGGGCGAGTCGACGCCGCCGTCGCCGACACGTTCTCGAAGCGTTACGTGGGCCTGAGCGACACCGAATCGCTGGCCGACGACCAGGGAATGCTGTTCGTCCACGACAGCGTCGCCGAGCGGACCTACGTGATGCGGGAGATGGACTTCGGCCTCGACATCGTATTCGTCGATTCCGACGGGACGATTACCGAAATCCACGAGGCACCCGCTCCAGGACCCGACGAGAACGGCAACGACCAGCAGTACACCGGCACGGGGCAGTACGTCCTCGAAGTGAATCGCGGGTGGACCGACGACCGCGGCGTCGAGGTCGGTGACCGACTCGTCTTCGAGGTGTAGCGGCCCGTCCGGCCGATGTGCCAAGCGTTATACTGACCGAACAGGCAGTTCAGGTAATGGCGGAGAGTGCCGTCGGGGCCGACGAGGACGACCCCTTCGAGGAGCAACGGGAGAACGCGGAGAACCCGATGAGCAGGCTGTTCGCCGAGTACGGCCGACCGAACGCGTTACAGGTGACCGTCGGGGTTCTCGCGAGCATCTTTGCGCGACTGCTCGATTTGCTGCCGCCCATCATGCTCGGCTTGGCCATCGATTCGGTGTTCGGCGAGCAGGCGTTTTCGCTGTGGCTGGTGCCGGAGGCGTGGACGCCGACCGACGAGGTGACGCAGTTCTGGGTCGTCATCGGCATCATCGCCGGCGCCTTCGCGCTCGGGGCGGCGTTCCACTGGATACGCAACTGGGGGTTCAACTCCTTCGCACAGAACATCCAACACAGCATCCGGACGGACACCTACGACACGATGCAGCGGTTGAACATGGACTTCTTCGCCGACAAACAGACCGGCGAGTTGATGTCCATCCTCTCGAACGACGTCAACCGCCTCGAACGGTTCCTCAACGACGGCCTGAACTCGATGTTCCGGCTGTCGGTGATGGTGTTGGGCATCGGCGGCGTCTTGTTGTACTACAACTGGCAGTTGGCACTCATCGCGCTGCTTCCGGTGCCGCTCATCGCCGGCTTCACCTACCTGTTCATCCGGATTATCCAGCCGAAGTACGCCCGCGTCCGCTCGTCGGTCGGAAAGGTAAACTCCCGACTGGAGAACAACCTCGGCGGGATTCAGGTCATCAAATCCGCCAACACCGAACCCTACGAGTCCGACCGGGTCGACGACGTGTCGATGGAGTACTTCGACGCCAACTGGGACGCAATCGAAACCCGCATCAAGTTCTTCCCCGGCCTCCGACTGCTCGCGGGCATCGGCTTCGTCGTCACGTTCATCGTCGGCGGGCTGTGGGTGTTCACCGGCACCGCACCCGGTCCGCTGACCGGCGACCTCTCGGTCGGGACGTTCGTCGTCTTCATCCTCTTCACCCAGCGGTTCATCTGGCCGATGGCCCAGTTCGGCCAGATAATCAACATGTATCAGCGGGCCTACGCCTCCTCCGAGCGCATCTTCGGGCTGATGGACGAACCCGACCGCCTCGCTATCGACCCCGACGCCGAACCCCTCGACGTCGAGTCGGGCCGCGTCGAGTACGACGAGGTGACCTTCGGCTACGACGGTGAGGAGACCATCGTCGAGGACATCGACTTCACCGTCGACGGCGGCGAGACGCTCGCGCTCGTCGGGCCCACGGGCGCCGGGAAATCGACGGTGTTGAAACTCCTCCTCCGACTGTACGACGTCGACGAGGGGGCGATACGCATCGACGGGCAGGACATCCGGAACGTGACCCTCCCCTCCCTGCGACAGCACATCGGCTACGTCGGACAGGACACGTTCCTCTTCTACGGTACCGTCCGGGAGAACATCACCTACGGCACCTTCGACGCCGACGAGGAGGCCGTAATCGAGGCCGCCAAGGCCGCGGAGGCCCACGATTTCATCACGAACCTCCCCGACGGCTACGACACGATGGTCGGCGAGCGCGGCGTCAAACTCTCCGGCGGCCAACGCCAGCGCATCTCCATCGCCCGGGCGGTCCTCAAAGACCCCGCCATCCTCGTGTTGGACGAGGCGACCAGCGACGTCGACACCGAAACCGAGATGCTCATTCAGCGGTCGCTGGACCGCCTCACCGCCGACCGAACGACCTTCGCCATCGCCCACCGCCTGTCGACCATCAAGGACGCCGACACCATCGTCGTCCTCGAAGACGGCGAAATCGTCGAGCGAGGCACCCACGAAGACCTACTCGACGAGGGCGGACTCTACGCACACCTCTGGGGCGTCCAGGCCGGCGAGATAGACGAACTGCCCGAGGAGTTCATCGAGCGTGCGGCCGAACGGCAGGCCCGCACGGACGCCGACGACGATTGAGACAGAAGGGACCGTGGGTCAGCAGTTCCTCAGACAGTTTGCATGCCGTCTCGAACGTCGTCGTCCGACGGCGACATGTCGTGATACTCGTTGGCGTGGTTCTGGACGAGTTCGACGATTTCGTCGTCGTCGTCCGAGTGAACTTCGAACGCACAGGCGCTACAGGAGTACTGGTGTGTCATGCGGTCGGCACTGGGTGAAGCACCGACAAAGTTAGTCGCCCTGTGTGTACAGTACGGTCGCGTTATGCGGCCCGCCGAGCGCGCCGATTTAAGTGCCACAGCCACCCATTGTAGGGTATGCTCCGGCTCGCGGTCGCGACCGACGCCGAAACACTCGAACGAATCCGCGACCCGCTCGCCGAACGCGACATCGAGGCGACGTACGTTCCTACGAGCGAGCGCGCCCAACCGCTCGCCGAGCCGCTTGCCGACGGGGAGTTCGACGCCGGTTTCGTCTTCCCCTCGCGGCTGATGGAAGGCGGCGTCGCCGACGCCTTACTGGACGTGCCGTGGGTCAACGACCGGGAGGCCATCCTCCGCTCGCGGAACAAAGCCGGCGCACTCGCCCGTCTCGACCGCGCGGGCGTCGCGACCCCCGAGTCGGTGTACGTCTCGAATCCCGTCGACGAGTCCGAACTCCGGGCGACCTTCGAGCGGTTCGACCCGCCGGTCGTCGTCAAGCCGAACTCGACGACCCGTGGCGTCGGCATCGCCAAAGCGGGCGACCTCGATTCGTTCTTCGGCGTGTGCGATTACCTCTCCTTGGTCCACGACTACCGCGCGACCGGCGACCGGTCGTTTCTGGTCCAGGAGTACCTCCCCGACGCCCGCGACTATCGGGGCGATGGTCGTCGACGGGGAGTACGTCGGCGCCGTCGAGCGCCGCCTCCCCGACGCCGAGCGACGGGCGGGGCGCTGGAAACACAACGTCCACCGCGGCGCCGTCGCCGAGGGGGTCGAACTACCGCCAGAGCACCGCGAACTGGCCGAAGACGCGGCCGAAGCCCTCGACATCGACTGGCTCGGCGTCGACATCCTCGTCTCGGGCGACCGCGCGGTCGTCAACGAGACGAACGCCCGCCCGACGGTCGACGCAGCGACGAAGTACGACGCGGGCTTCTACGACCGCCTCGCCGCCCTCATCCGTCGGACTGCACGTCGAGACCGCTAACGTACTGTTCGTTTCGAATAGGAGTCCGAAAGAGGGAAACCGAGCGCCGAGGCCTCAGTCGAGGTCGATGTTCGCCGAGTTGCCGGTTCGGTCGAGCGTGATTTCGAGGATGCCGTTGTTGAACGTCGCCGACGCCGAGTGTTCGTCGACGCGGGCGGGGAGTTCGATGCGCTCCTCGTAGTCGCTCGTGTCCGTCGACGCCGAGATGGTGACGTGGCGGCCGTCACACTTGATGTCGATGTCTTCCTTGCGGACGCCGGGCATGTCCGCGACGACCCGAAGTTGGTCGTCGGTCTCGTAGATGGAGACGTGGGCGTCGCTACCGAAACCGGCGTTGCCCGCCGCGCTCACGCCGCCCGTCATCTCCTCCATCATTCGCTCTATCTCGCTGAAGATGTCGTCGAAGGGGTCGTCGCGGTCGTCACGGCGCATACCCGTCGGTATGTGAGTCGCCATCAAAAGCCTTCTGTCGAGGGCAGAAATCGATATCCGACGCGGACGGAGATTAGAAACCGACGCCCATCGTCTCGTTGGTGCGCTGGATGGACTCCTCGGCGTCGGCAGTTCCCAACACGGCGCGGATGGCGTCGACGTTCTCCGGTACCACGTCGGATTCCTGGTGAATCGCCTGGAACAGATACAGGTCGTCGCCCTCGACGCTGATGGACTCCGACCAGATGCAGTTCTCCCAGATGTCCGCACGGGGTCGGCCGCGGTCCATCGCGTACTCTTTCAGTTTGCCGGCGCCGTCGATGTCGTAGGATTCGGGGACGAGGAACGTTCGGGACTGAGCGTCGAGCAACTCCCGCACCTCGTCGGCGTCGGGGGCGTCCTCCAGCGTCACGTTGACCGAGTGGGTGTGCATCAGCGTCGCGGGCACCTTCAACCCGAGCGTGTCGATAGCGAGGTCTGGGAAGATGGTGTTCACGTCGGGGCCGTGATGCGAGGGCAGCGAGACGGGGTTCGGCAGGATGTCGTTGATGGGACCTCGGCCGGTCTGGGCGGGGTCGCCGCCGCGGCGGACCAGGGTGACGCGGGCCTTCTCGACGCCGTACTCCTCCTGTAGCGGCGCGAGCAGTCGCGAGAGGCCGGTCGTGTTACAGGAGACGACGCGGACGTGGTCGGCGTCGGTGGCCTCCTCGAAGTTGCTTCGGGCGTTGAACGAGGCGTCGACGAGGTCGGCGTCCTCGCCGCCCTGATACAGCGCGGGCGTGTCGTACTCCTCGTACAGCGACTTGTTCTCGGCACCGATGCCGGACGGGCAGGCGTCGACGACGATGTCGGCGGCTTCGACCAGCTCCTCGACGGTGCCGGTCAACTCGATGCCGGCTTCCTCGAACAGGTGGACGCGGTCCTCGATTGCGGCGTACAGCGGATAGCCGTTTTCGACGGCGAGTTCCGCCTCGTGGTTGGGGCGGGTCTTGGCGACGCCGACCAACTCCATGTCGGGTTGGAGCGCGACGGCGTCGGCAACGCGTTTGCCGATGGTTCCGTAGCCGTTGACCGCGACCTGAATGCTCATACCTCCGGGTCGTGTGCCGACGGGAATAACCGTTTCTCTCCACGCCGCAGGGAGGTGGCCGGCCGAACCGTTAACACCCCGGCGTCTGTGGGTTGAGTATGCACCCCACGATAGCGGACACGCTGGAACTCACCGCCGAAAAGTATCCCGAGAAAGAGGCGCTGGTGTATCCGCGGCGGGACCGCCGCTACACGTTCGCGGAACTCGACGAGCGCGCCGACCGACTGGCGAACGCCTTGGCCGACCTCGGCGTCGAGAAGGGCGACCGCGTCTCGACGATGCTGTACAACGGTTCGGAAATCGTCTGTACGGTGTTCGCGTGTGCGAAACTCGGCGCGGTGTTCAACCCCCTGAACTACCGCCTGCCGGCCGGCGAGGTCGAGTTCATCTGCAACGACGCCGAATCGAGCGTCCTCATCTACGAGGACGACACCCGCGAGGCGGTCGAAGGCGCCCGCGAAAACCTCGACACCGTCGAGGAGTACGTCTTCATCGAAGAGGACGCCCCCGACGACACCCACGACTTCGACGCCATCATCGAAGCGGCGCCGGCAGAGCGGCCAGACACGGTCGTCTCCGAGGACGACGTGTACGCCTTCATCTACACCTCGGGGACGACGGGTCGGCCGAAGGGCGTCGTCCACGAACACCGCGACATGGTCGAACACAACCTCATCTGCGTCGCGGAGGGCGGCCTCCGGAAGGACGACGTGGGGCTGTCCGCGCTGCCGCTGTATCACTGCGCGGAGTTACACGCTGCCCTGTTCCCCCGGATTCAGGTTGGTGCGAAAAGCGTCGTCCACCACGAGTTCGACCCCGTCGCTGTACTTCAGGACATCGAGAAACACGACGTGTCCGTGATGTTCGCCGCGCCGACGGCGTGGAACGGACTGGCCCACGCCGCCGAGGAGGTCGACGCCGACACCTCCTCGCTGCGGCTCGGCCTCTACGGCGCCTCGCCGATGCCGAAGGAGGTACTCGACGCCTGTATGGAGCAGTTCTGTGACGACTACCTCCAGGCCTACGGCATGACCGAAATCGGCCCCTGCGGGACGTTCCAACATCCCGACGAGCAGATACCGAAACAGGGGTCGGCGGGCAAACCCGCGCTGAACCACGACCTCCGGGTCGTCGAACCCGACGGCGCGCCCGACGAGGAGGTCGAGCAGGGCGACATCGGCGAGATACTGTTCGCCGGACCGTGTACGATGCGGGAGTACTGGAACCGCCCGGAGGCGACCGCCGAGTCCCTCCGGGAGGAGGGTGGCGTCGAGTGGTACTACTCCGGCGACCTCGGCTACCTCGACGACGACGGCTACCTCTACGTCGTCGACCGGAAGGACGACATGATAATCACCGGCGGCGAGAACGTCTATCCGACCGAAGTCGAGGACGTTCTCTTTTCGCATCCCGACGTAGTCGAGGCGGCAGTCGTCGGCGAACCGCATCCCGAGTGGGGCGAGCAGGTCGTCGCCTACGTCGTCGGCGACACCGACGCCGACGCCCTGGAGTCGTTCGTCCTCGACAGCGACGACCTCGCGGACTTCAAGCGGCCCCGTGAGTACCATTTCGTCGAGGAACTGCCGAAGAACCCCAGCGGGAAAGTCCAGAAGTTCAAACTCCGCGAGGAGTAGTCCGCGAAGCCAATCCTTTTCGTCGTCTCGGACGCAGGTCCGGACATGAGCGATTCGGACGTACTCGATATCGAAGACCCCGAAGCCGTCGCCGCGGCGGCCGAGACCGCCGTCCAGCAGTGTCTCGCCGTCGAATCCGACGAGAGTTGCGTCGTCGTCACCGACGACAAACGCCAGCCCATCGGCGAGGCGCTGTACGACGCCGCCCTCGAAGCCACCGACGATGCCGTCATCGTCCGCTATCCGCCGGGACCACAGCACGGCGCGGAGCCACCCGAACCGGTCGCCGGGGCCTTGGCGTCGGCCGACGCCTTCCTCGCGCCGACGACGAAGAGCCTCAGCCACACCCGTGCCCGCTCGGACGCGACCGACGGCGGCGCCCGCGGCGCGACGCTGCCGGGCATCACCGAAGAGGTGTTCACGACGGGACTGGACGCCGACTACGACGCCATCGCCGCCGAGTGCGAGGCGATGCTCGAGAACGTCGACGGCGCCGAGGAAATCCGCGTCACCTCGCCGCAGGGCACCGACATCACCTTCGAGTTGGGCGACCGCGTCTGGAACGACGACACCGGCATCGTCCACGAACCGGGCGACTTCTCGAACCTCCCGGCCGGCGAGGTGTTTATCAGCCCCGAATCCGCCGAGGGCACCTACGTCGTCGACGGTACCATCCGACCCCACGGTCTGCTCGACGAGGGACAGACGGTTACCTTCGAAGTCGAAGACGGCTACGTCACCTCCATCGGCGACGACGCCATCCGCGCCGATGTCGAGGAGGCCGCCGAGCAGGTTGGACAGAACGCCTACAACATGGCCGAACTCGGCATCGGGACGAACATCGGCGTCACCGACCTCGTCGGCAGCGTTTTGCTCGACGAGAAGGCCGGCGGGACCGTCCACATCGCACTGGGCGACGACGCCGGCATCGGCGGCGACAACGACGCGCCCATCCACCTCGACGGCATTCTGCGGGAGCCGACGGTGTACGTGGATGGGGAGGAAGTGGAACTTCCTCAGGTCGAGCGGTGAAACCGCGAGATGGGGAGGAAATCGGGCTCCCGACCGTCGAGTGACGCTCAGAACCGAGCGTACCAGAACAGTCCCCCGAGGACGACCACAAGTAAGACGAGAAAACCGACGAACAGCGCGACCCCGCCCGGGAGGAACGTCCCGAGGATGGCCCCGATGGAGACGAACCCGATGGTGGCGAAGGCGTAGAACAGATACATCCGAACCGCCGAATCGGCGAGGGACACGGCATCGAACGCGGTGGCCGGTGAAATAATCCTATCGGCAGGTCACGGTCGAAGCCTCGTCATCGTCGGAGCCACGCGCTTATACGTTCGCACCGTCAAGTGCGGCCAATGAGTCAACAGCGCGTCGCGGTTCGGTGTCCCTCCTGTTCGCCGGCCGACGAGACCGCCCACGAGGTGCTCAACCACGGTGGGCAGGCCACGGTTCGGTGCAGCGAGTGCAGCCACGTTCACAAGACGACCATCGAAGAGGAGTCCCGCGTCGACCGCCGGGTCATCGTCTCCCAGGACGACGAATCGACGGAGGCACGGGTCGAAGTGCCGCCCGAGGAGGAACTGTCGACGGGTGACGAGTTCCTCGTCGAAACCGACGAGGCGATTCTCACAGCGCGTATCACCTCCATCGAGACCACCGAGGGCGCCCGCGTCGACGAAGCCAGCGCAGAGGACGTAAAGACGCTGTGGACGCGTGCGGTCGGCAACGTCGCAGTGAACCTGACGCTACACCCGAAGGACGGCGGCCACGACGAGACCCGAAGCGTGAAGATACAGGTGCCCGGCGACGAGGAGTTCGTCGTCGGCCGGACCCACGAGTACGGCGGCGAGGAGTTCACCGTCGAGCGCCTGCTGGTCAGAGAGGACGCCACCGACTACTACCGAGAGGGCTACGACCACGCTGGCGACGCGGCGCTCGCGAAGGACCTCAAGCGGGTGTACGCCCGCGACGAGAACTCCACCCAGCGGGCGTGGTCCGCCTGGTAGGACCGTGTTCCGACGCGACGACGACCCCGAATCGGATTTCGAGACCCGTCGCGAGCGGATGGTCGAGGCGCTCGCCGAGAGCGGCCGCATCGAACGCGAATCGACCATCGAGGCGCTGAAGGCCGTCCCGAGACACGAGTTCGTTCCACCGGAGCGACAAGGGAGTGCCTACGCCGACCGACCGCTCCCCATCGGCAACGACCAGACCGTCTCTGCCCCCCACATGGTCGGCATCATGTGTGACAGACTCGCCTTGAGCAAGGGCGAAGCGGTACTCGAAATCGGCACCGGCTGTGGGTATCACGCCGCGGTCACGGCCGAAATCGTCGGCGACGGCAACGTCTACAGCGTCGAGTACGTCGAGTCGCTGGCCACCGAGGCCCGAGAGCGACTCGACGACCTCGGGTACGACGTTCACGTCCGCGTCGGCGACGGCCACGACGGGTGGCCCGAGTACGCCCCCTACGACGCCGCGTATCTCACCTGCGCCGCCCGCGAGTTACCCGAGGCGGTCCTCGACCAACTCCGGGAGGGCGGCCGGTTGCTCGCGCCCGTCGGCGACCGTCGACAGCGACTCGTCCGCGCGGTCAAACGCGAGGGTGGCATCGACCGCGAGGAGTTCGGCGGCGTCCGGTTCGTCCCGATGCAGGGTGGCGATTCTTGAGGCCGGAGCGCGAAGTCGGCGTATGCCAACGCAGGACCGAAGCGAGCCACCCTGGCGCGAGATAGCGTTGCTGTGGGCGGCCCGCCGCTGTGGCGCCCTCGACGCGCTGTCGACGACCGCGGGGACGCCCGAGGCAGTCGCCGACGCCACCGATATCGACCCGGAGTCGGCCGAGCGTCTCGTCGCGGCGCTGCAGTCGCAGGGCTTTCTCGCCCGCGTCGACGGGGAGTACGAACCCACCAACCGCCTTTTGGGTTTTCTCACGAAGACCGACCTCCGCTCTATCGGCCGCCTGCCCGCAGAATTGGATGCCTTCGAGCGATGGGTCGCGCTGCCGGGGACACTGGAGGGCGAAGCGCCGCCGGAACCCACTGACGCCCTCCGGAACGAACTCGGCAAAGAGGCCGCCACCGACGAGACACGTCTGCGGTCGGAGGTGACGACCGCGGTCCACGCCGCCCCCGACGGCGACAGCGTCGTGGTGGTCGGCGATGGAGCGGGCCGTCGTGCCGTCGAGTTCGCCCGCCGTGGCTGGTCGGTGACGTTGCTGGACAGCGAAGCTCGAATCGACGCCGCCGAGCCGCTACTCCGGCGGGAGTCCGTCGACCTCCGCCGCGGCGACGGAACCGAGATACCGCCGTGTGACCTCGTGGTCG
>NZ_WPCC01000008.1 GCF_009741925.1 Natronomonas sp. CBA1123
GGGGTTGTGTTCGTCCAGCAATGCGGCCATCTCGGCTGCGGCGTCGGCGAAGACGACGGGCAGCACCTCGCCGACGACCTCGTGGCCGGCGACGCGGCGGCCGTCGAAGGTCCCCGCGAGGGTTGCACTCGGGTTGGTGTCGTGGTCGCCGAACGGTTCGTAACCGGTGAAGAGGTACATATCGGTGAGACGCCGGCCCGCTTTGTAAACACCGTCGTCGAGGCGGGCCACAGCCGCGTGGGGGGTGCCCGCACGCTTTTCGTCTCTCCGGACGACGACGCGGGTATGACCGTTTCCGACGATGTCGAGACGTTCGCCGCGACTGTCGGCCCAGAACCGGACGACGTACTGCGAGCGATGGACGACCGCGCCGAGGAGACTGGCTTTCCGACCGTCGGCCCCGCCGTCGGCGGCTGGCTCCAGCAACTCGCCGGCCTCGTCGACGCCGAGCGTGTCTTCGAGTTCGGGTCGGGGTACGGTTACTCCGCCTACTGGTTCGCGCGAGCGCTTCCCGACGACGGCGAAATCGTCCTTACCGAAATCGACGTTGACGAACTCGACGACGCACGCGAGAACCTCGCGGCGGGCGGCTTCGAGGACATCGCCCGCTTCGAGTTGGGTGATGCCATCGACATCGTCGACGACTACGGGGGCCCCTTCGATTTGGTCCTCATCGACAACGAGAAGGACCGCTACGTCGAGGCCTTCGAAGCCGTCCGCTCGAAGGTGCCGGTCGGCGGCGTCGTCGTCGCCGACAACATGACCGCCGGTCCCTTCGACTTCGAGGAGATACACCGCCTCGTCGTCGAGGGGGGCGAGTCGGACAACGACATGGCGACCGGGGTCGCGGCCTACCTCGAACACGTCGGTTCGGACGACGCCTTCGAGACGACGCTGCTGCCGCTCGGGGAGGGGTTGGCTGTGACGCGCCGCGTCGCGTGAACCTCAATCGACACCTCTCGTCTGTTTTTGCCGGTATTGCTATGATTCCACGTGGCAAGAACCAAGTCACGGTCGTTCGTACTGACGGCTATGCCAGGAGGCACTGACCAGACGCTTCGACCCTTCCTGTGGCGTGCGGCGAACCTGTATCCGGACAAGGAAATCGTCTCACGGACACACGAAGGCATCGAGCGGTACACGTACAGCGAATACGACGACCGAACGGCGCAACTCGCCAACGCCCTCGAGGCTCACGGCATCGAGGAGGGCGACCGCGTAGCGACGTTCTGTTGGAACCACCACCGGCACTTCGAGACGTACTTCGCGGTGCCGACCATCGGCGCCCAACTACACACCATCAATCCGCTGTTGCCCGACGAGCACATCCAGTACATCGTCGACAACGCCGACGACCAGCTCATCTTCGTCGACGACTCGCTGGCGCCGAAACTGGCGCAAGCGGCCGCCGACGCCCCCGAGTTCGAGGGCGTCGACTTCGTCGTGATGTCCTCGACCGAGACGGAGACGCTCGATGCGACTCCCTACGAGGAGTTCGTCGAGGGTCACTCCACGGAGTACGACTGGCCAATCCTCGACGAGGACCAGCCCGCCGGCATGTGTTACACCTCGGGGACGACGGGCAACCCGAAGGGCGTCGAGTACACCCACAAGATGTTGTGGAGCCACACGATGGCGACGCTGACGCCGCAGGGCATCCCGATGGCCGACGAGGACGTGGTGATGCCCGTCGTGCCGATGTTCCACGTCAACGCGTGGGGGATGCCGTTTACGGCGACGGCGGCCGGCGCGAAGCACGTCTATCCCGGCCCGTCGCCGGACCCCGAGGACATCGTCCACCTCATTGAGGAGGAGGGCGTCACGATTTCGGCGGGCGTTCCTACTGTCTGGCTCGGCCTGATGGACTACGCCGAGGACAACGACGTGGACCTCTCGACGCTGGATACGGTCATCGTCGGCGGCTCCGCGGCACCGGAGTCGATGATTCGGTGGTTCGACGACCGCGACGTGGAACTGCTCCACGCGTGGGGGATGACCGAGATGTCGCCGCTGGGGTCGGTCTCCCAGCTGAAGGGCGGCCTGCAGGACGCCGACTACGAAACCCAACTGAAACACCGCAAGAAACAGGGGCTGACGGTCCCCGGCATCGAGTTCAAGGTCATCGACGAGAACGACGAGGAAATCGCCTGGGACGGCGAGGAGTTCGGCGAACTGTGGGTCCGCGGTCCGTGGGTCACCAAGGAGTACTTCATGCGGCCGGAGGCCAACGAGGAGGACTTCGAGGACGGCTGGCTGAAGACCGGTGACGTGGTCACCGTCGACGAGGAGGGCTACATCCAAATCGTCGACCGCGCGAAAGACGTCATCAAATCCGGCGGGGAGTGGATTTCCTCCGTCGAGTTGGAGAACGCCATCATGGCCCACGACGACGTGGCCGAAGCCGCCGTCGTCGGCGTCCCCCACGAGAAGTGGCAGGAGCGACCGGTCGCCTTCGTCGTCGCCGGCGAGGATGCCGACACGGACACCCTCGACGAGGAAATTATGGACCTCCTGCGTGAGGACTATCCCAAGTGGTGGCTCCCGGACGCCATCGAGTACATCGACGAGGTGCCGAAAACCGCCACGGGCAAGTTCTCGAAGAAGGACATCCGCGAGGAGTACACCGATGGGTCGATTGTCGAGGGGAGCGTCCCCGAGGAAGCCGCCCCGGACGACGACTAATTGCGGAAACTCTTTCCTCATCCTTCTTTCCGACAGGCAATAGCCGGCGCTCTATATTTAACGCTGGAAACCGTACTATGTAGGTAGAATGGAACTGTTAGACGAAGCGGTCGTTCCGGAGCACGCCCGAGCGGTCAAACAGGAGGCCCGGGAGTTCGCCGCCGAGTACATCGAGCCGAACGCGGCCGACTACTACGAGACGGGTGAGTACCCCTGGGAGGTACTCGAGGCCGGGATGGACGCCGGCCTCGTCGCACAGGACATCGGCGAGGAGTACGGCGGCCGGGGCTTCGACGTCCACGAGATTCTCGCCATCGCCGAGGAGTTCTACCGCGCTGACGCCGGTATCGCCCTGACGCTGCAGTTGGCGAGTTTCGGGACGAAAATCACCGAGGAGTACGGCACCGAAGAACAAAAGGAACAGTACCTTCGGCCCGTCGCCGAGAACGACTGGATTTCGGGGCTTGCGGTGTCGGAACCCGAAACCGGCTCCGACCTCGCCGGTATGGAGACCACCGCCGAGAAGGACGGCGACGAGTGGGTGCTGAACGGCGAGAAGTACTGGGTCGGCAACGGCGTCGAAGCTGACTGGGTAACGGTGTACGCCAGGACCGGCGATGACCCCGACGACCCCTACAGCAACTTCTCGCTGTTCATCGTCCCCACCGACACCGACGGCTACGACGCCGAACACATTCCCGAGAAGATGGGGTTCCGTGCCTCCAAACAGGCCCACATCGAATTCAACGACGCACGTATCCCCGAGGAGAACGTCATCGGCGCCGAGGGCACGGGCTTCTACATGCTCGCGGAGTTCTTCAACTACGGCCGCGTCGTCGTCGGGGGCCACGGCCTCGGCTTGGCCGCGGCGGCCATCGAAGAGACCGCCGACTTCGTCCACGGCCGGAAAGCCTTCGACCGCAACGTCAGCGAGTTCCAGAAGGTCCAACACATCCTCGCGGACATGCTGACGGAGTTCAACGCTGCCCGGACGCTCAACTGGCAGGCCGCCGACCGCGTTGCCGAGAAGGACAACGCCGGCCTGTGGGCCGCACAGGCGAAGGTCAAATCCACCGAGACGGCGAACATGTGTGCCGAACGCGGGATGCAGCTCCACGGCGGCCGCTCGGTGTTGGTCGAGAACCGCATCTCCCGAGTGTACCGCGACGTTCGGATTCCCGTCATCTACGAGGGCGCAAACGAGATTCAGCGCAAATCTCATCTACGGACAGGCCCAGTGGTAAGAGTCTCGCGGCAAGGCTCTTTGATGCGGCGCCCTTAATGGGCGTATGGACATTCACGTCCTCGACCGTGGCCGCATCCACGCCGATTTGAACTTCGCGCTGGACGGCGAAGTCGCCGCAGTACACAGCGACCAAAATCCCGACCTCCAGTACACCGAGTTCGCCGTCTGGAACCTCGTCGTCGACCACCCCGAGGCGACGATTCTGTGGGACACCGGTTCCCACCCCGAGGCGGCCGACGGCTACTGGCCCGCCCCGCTGTATGAGGCCTTCGCCCACCCCGACGCCGCCGACCGCGACCTCGAAACTGCCCTCTCGGATGTCGGGTACTCCGTCGAGGACATCGACTGTGTGATTCAGTCACACCTGCATCTCGACCACGCCGGCGGCCTGTATCACTTCGATGGAACGGACGTGCCAATCTACGTCCACCGCCGGGAGCTCGAACACGCTTACCTCTCCGCAAAATCGACGGCTGGCGGCAACGCCTACCTCGCCTCCGATTTCGACCACGAGTTGAACTGGCAAGTCGTCGACCAGCCCCGATACCAACTCTTCGATGGTGTCGAGTTACTGCACCTGCCGGGACACACCCCCGGACTGCTCGGCGCGCTGTTCGAACGCGAAAGCCGGGAGAACGTCCTCGTCGCCGGTGACGAGGCGTTCCTCGCGCCCAACTACGAGGAGGGTCGGTCGATGGGTGCCAGTCTGCTGTACGATTCCCGCGCCTACGAGGAGAGCCGCGAGTTCCTGAAGGACCTCGAACGCCGCTACGACGCCCGCGTCATCTACGGTCACGACCCCGACCAGTTCGAGCGGATTCGCGACGGGCTCTAGCGCGGCTGCCAGCCCTCGGGGGCGTCCGGTGCGTCGACTCGGGCGCGCTCGCCGTCGGCATCGAGTTCGATGCGGCCGTCGAACAACTGTTCGAACGTTCGGACGGTCTGTTCGTGGTGGGCGTCGGGCGTCATCGCGAACACGCCGAGGCCGTCGTTGCGTCGGATGTGGGCCGTCAGCACGCTGAGAAACCGGAATACTGAGGCGTCCTCGGCGTAGTACAACAGCGTCGTCACCGAATCGATGAAGACGGCCGGGGACGACGAGCGCTTCAGGAACTCCGAGACGGGCATCGAAATCCCCGTCAGGTCACCCGGCGTGCTCACCTCGTCGCTGGTCGGCGTACAGGAGAGCACCGACGACAGCGACGCCGTCGCCTCGGTCGGCGTCGCGTCGTCGCCGTGTGTCGCCGAGACGAGCAGTGTCTCGCCGGCCCGGTCGGCGCCGACGGCGTTGCTGAACGCCGTCACGCCGCCCATGGGTGGCGCATACAGAATGTAGCTGTTGGCTTCGCCGGCGAGCCACTCGGAGATAGATGCCACGTGTTCTCTTCTACGAAGACGCCACGCAAAGTGTTTTCCGCACGTCGAAGTGCCGTCGTTTCTTCACAGCGAGGCGTCGTCGAATACCCGCGCCCAGATGACGAGCACCGACGGCAACACGAACAGCGAGGCGAGATACGAGTAGAACACCGACATCCCGGTGAGGATGCCGAACTGGCCGATGGCGGGGAAGATGGACAACACCAGCACGCCGATGCCGAACACCGTCGTGAGCATGCTTCCGGTCAGCGCCCCACCGGTGCCGCGGACGGTCTTCTCGAGTGCCTCGTAGACGCCGCGGTCGCGTTCCTCGTACTCGTCGGCGAAACGGTGGACGATGTGGACCGAGTAGTCGATGCCGAGGCCGATGGTAATCGCGAGGATGGTCGCGGTGAAGGCGTTGAACGACAGCCCGAAGAGCCGCATCGACCCGGCGACCATCGCGACGGTCACGACGATGGGGGCGATGTTCGCCAACCCCAGCGAGGCCCGCCCGAGTAACAGCCAGTAGATGAACACGAGGAAGACGGCGGTTCCACCCAATGCGACGGCGAGGCTCACGACTGCCGACTGGAGGATGATGTCGGAGACGGCCTGGAAGACGACGGTGTTGCCGGTCGCCGTCGCATCGAAACGCTGGCGGTCCGCGATGGCTCGGGCGTCGTCCGTAATCTCCTGTTGGGTAGCATCGGATTCCACCGAGTAGACGATTCGGGCACTTCGGCGGTCTTCGGTCATGTACTGGGCGGCCTGTCCGCTCGCCGGGGAGTCGTACAGGTAGTCGTACACGTCGCCGAGGTTTCGGTCGGGAATCCCGTCGTCGTCGATGTCGTTGCGGTCGACGAGGCGCCGGAACTCGGGGTCGCGCTCGGCGTGGCTATCGATGACGGTGATGATGCTCGTCTCGGAGGCGTACCGGCCGTCCCGGACGAAGGCATCGGGTGGGTCCTCGCCGGCACGACGCATCGATTCCAACGCCGCTGGCTGTTCCATCGGCCCCTCGACGTACACCGTCACCGTGTCGGTCTGCCCGGATTCGAAGTTCTCCTCCAGGAAGTTAATCGTCGCAGTCACCGTGTACTCTCCGGGAGCGAGGGGTTCGGGCACGTAGTCGTAGTACCCCGGCGAATCCTCCGGCGGGAGGAAGTCCTCGTCCTCGAAGGTAGTGTCGATGCCGGTCGCGTAGCCGGCGGCCACACCGCTGACGAGCAACAGCGCGACGAAGAAGGCAATCGGTGCGATTCGGGCGATTTTGACGCCGATGGTCTGGAAGCCGCCGAGTATCGAGCCCTCCGAACCGAGGGGCGTGGTGGCGAACGTCGGAATCGGGTACCGCTCTCGAGCGTGGTCGAGTTTTACCTTCGCCGCCGGCAGGAATATCCCGAACACCAGGAAGGTGAACACGATGCCGACGGCGGCGACGATGCCGAACTCCCGTATCGGTGGGAGGTCGCTCGTGAGGTTCGCGAGGAAGCCGATGACGGTCGTCCCCGTCACGATGAAGAAGGCGACCAACACCTGGTCGGTCGTCGTCGACATCGACTCGACGATGCCGAACCCCTTGACCTGCTCTTCCCGATAGCGGTTCACCGCGTGGATGCCGAAGTCGATACCGACCGCCAACAGCAGCGGTGGCACCGAAATCAGTATCTGGCTGAACGGAATGCCGACCAGCCCCATGAACCCGAACGTCCAAATCAGGGCGATGAGCAGCGAGACCACGCCCAACAGCAGGTCGGCGAGGTCGCGGTAGGCGACGAACAGGAACAGCGTGATGAGCAACACCGCCGCCGGGATGACGAGCGCGAGGGTGTCGCCGATGACGGCGCCGAACTCCGCAGCGGTGATACCGGTACCGAAGACGGTGATGTCGCTGCCGACCGAGTTCGCGATAGTTCGCGCCTCCTGTTGGATGGGCGTCAACGGACTGGAGCCACCCTGTCCCGCGCTGCTGGAGAGCCCCGACGGGATGTCGTGGCTTACGACGCCGATAGTCGCCGACGCCGATGCCGACTGGCGATTGTAGTCGTTCGACAACAGCCCGGAGAAACGGGGGTTCGTCTCGTCTGCCTGCCGTATCGCCTGCTGTATCTCGGTGGCGGTTGCCGCCTCGAGGGCCTGCTGTTGTTGTTCGGGGGTCGTCGCTTGGGGGTCGAGTTGCTGGGCGACGATGCTGGCGGCCGAAGACGTACTCGAGACGCGCAACCCCGGCCGGTCGGCCATCTGCTCTTGGACCTCCAACATCCGGAGCATCGCGTCCCGCGAGAGGACGTTCTCGCTGTCCTGTATCAGTTGGGTGCTGCCGCTGTCGGCGCCGAACGCCGGCGAGAACTTCTGGTTGACCTCGTCGAGCGCTTCCTGTGCC
Source organism: Natronomonas sp. CBA1123 (assembly GCF_009741925.1). GTDB lineage: Archaea > Halobacteriota > Halobacteria > Halobacteriales > Haloarculaceae > Natronomonas. The sequence continues at coordinate 7,671 of NZ_WPCC01000008.1, forward strand.
GGCGTGCTTTCGGCGAACTGCTGGGTGCCAGCGCTCGTCGAGACGCCACCGAGACCGACCACGAACAGCCCCGTGACCAGCAGGAACGCGAGGATGACCGTCCCCGGCCGTTCGGTGATGTAGTGGTCGAGCCGGTCGATGTACGGCTGGTAGTCGACCGCCATCTATCGCCGCCGACGGAGCCGCAGTGCCAGCGGTGCAAGCGGGACGAGCAACAGCGGGGCGAACCCGACTGCGCTCGCGGGTGCGACCGACCCGAACAGCCCGCCGCCCGACTCCTGGACCGAGACCGGTACGCGATAGCTCTCCGAGAGCCGCGTCTCACCGGCGGCATCGACGTACTGGAAGTCGACGGAGACCGGGTAATCCTTCTGCATCGCCGACCCGGACGCCGACACGCGGAACGGCACCTCGACCGTCTCGCCGGGTTCGAGTTCGGCGATGTACGCCTCGTCGTCGCTCGTCGACAGCGGCGAGGAGGCGAACAGTTTCGCCGACACGTCGGTGACGGTTTCGTTTCGCTGGTTCGTCACTGCGAGGACGATACGGCTCTCTTCGCCCGCCGAGACGTTCGTGTTCCGGGCCTCGACGCCGAAGACGTCGCGGCGCGGCTCGACCGACTGGCGGAACTGAATCGGGTCGGCCTGCCGTTCGTCGTCGTCGAGGGTCTCGTAGTTCGTCCGCAGCGAGAACTGCCGCGGTCCCGCGCGGGCCGCGCTCGCGACCTCCACGTCGAAGGAAACGTCGACGGATTCGCCCGAATCGAGGTCGCCCAACGCGACCTGGGGTTCGAGCACTTCGACGTTCTGGTTCGGCGGGTCCAGCGTCACGACGACGTTTTCGACCGCGTTGGGACCCACGTTGGTGAACGTCCCGCGGAGCGTCCCGTCCTGTGAGACCCGGAGCGAGGAGTCGACGTTCTCGAAGGTGAACGTCTGGTCGTCGTCGGGGACGACACCGACGGTGTTACGCTGGGTCGCACCGGTCGTCTCGTCGGTGTCGTAGCCGATGGCCATATCGACGGCGTACCCCCGGGTGCGTGCGTTCTCGGCGAACTGCCCGCCGACGGTCACAGTGCGCTGTTCGCCCGGTTCGATGCTACCGATGTAGGCGCTGGCCGAGTTGCTCGCGGCGCCGAACGTGAGCCCGGCCTCCCGGGAAGTGAGGTCGACGGTTACGTCCTCGAGTGACTCCTCACCGGTGTGTTCGAGCGTGATGCCGATTTCGCCTTGCTCGCCGGGACCGGCCGTCGAATCGACTTCGGCGACGGCGAGGACGCCGCCGGTGTCGGGGGTGACACCGACCGTCGAACGACTCGTGAACGGCACGTCGTTGTCGTCGGTGTACTCGACCGACAGCGATGCCGGTAACGCCCGGATGCCGGCGCCGTCGGTGACGCTCCCTGACAGCGTGACGGTTCGGTTCTCGCCGGGTTCCCAGCGGTCGACGTAGGCCTCACTCGACCCCGTGGCGCCCAACTGGAGGTCGCCGGTGAGCGATTCGAGGCTGACGACCGCGTCGTTGGCCGCTGCCTCGCCGGCGTTCGTCAGTTCGAGTTCGACGGCCCCGGTGTCGCCCGGGGCGGGGGCGCTGATATCGCGGACCTCGAAATCGGCTTCTTCGTCGACGACGACCTTGACGGAGCGTTGGACGATTTCGGTTTCGTCGCGCTGTGAGTTCTGTCCCCGCTCGCCGATGAATGGCGTGTACTCGTAGCTGACCTCTATCGGAATCCGATAGGTGCCGGGGTCGGCATTCTCGTCGACGGATAACTGGATGCCGACTGGGATGGCGTTGCCGTCGGGGAGATTACCGACTGCCGTTTCGGCGCTTCGGACGGTAATCGGCCCTTCACTCTCCGGGTTGACAGTCACGCCGCGGGCGGTCGTAACGCGACGTTCGGCATCGACATTCCCCTGTGAACTACCGTGGGTGACTTCTCCACGGTTGATGACGCTCACTTGGAGTTGCGTCGTCTCTCCAGCGGAGAGGCGATTGTCTCCTGCTGTGAGAGAAATGTTGGGTTCGCCGGTGACGTTTGCGGCCGCAGGGGCGGCGAAAATCGGTGCGAAAACCGAGGTGAAAAGGGCAATCGAGAGGGCGACGGCAGCAATGCGAGACGCTTCCGGTGAGGACATACGCTCATAAAGCCCCGCCGTCCACTTAGTTACCCGTCCATCGGCAGAACGGCCCCTGTCAGATAAAGACGCCTTCCGTCTCCGATTGGACCGCTCGTCCGCCGAATCGTCGGCCTCCGGCGCTTGCCGACTTCGGTTATCGTCCGCTCCGCGACGGATTCCACTCATAAACTACCTACCGTTCGGTAGGTAAATATGGGTTCTGGTTCCGGTCGACTGTCACCACCGCGGGTCCGGTTCGGTACCTCGGACCGTTCCGGAGACGCGCTCCGCCGACTATGCGGTCGGTTCGGCCTCGTCGTCGGTTACGAGACGACCGTCGATGTACGCGTCCAGTTCCGTGCGGGCTGCTTCGAGTGCTCCTTCGTCGCTGGTCGCTGCACGGAAGATGACGCCCTCGATGTTGTACAGAAGATACTCGGCGACTCCGTGGCTGTCGACCGGTCGGAAGACACCCTCCTCGATACCGCGGTCTACCAGGCCGGCCAGTTGGGTTTCGATGCGGCGTTCGCTCTCGGTGAAGTGGCGTCGGTACTCCTCGTCGTGTGCCGCCTGGGCTCGAAGTTCGACGTACGCTCGGGCGAAGTCGGGCGTCATGAACGTGGCCTCCTCGTCGCCGGCAGCATCGGAGACGTTCAGGAAAAACGAATCGAGGGCGGTCCGGAGGTCCTGCTCGGCGTCGCCGTGTTCGCCCAAGGGGAACACGTCGACCAGCCGTTCCGTCAGGAAGTCGAGAAACGCCTTCAGCAGGTCGTCTTTCCCGTCGTAGTGGTAGTACAGCGACGCCTTCTCGATGCCGACCCGGTCGGCGACCCGTTGCATGGAGAGGCCGTCGTAGCCCCGTTCACAGAGGATTCCGTACGTCGCCTTCATTATCGACTGGCGGGTGTCTTCGGGGTCCGACGGGAATATTTCGACTGGTTCGTGGGGCATGGCTATCTACTGGCTGCCGTCTCGGGAACGGTCTGTTGGTTCGTCTCACCGAGTCCGCTGGGGGTTCATCTACTGCTCGACGAGGCCGTACGTCGATTCGAGGTGGTCGATAATCCAATCGACCGTGTCGGGGTCGTAGGTCCAGAAGCCGTAGAACGCACGCGGTTCCCGCTCCTCGGCGAGCAGCGCACACTTGTTGACGTCGACGCCGGCGCCGTCGTAGACGACGAACCAGGACTGCTCGATTTCGTCGGCGCGTTCGACGTGAATCGTGAGGTCGGTGTCGTGTTCCGGCACGTCGGTGTCCGGGGCACCGTAGGCGTGGACGTTGAGACTCCCTTTCTCGGCGAGTTGCTCGTAGATGTCCATCTGGTCTTCGAGGATGGAGAGCTGTTGGAACCCCGAGTGGAGCGTCCCCTTCCCGACGCGCCACGCGCGGTCCTCGATTTCCCGGGAGGCAGCGACCATCTGCTCGATGTCGTAGGACGTGAACATCGTCTCGTCGAGATGGTCGAGGATGGGGCGGTACGCCTCGCCGTCGAACCCCGGGTCGGTTTCGCTGTCGTCCGGGTCCAGAACCTCTCCGAGGTTCGCGGCCGTGACGAACGTGTCGTCCTCGGAGAGGACGACGAACGAGGTCGGCTTGCCGCTGGGCGTCCGCTCGGCTGACACCGAGAGGTTCCGGTCTCGGAACTGCTCCCGGAGCGAGGAAGCGGCGCTGTCGGGTGCGTTGTACACCGTGAGCCGCTTCTCGTGGTCCTCGACCCCCGTAATAAGCTCGCTGAGAGACATTCGCTCTAGGTTTACCACGCAATTCCCAGTAATAAGCCTGTGGTCGCGTCGTCACGGACGGTCACGCTCGGCCACCTCGAGTGTCACGTCCCGACCAAAACCCAACCACTCCGGCGGTGTTTAAACACCTTTATCATTATTAATCCATGCTAATACGTAGCAAACGCTTTAGTCCGCGGCCGACCAACCCACGGTAAGGCGCCCGACGTGGGCGCAGTGATAGATATGACACAGGAACTCGTCTGGCGAATCGCGGGAGGTTCCGGCGACGGAATCGACTCGACGAGCCAGAACTTCGCGAAGGCGCTGATGCGGTCGGGACTGGACGTATTCACCCATCGACACTACCCGTCGCGCATCCGCGGCGGCCACACGTACGTCGAAATCCGTGCCGGTCCCGAACCGGTACGCTCCCGCGGGGACGGCTACAACTTCCTGTTGGCGCTGGGAGACTCCTTCGCCCGCAACCCACAGGAAGACGCCTACTACGGCAACGAGGAGGTGAAACCGCTCGCCGAAAACCTCGATGAACTGCGGGAAGGCGGCGTCATCGTCTACGACGAAGGGCTCGTCGACATCGACGACGTACCCGACTTCGAGCAACGCGTCGAGGAGAACGGCTGGCACGTCTACCCGATGGACCTCCGGGCCATCGCACGGGAACACGGTCGGGAAGTGATGCGGAACACCGCCGGCGTCGGTGCGACGGCGGCGCTCCTCGAGTACGACATGGAGCACATCCAGGGGCTCATGGAAGACCGGATGAGTGGCGACGTACTCGAGGCGAACCTCGACATCCTTCAGATGGTGTACGACGAAGTCGAGGAGATGGAGTTCTCCCACGACCTCCGGATGCCAACGGGGAGCCACGACGAAGAGCAGGTGTTGCTCTCCGGGTCCAACGCCATCGCCTACGGCGCAATCGACGAGGGCTGTCGGTTCATCGCCGGCTACCCGATGACGCCGTGGACGGAGGTGTTCACACTGATGACCCAACACCTCCCCGAAATCGGCGGCATCTCCGAGCAGGTCGAAGACGAAATCGCCGCCGCGGCGCTGGCGCTCGGCGCCTCCCACGCCGGCGTGAAGGCCATGTCCGGCTCCTCGGGCGGCGGCTTCGCCCTGATGTCGGAACCGCTCGGCCTCGCCGAGATGACCGAAACGCCCGTCGTGTTGGTCGAGGCGATGCGGGCCGGCCCCTCGACGGGGATGCCGACGAAACCCGAACAGGCCGACCTCGAACACGTCCTCTACACGAGTCAGGGCGACTCCTGTCGGGTCGTCTTCGCGCCCGGCAACGTCGCCGAAGCCTACGACCAGACCCGTGCAGCCTTCCGAATCGCCTACGACTACCAACTGCCGGCTATCGTCCTCTACGACCAGAAACTCTCCGGGGAACTCCGGAACGTCGACGAGTCCTTCTTCGACCGGGAACCGAACCCCGACCTCGGGGCGACGCTCACCGAAGAGGAAATCGCCGAAGCCGCCCACCACGCATCCGGGAAGTTCCAGCGGTTCCAACACGACCCCGACAACGACAAGGGCGTCTCGCCCCGGTCGATACCGGGCCAGAAGGACGGCCGATTCCTCGCGACCGGTAACGAACACACTCCCGAGGGACACATCAGCGAAGACCCGAACAACCGGGTCGCACAACTCAGTCGACGGAGACGGAAACTCGAATCCATCCGCGAGGAACTCGACGCCGAGGAATCGAGCCATCAGACGTATCACGGCCCCGACGACGCCGACTACGGCATCGTCACCTTCGGCAGCCAGCAGGGGACCGTCCTCGAAGCCCTCGACCGGCTGACCGACGCCGGTCACGACGTGCGCGCGATGGGCGTCTCGGACATGATGCCGTTCCCGGACGCCGAGATGACCGAGTTCCTCGAGTCGGTCGAGCAGGCGATGGTCGTCGAGATGAACGGCTCCGCGCAGTTCCGCGGGCTGATACAGAAGGAGTTGGGGCGGTTCGGGCCGAAACTGAACAGTCTGCTGAAGTACAACGGTGACCCCTTCGAGCCACACGAGGTCGTCGAAGGGTTCGAAGCGATTATCGAGGGCGACGAACCCGCGCCGACGACGGAGTTCGTCCCCGCGGCAGGTGATTGACCATGAGTGCCTTCAACGCAATCGGAGAGAACCGAGAGGTAGAGCGCGAGGAGTTCACGCCCGGCATCGAGCCGCAGGCGACGTGGTGTCCCGGTTGTGGTGACTTTGCCGTCCTGAAGTCGCTGAAAGGCGCCATGTCCGACCTCGGCAAGAGCCCCGACGAGATACTGCTCGCGACGGGCATCGGTTGTTCGGGCAAACTGAGTAGCTACTTCGAGAGTTACGGCTTCCACACCATCCACGGGCGGTCGCTACCCATCGCACGGGCGGCCAAACTCGCCAATCCCGACCTCGAAGTCGTCGCCGCGGGTGGCGACGGCGACGGCTACGGCATCGGCGGCAACCACTTCATGCACACCGCCCGGGAGAACCACGATATGACCTACATCGTGTTCAACAACGAGATTTTCGGGCTGACGAAGGGCCAGACCTCGCCCACCAGCCCGAAGGGTCACAAATCGAAGACCCAACCCCACGGGTCGGCGAAGGACCCGATTCGCCCGCTGTCGCTGGCGCTCACCTCGGGGGCCTCATACGTCGCCCGGACCGCCGCCGTCAACCCGAACCAGGCACAGGAAATCCTCACCGAGGCCATCGAACACGACGGCTTCGCACACGTCGACTTCCTCACCCAATGTCCGACGTGGAACAAGGACGCCAAACAGTACGTTCCATACGTCGACGTCCAGCAGAACGACGACTACGACTTCGACATCTCGGACCGCAAGGAAGCCGCCGAGATGATGTACGAGACCGAGTCGGCGCTGTACGAGGGGAAAGTGCTGACTGGTCGGTTCTACCACGACGAGAACCGCCACTCCTACGGCTCGGAGAAGCGCTCGGTCGGCGAGATGCCCGAAGAGCCACTGGCGGAACGCTACCACGACGCCGACTACGAGTGGGAGCGCAGCTACGACCTGCTGGACGCCCACAAGTAGGCCTGCCTCGAACTCCCGCAAACCGCCGGGACCCCGACCTTTACACCTCGACCGTTCGACTTCTCGACGATGCGACTGCACTGGCACCGGCGGGACCTCCGGGTCGTCGACAACCGCGGGCTCGCCGACCCTTCGGAACCGGCGGCCGGCGTCTTCGTCTTCGACGACGAGGTGCTGGCCCACGCCGCCCCACCGCGGGTGGCGTTCATGCTCGACGCCCTCGAGTCGTTGCGCGAGGCCTACCGCGAGAACGGCTCGGAGCTGTTCGTCCGCCACGGCGACCCGTCGGCGGTGCTGCCGGCGTTGGCCGCCGACCACGACTCGACGTGGTCTCCTGGAACCGCGATTACTCCGGGCTGGCACAGCGCCGCGACGACCACGTCTCCGAGGAACTGAAGGCAGACGGCGTGACGCCCCAGAAGTTTCACGACGCCATCTGTCACGAACCCGGTTCCATCACGACCAACGCTGGCGACCCCTACTCGGTGTACACGTACTTCTGGAAGAAGTGGCGCGACCGCGAGAAGGACGACTCCCGAGCGGTGCCGGCGTTCGCCGAGGCAACCGACGACGAGCCGATTCCGACGCTCGCCGAGTTGGGCTTCGAGGAACCGAGCGCCGACGTTCCGCCCGCGAGTACCGAAGCGGCCCGTGAACTGCTGGAGGAGTTCCTCACGGACGACGTGTTCCGCTACGACGAGCGCCGCGATTACCCGGCTGAGGGCTGTACCTCGCGGCTCTCGCCGCATCTGAAGTTCGGCACTATCGGCATCCGGGAGGTCGACGAACGGGTTCGGGCGGTCCGGGATTCCGTTGCCGGCGAAAAGCGCGAGTCAGTCACCGAGTTCCGTTCGCAGTTGGCCTGGCGGGAGTTCTACACCCACGTCCTCTACTTCAATCCCGAGGTGGTGAGAGAGAACTACAAGTCCTACGAGAACGCCATCGAGTGGGACGATGACGAGGACCTCCTCGAGGCGTGGAAACGCGGTGAGACGGGATATCCCATAGTCGATGCGGGGATGCGCCAACTGCAAGAGGAGGCGTACATGCACAACCGCGTACGGATGATAGTGGCGTCCTTCCTGACGAAGGACCTCCTCTGTGATTGGCGCCACGGCTACGACCACTTCCGCGAGCAGTTGGTCGACCACGACACCGCAAACGACAACGGCGGCTGGCAGTGGGCCGCCTCGACGGGAACCGACGCCCAACCGTACTTTCGTATCTTCAACCCGATGACGCAGGGCGAACGCTACGACCCCGACGCCGAGTACATCCGCGAGTACGTGCCCGAACTGCGTGACACCGACTCCGAAATCGTCCACTCGTGGCACGAGTGCTCGCCGACACAGCGGGCCAACGCCGCCCCCGACTATCCCGAGCCAATCGTCGACCACAGCGAGCGCCGCGAGCAGGCGCTTTCGATGTTCGAGCGGGCGAGAGGGGAGGACGAGTGAGCAACGCGAACGAGTCCTCCGGAAAGGCGAGCGGGAGGAGCGAAGCGACGACACGCGAGCACGGCGAGAGTGACTGACAGGGGGAAAGGAACTCTCGAGGCGGAGCGTGGCGAGGACGAGTGAGCACCGCGAATTGCCGGTCGTCTCGACGTGGGCCTCTCTCAGCCAGCAATCGGTAGTTCCACGACGAACACGGCGCCTTCGGGCTCGGCGTCTTCGACCCACACGTCGCCACCGTATCGGTCGACGAGCGTCTCGACGAGATACAGGCCGAGTCCGGTTCCGGCGCTTTCGAGCCCTTTTTCGCCTCGGGCGAAGATTTCGTCTTTCCGTGAATCGGGAATTCCCGGCCCGTTGTCCGCAATCCGAACCCGTACCGAGTCGTCGGATTCCTCGGCGGTCACGGCAACTTCCGGCACCGCTTTGTCGTTGTGCTGAATCGCGTTCTGCAGCAGGTTTCGGAAGACCGCTTCGAGCATGTTATCGGCGGTAACGCTGACGTCCGGAATCGCCCCCTCGACGGTTACAATCGCTACGGCGTCTCCCGACCTGCTCTCTTCGATTTGACTCTCGAGCGTGTGTGCGAGAGACATCCGCTGTTTCTCGGCGTCGGATTGAAGCATCACGTTAGCCAAATCCCGTGCCGTCTTCGTCAGTCCGATTGCCTCTTCGGCTTTCTGTTGAACGGTTTCGAGCTCCGTTTCACCGCCCTCGTCGATGTGGTCGGTAAGCAAATCGGCGTATCCTTTGATAACCGTGAGGTCGTTCCGAATGTCGTGGCGGACGACCTCGTTCAGCAGTTGCAGGTTATCTCGCTGTTCTTTGAGCTTTTCTTCGTACTGCTTTCGCTCGCTCGTGTCTCTGGCGAGGGCGAGATAACGGATACCTTCGGGGAGTTCCAATTTCGTTACCCATACGTCCACTGGAAACGTCGACCCGTCCTTTCGTTGTTGTCTCCCCTCTTTTTTTACCATCTCTCCCGTCTCCATCCCTCGCCAGGTGTCGTCCAGTTCCTCCCCACGAGTAGCTTCGATATCCTCGACCTGCATCGAACACAACTCCTCGTAGCCGTACCCCAGTGACTGGACCGCCTGCGTGTTTACATCCAGAATCGCACCAGTCCCGTCGTGGATGAAAATCGCGTCCGGCGCCTGCTCGAAGAGCGCCTGCAACCGTCTCCGGCTTCGTTCCAGTTCCCGCTCTCGTTCTTTTCGTTCGGTGATGTCCTGGAACGTCCCTCGAATGCGAACCGCCTCGCCATCCTCGAGATGGGGGTCGGCCTGAGCGCGAACCCACCGTCGTTCTCCGTTCTCCCCCTCGACACGAAGTTCAAGGTCGTACGGCTCGCCCGTTTCAATAGCCCGTTCGAACGCCTCTTCGATGATTGGACGGTCGTCTGGATGGAAGTAGTCGATACCTTCGCCGATGCCGATTTCCTCGTCGGGGGGCAACCCATAGATTTCGTTTACCTGCTCGGTCGTCCAGGATTCATCCCGACGCAGGTCGGCCTCCCACGCACCGATGTTTGCGATGGTTTGTGCCTTGGCGAGGATATCTCGATAGCGTTCGAGTTCACGCTCTCGTTCCTTTCGGTCCGTGATATCGCGGGCGACACCGACGATTCGAGTGACTGTCCCATCCTCGGTGATGGGTGTCAGTTTCGTCTGCCACTCGATGGTTCCGGAGGGGTGTTCCAGTGTCCCCTCGTATTCTATCGTCTCTTTCCGTTCGACACAGGTACGATACTTATCGAGAACGTCCACAGCCCGTTCGTCGTCGAAAAGGTCCTGTGGCGTTTGACCGCGGTAGTCCTCCGTTGCCATCCCGGTAATCGATTCGTGGGCCTGGTTGTTCGCTCGGAACCTGAAGGTCACCTCGGCATCGTCGTGGGCAACGTCGAAGATGAAGACGGCATCTTCGACTGCGTTGAAGATGGTTTCGTACGCAGTCGAATCGATGTTCGTCCCGGGGTCGTCATTGGGTGGTGCTCCACCTGCTCTGTCCCCCGGGCTGTGGTTATCTCCTTGAGAATCCTCGGCCATACAACTGGTTTCCAACTGTCTTACTTAATCCCTGTAGTTGAATCACTTTCTCCGACGGGTTCTCCGAGTTCGCGGTACGCGACGCCTCTGACGAGAAACGCCAACCGGCCGCCATCTGGCGGTCTCTCTCGTGTGGTGTGGTACCATCCTTCCACGAAGTTTTAACAGCTATCCAGACGACTGGTACATTTGGAGGTCGATATAAATGCCCGAACATTCCAATCCCGAACTGCCGCCGCTCCCGTACGACTACGACGCGCTCGAACCGTCCATCTCCGAGCAGGTCCTGACGTGGCATCACGACACCCACCATCAGGGCTACGTGAACGGTCTCGAGTCGGCCGAGGAGACGCTCGCGGAGAACCGCGAGGCCGGCGACTTCGGTTCGTCCGGCAGCGCCATCCGCAACGTGACTCACAACGGTAGCGGTCACTATCTCCACACGCTGTTCTGGGAGAACATGGACCCCAACGGCGGTGGGGAGCCCTCGGGCGACCTCGCCGACCGAATCGAGGAGGACTTCGGCTCCTACGAGGGCTGGAAGGGCGAGTTCAAGGCTGCCGCGGGCGCCGCAGGCGGCTGGGCGCTGCTCGTTTACGACCCGGTTGCCGACCAACTGCGCAACCTCGTCGTCGACAAGCACGACCAGGGTGCCCTCTGGGGCAGCCACCCCATCCTCGCGCTCGACGTCTGGGAGCACTCCTACTACTACGACTACGGTCCGGACCGCGGAAGCTTCATCGACGCCTTCTTCGACGTCGTCGACTGGGACAACGTCGCAGAGCAGTACGAGAACGCCGTCCAGCAGTAGAACCGTAGTCACACCACAGATATTTCTTCGAACGATACCGCCCGTAGCAGCGGTGTTACCAGTGCTTTCGACCGACCTTCTTCGTCGCCTTCGCCCGGAAGCCGCCGTCGTCGACGATGGAGTCGAACACCTCCTGTCGTTCGGTGTCGAGTGCGCCGCCGAAGGACCCAACTCGGACGGTCCGGTAGGTCGTATAGCCCTCGTCGTTGGAGTAGAAGTAGACGGAGCCGTGCAGCAGTCCGCTGACTGTGGTGTCCTCTCGGACCAAGCCCGCCCGACGGTCCAACTTGACGTAGGCGACGGTACCCCAGTTGACGACCGCCTCTCGCAACCCCAGCAGGAAGGCGAGTTCGTGACCCGTTGGGAGTCCGAACTCCGTGGCCCGCTCGATATCGGAGAGCGAATCGACGACGATGAGGCTATCGGAGGCCTCCGCGAGTCGGTCGCTGATGTCGTCGAGGAACTCTTGGAACGTCTCCGGTTCGGGTTCCGACTCCGTGTCCATCTCGTGGTGTTTCTCCTCGGATTGCTCGATAGCATCGTCGCGCCGTCTGGCGTCGAACAGCGCCTCGGGTACCGGCAACAGGTCCATGAACCGCTGTGAGAAGTCGGCGACTGTCGTGTGGTCGGCGAGCACGTCGAACTGCTCGTCGGGAAGGACGGCGTCCATCGCGCTGTAGACGTGTTCGCGGTCGTGTGAGAGAGTCAGGTACGTCACCGATTCCGGGATGTGTTCGGCACGCTCGCTCAACTGACTGGGGACCTGTTCGGGGGCGTGTTTCGCGGCCATCAATCGCGCGAGACTCGTGTACGTGAATGGGTCACCGCCCGCGTCGGGGGCGCCGGCGAGCAACACCGAACTGCCCGTCGGGATGCCCCGAAGCGGCCCGTCGAGTCCACGAACCCCGAACGGGATGTACGACACTTCCTCGCTGATGCGGCGGGCTTCCGTCGACGACGATGGGCTCATATGCCGACGTAGCATCCGAGATGCAAACGTGTTTTGGGGCCCCTCGTCGCGGGTAACGAACGCATAAAAGGGCCGGTCACCTACCGGCGGCTATGCCACGACCGCGTGAGGAGTTCGACGACATCCGCGACTTCGAGTTCTACGACCCTGAGGAGGTACTGGAACCGGACCAGCTCTACACCGTCTACGAAATCGCCCGTCTGTTGCAGGGCGTCGAACCGGACCGTGACCTCGACCCCGGAACCGAGGACATCCTGCTCAACTGGGCGATTCCGTGGATGCTCGACCACAGCGAGTCGTTCGTCTTCGCGGAGCCGGAAAGCGACGAGGAACCGGGACACTACGGGCTGAAATGAAACTGCTCGTCGCAGGGAGCGCGGAGGTCGACGCCGGCAAGACGACGTTCACCACGGGGCTCGTCGAACGCACCGGTTCCCGCGGGTTCAAGCCGCGAGCGGGCAACGGCTACTGGTACGACCACGACGACTATCGACGGGCCGTCGCCGACGGGCGACTGTACGGCAAGGACTCGAAACGACTCGCCGCTGCCTCGCCCGGCGACATCGAACCCGAATCAATCAACCCCATCCACCGCCTGTGGATTCCGCGACCGGGCAGCGGAAAGGGCCTGCTCGGACGGGAGGGACGGGCGTTCGTCGTCGACCGCATCACGACCGAGGACGGGGACCGCTACGTCGTCAACGGCACAATCGAGATACCGCCGGCGGCGAAGCGACACCTCCCGCTGGAAGACGCCCCGCACGTCGAGTCGTTGCCGGAACTCAACGACCTGATGGCCGAGGTTCACGCGCCGGCACTGGACGCGCTGGACGAGGAAATCGCGGAACGGGAGTCCGCCGTCGTCGAGTCCTACGCCGACATCGCCCGGCCACTCTCGGAGTTCGTCCCCGACGCCGTCGCGGTGGTCGAACCCCGCCGCTGTCGAATCTTCGACGGCGAGCGCTACGCGAAAGCCTGCGACGTTGCGAGCGGGAGCGCCCACGAGGGGCGCCTCGAAGAGCGCGTCGAACATGTCGTCGAGTTGCTCGATCCGCTGTCGACGGCGACGCTGCCGGCGCTGTCCGGCCGGGAGCGCGACGACCCCGGTATCGTCGCCAACGCCTACGCCGACACCTACGACGAGCTGCTGGCGGCCGTCTAGTTCATCCGCGCGGATTGGGCGGCGAGTTCGATGTGGTACAGCGGGTCGGTCTCGACGGCCGGCCCGTGGCCGACGTACATCGCTTCGAGGTCGTCGTCGACGGTCTCCAGCAGGTAGTCGATGCTCTCGATGAGCGTCTCGCGGTCGCCCTCGGCGAGGTCGGTTCGTCCGAACCCGCCGTTGGCGAAGACGAGGTCGCCGGCGAACAGGATTCCCCCCTCCCGTGAGTACAGACAGAGGTGGTCGTCCTTGTGGCCGGGTGTGTGCAGCGCGAGGTGGTCGTCGTCGCCGATGACGACGGTGTCACCGTCGGCGATAGCGTGGTCGACGAGTTCGTGTTCGGGGTCGAACCCCCACACGTCGACGTCGAAGGCGTCGACGACAGCCCCGACGTTGCCGACGTGGTCGGGGTGAGTGTGGGTCAACACGAGGCATCGAGGCCCGTCCCCGCGGCTTCGATTCGCTCGACGGCGTCGAAGTCGTTGCCCGAATCGACGAGGACGGTCCGCTCGCCGTCGACGAGGAAGGCGTTGCTCGTAAAGGAGCGAACCCCCTGTGCGATGTTCCGTACGGTGGTCATTGCCGACGCTTGTCGGCCGCTCGGTTTGTGCCTTTCCACCTATCGTCCCTGCTCCGAAACCGTGAAACCCACACCCGCGTTAGGCTTACATAGTAGATGACGCTCACCAAGCGGATTATCCCCTGTATCGACGTGGATTTGGACGACGACGGCAACGCCGCCGTCTACACCGGCGTCAACTTCGAGGACCTCGAGTACACCGGCGACCCCGTCGAACTCGCAAAGAAGTACAACGAGGCCGGCGCCGACGAGTTCGTCTTCCTCGACATCACGGCGTCGGCGGAGGGTCGAGAGACGATGCTGGAAACCGTCTCGGCGGTCGCCGACGAGTGTTTCATCCCGCTGACCGTCGGCGGCGGCATCCGGACGAAAGCCGACATCAAGGAGACGCTGCGGGCCGGCGCCGACAAGGTCTCCATCAACACCGGCGCCCTAGAGCGCCCCGAGTTGGTCGAGGAGGGCGCCGAGGCCTTCGGCAGTCAGTGTATCGTCATCTCGGTCGACGCACGCCGACGCTACGACGAGGCCGGCGAGTACTACGCCGAGGTCGACGGCGAATCCTGCTGGTTCGAGTGTACGGTCAAGGGGGGCCGCGAGGGGACCGATATCGACGTCGTGGAGTGGGCTCGGGAGGCTGCGGACCGCGGGGCCGGCGAGCTGTTCGTCAACTCCATCGACGCCGACGGTACGAAGGACGGCTACGACATCCCGCTGACGAAGGCGGTCTGTGACAACGTCTCGACGCCGGTCATCGCCTCCTCGGGCTGTGGCTCGCCCGTCCACATGGAGGAAGTGTTCACCGAAGCCAACGCCGACGCGGCGCTTGCGGCCTCTATCTTCCACTTCGAGGAGTACTCCGTCGACGAGGTCAAGCGATACCTCGACGAGCAGGGCATCCCGATGCGAATCTAATTACGGCCCCGTTATCACGCCGGCGGTGAGCTCCGACAGCGGCGCGAGGAGTTCGTACGCCGGGGTTTCGAGTCGGATTTCGCTGTCCGCGGTGAGTCCGCCGAAGTGCAGCGTCATCTCGTAGCTGCCGTCGTCGTCGACGAAAGCGGCTTCGCGTTGGTCGGTGGGTTCGTGGGCGGCGTAGACGGTGGCTCCAGCGTGGGCGGGGTCGGTTCGGCCGGCGATGGTGTAGGAGTCGACGCTGTTCTGTATCTCCGAGCCGACTGCGGGGTACTCCCGTTCGAGCCACTCGAAGAACCCCTCGTCGATGACGTACACGTTCTGGTAGCCGGCTTCGATGAGTGCGGCCGCCCGGAGCGACGAGAGGTGGTGTGGACAGCCACAGTAACAGACGATGCGGTCCTCCCGCGGCCACGACTCGACGGGGTCGTTCGTTCGGCCTTCTGGTGCGGGACTCCAAGCGGCACCCTCGATGTGGGCGCGCTCGTATTGACCCTCGCCGCGGGCGTCGGCGAAGCGTGCCTCCCGCCGCCGATACCAGTTGTAGGTCACTTCGATGGGCGCCAGCGGTACCGCAGTGCCTTCGACGTCGATGCGTTCGAAGGCGTCCGTATCGACGGCCATCGGTTCGGGGGTGTCGTCGGATTCGGGCGGATAGCCGTCGTTGGTCGTTCCACCGTCGCCGTTGCCGCCGAGACACCCCGCGAGTGCGACCGTTGCGGCTCCGGTCGAGACGAGAAACCTCCGTCGCTGCATACGCGTCGCTCTGCGCGGGAGCGTCAAAGCGGTTTCGGGGAGAAACAGCAGTCAGGCTGCGGATTCGAAGGCGTCGCGGAACGCGGACGTTTTGTCTTTGACGCCGCCGGTGGCCTCTTCGAGCGCATCGAGGGGCGCAATCGTATCGTCGGTCTTGATGGTGACGACGGGGTCGGTCTGGCCGCCGGACTGCTCGGGGTTCATGTCGTAGGTGGCCGCCGTGACGCCCTCGACTTCGAGCAGGGCGCCCTTCAGCACGTTCATGAACGTGTGGTCTTCGCCCTGAATCTCGATGGACAGTTCGTTCTCCAAGTTCTCGATGACGCGCAGTTCCATTGGGTACCCTTAGACGTATCGGGCGTATGAGCGTTACGAAGGCGTTCCCCTCGGTAGGTGGCTTTTTGCTGGCGCCGGACGCGGAGGCGGTATGGAACTCGACCTCTCGGGGCGAACTGCCGTCGTCACTGGTGGCTCCCGCGGTATCGGCCGGGCAATCGCGTTGGGGTTCGCCGACGCCGGCGCGAACGTCGTTCCGCTTTCACGGACCGAAGAGGACGTCGAGGCCGTCGTCGAGGAGGTTCGCGACCGCGGCGTCGAGAGCCGCGTCGAAACGCTCGACGTGGCCGACACCGACGCCGTCGAGGCCTGCTTCGACCGCATCGCCGAGGACCTCGGCGTCGACATCGTCGTCAACAACGCCGGCATCAACCCCGACGATGCGCTGGGGACGCCGGACGCCGTCTCCGACGAGGGGTTCGATTCAGTGCTGGACGTGAACCTCGGTGGGGCGTTCGCCTGTGCCCGCGCCGCCGAGTCGTCGCTGAAGGACGCTGGCGGCACCCTGTTGAACGTCGCTTCGGTCGGCGGAATCGTCGGCCTTCCCCGGCAACACCCCTACGTCGCCTCCAAGCACGGACTGGTCGGGCTGACGAAGAGCCTCGCACTCGACTGGGCCCCGGACGTGCGGGTGAACTGTCTGGCGCCGGGGTACGTCGCGACGGACCTCACGACCGACCTGCAGGAAAACGACGACCTGCGTGACTCTATCGAGGCGCGGACGCCGCTGAACCGCTTTGCGGACCCCGAGGAAATCGCCGGGCCGGCGGTGTTTCTCGCCAGCGACCTCGCCTCGTATGCGACCGGCGAGACGCTGGCGGTCGACGGCGGGTGGACTGCTCGCTGAGCTGTCACGTAGGCCGTTTTCCGAGATATGGGCACGTCCCCCGGAATGGCTACAGATGTTGACTAAATTTTCCGGAAATTACCATCGGTAGTCTAGAATCGACTTTTCTCTAACAGCGTATCGTCTGGAAACCAGCAGCACATTTATGATGGTTGTCCCATAAGGACGGATAGCGGTAATGGTTAACAATAATAATGGCAGCCGACGGTCGAACGGTTCACGAACAAACAGCGCTCTCGGGGTCAATCGACGCTCGTTCCTGAGAGCAACGGGTGCAGGGGCCGTGGGGACTGCTTTGGCGGGCTGTCTGGGCGGTGGCAACGGGAACGGCAACGGCGGCGGCGGTGGCGTTCCGGACACCATCACCATCGGTGCCCTCGGGCCCGCCGACTCGCCGATGGGCGATTCGATTCTGAAAAGTGCCGAGCTCGCCGTCAACGAAATCAACGAAAACGGCGGCATCGCCGGCGCCGACGTGGAGGTCTCGACGAAGGACACGAAAGACCAGCCGGGGACGACCCGGTCGGTGTATCAGGAGCTGACGACCGGCGAGAACGTCGACGCCACGGTCGGTATCTTCGGCTCCGAGCAGCTCCTCTCGATTATGGGCAACATCGCCCAGCAGAGTACGGTCCACCTAACGGCGGGTGCGGCGACGCCGGAGGCGCCCGCCCTCGTCGAGGAGGACTACGAGACCAACAAGTACTGGTTCCGTGTCGGTCCCATCAACTCCGTGTTCCTCGGGGAGTCGCAGGTCCAGTTCGCTGCGGACCGCTTCGAGCAGATGGGCTGGGAGAAAATCGCCTTCCTCGCGGAGGACTACAAGTGGACGGAGCCGATTACCAACAATATCAAGTCCCAACTCGAAGAGGAGGTCGGCGTCGAGGTGACCGAGGTCCGTCGTGTCGCGGAGGGCACCGAGGACTTCACGCCGGTGTACGACCAGCTCGAAGCGGACGAAGTCGACGGCGCCTACACGGCCCTGGCACACACCGGGACGACGGCGCTCGTCCAGTGGGCCCAACAGCAGCGGCCCTTCGGGTTCGGTGGCATTCACGTCCCGACGCAGTTGCCGTCGTTCTACGAGGCGACGCAAGGGGCGGCCATCTCGACGTTCTCACAGACGACGGCGACGGCCAACTCCGAGGTCACCGAGAAGACGGTTCCCTACGCGAACGCCTACCAGGAGGAGTACGACAGTCTCCCGGTGTACACCGGCTACTCGGCGTACGACGCGGTGTACATGATAAAGGAGGCCATCGAGGCCACCGAGAGCGTCGACAGCGACGACCTCGTCTCCGAACTGGAGGGGATGTCCTACACCGGCACCGGTGGGAACATCGAGTTCTTCGGCCCAGACGGCCGGTTCCCCCACGACGTTCGGTACGGCGCCGACTACTCACAAGGCGTCTACTTCCAGTGGCAGGCCGACGAGAGCGGCGAGGGCCACCAGCGCGTTCTCTGGCCCGA
Source organism: Natronomonas sp. CBA1123 (assembly GCF_009741925.1). GTDB lineage: Archaea > Halobacteriota > Halobacteria > Halobacteriales > Haloarculaceae > Natronomonas. The sequence continues at coordinate 25,930 of NZ_WPCC01000008.1, forward strand.
CGACCTGCAGGAAGTCGACTACCAGTCCCCGCCATGGGCCTAATATAGATGGTAAGCGCCATCACTATCGCGACGAACGTCCTCATGTTGGGGGCGCTGTACTCGCTGGTAGCCATCGGTTTCACGCTGATATTCGGCGTGGGCGGGGTGTTGAACCTCTCACACGGGGCGATAATCACGGTGGGCGCCTACAGCGCCTATGCCGTCGACGCCGCCACGGGCAGTATCGTCCTCGGTGCTATCGCCGCGGCGGTGATCTCCGGGGCGTTCTCGCTCGCGCTGTACAAGGGGCTCATCAGCAAGGTGCGGCACAACCCGGTTACCGTGCTCATCCTGACGCTGGTCGTCGCCATCGTCGTCGAGCAACTCGCGCTCGTCGTCTTCGGCGGCGAGGAGTTGCTCGTTCCGCAACTCCTCGGCGGGTCGATTTCCGTCCTCGGCGACAGCATCCAAGCCAACCGCATCCTCGTGTTCGTGCTGTCGTGGGTGCTCATCGGCGGGCTGTTCTACTTCGTCGACCGGACGCGAACCGGCAAGGCCATCCTCGCGACCTCGATGTCCGATAAGGGCGCCGCACTCGCCGGCATCGACTCCGAGCAGGTGTACACCTACACGTGGGTGCTGGCGGGTGCCCTCGCCGGCCTCGCGGGGCTGTTCCTCGCGTCGTTCCAGACGGCGAACCCACTGATGGGTCGCAACCCGCTTCTGCTGTCGTTCGCCATCGTCGTGTTGGGCGGTCTCGGCAGCATCCGCGGCAGCGTCATCGGCGCCTACCTCATCAGTTTCCTCGACCAGATGACGATTACGTTCCTCAGCGAGCGGCTCGCTGGGGTGTCGGCGCTGGTCGTGTTGGTGCTCGTATTGCTCGTCAGACCGAAGGGCCTCTTCGGCCGCGAACTCGTGGAGGAGTAAATGTCGGGACAGACCCAATCCGATTTGAAGTCGTGGGGCGACATCCTCAACCCCGTCGAGATGCAGCGCCACCAGCAGGTCGGCCTGCTCGGCATCGTGGCGCTGTTCGTCCTGCCGCTGGTCATCCCAGCGATTTACGCGATTTACCTCTCGTCGGCGCTGTTCTTCGCGACGTTCGTGATGAGCTGGGACTTCGTCTCCGGCTACACCGGCGAAATATCGTTCGGGCACGGCCTGTTCTTCGGGGTCGGCGGCTACACCTCGGGGATGTTGAACCTGCATATGGGCATCGACCCGTGGATTGCAGCGCCCATCGGCGCCGTCGCCGCCGGCATCGCCGGGTTGCTCATCGGCTTCCCGTCGCTGCGCGTCCAGGGGCCGTACTTCTCGCTCATCACGCTCGTGACGCCGATTATCCTCATCTCGGTGTTCCGGTTCTTCCCGGACTTGACCGGCGGGGAACTCGGCCTCGTGAGCGTCGGCACCGTCGAGAAGTTCAGCGCTATCGGGCCGATACCGTCGCCCGGCTTCGACCCCTACTCGGGGTACTACCTCGCGCTGTTCGTCTTCCTGTTGGCGTTGGTGATTTTCGTCGCCATCACCCGCTCCGACGCAGGGATGGTGCTGACGGCGATTCGTGCCGACGAGATTTCCGTCGCGGCGACGGGGAAGAACCCCGCGAAGTTCAAACTGTTCGCCTTCGTGCTCTCGGGGCTGGTCGGCGGCCTCGCGGGTGCGATGTACGGTCACAGCGTCGGCGGCTTCAACGTCTCCGAACTGCTGGCGCTCATCATCAGCATCGAGGTCATCGTCGCCGCCATCCTCGGCGGCATCGGTACGATTACCGGCGCCGCCATCGGTGGCCTGTTCTTCTATCTGCTGCGGGTGTTCATGCGGAACATCGAGTTCACGATTCCGGTCGTGAACGTGCCGGTGGGAGAAATCTACTTCCTCCTGTTCGGCATCGTGACGCTCGGGTTCCTGTTTTACCTGCCGGAGGGAATCGTCCCCCGGCTGGTCGGCGAGTGGCGCGCTCGCTCGGAACCACAGGCGGGTGAGGCGGTCGCCGACGGCGGCAAGAGCCGCGGCGAGCGCATCGTCGAGGAATGGACCGACGACCTCCGCGAGTTGTTCGGAGGTGAGCGCCGATGAGCAGCGGCGCCCAATCCGGCGACGCCGAACCACCGGCCGAGCCGGTCGACGACGCCCGCAATTTCGACCCCGACGACGGCGTGTTGGTCGCGGACGGCCTCACCAAACGTTTCGGTGGGCTGACCGCCGTCGACGACCTCTCCTTTGCGGTCGAAGAACAGGAGATACTCGGGTTCATCGGCCCGAACGGCGCCGGGAAGTCGACGACGTTCAACTGCATCACCGGCCGCTACCCGCCGACGGATGGGACGGTGTACTACCGCGGTGAGGATGTCACCGGCCTCCCCGCCTACGAGATGGTCGGAAAAGGACTGGCGCGGACGTTCCAGGAGTTCCGGCCCTTCGAGGACCGAACCATCCTCGCGAACGTCCAGACGGCGCTGGTTCCCGACGAGCTGTTCTCGACGAGCGGCCTACGCGGGGAGACTCGCGCTGAGGCAATCAAACTGTGCGAACGGGTCGGCTTGGGCGATGAGATGCACCGGATGCCCGACGAACTCCCCCACGCGGGGATGCTCCGGTTGGAACTCGCCCGTGCGATGGCGACCGACCCCGACATGATGCTCATCGACGAACCCTTCGCGGGGTTGGCAGAGGGTGAAATCGGACAGATTTCGAGTCTGCTGACCGAACTCCGCGAGGAGGGAACGACGCTCGTCGTCGTCGACCACAACATGCGCGGGTTGCTCGAACTCATCGACAGGGCCATCGTCATCAACTTCGGCGAACTGCTCGCGGAGGGGACGCCCGAGGAAATCCGGGAGAACCCGGACGTCCAAGAGGCGTACCTCGGCAGCGAGTAGGGAACTCCCCTTTCGATGAGCAATCGTAACTGAACAGCGACATTATATTTTCGGCGTTAACTCCAAAACCGAGGTTGGCAAACGCTGGTCAACCCTGTGGCAACACTTTAGCCCGTGGCCTCGCATGTCGAGACGTATCATGAGTGACCCAGTACTCCTCGACATCGAGGAGGGTGTCGCGACGATAACGCTGAACCGACCCGACAACCGCAACGCGCTCTCCGAGGAGATGTCCAACGCCATCGTCGACGCCGTCGACGAGGTCGAGGACTCCGACGAGGCCCGTTGTCTCGTCGTCACCGGCAAGGAGGGGACGTTCTGTGCCGGCGGCGACGTGAACTCCATGGTCGAGTTGATGAGTGGGACGGCCGAACTCCACGAGGCCGTCGAGGGCATCCAACACGACACGAGTCGGGCCATCCAGCGCGTCGCGGAGTTCCACCTCCCGACCATCGCCAAAGTCGACGGGACGGCCTACGGCGCGGGCGCGAACCTCGCTATCGCCGCCGACGTGACGCTCGCCTCCGCCGACGCAAAAATTTCCTTCGGCTTCCGACAGGTCGGTCTCGCAATCGACACCGGCACGTCGTATCTCCTGCCGCGACAGGTCGGCGCCAGCAAGGCGAAGGAACTCGTCTTCACCGGTGAACTGCTCGACGCCGAGGAAGCCGGCGAACTCGGCCTGTTCAACCACGTCTACGAGGAGGATTTCGAGGAGCAAGCCGAGGAGTTCATCGAACCCATCGCCACCGGTCCGACGGTCGCGCTCCGAACTTCGAAGAAACTCATCGAACAGGGGTTCAACGCCAGTCTGAAAGACGCCCTCGACAACGAGGCCGCCGCCCAAGCGGCGGTCTTCGCGACCGACGACCACGTCGAGGGCGCAAACGCGTTCATGGAGGGCCGCAAACCCGAGTTCGAGGGCAAGTAACTGCTCGACAGGGAGTGTCTGTCATCCAGCAAGGAACTTAACACTGTTGTACCGTTTGGCAAATCTATTTTGCAACGGGAACCTATAGCTCGGATATGGCGTTCCAAGTTTCGGCCGAGCACGAAGCGATTCGCGAGGCCGTCCGCGAATTCGGACAAGAAGAAATCAAGCCCGTCGCCCGCGAGCACGACGAAAACGGGGAGTACCCCGAAGAACTCCGCCGGAAGGCGGCAGAACTCGACTTCGTCGCGCCGCACATCCCGATGGAGTACGACGGCGCGGGGATGGACATGCTCTCTCGGTGTATCGTCACCGAGGAACTGTGGCGGGCCGACCCCGGCATCGGGTCGGCGGTGGGGTCGGCGGGCTTCGGCTCGTCGATGATTCTCGAATACGGCGACGAGTGGATGAAAGAGGAGTGGCTGCCGAAAATCGCCAACGGCGAGTCGGCGTCCTGTTCCTGTATCTCCGAACCCGCCCACGGGTCGAACGTGGCGGGCATCGAGACGGTCGCCGAAGAGGACGGCGACGGCTACGTCCTCAACGGCAACAAGATGTGGATTACCAACGGCACCGTCGCCGACGTGGCGGTCGTGATGACGAAAACCGCCCCCGACGCCGACCCGGCCCACCGTGGCATCACCGCCTTCCTCGTCCCCACCGACGACCCCGGATTCAAGCCCTCGAAAATCGACAACAAACTCGGCATTCGCGCCTCTGACCTCGCCGAGGTCGTCATCGACGACGTGCGCGTCCCCGAGGAGAACATCATCGGCACGAAGAACGAGGGCTTCTACCAGTTGATGGACTTCTTCGCCTCCGGGCGGACGAGCGTCGCCTCTCAGGCCGTCGGCGCGGCACAGGGCGCACTCGACGCGGCCGTCGACTACGCCAACGACCGCGAGCAGTTCGGCCAGAAAATCAAGGAGTTCCAGGCCATCGAACACAAAGTCGCCGAGATGGCGACCGACGTGGAGGCCGCCCGCTCGCTGACCTACCGTGCGGCCAGCCACGTCGAGGGCGACAAAGACGACACCGCCGTCCGACTGGCGTCGATGGCGAAGCTCTTCGCATCCGAACACGCCGTCGATGTCGCCGACGAGGCGATTCAGGTACACGGCGGCGCGGGCTACGTCTCCGACCACCCCGTCGAGCGCATCTACCGCGACGCTCGTATCACGAAAATATACGAGGGCACCTCGGAAATCCAGAAAAACATCATCTCCGACCGCGTTCTATGACGGGGCCGGGACACGAGGAGTGGTCCGAGGCCCAACAGTCGACGACGGTCACCGTCGACGGCCACGACCTCGAAGTCGCCTACCGTGACGAGGGCCCCGAGGACGGCGACCCGCTCGTCTTCCTCCACGGCATCCCGACGTGGTCGTTCCTGTGGCGTCACGTCGCCCCCGCTTTCGAGGACGACTACCGCGTCGTCGTCCCCGATATGCTGGGCTACGGTAACTCCGACGCCCACGACGGTTTCGACCGCTCGATTCGCGCTCAGGAGGCGATGGTCGGCGAACTGCTCGACGACCTCGGCCTCGGTGACGTGACGCTCGTCGCCCACGACATCGGCGGTGGCGTCGCGCTTCGATTCGCCGCCCACACCGACCGCGTGGAGCGCCTCGTCGCCTCGAACATCGTCTGCTACGATTCCTGGCCCGTCGAGTTCATCAGCAATCTCGGCCTGCCGGCGACGGCCGACCTCGACGACGAGGAGTTCGAAGCGAAACTCGATTTCGCCTTCGCGGAGGGTGCCTACGGCGACGCCGACCCCACCTTCGTCGAGGGGATGAAGGAACCGTGGCTCCGTGAGGGTGGCAAACGCGCCATCTCGCGGGCGGCGGTGGCGACCAACACCAACCACACGACCGAAATCCCCTACGAAGACATCGACGCCGAACTGCTGTGTCTGTGGGCCGAAGACGACGTGATGCAGCCCATCGAGTACGGCGAACGGCTCGCCGACGAACTCGGTGGCGAGGTGTCGCGACTCCCGGAGGCGTTCCACTGGGTCGTCGAGGACGTTCCCGAGGCGTATCGAGCGGAACTCCGGTCGTTCCTGACCGAAAACCCCAGTAGCCCGGGCGATGGGGCGTGAGTATGGAGCGCACATCGCCCGATTGGGAGTTCAAGGAACGCGACGTGTTGGTGCTTCGGGAGCTCTCGCGGGACCCACAGCTGTCCTCGCGGGACCTCGCGCGCATTCTCGACGAGAAGTACGGCATCGACGTCTCGCACGTCACCGTCTCGGAGTCGATTCGGGGGATGCGCGAGGAGGGCGTCTTCCGTGAGGCCATCATCCCCAACGAGGAGTACTTCCACTTCGCGCTGTTCGAGTTCAAGTTCAACCCCGAGAACTTCGCCGAGGAGTGGCGGTCGGCCATGGAGTTCATCCGCGACTCGCCGAACACGCTGTTTTACTTCCTCTCGGACGGGGAGTACCAGTGGAAGTCGGTTATGATGTTCCCGACCAGGGACGCCCAATCGCAGTGGATTCACGAGTTCTACAAGCGACACGGCGAGGCCGTCCACAACCTCCGCAACTCCGTCGTGACGAACGTGTTGAAGTTCCGCACCGACCCCGAGATACTCGAGAGCCTCCACGACGCCGACCGGTAGTCCGATGGACGACGACCCGTTCAGAATCGTCGGCCTCGTCGTCGCAGCCTTTGCCGTCGTCTTCGTCGCTATCCTGCTGTTGGTGCAGTTCGGCGGCAATGCCAGCGGCGTCGTGACGCTGCCGGCGTTTCTCGCGGTGCCGGTCGTCGCCGTCGGTATTTACTTGCTGGTCAAAAACCGATAGTCCCTAGCCGAGGATGTACGCCATCCACGGGTAGCGCTCGATGAGCGGTTGGCCGTCGACTTCGTACTGCTCGATGTAGGCGTCGAGGCCGAGAATTCGGCCGGCGCCGAAGGCGGCCACCGACAGGAAGACGAGCATGTACGCGAAGTCGCCGTTGATGTAGCCGTGACTGATGTCCCAGTTGCCGAGATAGAACATCAGCATCAACACCGCGCCCCAGAACGCCGCCAGCCGCGTCAGGCCGCCGACGATGAGTCCCAGCCCGATGAGGACCTCGCCCCACGGGACGGCGATGTTCGCGAACTCGACGAGCGCCGGGGTGTTGCCCATGGCAACGAACAGGTCCGCGACGGGGCTGCCGTTCGCCGGCGGCGCGTTCTGGAGATAGCCCGCGGCGTTGAAATCCCCCGCGAGAACCTTACTGGCGCCGCTCTGGAGGAACGCCACTCCCATCATCAATCGGAGTGCGAGAATGAACCAGACGCTGAGCGTGTGGAGCCGTCCCTCCGCGGTGAACCCAGCTATTGTGCTTCGAAGTTGTACTTCTTGTGATACCATACTAATCAGGTTTCAGACGCATCTGAGTTAAATATTGGTGCGATTGTTGCCTCTTTTTCCCCTGTCGCCGAGAAAAGTAGCAGCTAAATTGTACTTTTTGACGGTGGTTGGTCGGAACTGTACGCGTTCGATTGAAGAACGGGAAGCTTCCACCGGAGAGTGTGTGGGCTTTTCACCCCACCGACCCTACGGCCGGCAATGGCTCCACTCGATAGTTCGTCGGGTCCAATCGATGCGGTCGCCGGTCGGATTCCGTCGCCCGTACTTGCCGTCCTCACCGCCCTCCTCCTCGCTGGTTTGGGCCTCGGTGGTGGAAGTCTCATCGGGCTCGCCGTCGCGGAGGCGCTCGGCTCAGCCGGCATCGACCTCCCGCTGCTCGCGTCGACGGTCCTCTCGACGGTGTTGTTACAAGGGCTCACGTTCTTCGGCCTCTCGGCGGTGTATCTCCGGTATCGTGGTTTCGACCTCGAGTACGTCGGGGTCCGGACCCCGGACCTCGAAGGGTGGATTTACGTCGGCGCGGGGTACGTCCTCGCGTTCGTCACCGCCATCACGATGATTTTCGTCGTCGTGTTCCTGCTCGGGTTGACGCCCGCACAGAATCGGGCGGGTGAACTCGGTCAGCAGGACCCCCCCCCGAATCTTCCTCGTCCTCATCGTCCTCGCGTTCGTTCTCATCGGTCCCGGGGAGGAGTTGCTGTTCCGGGGTATCATCCAGAGCCGCCTTCGAGAGACGTTCTCGGCGCCCGTGGGTCTCGCCGTGGCGACGGCCATCTTCGCCGCCGCCCACGCGGGGTCGCTCAGCGGGCCCACCTCCGGCGTCGCGCTCACGATTACGCTGCTGTTCTTCCCCGGTCTCGTCTTCGCGATTACCTACGAGATGACCGACAACGTCGTCGTTCCGGCGATTATCCACGGGCTGTACAACGCGACGCTGTTCGCGTTGGCGTACGTCTCGACGGTCGCGGGGTGAGGGTTACGGCGAACCCTCCAGCAGTTCATCGGCGGCCGCTCGGTCGCGGACGAGTCGCCTGTCGCGTTCCGCACAGGCCTCCAACAGCCGCACGACCGATGGAAGCGCCACCGGTCGGTAGTCGAGTAACTCCGCAGAGACGTTGACGCGCTTCTCGTCGGCTCGGACGAAGGGGTACTCCTCCGGATGGTTGTTGTGGTGATGGCCGTGGAGTACCCACCCATCCCACCACTCCGGCGTGTCCTCCGGCCGATGAGTACAGTAGAAGCGGTAGTCGCCGGCTTCGAGCACGCAGGCGGAGACGACCGGGTAGTCGACGTTCTCGGGGTCCAGTGCGGCGTCGTGGTTTCCGCGGACGAGGACGGCGGATTCCGACAGTCGACCGAGCCACTCGCCGGTCTTCTCGCCGTCCCGCATCGCCATCGCCACGTCGCCGAGGTGATACAGCGTGTCGTCGGGGTCGACGGTCTCGTGAAACCGCGAGAGCAGCACGTCGTGCATCTCGCCGACCGACGTGAACGGGCGGTCGCAGTAGCCGATGATGTTGTCGTGGTCGAAGTGGTGGTCGGAAATCAGATAGCGCGTCATCGAATCCCCCGCCGAGCGGTTCGACGCGGGGAAAATAAGCCTTCCTCGGGCGTGTGAATCGATACCGTGGTCAGGCCAGCGCCGAGCCGGCGCGGATGAGCGTCTCCTCCTCGAAGGCCGGACCGACGAGCTGGAGGCCGACCGGCCCCTCGTCGGTTTCACCAGCGGGAACGGAGATTGCGGGGAGGTTCGCGAGGTTGACGGGGACGGTGTTGGCGTCGGCGAGGTACATCTGGAGGGGGTCGTCGAGGCTCTCGCCCATCTCGAACGGCGGGACGGGCATCGTCGGTGATGCCAACACGTCGACGGTCTCGAAGGCCTCGTCGAAGTCCTGTTTCACCCACGCGCGGGCGTCCTGGGCCTGCTTGTAGTACTTGTCGTGATACCCTGCGGAGAGGGCGTAGGTTCCGAGCAGGATGCGGCGTTTGACCTCCTCGCCGAAGCCCTCTTCGCGAGCGTTGGCGAAGGATTCGTTCCAGTTGCCCTCGTAGCCCCCCGATTTCCCGTAGCGGACGCCGTCGAAGCGCGCGAGGTTCGAGGATGCTTCCGACATGGCGATGACGTAGTACGCCTGGACGGCGGTTTCGACGGACGGAAGCGACACTTCCTCGGTCGTCGCGCCCTGCCCGCGGAGGTCATCGAGTGCCGCCTCGAAGGTCTCCCGAACGCTCTCGTCGGCGCCCTCCAGCAGTTCGGTGGGAACGCCAATGGTGAGACCGTCGACGTCGCCGTCGGCGGCGTCGGCGTAGTTCGAGTTCGCACCTTCCTCGCGGGTCGTTCCGTCGTTGGGGTCGGGCCCGGCGATGGCGTCGAGCACTGTGGCGGCGTCCTCGACGGTCGGTGCCAGCGGACCGATTTGTTCAAGCGAGTTGGCGTAGGCGACGAGTCCGTAGCGAGAGACGAGGCCGTAGGTCGGCTTGATGCCGACGACGCCACAGAAGGCGGCGGGACAGCGGACCGACCCACCGGTGTCGGAGCCGAGTGCGGCGTCGGCCTCGCCCGCAGCGACGGCCGCGGCAGAGCCACCCGAGGACCCACCCGGAACACGGCCCTCGGCGGCGGGGTTTTCCGTCGCTCCGAACGCCGAGGTCTCGGTGGTCGTCCCCATCCCGAACTCGTCCATGTTGGCCTTGCCGACGATGGTCGCACCGGCGGCTTTCAGTCGCTCGACGACGGTGGCGTCGTACGGTGGCACGTAGTCGTCGAGCATCGACGAGCCACAGGTGGTGCGGACGCCCTCGGTGGAGATGTTGTCCTTGACGGCGACGGTGACGCCGTCGAGGGGGCCGTCGTCGGTCGGTTCGATGGTCGCTTCGGTGATGAACGCGTTGTAGCTCATGAGACCTTCGGCCCCTTGAAGTAGCCGTCCTCGGTCTCGGGAGCGTTCTCCAGCGCCTCCTCCTGTGAGAGGCTCTCTCGGACCTCGTCGGGTCGCATCACGTTCGCCAACTCGGCCTCGCGTTCGACTTCGGGCACGTCGTCGAGCGCCTCGAAGTACTCGAGGATGTCGCCGAACTGCTCGACGAACAGTTCGACTTCCTCGTCGTCGAGGTCGACCCGGGCCAGCGAAGCGACGTGGCGGACCTCCTCGTCGTCGACAGTCATGTTCCCGAGTGGGCGTGGGATGTCACTAAGGGTTTCGAATGGTTCGCTCCCCGCACTCGCCGTGGCGACTGTCACAAGTGGGGGCGACGAAATCCCTAAAACCTCCGGAGAGACCGCCCGTGGCCCAAATGTTTAAGTTGTAGGCGCAGCAACACAATGTACGGCCGGTTCTTTCAGCAACTGCTGACTTCACACCCAAAATGACCGATTCCACCGTCAGACGCTTCCAGGAGGAGAACGCCCGCGACGAGAACGAACGGGAGGACGAGGAGGAAGACGAACTCGTCTGTCCGGAGTGTGGGGGGGCGACTCGAATCCGACACCGAACGCGGCGAGACAGTCTGCAGTGAGTGCGGACTGGTCGTCGAGGAGGACGAAATCGACCGCGGGCCGGAGTGGCGCGCCTTCGACTCCGCCGAGAAAGACGAGAAGTCCCGCGTCGGCGCGCCGACGACGAAGATGATGCACGACGAGGGGCTATCGACGAACATCGGCTGGCAGGACAAAGACGCCTACGGCAACTCCCTGTCGAGTCGTCAGCGCCAGAAGATGCAGCGCCTGCGGACGTGGAACGAGCGGTTCCGCACCCGTGACTCCAAGGAGCGCAACCTCAAGCAGGCACTCGGCGAAATCGACCGCATGGCCTCGGCGCTGGGCCTCCCCGAGAACGTCCGGGAGACCGCCTCCGTCATCTACCGGCGGGCCCTCGACGACGACCTTCTTCCGGGGCGGTCCATCGAGGGTGTTGCCACGGCGTCGCTGTACGCTGCCGCCCGACAGGCTGGGACGCCCCGCAGCCTCGACGAGGTGGCGAACGTCTCCCGCGTCGGGAAGGACGAAATCGCCCGCACTTACCGCTACGTCGCCCGCGAGCTGGGTCTCGAAATCGAACCCGCCGACCCGAAGAGCTACGTCCCGCGGTTCGCGAGCGACCTCGAGCTCTCCGATGAGGCCGAACGACGCGCGCGCCAACTGCTCGACAGTGCCCAAGAGGCCGGCATTCATTCCGGGAAGTCGCCGGTCGGCCTCGCTGCCGCCGCGGTGTACGCTGCCTCGCTTCTGACCAACGAGAAGGTCACCCAAAACGAGGTCAGCGAAGTGGCCGACATCTCGGAGGTCACCATCCGCAACCGGTATCACGAACTGCTCGAAGCCGAAGAGGAACTGCAATCCTGAAGCACTACTGACCGTTTTCGGGCGGAGTATAATGATGGAGGCCTTCGTAGGGCGACTGCATGACGGATATCCTACTCGCCGTCGACGACGACGAAGGCCGCGCACAGCTACAAGCCGAAGCGGTCGCTGACCTCGATTGGGCCGACGGCAGCACCACCGTGACCGTCGCTCACGTCTTCACCGACAACGTCGAAGGCGCCTCGATTAGCCAGTTCGCGCCGGCGCGCGTCGCCCGCGATATCCTCGAAGAGAACGGCATCGACGTGACGCTCGAAGAGAGCAGCGGCGACCCGGCCGACCAAATCATCACACTCGCCGAGGAATGGGGCGTTGACCTCGTCTGTGTCGCCGGCCGGAAGCGCTCGCCTGCCGGGAAGGCCGTCTTCGGCAGCGTCTCACAGAACGTGATGCTCGACAGTGATATTCCGGTACTGTTCTGTCCGTTCGAGGAGTAAGTCGCCTCTCAATTCTCTAAAAATCGGTTCAGTTCGCGGAACTCATCGGGTGAGAGAACGATTTCGGTTTCGAACTCGTCGAACTGTTCGAAGTCGTCGTCGATAGTCAACACGGTGTTGACTCCCTCCTCGATAGCGACCTGCGCGTAGTAGCCGTCCCAGCCGTCGATATTCCAGTTAGCTGCTTGCACAAAGCCCCCCCCGGAGGAGGGCTTCGGACATCTCATCGTACCAGTGAATCCGTTTCGCATCTAAAAAGTTGCTCAGCAGCCGCGATGCCTCCGCGGGCGACTGGCCGTAGTACGTCGTCATAACGGTGTGTGCTCCGAACAGAGCAGGATAGGGAACGACCGCATCGATGTCGCCTGTAATCGCTGCCCGTACGTACGAAAGCGCCGTATCGCGGACGGGGTTTTCGGTGTGAGCGAGCGCAATCACCCCTACATCGAACAAATAGGGACTACCTGCCTCACTCATCGCTGTCGCGTTCTGCTCCGTTTCGGACGGCCTCTCGGTGCTTTCTGGCAATTGGGTCCGTCTCTTGTTCGATTGGTGTCGTCTCTGTCTGCTCGGTGGCCGCTTCCGCGACCAGCTGTTCCATGCGTTCGATGACCTGTTCAGGGTCGTCTTCCGGCTCTACTACCACCTTCCCGTTCTCCTCACGAACGTCGACTTCGGTGCCCGGGGCGATACCGAGGCGCTCCCGTACCTCCTTTGGGAGGACGATTCTCCCCTTCGAATCCACCGTAGTCATGTTCCCACTTCGAGTGGGACGTGAATAAGGCTGTTGCCGAACCGACTCACTCGACGAGCGAGTCGATGTACTGTCCGACGTGGTCGTCCATCCGGCGCTTGAAGCCGGCCTGCCGGGCGAGACGGTCCAACTCCCGAGAGACGAGGCTACCGTACTGGACGGCCTTCTTCTCACGCGTCCGGACCGATTCCGGCAGGAAATCCGCAGCCGCTCTGAGCGCGACTTTCCGTTCCTCGTCGTCGACAAGGAGGTGGCCCGGAAGCCGAAGTGCGGCCGCCACGACGCGGTCGTCCAACAGCGGTGCGATGGGTTCGACGCCGGCCGCCCGGAGGGTCAACACGTCTCGCTCCAACTGCGCCGGTAGGGAGGCGACGACCTCCCGCGTTGCCCCCCGGACGGTATCGGCATCGACGCGGGGGTCCTCGGGTGCTTTCGCTACCTTCGCGTAGCCGCCGAACAGTTCGTCGGCACCTTGGCCGACTGCGAGGCGGTCGTGGCCATCGGCGGCGACGCGTTCGGCCACGAGATACAGCGGCAGCGCGATGGCGATATCCATCGGGTTCGACCGGCCGGTCGCGGCGACGAGTTCGGGGACCGCCCGTTCGAGGTCCGCGTGGTCGAACTCGACGACAGTGAGTTCGCGACCGAGCGCCTCTGCGGCCGACCGCGCCGCCTCGACGTCGTGACTTCCCTCGAAGCCGCCGACGTACAGCGGGCCGTCGAGTCGGTCGGCGAGTATCGCGGAATCGAGTCCACCCGAGAAGGCGATGGCTGGCGTCGAATCGATGGAATCGACCGACCCTGTCACCGCGGTTCGGACCTCACTCACCGCCCGCTCGTCGTCGGCGTAGGGGTCGGGATTCGGCAGCGTCCACACCTGCGTGTCGCCGTCGTCGTCACGCAGGTGACCCGCTGGGACTGGGTCGGGGTCGTCGAGGTCGGTCGGGTCGAACGACCACGTCGTGTGGTCGTCGGCCTCCGAAAACAGTGGATATCGGCCGAGCACGTCGCGGACGAGCGCGCCGTCGAGTTCGCCGGCGAAGCCTCGCGTTCCCGGCAGGGGGTCGCGAGCGTCGAGTGCGCGCTGGACGACGGCGGCGTCCGTGCCGTCCATCACCATGGCAGCATCGAGGCGACGCGTCGTTTCACGCCGCCGCCGAACTGCTGGATGCTGATGAACCATGGCGTCCGCTTGCCGACGACGCTCGTCCGGCCCTCGACGATGGCGTCGAGGATGCTGTCGACGCTCTGATGGTAGGCGTCGACCTCCGTGACGGCTTGCCCGACCATCTCGGCGATGTGAGCGTCGCTGCCGGCAGTCATCGGCAGGTCGTACTCGCGGGCGAACTGCTCGGCCTGGCGGTTCGAGCGCCCCGTAAACAGCCGCGAGTTGTACACCTCGATGGCGTCTGCCTCGGCGAGCTGTTCGCGGGTGATGTGTGGTGCGACGCCGTGTCTGGACTTCTGGAACGGATGGGGGACGACGGCGATACCCTCGGCATCGTGGATGCGGTCGAGTGTCTCGTCGAAGCTCTTGCCCGCTGGAATCAACTCCTCGACGCCCAACGCGAGGATGTGGCCGGCGGCGCTGGAGACCTCCATCCCCGGAATGCCGACGAGGTCGTACTCCTGGGCCTTGGCCGCGGCTTCGAGGGAGGCGTCGATTTCGTCGTGGTCGGTAATCGCGAGCGCATCGAGGCCCACGGCTTCGGCCTGCTCTAACAGTAACTCGATGGGGTCCCGCCCATCGTACGACAACTCGGAGTGTGAGTGGAGCTCGACCGACAGCACGGGCGGGGGTTGACGGGCGGGTGAGAAAAGAGCCTCGGTTACTGGTCTGTGAACCGGCCCCCGACGAGCGCATCGCTCGCGACCACTGAACGGTCCCGAAACAGTGGAATCCGGCCGGCACTACACCGCAGAGCGGGGGTCAGCAACAGCGCCTACAGCAGTGGAACACTTCGGCTCGGCCTCAACGACGGTGTCATCTACGCCTTCGGCATCACAATCGAACACGACTGGGTCGAGCAGTTGAAAATACGGGTCGGGAATCGGCGACCTACGGAACGGTGAAAGACAGCAGCCACCTAATTCACACAACACTGATGCGCAGCGGCTGAGCGACGTTTCCTGCGAGGGCGATTTGTAATACTTCGAAATCCGGACGTTTCAGTTCGCAAATCCATAGTGGAGATGCTCTCCGAAGCGTGGTATTCTAGGGGCAACTGCATTAGATGACCCCTCCGATGATACATCTATGCAGGCGACGGTATTCGATGGAGTCCTCGAAGCCCTCCGCATCGGGGTCGGATTCCTCTGGACGGCGGCATGGGCAATCATCATGGGCCTCACGGTTACGAGTCTCGTCCAGGTCTACGTCTCCAAGGAGCGAATGGCGCAGGTCCTCGGTGATGGCGACTTGGGCGGTCTCACCAAAGCGACCGTGTTCGGGGCGGCAAGCAGTGGGTGTAGTTTCGGTGCCGTCGCTATCGGGAAGGGTCTGTTCAAGAAAGGTGCTCACGCGGTGAACTTTCTGGCGTTCATGTTCGCGTCGACGAACCTCATCGTCGAACTCGGGTTGATGATTCTGATTCTGCTGGGCTGGGAGTTCCTCCTCGCCGAACTGCTCGGCGGCCTCATTCTCATTGCCGTCATGGCCGTCATCGTCCACCTTACGCTTCCCGAGAACCTCTTCGGTGAGGTCAGACAGACACTCAACGAACGCGACCGCGAGTCAGGTGTCACCGAGGACCCGACGTGCGGGATGGAAGGCAAAAAGGAGTACACGCTCACGACTGACGGGGGTGAAACGCTGCAGTTCTGCTCGGAAGGCTGTATGGAGACCTATCTCCAGGAGACATCGAGCAGCGGCGGGTGGCGCGACGAACTGCTGTCGTGGGGTGGCTGGTACAAGGTCGCAAACCAGTATCGCAAGGAGTGGTCGATGATTTGGAAGGACGTCATCGCGGGCTTTCTCATCTCCGGGTTCGTTATCGTCTTCGTCCCACAGTGGGTCTGGAACACCCTGTTCATTCAGGGCGACGGCCTGCTCGTGACCGCCGAGAACGCGATTATGGGTGTCGCCATCGCCGTCATCAGCTTCGTCGGCAGTATGGGCAACGTCCCCTTCGCCGTTGCGCTGTGGGGTGGCGGAATCAGCTTCGCTGGCGTCATCGCGTTCGTCTACGCCGACCTCATCACGATTCCCGTGTTGAACGTCTACCGGAAGTACTACGGCTGGAAAATCATGCTGTACATCCTCGGCGTCTTCTTCGTGACGATGGCGTTCACCGGCTTTCTCATGGAGTTGCTGTTCGACGCACTCGGTATCGTTCCCGATTTGGCCGGTGGGGAGACGGCGACCGAACAGACGTACTTCGAACTCAACTACACGTTCTACCTCAACCTCATCGCCTTCGGACTCTCCGGGTTTCTCCTGTACGTGTACCGCCGTGGCCTCGGTGCGCCCGGCCAGTACCGCGACCCCGTCTGTGGAATGCGGACCGACGACGATGGGCCGAGCGCGTCTCACGAGGGAACGACGTACTACTTCTGCTCTAGTGCCTGCAAGCGACGGTTCGAGGAGAATCCGACGGCGTTTGCCGGTCAAAGCCCACAGGTGACTACCCACGACCATGACCACGACCAATGAATGCGAATCGGAACCCACTCTGGGGATATCGTGATTTCAGGTGCTACCATCGCGATTGACACGCCGGTCGCGCCCAAAACGACCGTCTGAGCAGTCAGGGCTCTCGACCTATCGGTTCTCCGCGAGCGCGACGCCCGCGGCGACCTCACCGACGAAGAATCGAAGCCCGACGCGAGAAGTTCCAGCGATGGGAGTGAGCACCGCTTGGCCCACTGAGGACCTTCCTGGATAGATTATCAACAAACGAGGGGTGACAAATAGAGACACCTGGTCGGAAGCGGCCTTGGAATCAAAGAAACAACCCCCATCTTAGCCTCTGATTGTGAGTAGTAATGGGGATAAAAAGCAAGCACGTAGTGTTTACTATGTTGGGAATCACCCTTTCGCGCCGATACGACGTGTCGCTACCCACTGCTAAAACGACTCACCCACCATGACACACCACAGTCGACGACAGTTCCTGGGCCTCGTCGGTGCCGGCGCTGTCGCCAGCACGGGCTTCGCTCAACCAGCGGACGCACAGGAGACGCCCGTCGTGGAGATGGGGAACAACTACTTCGACCCAATCGGTCTGCGAGTCGATCCCGGAACGACCGTCCGATTTGAACTTGCGGCCGGGGCACATTCCGCCACGGCGTACCCGAATCGCATTCCGGACGGCGCATCCGCCTTCGACAGCGAGACGATTTCGCAGGGAAGTTTCGAACACACGTTCGAAACGCCGGGGACGTACGATTACTACTGCATCCCCCACAAGTCGATTGGCATGGTCGGACGAATCGTCGTTGGTACGCCTGGTGGGCCGGCGGAGGAGAGTCCGATTCCGGATGGAGAGGTCCCCGCAAGTGAGACGATTGTCGAGCAGGGAGCGGTGCCCTACGGCTCGAGCAGCGATGGAAGCGGACCTACTGGCGGTGGCATGATGCGACAGGGCGACCACGGGATGATGAACGGCCGCAATGACGGCGGAATCGGGGGCATTCCCTTCGTTGGCGGGGCGCTCGGAGTGCTGGGTGTTCTCGGCGGCGCACTCTACTGGCTTGGAAACCGAAGCAGCACTCCCTCGAAAACCCACGATTCGGCGAGAGAAGTCCTCCAGAACCGTTATGAGAGAGGGGAAATCGATGAAGAGGAGTATAATCGTCGCCGCAAGCGGCTAGATGCCACTGATGAGGTGGAGTAACTGGAATCACTCCTCGCGTTTGCCGTACGTTTCCTCACCCCACCCATAGTCGGACGCCTCGTCGTTCCGTTCGAGGTAGTCCTCCAGTATCTCCTGTACCGCTCGGCCGAGGTCCGTTAACTCACCGTTAATCATTGAAACCGTGCTCGAATCGAGCGACACGGTCGCGTCTTGCTCCCGCCAGTCGTCCGAAATCGTTGGGGCGTCGAACCGAAGGCGGTCTTCGGTCGGGTCCCAGTAAAAGTCGAACGCTTGGAACAGGCCGAGGTCGCTGATAATTCGAACGTGCTCTTCATCGAGATTCGTGTACTCGGCCCACTCGTTGAATCCCTCCTTCCATGCACCCATTTGGAGCAAATCTTCGATGTCCTCGCGGTAGAAGTCCTCCGATCCGAGCGTCTCTTCTTGCCACTCGAACTCGCGTGGCATTCCTCGGTTGGACAGGTCTGGTGGTTCCGGGACCTCTATATCGAGCGCCATACCAGTGGTTTCACTGGCAACACAATAAAGCCCATAGCGGTTCCCAACGAGACGCCTCTCCAAGGGACACCTTGTTCCGACCACCGGAATCAGATACCGATAGCGACCGATTCCCGGGGCCGTTCCGTTCGGCCCCAGTTTCGTCCCGAGGCCACCGTTAGTCGTCCGCGACGGCGGCAGCGTTCGGCATCTCCGAGGGGGCTTCGGGCTGTTCGGCCATCGGCATCCACTCCAAATCCTCCTCGTAGTGGAAGGCGCGGTGATTCTGCGTCGGGTCGACGACCGTCAGCGAGAGCCAGTCGTTGTCCAGCAGTTCGGTCAACTCCTCGTTGGCGGCCAAGACGCCGGTAACGCGCTCGACCGGCGCGTGGACGACCGTCGAGAGGCGAAGCGGCTGGTGGTACGGTTCGTCGTCGGCGGCCATCACCGATTGGAGCGGAAGCCCGGTCATCAAATCACCGCCATTGCCCTGATAGACGCCGACGTTCCCGACTGGGTTGTGGGTCACTTTCGACCCACTCCCGTACACCGAATTGTCGACCGTCGAGAAGTAGTACTGGGTGTTGATCCACTGTGTGACGACCATCGGGCCGGTGAGAATCGCTTCGAGCGCCTCACCGTCGGGGTCGGTCGACCAGTCGTAGGAGTGGAGGAAGGCGCGGCCGTCGAGGTCGAGGTCGCTCGTCAGTTCGCGGGGGCCGATGACGAAGCCGGCGTTGCCGGCCAGTCCCCACTCGGGGCGCGTTTCGGCCCAGTCGGCGGCACGACGCTCCACCTCACTGACTGACATCGAGCCGTCGGCGCCCATCGACTCGGTGCGCTCGGCGGTCGCGCTCTCGCGGGCGGTGGCGAGGTCCGCACGCAACTGCTCGATGTCGTCCACGTGGCTCTCGGGGACGCCGTCGGCGAACAGTTCCACTTCGTCGGTCGTCGTGTTGTGTTCGCCGGCGAGGAAGACGGTGTCGTCGGGGATGTCGAAGCCGCGTTCGCAAAGCGCCGTCTTGACTTCGGCGTCGTTACAAATCGCCGCGAGGACGCGGGCGTTCGGCCCCCCGGGGTTGCCGGCGCAGGCCCCACAGTCCAGACTCGAGTCGTAGGGGTTGTTGGTCGTCTCGCCGGCGTGGCCGGTGAAAACGACGAGTCGGCTGAACTCTTCCCAGCCCATCAACTCGAAGGCTGTCGCGGCGTATTCGACTTTCTCCTCGTGGGTCAGTCCGACCGGGAGGTCTCCGGCGTAGGTGTGCTGGTGGTGGACGATTTGGTCACAGAACTCGTGGCTGTCGGGTGCAGCGCCGTCGGTGGTTTCGAGCAGGTCGTAGACGCGGCCGGGGACGAGCGTGCGGGCTGCAAGCGCCAGTCCGTATCCACTTCCGGCGCTTTCGACGAAGCCGAACGCGGTGGCTGGGTTCGTCTTCAACGTCTCGATGACTTCGCTGGTGGCCTCGCGGAGACGCGACCAGCGGTCGTGAGTCGCCTGGGTGTCCCCATCGGCCGGAATCTCGGTGATGTGGTGCTGGGAATCGAGGATGGGGGGACAGGCATCGACCGACACCTCGGAATCGTATCCCTGGTACTCCATCGGAATGCCGAAGAAGCCAGCGTAGCCGTGGGTCTCGTAATCGCCAGTCGCTTCGATGTGACGGCGGATAATCTCGGAACGCGTATCGATACAGAACACCAGTTGTGCGTCCGGGCGGCCGGAGGGGCCGCTGTCGGCGAGGGCCTCGCTCTCGGTGGCGACGCTCTCGACGACTTCGGTGCGGTAACTCGCCTCCCACGCACTCAGGAACGCTTCGGCGAGTTCGTCGGCTGGCTCGACCTCGGCGCGGTCGGGGCCGGTCGAGGGCCCGACACTAACACCGAACGCCTCCAGCAGCGCGAGACGAACCGCGAGATACCCTTCGAGCGTGATGGGGTGTGTGGACTGCCACGCGCCGTCGTCGGCAACGCGTTGTTTGAGAAAGCCACTCCACCCGGGGAGTGCGGCGAACTGCTCCTCGAAGATGGGCACCCACTGGCTCTCGGGGTACGGCTCTAACAGGGTCTCGATGGCTTCGAGCGGTGACTCCGGAAGGTCGGCGACGACACCGTCGTCGGGTATCTGTCCGTCGTATGCGGCCACCGAACGGAAGGCGCTGTAGAACCCGTCCTCGCGGTTCGGCATCGGCCACTGTGCCTGCCCTTCGTCGAGGAACGCCGACAGCCACTTCGTCAGCACGTGGTCGACCCGCTCGGTGTCGGTGTTCGGAGGCTCCGTCTCGACGCTGGTGTCCATCCGCTCCAGCAGGGTCTCGGGGTCTTCCTCGTAGCCGCGCTCGGCCAGTTCCGACGCGAGTATCTCGCGGTCGATTTGGCCGTCGTCGAGGGCCGCCTGGAACGTCTCCGGGCTTGGATACCCGCGGCCGCCCAGCAGGTCCGCAGCCTGGGTGACGGCCTCGCTGAACGGGATGTCCTCGAACCCCGAGAGTGGGTTGGCCGTCACGAAGGAGTGAATCGGCCAGACCGACCCGACGGTGGTCGCTGCTTTGTCGATGCTGTCCTCGATAGTGTGTTCAGTATTCATTGTAATCCTCCGTGGCGGTCAGCACGGTGCTGGAAGTGGGTTGACTCGTATTCAACAACGTGACGTAGAGGCGCTGGCTGCGCTCGTGGACGCCGGTCTCGATGGCGACGTAGACGGCGAGGAAGACGACGGCGACGAGCGCGTGGAGCACGCTCAGTTCGGTCGGGGCCGAGACGAGCGGAAGCCCCGAGAGGACACTCGAGATAGCCATGTAGACGAGTGCGTAGACGGCGATGGCCGGGATGAACACCAGCGGGACCGCGCCGTAGCGAGCCGTCGCCGACAGAGCGGTGTGCTGGACGGCGCTGCGGGCCGCGTGCAGCGTCGTGAGCACGACGAACAACACGAGCAGCAGTCCGCTGTCGACGCTCGTGCCCTTCCCCGTGAGGAGGGCGAACAATCCACCACCTACGAGCCCGGTCACCAAGACGACGGCTGTGCCTGCGACGTTCATCCCGGTGGAGTCACGCTCAGTCGGGCTGGTGTGTTCGACCTGTCCGCCCGAACTGAGGAAGTGATACGCCTTGTAGAAGCCGTGCAGGATGAGGTGGGTGATGGCGGCGCCGAAGAAGCCGAGACCGGCCTGCATAATCATGAAGCCCATCTGTCCGACCGTCGAGCAGCCCAGTTCGCTCTTGACGTCCGACTGGACGGCCTTGAGCAACTTTCCGAGCAGGGCACTCGCCGCGCCGATGGCCACGATACCGAGCATGAGTGTGGTGTCGACGGTGACGACTGGTGCGAAACGGGCCAACAGGATGCCGCCCGCGTTGACGAACCCGGCGTGCATAAGCGCCGAGGCGGGCGTCGGAGCGGTCATCGAGGAGAGGAGCCAGCCGTGAAACGGGACGAGAGCGGACTGAATCATCGCCGCGAGGACGAGTGCGGCCGCGGCGACGAGCCACACCGGCCCACCGAGGCTGTCGGCGGCCGCGGCGATACCGGAGGCCGTCGTCGCACCGGTCGCCCACCACAGCGCAGACAGTGCGACGCCGAGGAGCGCGCTGCTGGCGAGGAAGTACTTGCGGGCGACGCTCGCGGCGGCCTGGGCCTGCTTCCAACCGTCGACGGTGCCGACGAGTCTCGCCATCAGCAGGCCCATCGTCAGCCAGAGCAGCCAGAACAGCCCGAGGTGGTCGGCCGCGACGAGGCCTCCCACGGCAACCGTGAAACCGAACATGGTGAGGAAGAAGTCGGTCTCGTGGGCGCTCCCAGCCATGTAGCGGCGGGAGTAGCTGTGGACGATGCCGCTGAAGAAGGTGACTACCACCCACATGAGAACGGTCAGGCCGTCGATGGCGACCACGCCGGGAATCTCCCAGGTCCCACCGAATCGGATTCGGGCGATGAGGACGGCGACACTCGCGGCGAACAGCGACCACACGAGCCACGTTAGTGCAGCGGACACGGACGGCGATTCAACCGTCGTGTCCGGGAGCGCTCCAACCGTCGATTCTGAGGTGCGTCCTGACATCATTCAGCTCGTCGTACGACCTACTCCGGCACTCGAGAGGTGCTAGAGTCCGTTTTTGGTCGTCTCTGTCCAAGAGAAGAACAGTTTGACTATTAAATCTATCTATATTCACGAACTGTTCGTAAATCAGTAATTATAGAACATTATGGTTTGCAGAATTTGCGGTAACATTGCCATAGTGGGGGGTCCCATCGTTCGTACACGTAGCCGCCCACGAGACCATCGAGACGGTGTCCAAGCACCTCCGAACAGCCGCTCCATCGGTGCACTTTCCTCGAACCCCGGACCAGTCCGGAGCCGCTCTCATAACAGATTCGAACTCAAACCGGGAAAAATTACTTCAGCGTTCGATATTCTGGTTTGGAAAACCATATCGGTATCAGATTCGGAGTGCCGACATGGAAGAACTCACAGGGACCGTCCTCGTCGGGGAGTCGTTCGAGCCGATTCGAGGACGTGTCGTCGTCGAGGACGGTCGGATAGCGACTGTCGAGGAGACAGAAACGGCATCGACCGACATCATCTGTCCAGCGTTCGTCAACGCGCACACGCATCTGGGGGATTCCGTCGCGAAAGAAGCGGCTGTTGGGCTCTCCCTCGAGGAGGCCGTGGCACCGCCCGACAGCCTGAAACACCGACGCCTGAACGCGGCCGACCGCTCCGAACTCGTGTCGGCGATGCGGCGCACGCTCCGATTCATGCAGCGAACCGGCACCGCCTCCTGTCTCGATTTCCGGGAGTTCGGGACTGCCGGGGCACGCGCACTTCGGGAGGCAGCAGCGCCCCTCGACATCGACCCGTTCATCTTCGGGAGTGACGACGAATCCGTCCTCGACGTTGCCGATGGCTACGGCGCCTCCGGTGCGAACGACAACGATTTCACCGAACAGCGTGCCGCCTGCGAGCGACGCGACCGTCCCTTCGCGATTCACGCCGGCGAACCGGATGCGACCGACATCTACCCGGCGCTCGATTTGGAACCGAACTTGCTCGTCCACATGGTACACGCCGAAGGCGAGCATCTGGAACGAGTCGCAGACCAGTCGGTTCCGATTGCGGTCTGTCCGCGCGCGAACACCGTTCTCGACGTTGGAACGCCGCCAATACGGGAGTTACTCGACCACACGACAGTCGCCCTCGGGACCGACAACGTGATGTTGAATCCCCCGTCGATGCTCCGGGAGATGGCCTACACGGCGAAACGCTTCGACGTGACTGCTCGAGAAGCGTTACGGATGGCCACCACGGCCGGTGCTGAGATTGCCGGTCTCGACTGCGGTGTCATCGCCCCCGGACGGCCGGGGGCGCTCGTCGTCTTCGATGGCGACTCGGATAATCTGGCCGGCTCGGTCGACCCGGTATCTGCCGTCGTCCGGCGGGCGACCGAACTGGACATCAAACAGACCCTGATTTAATCGTCGTTCTTGGAATCGAACTTGCCGAACGGCGTCGTCTCGTGGGTCCGCACGAGTACCTCGTCGGCGACGGTGAGACCCATATCGAGGAGTTCCTGTGCCACGGGCGTGATGTCACTGTCCGACTCGCCGACGGCAGTTACGAGGAGGTTCTGTTCACCGGTGACCAACTCCTGGACCGATATGACGCCGTCGATGTCCAGGATGTCGGGGACGATTTCACCACGCTCGGGTATCGAAGCGGTGCAGTAGAGCAACATCCTGAGCGGATAGCCGGATTTCCCATAATCGACGCTGGCGCTGTAGCCCTTGATTATCCCGTCGGATTCCAGACGCTGGATGCGCTTACGGACCGTACTGTCCGAGGTACCGGTCCGCTCTGCGATGTCTCCGGACGACATGTTTCGTGCGTCCTCCTGTAATGCGTACAGAATCGCTCTGTCGACGTCGTCGATGTCCTCCTCGGCCATACCCCTTATCCACGACAAAGACACTTACCTTTGTACCTTGCTCGGGGGCTTCATCCCCCGACGAACTCAGTAGTCCCCGAGGACGCCAAGCCGTCGTGCACGCCGCGTCGACGCCTGGAACACTGCGTAGCCGAGGCCGAGGTAGCCGACAGCGACCGCCACCAGCAGCGCCACGTCGGCCGGCGGGAACTCCCAGAGTCGGACGCCATCGACCATCGTCCGCTGGAGGAGGTCGCTTCCGTGTGCCAGCGGTAGTACCTTCAGCCACGGCACTCCCAGAGCAGGTGCCGAAATCAGCACGACGAAGCCGAACTGCAGCAGATTCAGCCAGTTACCGATTCGTTTGTACAGGACGGTGATGCCACCGGCCGCAAAGCCCAATCCCAGCACCGAGAGGATGCTGAGCGACGCGACGACGACGATGGTTCCGACGTGTAACTCGAGTCGAGTCCCGGTAATCAGCAACATCGCCCCGAGAATAATCGACGAGATGAGGAACGTCCGCACCACCTTTGCGGCGCCCTTCAGCAACGCGACGGGTGCGAACCCGAACGGGGTCATCACGTGGCGTTCGAGCGTCCCCCACTGGACCTCACTGCCGATGTCGTTCGATATCGACGAGTAGGCACCGACCGACAGCGTCCACAGGAAGTAGCCGACGATGATACCTTCGATGGAGTCGGTGAGCGCCTGTCCTGCGAGCATCCGCCCGCCGTAGAACAGCACCCCGAAGAAGAACAGCGAGATGACGATACCCCCGATAGCGTTGGCCGGATACCGGACGAACAGCAGGAACTCCCGGTAGAGGACGGCGCGTGCGAGGTGGTAGTAGCCCGCTTTTTGTGGTCCGGAGGCTTCGTCTGCGCTCATCGGTCCTCCTCCCGGGTCAGGCCGACGAAGATATCTTCGAGGTCGGGTTCGACCGTCCGGATTCGCTCCGGTGTCACGCCGGCTCTCGATAGCACATCCATCAGTGCGTACAGGTCGTCACCGGCCGCCACGACCTCGATTCGCGCTCCCCGCTCTAACTCCTCGATGTCGGTGATGTCGAACCGCTCCCGGATGGCCGCTATCGCGTCACTGTCGAGGTCCGAACTCTCGACGACGACTGTCCCGCTGGCGGCACCGCGGAGCAGCGAGTCAACGGAATCGTCGGCGATGATACGACCCTCGGACATGACGAGCACCCGGTCACAGACCGTTTCGATAACGCCCATGTCGTGGCTGCTGATGAGAACGGTCAAACCTTCCTCCTCGGCGAGCCGTCGCAGCTCGCGCTGGAGCGTCCGGGAACTCTCGACGTCGAGTCCGAGCGTCGGTTCGTCGAGGAAGACGACCTCGGCGCCACCGGCCAGCACGCTCGCCAGCGAGACTTTCTGTTTCATGCCCCGCGAGAGCTTCCGGACGGGCGTGTCGGCCCACTCGGCCAAATCGAGCCGTTCGAGCAGGCGGTCGTGGCGGTCGGTAACCGAATCGGGGTCGACGCCGCTCACCGTCGCGAAGTATCGAAGGTTCTCGCGGACGGTCAGCCGCCAGTAGTCGTTTCGTGCTCCCTCCAGCATCGCGTCGACGTTCGCGTACGCCGCCTTCGGTCGCTCGGCAACGTCGACACCGGCTATCCGAACCGAGCCCTCGTCCGGAACGACCATCCCGAGAACTGATTTGATGAGCGTCGTCTTCCCGGCACCGTTGGGCCCGAGCAGCCCGACGACCGACCCGGCTTCGACCTCGAAACTCACGTCGTCGACCGCCAGCACCGAGTCGGTCCCCGTGCCGAAGCGTTTCGTCAACCCCTCGACCGCGATTGCTGTCTCTCGTGATACCGCTCGTTCCGAAACCCCGTTCCTGGAGTCAGTTCCCGTCGGAAACTCCTCGGTCTCCGCAACCGCAGCATCTGCCGACCGCGGGGGCTGGCCGTTCCGGTCTGCCGTCCGGTGGCGTTCGCCGCCGGTCCCGTCCGGCTTTGTCATTGCTCCCCGTAGGAGTGCCAGTCGGATAACCCGGTCGGCACAGGCCGCCTTCGCCGGAGCGACCGTCGCCGCGAACGTTGGGATGCCGACGAGAATACGCAGGCTTTGGCTACCGGTAACGATTAGCGATAGCGTTCGGCCGGAATACACGAACGTGCACATGAAAAGCGATTTATCCACCCGAAAGAAGCATACGGATGAATGCCACTCGCGCCGTCGGACCGCGAACTCGTCGTCGAGGAACTGGGCCGAGACCCAACGCCCGCTGAGGAAACGCTGTTCGAGAACCTCTGGAGCGAACACTGTGCGTATCGCTCCTCGCGGCCGCTGCTGTCGGCGTTCGACAGCGAAGGCGACCAGGTCGTCGTGGGGCCGGGTGACGACGCCGCCGTCGTCGCGCTCCCAGACCCAGAAACCGGCGAGAACAGCGAGACGTACATCACGATGGGTATCGAGAGCCACAACCACCCTTCCTACGTCGACCCGTTCGACGGCGCCGCGACGGGCGTCGGCGGCATCGTCCGCGACACGCTGTCGATGGGCGCTTACCCCATCGCGCTCGCCGACAGCCTCTACTTCGGTGACTTCGACCGCGAACACTCCCGGTATCTCTTCGAGGGCGTCGTCGAGGGAATCTCCCACTACGGCAACTGTATCGGCGTCCCGACGGTGACCGGGTCGGTCGCCTTCCACGACGACTACGAGGGCAACCCGCTCGTCAACGTCGCCTGTATCGGTCTGACCAACGAGGAACGACTCGTCACGGCCGAAGCCCAGACGCCGGGCAACAAACTCGTCCTCGTCGGCAACGCCACCGGGCGAGACGGCCTCGGCGGCGCTTCATTCGCCAGCGAGGACCTCGCGGAGGACGCCGAAACCGAGGACCGCCCGGCGGTCCAGGTCGGTGACCCCTACGCCGAAAAGCGACTCATCGAGGCCAACGAGGAGTTGGTCGACGAGGGACTACTGCGGGCCGCACGCGACTTGGGTGCAGCGGGGCTCGGCGGCGCTTCCTCCGAACTCGTCGCCAAAGGCGGTCTCGGCGCTCACATCGACCTCGAGGCGGTCCACCAGCGCGAACCGAATATGAACGCGCTGGAAATCCTGCTTGCGGAATCCCAAGAGCGGATGTGTTACGAGGTCCGTCCGGAGGACGTCGACCGCGTCGCCGAAATCGCCGCAAAGTACGACCTCGGCTGTTCGGTCATCGGCGAGGTGACCGAGGGCAACTACGTCTGTGAGTTCGACGGCGAGGTCGTCGTCGACGTCGACGCGGACTATCTGGCGGAGGGCGCGCCGATGAACGACCTGCCGCACACCGAACCCAGCCAGCCGGAACGGGACCTGCCCGACGTGGACCTCTCCGAGGCCTTCGAGGCCGTCGTCGCCTCGCCGAACACCGCCTCGAAGGAGTGGGTGTACCGCCAGTACGACCACGAGGTCGGCACGCGGACGGCGATGAAACCCGGCGACGATGCGGCGCTGATGGCCATCCGAGAGAACGGCACCGGCCTCGGGTTCACGTCGGGTGCCGACCCCAACTGGACCGACACGGCCCCCTACGAGGGCGCTCGTGCAATCGCCCTGGAGAACGCCACGAACCTCGCGTCGAAGGGGGCGACGCCGCTTGCGGCCGTCGACTGTCTCAACGGCGGCAACCCCGAGAAACCCGACGTGTACGGCGGCTTCCGTGGCATCGTCGACGGCCTCGCCGACATGTGTAGCGACCTCGACGTGCCGGTCGTCGGCGGCAACGTCTCGCTGTACAACGACTCCCCGTCCGGTCCGATTCCGCCGACGCCGACGCTCGCGATGGCGGGCACGAAGGTCGGCTACGAAGCGCCGAGTGCCGCCCTCGACGGCGAGGGAACGCTCTTGGTCGTCGGTGGCTCCGACGACCGCTCGCTGGGCGGGTCGGAACTGCTATCGCAGTTCGACGGCACCGACCGGTTCCCGGCAGTGCCAGAAAATGCGGCAGAGGTCGTCGCGGCCATCGTGGAGGTAGCCGACTACGAAACCACACACTCCACCCACGACGTGAGCCACGGCGGCCTCGCGGTCACGCTCGCCGAAATGGTCGGCGAGGCTGGTGCCGACGTGACTCTGCCGGACGAAGGTTCACCGCTCGAGGCGCTGTTCTCGGAGGCCGTCGGCCGCGTCGTCGTCGAGACGACCGACCCCGAATCGGTTCGGAAGCGCTTCGACGGCGTCGCACCTGTCGAGAAACTCGGTGAAGCGACGGAGACGGGCCGACTCGAACTCGCCGTCGGCGATGTCGAACTCGACTACGCTGCCGACGCCATCGCGGACCTCCGAGACGTCATTTCGCGCGAGTTGGCATGAGGTTCTGAAGGCTTCGACTCCACCGCCGAAGCCGGGGGAATTCCGGTGGGTCCTCCTCCATCTGCTGTCCGATTTTGACGCTCACGACGCCGAGGAGGATGCCGAAGATGACGTCCGTCGCCCAGTGAATCCCGAGATACATCGTCGCTACCACGACGCTCGACGCGAGGAGGGCGGCGACGGGCGTCCACCGCGGGTACTCGTCGTGTGTCGTCCACGCGAGGACCAGTGCGGTGACCGCCATCGAGGTGTGCAGCGAGGGGAACACGTTCGTTTCGGAGTTGACGACCTTCGTGAGGAACTGATACTGTGAGTGGTGGCTGAACATCAGTCCCTCGACGGCCCCCGACAGCAAGTTTCGGGGGCCGTAGGCGATGAAGATGACGTAGCAGGTGACGCCGATGATGTAGTTCGCACCGTAGGCGACGATGGTCCGTCGGAGCGGCCGCGGGTCCGGGAGCGCGAAGTACGCGACCACCGGGAAGGCCAGCAGGAACACGTAGCCGTACACGTAGATGGACGTGAAGTACAGCGTCAGTTCCGGTGTCGCCATCGACTGTAGCCAGACGACGACCTGCGGGGCCTGTCCCCCGATAGAACGGCGCCAACAGCATCCCGTCGAGTTTGTGGATGTACGGCGTGATGTTCCAGCCGATAATCCACGAGATGTCCGGGCCGATGTCACGTGCGACCTTGTTCGCCACGAGGACGATGCCGAACAGCCCCATATACGGCGCAATCGACGTGAGCCGTGTGCGGTACTCCATGCGCGTCTCCCGCAACCGGTCACGGCCGATGAACAGCGCCGCCCCCGCGGCGAGTAACAGGGTCACGACGAGCAACAGCTGTGTGAGGACGATGCCGAGCATTACGCTGCACCCCGTCTGACGAGTCGGTCGTTGTCGTCGTACTGGTAGCCGGCCTCACGGAACGCATCCCGTGCCGCCGGCACGTCGAGTTCACCGTCCTCGCCGAGGAACGGTAGCGATGCCGTGCCGGACCACTCCAGTTCGGACGGTTGCCACGTCCCTCCTAACGGTGTCTCCGATGGGCTGGCGTACCCCTCGAAGGTGTCTCTGACGATGTGGCCGCGGTCGAGCAGGCGGGCGACGGTGCGGCGGAACCGCGGGTTCGACAACGGGGCATGCCGACAATTGTAGCCGACGTGGTGGAACGTCTTCGAGCGGTCCACGGTGAGGCCGATGTCGTCGTTCCGGCCGATTCGCGGCACGACCGAGGCGCCGACGCCACTCACCGTCCCGTCGGCATCGTTCGATTCCAGCAGTTCGACGGCCGCGTCGTCGGATGGAACGACCGTGATGCGGAGTCGGCTGAAGGGAACGCCGTCGGCGAATCTGTCCGGGATTCCCGTCGAATCGCCATCGTGCAGGAAGTGCTGCGGGAAGGCGTCGAGTGTGAGGTAACTATCGACGCTCGCGTCGTTGAACTGTACCGGTCCACTCCCGACGGGCGATTCGTTTGGCCAGACCAGCGCCTCGGTCGTCTGACCCGCGATGTCGATGCCAGCGATGTCGACGGTGTCGCTCCGTTCCCGCCAGACGTGTTCCGGGAGGACGGGCACCTCGAGCGCTCGCCGTGCGGGTTCGATTTCCGAAGCCGTGAACGTGATGTGTACGTCCGTGTCGTTTCTGGCACGGACGGATTCGACGAGCGAGAGCCGCCCCCGGTGCCGCGGCGTCGGAACGGCCGTCTCGGAGTTGCCGAGCGACGTGTCGGTCAGGAACTCGTAGGTGAAGGCCACGTCGTTTGCGGTCACCGTCTCGCCGTCGTGCCACGGCGTCTCCCGGAGCGTGAGGGTCGCCGTGAGTCGGTCGCCATCGTTCCACTCGATGTCGCGTGCGAGCCACGGTATCGACTCCCCGTCTATCGTTCGAGCCAGCGGTTCGTACAGCAGGCCAGTCACGATACCGCTGTCGCGGTACTCGACGGCTATCGGATTCCGGTTTTCGGTCACACGTGGGTCCCGGATGAGAAGGTGTAAGCGGTCGGTCTCACCGGTGCGCACCAGCGGAAGGTAGTCCGTCGGACGGTGGATGCCGCCGTTGGGCCACCCCCGATACCGGTCGGTTCGGACGCCGGCGATTCGGTCCGGAAACGCGACGACGCTGAACGGTTGCTTCTTGACGACATCCCGTTGAATCTCACGAACTACTTCCGCTCTGTCCGCCCCGGAGAGGTGTCGCTGCTGGTCCAAAATCTCGTCCATCTCGAGGTCGCTGAAGCCGAAGGGGTTCTGCCACCCTGCCTCCTCGCCGTAACTGGAGTACAACAGCGACCGGAGTTCGTCGGGGTTCCCCTGTGCCGGATAGCGAGTGACGTATATGTCGAAATCGAGATTGATGAGGACGTTCTGGAAGAGCTCGCTCGACTCCATCGGGCTGACCGTGGTGTCGATGCCGGCTCGAGTGAGGTTGGTTGCGAGGCGGTTGGCGATACGGACCGCGTAGGGGTCCTCGGATGCGGGGACCGTCGAGATAGAGAGCGACAGCTGTTCGGAGGCTTCCCGACCGGCGATACTCCGGAGCTCGCTGACACAGCCACTCGTGGCCGTGAGTGCTCCGAGACCGCCCGCGAGTACCGCACGGCGGCGGAGGGCTGAGTCGGGCGCCATGCGTATCTCTATGTTCTCGTACGAATACGTATAAAGTTCTCCGTCGATGTCGGGTGTTACAAGTATCCTAACAGTGGTGCACCGAGGGTAAACAGCCAGCCGAGGGCCCCGACGACGAGCGAATCGGGTCGGCTTTCGCCCGATTCGCGCATGGCTGCTCCGACGGCGACGAGGCCGACCGCGAGCAGTACCGCCCCGCGGTGTAACACCACGCGCAGCGGCAGCACCGAGACGCCCATCGCGGCGAAATCGACGACGAAGGCAGCCCCGAGTCCCACCGCGGCGAAGGCGAACGCCCACACGCGGTCGGAGCCCCTCCCCAGCAGGTACGCAATCGCGGGTGTCCCGACCGCGAGTGCGATGTACAGCGGCGCGGCGATGGCCTTCGGTGGGAGTGCCGGAAACGTGGTCTCGAGGAGGATGCCGACGTGGCGCACGGCCGTATACAGCGCGAACAGTGCCCCGCCGAGGCCGAGTTCGCGGCGGTGCTGCCGGAAGAACTGCACGGTCTCACGTTTCATGCGCCGGCTCCGACCGACGACACCGAACAGCGCCAACGGCAGGAGCGCGCCGACGAGTCGAACCCCGGTTACCCACCCGTCGGCGTCCATCGTACCGTTGTCGTACGGCATCCGGACGACCTCCTCGACGTAGGGTTTGTCCATGAAGTCGCGTTCGATGGCCCGTTGGGAGTCGCTGATTCCGGTCACGGTGTGTCGGAGCCGAAACCAGTCCCAGTGTTCCTCGTGGCTCTGGATGGCGGTCCACTCCTCGTTCGGGTCCTCGTAGGCGCGAATGTGGCTCCGTGACCCGAGGTACGTCCCCGAGTGGAGTTGGTAGGATTCGCCGAGCCACCGGCCACCGCCGTCCGTTTCGACGTAGACGTATCGGTTCGCGCCGGTCGCCGGCGCCCACTGGATGATTTCGGTGAGGTTGGTCGCGTTCGTGTCGATATCGACGCGGTCGGCCGACACCGTATCGCTGTCGGCTTCATAGTCGGCGTCCGGGTCCGACTCCCACTCCAGGGCCGACTGCTCGGTGAGCGCCGTGCGGATGTCGCGAGGGTTCCCGTAGAAGACGATGTTGATGCCGAGGGTTCGACTGCTGTGGTCCGGGCGCCTCGCGGTGTAGGGCCACAGCTTGGTGCCGTTGTCCGTCGGTTCGACCAGCTGCGGCTCCGAGGGCTGCTCGGTGGGAACGCCCCACAGCGGCCACTCCGCGAGGACGATGGCGCCGCCGAGACTCGCGACGAGGACGAGCGCGGCGGCGACCCACGCCGCCTCGTCCCCGATATCGAATTCGCCTTCCGAGTTGCCCATTCACGTCCCGTACGGACCGACGCGTACAAAAGTCCACGGCAGTCGCGGAAAGTTGGACCTAAGTCCCCCCATACCGACGGACGGGTATGTCGCTCGAGTTGGGTCGACGCCTCGTCCACGCTTCCGGTGCCGTGGTCCCCGGTGCGTATCTGCTGGACGAACACGTCCTGGAGGTCGGTGTCGTCACGTGGCCACTCATCCAAGCGGTGGCTATCGCGGGCCTCGTCCTGACTGGCGTTCTCGAATTCGCCCGCCTCTACGGCGGTCTCGAGCACACCTTCTACGACCGCCTCACCCGCGAGTACGAGCAGGACAGCATCGCCGGCTACGCGCTGTACGTCCTCAGCGGCACCGTCGTCGTCCTCCTGTTCGAACCGCGAATCGCGGTGCCCGCGCTGTTCATGCTGACACTCGGAGACCCGGTCAGCGGGATGCTCTCGTCGGGAGAACTGCGAACCGTGAAACGTCCCCGCGTCCTCGTCGGGATGTTCACCGTCAGCCTCCTGTTGGCTCTCCCGTTCGTCCCCGTCGTCGCTGCCGTCGCGGGGGCGGCGGGGGCGACGGTCGCCGACGGCGTCAAACCCATCGTTCGCGGGTTCGTCGTCGACGACAACCTCACTATCCCCATCGTCGCGGCCGTCGCGATGTGGGCCGCCATCTATTTGCTTCCGTAGTGGGCCGTCCCGACCACTGAGATTGGCTGGATGATATATGTGATATCGGGGAAAAACGCCCACACATGAGCTTCGATTGGGAAGACGTGACTGGCGTGGTTGTCGTCGGTCTGCTGCTCATCGCACTTGGATTGACCGTCGCGGGCATCGAGACGCTAGCTGGGTTCGACGTGCTCGCCGCTGGTGACTCCGCGGTCGGATACCTCGCAGCCGGGAACTTCAGCGTGGGCGTCCTTTCGGCAGGCGTCTTCTCGGTCGGCATCTTCGCGGCCGGGATTTTCTCGGTTGGCGTTTTCGCTATCGGTATCTTCTCGATAGGTATCTTCTCGTTCGGCATCTACGCTGCCGGCTTTTACGCCGTCCGACGGTACGTCAAATCGGCCGAAAACTGAGGGGTGGAGAACGTGGCGACTTAACCCAAAAGGAGCGGCACACCGAAGACGACGGCCATCCCGACGAGCGCGACGACGAAGCCGACAGCCACGTCACGGGCAGTGTAGTCGCTCTGCGGTGCGGTGGTTCGCTCCTCGGACGATTCGTGCGGGTGGTGTTCGTGGTCAGCGTGGTCGTCGCTCATACCCATCGCTGGGACCGGCCGGTACTTTGGCCTATCGTTCCTCGGTCCGCTCGCGGACGTGGTCTCGCGGGCCGAGCGTCTCCCAGGGCTGGGCGTCCAGCCACGTACACAACTCGATTAGCTGCTCGCAGGCGGCCTCGAACAGCTGCTGGCCCTTCTCGGCGGAGGCGTCGGTCGGGTCGCCGAAAGCGCCGTTGTCGGCGTTCTCGATGGAGTCGTAGAACAGTCTCGCACCGTTTCGATGGGTGGCCGCGGATTCGATATCGGTCAACCCGCCGTCTCGGGCGGCTTCGAGTTCGCCCTCCCGAACGAGGTCGGCGATGTGCCACACCATCGAGGTCTCCTTCGGACCCGCGTGAGGGCCGTTCTGTTCGAAGAGGTCGTCGACCAACTCCGGGATGGACTCGTCCCACATCCACTCGACGGCGTAGGCGGCGGCGTCCTCGTGGAGTCGTCGACCGACCTCCTGAAGATGTTCGACGTTGCCGCCGTGGGCGTTGACGTAGACGATGCGGTCGATGCCCTGATAGACGAGGCTCCGGGATAACGACTCCATGTAATCGCGGAAGACGGGCGCGTCGACCGACATCGTCCCGTGGAACTGGCGGTGGTGGGGACTGACGCCGATGTTCACGGTGGGCGTACACAGCAGGTCGGCGCGGTCGGCGGCCGCCCGCGCCAATCCCTCCGCGATGACGTGGTCGGTCGAGAGCGGTAGATGCGGTCCGTGCTGTTCCGTCGAGCCGACGGGGACGACTGCGAGAGATTCCTCGGCGAGATGGTCGCCGGCTTCCGGCCACGTCGCGTCTCCGAGATACATGTTCGGGTAGTCGAGACCGGGGACAAAGAAGGGTGTCCCTACGCGGCTCTATAAAACAGGAACAGAAAGACTGCCCCCGCGGCCACGCCGAGGAACTCGTAGGGCTGGCTGTGAAACGCCAACACCGAACTGGCGACGAACAGCGCACCCGCAATCACCGCATAGCCGACGGCCCGGCCCGTCGAATCGTCCTGTCGGTCGGTTTTGACTCGTAGTTCGTTCCGCTCGATGCGGTCCAACAGCCTGTCGGCCCGCGTCGGCAGGCGAGCAAGCGCCGGGACCGAAGTCCGAACGTCCGAGGTAATCTCCCCGGCGACGTTTCGGACTTCCCGCTGGAAGAGGCCGTGTTCGAGGAGGAACGACCGGACGAAGGCGACGAAGTCGAACTCGGGGTCGAGTTGCCGGCAGACCCCCTCGGCGACGGTCCCCACCCGGATGAGCAACATCACGTTCGGCGGAATCCGGAACGGGAAGTCGTGAAGCATCTCGAACAGTTCCGTGAAGATGTCCCGCCAGTCGATGTCCGAGCGGCCTTCGAGGTTCTCCATCGCGAGTTCGACGACGTGGCGGACCTCCGTTCGGTCGACCGTCGGCGAGAGCACGTCGAGGGCGACGAGGGCGTCGATGATGCCGTCGGCGTCGCGACGCGCCAGCGACTGATAGAGGTCGACGATTCGCGCCTGCGTCTCCGGGGCGAGCCGCTCGCTCATCCCGTAGTCGAAGATGAGCAGTCGGCCGTCGTCGAGAACGGCGAGGTTACCGGGGTGGGGGTCGGCGTGGAAGACGCCGTGTTCTAGCCCCATCGTGAGATACACGTCGGCGATACGGCGGGCCATCTCCTCGGGGTCGACGCCGACGCGGTCGAGTGCGCCCTCGTCGGTCACCTTCCGACCGGTGACGTACTCCATGACCAACACCCGTTCTGTCGTCCGCGCTTCGTCGACCTCGGGGATGTACACCCGGTCGTCGTCGGCGAAGTTCTCGCCGATGTCCCGCATCATCCCCGCCTCCCGCTGGAAGTCCAGTTCCTCGAGGATGATGCGCTCGAAGTCGTCGGCAATGTTCCGAACCGAGTACTCTTGGCGCTCGCTGGCGAAAAACCCGACGACGGGGACGAGTCGCCTGATGACCCGGAGGTCGCGCTCGATTCGGGGTTTCAACCCCGGCCGCCGGACCTTCAGTGCGACCGTCTCGCCGTCGACGACCGCGGTGTAGACGTAGGCCAACGACCCGCCAGCGACCGGGTCGAGCGTCTCGGCGTCGACCGCATCACCGAGGTCTGCCGCGACTAGTTCGGCCGGGTCCTGTCCGGTCTCCTCCGGCACCTCGTCCTGCAGCGTCGCGAGCGCCTCGGCGTACACCGGCGGAACGATGTCGGGACGGGTCGACAGCACCTGTCCGGCCTTGATGAACGCCGCGCCCAACTCCAAGAGCGTCTCGACCAACCGCTCGGCGCGCCGACGGTGGGTCTCTTCGGGGACGTGACGGGACCCGCCGAAGAGGATGAACCGCCGCCGGTCGCGGAGCAACGCGACCGCAAACGGCAGCAGGCGCACGGTGACCTGCAGGAACCGCCGATTGAATCCCCTCATTTCGCCACCGACCGGGCATCGATGGAGTGCCCTGACATACGCCCCGTTTGAATGGCCCGCGTGAAATACGTACCCGACGCCGATTAGGGTGCGCCGGCGACGACGACCCGGAGCCGTTCGTCGCCGTGGTTGTGCAGTTGCCGCCACGTCTCGCTCCCGACGCGAATCGCCTCCCCCGAGGAGAGCGTCGCCTCAGTCTCGGGCGGTTCGTCCTCGCTCCCGCCCAACTGGACGGTAAGTTCGCCGTCGACGACGAGGTACACCTCTTCTTGGCCGTCGCCCGCGTGGTCGTGGGGCTTCCCCTTCGCCTCGGGTTCGAGTTCAAGTAGCGTCACGCCGAGGTTCTCACAGTCCAGTGGCTCCCGGAAGAACCACATCCCGCCGTACTCCTCCGGAACGACGCTGTCGATGTCGCCGGTGCTCGCCGTCTCGTAGTCCATACCGTCTTTTCGCCCGGTCGGATGTTAAACGTGGGCCAAAGCGTATATTCGACCACGGATAGCAGTCCGGGTATGGAAACCTACTCGACGCCCGGTCGAACCGCCTACCCACGGTTCCGCAGCGTCGCGGTGCCCGCGGCGGCGCTCGTCGCGGTCAACATCGCCCTGATGTACGTCGTCGCCGCGACGCCGCTGTCGGCGGTCAACGATGTGCTGTTTTCGGTGCCGATACTCGGCCTCATCGTCTATGGCGCCGCTCTGACCGGCGGGAACATCGCGGCCGAACGCGGACTCCAATCCGGTTCGATGGCGCTGGCGGCGTTCGGTACCCTCCTCCTGCAGGTCGCATACGGCCTGTTCGGCGGCGGCGTCCTCGGTCGAGCGCCCGCGGACCTCCGTGGGACGCTGTTGGCCGTCACGCTCGCCGTCACCGTCGCGATGACCGTCGCCATCGCGGCCTACGTCTACCTGCGGGACGCCGAGTTCGACCACTGGAGCACGTGGTCCTTCGGCGCGTTCATCGTCGGCGCCGTCCTCGTGTTGGTCGGGTCGTTCGTCACCGTCGTTCTCGCCGTCGGCTTCCTGTTCATCTTCCTCGGGTTCGCGTTGCGACTCGGCTACGAAATCTGGCATGTTAAGGCGAACTACGACCCGAACTCCGCGTTGGTGCACGCACTCGGCATCTACGTCGCCTTTACCGGTGTGTTCGTTCACGTCCTCCAGATTGCGCTCCGGATGTTCGCCGAGCGGTGAACGCGCTACTCGTCGTGCTCTACGGCGTCGGCGATTCGCTCGGTGGCGCGGACGAGTCGCCAGAGGAGATAGACGACGAAGACGAGAGCGACGGCAACGGCCCCAAACAGTAGCTGTTGGGCGATGAGGAGGCTGTACAGCAGTGCGATAGCGGCGACGACGGCGACGATGGCGGGGCCGGCTTTGATACGGTCCCGCGGTTCCAGGGAGGGCATGACTTCGACCTCGCTCGGCCGGGAGAAAACGGTTCGGACCGAACCGTTTTACCCCCTCGGTGCGCCACCAACGGATAGTAAATGCGCCAGTATCTCGACCTCGTCTCGGACGTACTCGCCGAGGGGACGTACAAACCCAACCGGACCGGTGTCGACACGGTCGCCTCGTTCAGCCACCACTACGAGGTCGACCTCGCCGAGGGGTTTCCCCTGTTGACGACGAAGAAGATGGACGGCTACCGCTGGAACTCGCTCATCCACGAACTCATGTGGTATCTCTCGGGGGAGGAACACATCCGAAACCTCCGCGAGGAGACGAAAATCTGGGACGCGTGGGCCGACGAGGACGGTCATCTCGACACAGCCTACGGCCGCTTTTGGCGGCGGTTCCCGGTTCCGGAGGGAACGAACCGACTCCCGGGCGAGAGTTGGCCCGACGATAGCCACCGCTGGACGACCACGGAAACGGCCCCCGACGGCACCGAACGGCAGGTCTTCGACCAACTCCAGTACGTCCTCGACACGCTCGAAGAGAACCCCCACTCCCGACGATTGGTCATCAATGCGTGGCACCCGGCGAACGCCGCCGTCTCGACGCTGCCGCCGTGTCACTACACCTACGTGTTCAACGTCCAGGGCGACCGTCTGAACGTCCACCTCACCCAGCGCTCGGGGGACATCGCGCTGGGCGTGCCGTTCAACCTCGCGGCGTACTCGCTTTTGGCTCACGCCGTCGCCAACCGAACCGACTTCGAGGTCGGCTCGTTCGGCCACACCATCGTCGACGCCCACGTCTACTGCGGGGAGGGACAGCGCGGCGAGTGGTACGCGGACAATCTCGGGCGGCTACAGGAGCGACTCGATGGAGTCTCGGACTCCTCGGAGTACGGCGACGTGCGGGCGTGGCTCGAATCCGAAGCCCCGGCAGAACCCGACGGTGAGGGCTACGACCACGTCCCCGGACTGTTGCGGCAACTCACCCGCAAGCCGCGCGACCGGCCGCGCATCGAGGTCGCCGACAAGCCGCTCGACGAACTCACCTACGACGACATCCAGTTACACGAGTACGACCCCGCGGACGGACTGGAGTTCGCGGTCGCCGAATGACGGTTCGGCTCTCTCTGGTCGCTGCCGTCGCCGAAAACGGCGTCATCGGTGCCGACGGCGAGATGCCGTGGCACTACCCCGAGGACCTCGCCCACTTCAAGGAGACGACGATGGGCCATCCGGTCGTGATGGGTCGGCGGACCTACGAGTCAATCGAGCGGCAACTCGACGGACCGCTGCCGGGGCGGACGAACGTCGTCCTCTCGCGGCAGGAGTCTCTGTCGCTGCCGGAGGGCGCCGTCCACGCCCACGACACCGACGAGGCACTCGAACTCGCCGAGAACGCACTGGACGGCGACCGAGAGTGGGTGTACGTCGTCGGCGGTGCGACCGTCTACGAGGCGTTCATCGACGACGCCGAGGAACTGGTCGTGACCGAGGTACCGGAGGCACCCGATGGCGACACGCGGTTTCCCGAGTTCGGCGAGGAGTGGCGCGAAGTCGACCGGGAGACGGACGGGGAGTTGGCGTTCGTCACGTACCGCCGGGCGTAGTCGTTACAGTTCGTCTTTGGCGTAGATACCGAGCACGCCGCCGAGTGCGCTCAATCCGACCGTGAACACGAGTCCGAAGGCGATGATGAGGAAGCCGAAGATACCGAGTGCGGCTGGACTGTTCGGCGCACCGAGGAGCAACGCGACGACGAAGAAGCCGACGAAGAGTAGCGGTATCGCGGCGAAGACGCCGGAAATCGCGCCGACCTTGGCACCGTGTTCGGTGTCGCCACCTTCGAGGTATGCCGCCACGCCGCCGCCGATAACCGGCGAGACGAACGGGATGAAAAAGCCGCTGACGACGCTGACGAGGGCGCCAATCAAGGCGTTGATGTAGGTGTTCGAACTACCCGGGGACTGCTCGCTGTCGACCGCTGCCGAGGTGGAGGGCTCGGAAGCCATGGTCCGATGTTCGTCCCGGTGTGCATAAAAACACCGGGCGCACATCGGCTGTTACCGGCGAACGTCCCCCCGTTGAGAGCCACCCTTTCGACGGCCCTCGCTCGTCGCCGACCTCCAAGGCGTCGCCGAGGGCGCTGCTGCAACCGAACCGGCGCATACAGTGGCTCAAAGTCGCTATATCGGCCGAAACGTTCAAGAGCGAATGCAGTCGAATGTACCGATGGTTCCGATGGTCGGTGGCCCGATTCAGAGGGATTTTATAAGCCGCCGGCGTGGTGAGGAATACTGATGGCACGGTCACGCGGGACGTGGGTCGTCCCTCTCTTCGTCGTGAGTCTGCTTGTCTGTGCGCTCGCAGCGCCCGCGGCGGCCGGCGGGGACGGTTCCGTCACCGGCGAAGACCAGTTCACCCAACAGCAACTCGCGGCGCCAGCACCGGCAGTCGTGGAGACGCTGGCCACACAGGAGTTCGACGCTGACCGAACCGAG
The DNA here is from genome assembly GCF_009741925.1 of Natronomonas sp. CBA1123. Taxonomy (GTDB): domain Archaea; phylum Halobacteriota; class Halobacteria; order Halobacteriales; family Haloarculaceae; genus Natronomonas. Next base: position 65,710 of record NZ_WPCC01000008.1, read on the forward strand.
TTCCGAATCACCGTCTACGGAAACGGGTCGGCCGAGTGGCAGTTCCGCTACGAACAACGCCTCGAAACAGACCAACAGCGCTCCGATTTCGAGGCGTTCGCCGAGGATTTCAACACGAACGAGACCGACCTCTACCGGAACTTCCAGAGCAGAGCGCAGTCGCTGACCGACGCGGGCACGAACGCCACCGACCGGGAGATGTCCACCGAGGGGTTCCGACGTGACGCCCGGGTCGAACAGCTCGGGCCCGCCGGCGACGAGTTCGGCGTCGTCGAGATGTCGTTCACGTGGGTCGGGTTCGCGCCCGTCGAGGGCGATACCGTCGTCGTCGGCGACGTCTTCGAGGGCGGGCTGTACATCGGCCCTAACCAGACCGTGGTGTTTCAGCACGGCGACGGCATGGTGTTCCAATCAGTCCAGCCGGATGACGGCATCCAGTCGGGCGAGACGCTCGCCGAGAGCGACTCCGTGACGTGGGAGGGCGAGCGAACGTTCACCGACAACCGCCCGCGTCTCGAACTCGTCCCCGAATCGGCGGCGACGACGGCGACGCCGACCGAGGCGACGACGGACCCGGCCGGCGACGGCGACTCCGGATGGCTGCTTCCCGTGGGGATTCTCGTCTTCGTCGTCTTCCTGGGTGCCGTCGGCGCCGTCGCCTATCGTTCGGGCGCGTTCTCCGACGACAACCCCGGGGCGGCGGCGACGGCTGACGACGACGGTGACGCCGGCGCTGCCGGCCAAGCGGCGGGTGCCGCCGCGGGGACGGCGGCCGACGAGAGCGCCCAGCAAAGCGCCGCCGACACCGATTCGGGGACGGCCGTCACCGAGGAGGAACTCATCCCCGACGACGAGCGGGTCGTCTCGCTGTTGGAGGACAACGGCGGGCGCATGAAACAGGTGAACATCGTCGAGGAGACCGGGTGGTCGAAATCGAAGGTGTCGATGTTGCTCTCGGATATGGAGGAGGAGGGAACCATCTCGAAACTCCGCGTCGGCCGCGAGAACATCGTCTCGCTTGCCGGCCACGAACCCGACGCCGCGGGGTCGCCGTTCGAGGACGACGAGGACTGACCCAGCAGCTGAGGTCGACGGGGGATTTTATGGTAGCCAACGCCTCTCTCCGAATATGGGCGGACCGACGGGGGATGGAACGGCCGACGACATGCCGACGGCGTATCGACGCCTCGCCGACGCCGTCGACGACTGGCTGTTCGTCGTCGATGCGTCCGGGAAGCTCTCGGCAGTCAACGACGCCTTCGCCCAGTTGACCGAGCGCAGTCGAACGTCGCTCGTCGGTGCCGATGTCGAATCCGTCGTCGAACCGCCGGGTGGCGAGTGGCTCCGACAGCGGTGTCGGTCGCTCCAGCCGGCGGAAACGGCGCAACTCCACGTGACGCTCTCCGCTGGAGACGCCGGAGAGGGCATCCCGTGTTCGGTCGAACTCTCGGCGGACGGCGACGAAACCGTTGCCGTCTGCAAGCCCTTGACGGCCGACGAGCCGAACCACCTCGAACGTCGTGAGGCCACGCTTCGGGAAACCCACGAAGTCATCGCCGACCGCGAACGGGACTTCGACGAGCAGGTCGACGCGCTGTTGGAAATCGGTCAACGGGTGACGGGCACCGCTTACGCGACGTTGGCACGGATTCGGGGCGACGACTACGTCTTCGAATCGGTCATCTCCCCGGCTGACGACGTCGAACCGGGCGACGTGGTTCCGATGTCGACGCGGGTGTGCGAACGGACGGCCGCCAGAGAGGAGTCGCTCGTCTTCGAGGACATCAGCGCCGAAGCGCCGGAGTTGGCCGACCGCGGCGACAGAGAGCGTCTCGACGTGAACTGCTATCTCGGCGCGCCGATTTTCGTCGACGACGAGGTCCGAGGGCTGTTCTGTTTCTACGGTCCCGAAGCCGGTGCCGACGGGTTCTCCGAGTGGGACGTGACGTTCGTCGACCTCGTGAGCAGGTGGATTGGAACGGAGTTGGAACGGCAGCGCCGAACCGAACGCCTCGCTGCGGTGAACGAACTCGACGGAGTCGTCCGTGAGGTATCCGATGCCGTCATCGACCAGTCGACGCGCGAGGAAATCGAGGCGACCGCGTGTCGCTGTCTCGCGGAGTCGGACTCCTACGACTTCGCGCTCCTTGGCGAGGTAGACGCGGAGTCACGTTCGTTGGAACTCCGGTCGGCGGCCGGGGTCGCCGTTCCGTCGGAGGAGTGGTCGCTTTCCGCTCCGACCGACGGCTCCGACAAATCCGGCCCGACCGAAGCGGCGATACGACACCACGAGCTTCGGACGCTTCGGGACGTTCGCGGCGACCCGTCCGTGGAGTCGTGGCTCCCGATGGGCGACAGCGACGTCCGGTCGGTGGCGTCCGTTCCGGTCGTCTACGAAGGGTCGCTGTACGGTACTCTCGTGGTCGCTACCGAGCGGATAGAGGCATTCGAAAGCGAGGAGCGCGCCGTACTCGAACACCTCGGTGAACTCGTCGGCCACGCCATCGCGGCCGCCGAGCGCAAGCGGGCGCTGATGAGCGACGACGTGACGGAACTGGAGTTTCGGGCCAGCGACTACGCCCCATCGGCCGGCGACGGCACTGTCAGGTTCGAACGGAGCGTTCCGCTCGGCGACGACGAATTTCTGGTCTACGGGACCGTCGACGAGGGTGCCGTCGACACGCTCGAAACGTTTGCGGCCTCGCGGGCGTCCTGGACCGAAATCGAGGTGTTCGGCGACGGCGGCGACGAACGGTCCTTCGAAATCGAACTGTCCGAACCGCCGCTGCTCTCGTCGATGGCATCCATCGGCGCGTCGGTCCGACAGGTCGTCCTCGAGGACGGTGACCTCCGGGCGACGGTCCGCGCTCCCTGCGGCACCGACGTTCGGCGAGTCATCGACACCGTACAGGAGACGTTCCCGGAGGCCGAACCGCTCGCGCGCCGACAGGTGACGCGGTCATCTTCGGCAGCCACCTCCTCAACGGTGGCCGACGAGTTGACCGACCGCCAGCGGGCGGCCCTCGAGGCGGCGTACTACGCCGGGTTCTTCGAGTGGCCACGGGAGCACTCCGGGGAATCGGTCGCCGACTCCCTCGGCGTCTCGCCGCCGACGTTCCACCAGCACATCCGTGCGGCCGAAAACAAGGTCATGCAGGCGTTCTTAGAGGACGGCGAGTGAACGTCGGGCGTCGTCGCGGCGTTACTCCAGCGCCGACACAGCCTCTGAGGCGTTCGATTCGAGGAAGTCGACGACGGCTTCCGTCCCCTGGAAGCCGCTCGATTTCCGGGCGACGACCTCGCCGTCCCGGAACAGCAGGAGCGTGGGGACCGACTGGACGTTGAACCGCTCGAGGAGGTCGAGGTCCTCGCCCGGGTTCGCCATCCCGACGGCCACGTCGGTCGCTTTGGCCACGTTCCCCAGTACGGGTTCCATCGCCGCACACTTCGCACAGCCCTTCGTGTAGAACTCCACGAGGGCGATGTCGTGTTCGGCGACGAACGCGTCGAGGTCGTCGCTGTCGTTCAGCCGCGTCGGCTTTGCAGTGATGTTGGTCATATCCACAGTACGCGGGAACGCCACAAACCGTTGTCGGCGGCGAGGGGTCCAAAAGGATTGTCGGCGTGGCGGTCGTAGGTCCAGCCATGCGAATCGGACTCGTCTCGGACATCCACGCGAACCTCCCGGCACTGGAGGCAGTCCTCGACGATATGCCACCGGTCGACGACGTGGTCTGCGTCGGCGATGTGGTCGGATACAACGCCTGGCCGGCCGCCTGTGTCGAGCGCGTCCGTTCGGTCGCCTCCGTCACCGTACAGGGGAACCACGACCGGAACGTCGAGACGCCCGAGCGCTACGTTCACAACGAGATGGCCCACGCCGGACTGGAGCACGCCCGCTCGGAACTGGACGACGACCAGCGAGCGTGGCTGGCGGACCTTCCGTTTCGGGTCGACATCGCCGACGGCGACTATCTCCTCGTCCACAGCCATCCCGACGAGGAGCGCCGGGGTTCCTACGTCCGTCCACGACAGTTCCCGGAGATGCGGCCGTATCTCGACGACTACGACGGCATCGTCCTCGGTCACACCCACATCCAACACGAGGCGACGATAGACGGTCGCCTCGTCGTCAACCCCGGGAGTATCGGCCAACCGCGGGACAACGACCCGAACGCGGCGTATGCGGTCCTCGACACCGACACGGACTCCGTCGAGTTGCGTCGCGTGGAATACCCCGTCGAGCGTGCACAGGCGTTCGCCGAGCGAGTGGGACTGCCCGAACGGACGGCCGAGCGGTTGGCAGAGGGGCGTTGAGCGGTTCGGTACCGCGTGGCCTGTAGGCTTTTGTGGACCGCCGGCGAAGAGGACGGCATGTCCGACCAACTGGACGCGCTCCGAGAGGCGTTCGAAGCCGACGGCTACGACGTCGCCGACGTGAGCGACAACCGCGGTCAGGTCAGGGTCGCGCTCCTCGAGGAGCGCCCGGAGGCCGACGCCCTTCGTGAGGTGCTTTACGGCGTCGTCGACGAGGAGGACGTTCTCGGGCCGAACATCACGACCGAGACGACCGACGGTGCCGACGGCGTCCGTACCGTCCTCACCTTCCGACGGCGGGATTGAGTGTCGCGGCCGAAAGGTTCCTAAGTGCCGAAGCGAGTCCGGGCAATGCTGACCTCTTATGAGGTACGTATATATACCCGGTGCCATAACCCGAGGTGAAGGCCGCAGTGGCCCTCTATCACAATGCAAGGAAACTCACAGCAGCAGGCGTACGACCGGGGAATCACAATCTTCTCTCCCGACGGGCGCCTCTATCAGGTCGAATACGCTCGCGAGGCCGTCTCCCGCGGCACCGCGAGCGTCGGCGTCCGAACCCCCGACGGCGTCGTCTTGGGCGCCGTCCGGCGCGTTCGCTCGCCGCTGATGGAACGGTCGTCGGTCGAGAAACTCCACAAGGCGGACGACCACGTCGGCATCGCGAGTGCCGGCCACGTCGCCGACGCGCGCCAACTCATCGACTTCGCGCGACGGCGCGCACAGACCGAACGCCTCCGCTACGACGAGGCGATACCGATAGAGACGCTGACCAAGTCCGTTACCGACCACATCCAACAGTACACCCAGACTGGCGGGGCCCGTCCATTCGGCGTCGCGTTGCTGGTCGGCGGCATCTCCGACGGCGAGCCGCGACTGTTCGAAACCGACCCCAGCGGGACGCCCTACGAGTGGCAGGCGACTGCCGTCGGCGGCGACCGCGAGGCGATTCAGTCCGTCCTCGAAGAGGGCTACAGCGAGGACCTCGACCTCGAGGGCGGCATCGGACTGGCGCTGCGCGGGCTGGCCGCGACGAACGACGAACTCTCGGCCGACGGCGTCGAAATCGCGACCATCGATGCCGAGACGGAGTCCTTCGAGACCGTCTCGACCGAGACGGTCGAAGAACACCTCGCCGAAATCGGCGGTGAGAGCGATGAGTAACCTCCCCCGAACCGGCGAGGACCACGGCCGTTCGCCGTACGAACCGGAACTCGGGGACCTCGAGTCCACCTCCGGAGACGAGGAGTCGGTCAACAAGACGGGAACGACGACTGTCGGTATCGCCACCGAGGACGCCGTCGTCATCGCGACCGACATGCGTGCCTCCCTCGGCGGCCGGTTCGTCTCGAACAAGGACGTCCAGAAGGTCGAACAAATTCACCCGACGGCCGCACTGACGCTCGTCGGCTCGGTCGGCGGCGCCCAATCGTTCATCCGGACGCTTCGGGCTGAATCCTCGCTCTACGAGAACCGCCGCGGGAAACCGATGGACATCCCGGCGCTGTCGACGCTCGCCGGCAACCTCGCTCGCGGCGGTCCGTTCCGGGCCATCCGACCCATCCTCGGCGGCGTCGACGACGAGGGGAGTCACGTCTACTCCATCGACCCTGCCGGCGGCGTGATGGCCGACGACTACACGGTCACCGGTAGCGGGATGCAACTGGCGTACGGTGTTCTCGAGAACGATTACGCGCCGGACCTCTCGACGGAAGAAGCCACCTCGCTCAGCGCCCGTGCGGTCGAGGCGGCCGTCGAGCGCGACACCGGTTCCGGCAACGGCGTCTTCCTCGCCACCGTCACCGACGAGGGCGTCGACATCCGGGGCCACAAGGACTTCGCTGAACTCCGATAGCGCTACTGGACGGGGTCCGCGGAGTTGGAACTCTCCGAGAGCCGGTTCCGTCCCTCCTCGGTCAGGGCGTAGGCGCCACCGCTGGTCGCCATCCTGATGTGACCGTCCTGCTGGAGGTCGTAACACTGCCGGTCGACTGTCACCGGATGCCGGTCGAGTTCCTCGGCAATGGCCGTGACTGGCAGTTGCCCCTGTTCGTCGAGCAGTCGCAGTATCGTCCGTGGTGGTCCTGTAACCATCTGTGTTATCGGCTGGATTCGCTCTGCTGCGGTCGAACGACGTTCTCACACGCCGGACACTCGGCGTACATCCGACGTTCGTCGTCGGCTTCGTATTCGATGAGCACGAACGCGTTCGGTACCGTCGCACTGCAGGACGGGCACCGACCCGCGGCCTCCGTCTCGTGTGTGTTCATAGGGTGTGATTCTCTCGTGGCGGGGTGCTCTGGCGTCGCTGTCGTTGGCTTCGAGTCGGTATCGGGGGCCGTTCGGCGTCGGATGCCGTCCGAGTGGTGGCCCACCCGACTCCTCTAGATGTGTGCAACACCGCCACACACATAAGTTTACCGCTGAATGTATTCAAATGGGTTTCAAATACATTTGATGGTGTAATCGGTCTTACTCGATGTCGTCGGACCACTCCTCGTCCACTATCGCCTGTCGACGGCGAGCCCGCTCGAGGAACGCACGAGGCAGATGAGCGATATCGCCGGCCTGCACCCGCCAGAGGTTCGCGTACAACCCGTCGTCTTCCAGTAGTGACTCGTGGGTTCCGTCCTCGACCAGCCGGCCGTCGTCGAAGACGAGAACCCGGTCGGCGTTGCGTACCGTCGACAGTCGGTGTGCGATGACGAACGTGGTCCGGTCTTCGGTGAACGTCCCGAGGCTCTGTTGAATCAGCGCCTCGGTCTCGGTGTCGACCGCACTCGTCGCCTCATCGAGGACGAGGATGTCCGGGTCCTTCAGCATCGTCCGGGCGATGACGAGTCGCTGGCGTTGGCCCCCAGAGAGCTTCACGCCGCGTTCGCCGACGAGCGTATCGTACCCGTTCCGAAGGTTCCGGATGAACTCGTCGGCTTGGGCCCGCTTGGCCGCCCGCTCGACGGCTTCGTCGTCGGCGTCGAAGGTGCCGTACCGAATGTTCTCACGGACGGTACCGTAGAACAAAAACGGGTCTTGGCTGACGTACCCCACAGACGACCGGAGGCTCTCGACGGTCACGTCCCGGACGTCCTGGCCATCGATGCGAATCGCGCCCTCCTCGGGGTCGTAGAGTCGCGGGAGTAGCTTCAAAAGCGTCGACTTTCCAGCACCAGTGGGTCCGACGATGCCAACGGTCGACCCACCATCGACGGCGAAGTCGACGTCGGTGAGTACCTCCCGGTCGTCGTAGGCGAAGGAAACGTCGTCGTAGGTCACGCTACCGGCAGTAATCGAAAGCGGTTCGGCATCGGCTTCGTCTCGCACCTCCGGGTCGGAGGTCATCAGCGAGTTCACCCGCGAGGCGGCCGTCTTGGCCCGTTCGTAGTCGTCGACCACGTCACCGAAGCGGAGAATCGGCCAGACGAACTGTTGGGCGTAGATGACGAACGTAACGAACGCCCCCGGGGTGAGAGTTCCCGAAAGCCCCAGCGGTGGCCCGCCCAACACCCAGAGGCCGCCGACGAGAAACGTTATCGCGAAACCGATTCCCGAAATGAGGTTCAACCCCGGAAAGTAGGTGATCTGTACGCGAACCGCGGCGAGATTCGCTTCGAGGTACCCCTCGGAGGCTTCGGTGACTCGCTCGGTTTCGTAGTCCTCTGCACCCTGCGTTTTGATGACCTCGATGCCGCTGACGTTGTTCTCCAGACGTGAGTTCAGGTCGCCGATTTCCTCGCGAACGTCGAGGTATCGTGGTTCGATGATACGCGTAAAAAGCAGCGTGAACGCGGCGAGAAACGGTATCGGGAGGAGCGTCACCGCCGCAAGTCCCGGATTGAGGCTCACGAGAATGAGGCCGATGCCGAGAACCGTTGCGATAATCCACAACGTTGCGCTCAACCCGTCTTCGAGGAACGTCTCCAGCGCGTTCACGTCGTTGTTGAGGACGCTCATCAAATCGCCCGTCCGCCGACGCGTGAAGTACGCCACGTCGAGTCGCTGAAGACTGTCGTAGGCGTCGACACGGAGGTCCCGCTGGATGCGCTGGGCGAAAACGCTCCACCCCCAGTCCTCGAACCACGAGGTGACTGCGCCGGCGAACGTCGCGACCAGCAACACTGCAATGGAGACGTACAACTGTCCGGTGGGCGTCGTCGGGAGCCATGCCGACGGAATCAGCGGCAGACCGAACGGTCGCTGTCGAAGGAAGACGGCGTCGACCGCGAGTCCGATGACGAACGCGGGAACGAGTCCGAAGATTCGGCCGAGAACCGTCGCGACGGTGCCGAGCAGGGCGTACCGACGACTGCCCCCACCGTAGACGCTGTAGAGCTTCCAAATCGGGTTCTCACGCCAGGTCCCGAGTCGGTCCTCGCTGTCGGCCCGTTCCATTCACCGTACATTTCGTCTTCGGCAGCATGACTCTGTGGGCGAGTGCCGTCACCGGAACGTCGTTCCACGAGGGAGGTAACCGGCAGGGTCGTACCGGTCGTCAACGAGCGACGCGAGGAGTCGACCCGCATCCTCGAAGGTGTATCCCGTCTCGATGTCCGTGTTCGGTTCGTACTCGGCCCACTGAGATGCCGCCCTTTCGGGGAGGTCATCGCGTCGGTCGTGGCCGTGGACGATGTGGGCGGCCGCACACAGCCTGTCGAAGGACTCGATAGGCGTGTGGAAGCCGTACTCGTAGTTCAACAGCGTGCCGTCGAGGGCAACCGACCCCAACCCGGGGACGCGCCCACCCGGCCACGCTGGGTGGTGTTCGCCTCCGGAACGATTCGATTCGTGATACGGCTCGTGGTCGACGGCATCGAAACGGAACGAGTAGTACTCCCGGCCGTCGATAGTTTGGGCTTCGACGCCCGAGGCGTACGGCAAGAGCGTGTAGAGCAGTCGCCGTTTCACCTCGTAGAGCGCCTCCTTCCGGGTTCGGTTCAGAGTCGCACCGTCGTGGTCGCCGTGCCTGTACCGCCGCTGGGCATCGTCGGCAAAGGACTTCGCCTCGGTGTTCACCCGCCGCATCGCGGCCAAGAGTTCGGTCGGCACCGTCTCGAAGTCGACCGAAATCGCGGTCGTGTCGCTACCGGTCGCTTCGGTGAGGTGCTGCTCGGCCCGCGTCTGCTTCGAGGGGCCATCGAAGAACGGCCGCGCTGTCGTCGGCGCGTCGGTACCGTCGAGCGAGAAGCTCCTCATGAGAGCGACTGACTGCCTCCGTTCGAACCGCCGGCAAGTTCGGTGATGGCTGTCCCTACTGGAATCGCGCCAATGAGCGTTTCGGACCCGAACGCCACCGCGACACCTGCTGGGCTGGACTCGATTAGTGACGAGGCCGATACCGGACCATCTAGTGAGAAACCGGCTCACGGCAGGGGTGAAACGTAACGGTTATACGTCCATCACCGATACGATTCGTTGCGTTCAGACGAACGCTCCGTTGGTGTAGTCCGGCCAATCATCTTGCCCTCTCACGGCAAGGACCAGGGTTCGAATCCCTGACGGAGCACTCTTTTGCGGAACGAAGTGACGAAGAAGGAAGCGCACAGAAGTGATTCGAATCACGGAAATCCGAGCGAAGCGAGGATTTGCACCGGGTTCGAATCCCTGACGGAGCATCCCTTTCCTTCCGCCGTCTCGTGGTTTTGGCCTGCGCCCTGGACACGTGTTCGATGCAGCGCGCAGACCAAGCACGTTCGATACGGTTTTCGACCCAGATGCTGTGACCGCGATTCAGATGGGGGCAAGGGTACTCTTTGTTGTCGCTTGGACACCCGGCAAAATCGGAACCGGCGAACTGTCTCTTACTTCTCCGGCCTGTCGGACATCAGCAAAAAATAGCGTACGCCATGATGGGGTGTTGGCGCCTACAGACCGTCCTTGAGTCGAATCTCGTCGTCAGTTACTGTGTGTATGCGGTTCTCCTCGAGGGCGTAATCATCCTGATCGGCGTCGCCCCAGCCGAGCTTCGACCGGATGGTATCCGTGATACCTGGATCCGCGTTCACGTACGCGGTACCGGATCTGACCTCGGTTACCATACCGATTTTTTCACCGTGGGCGTCGACTACCGCTTTACCTTCGTCGTCGTCGGTGACGTGTTTTCGCTCCATTGCATCTGTGGATAGCCCCCGTCTTGGTATTGTTATAAAGATTGTAGCTGGAACGGGGCGTCAGTAGACCCATGTTACAGCCGTCTGGCGGTTCGTATCCCACCGATTCGGCCACGAATTGTCGCCGTGTATCGTTGGAGAAGTCGTTTAACAGCCGTCGTTCGACCGTTTACTGTTGTTTTCGTTTTGGCCTAACACGCCTCAATCAGGGCTGTCGTAGGGGGGGTTATGGGCCAGCAGGCGTCTGGTTCGGTTGGCTTAGCGAAATCGAATTCCCTCATTTCCGACGTGTCTGATGTATCTAAAAGCGGCCGCTTTCCTGCGGTATGCTCCAGGATGAGCGAAGTAATAATACCGTAGACGACTGGTCGGGTGAACACCGCCCCTGATTCCAGGCCATCGCAAACCCCTGACGAGGTTCGAAATTGGGGCGCCGTCGGGCTACGGCGCTTCGCCCGCCGAATCCAGCTGTTCGACCAGTGATTCGAGATGGTCGATGCCGACCACGGCGACGGTGTTGCCTTCCTCGCTGAGCTCCAACAGCCGAGTGGCCATACTTTCCTCTCTGGCTGCATCTTCGAGTCGGGACGCCCGAGAGCGACTCGCGGTCCGAAACGCGTTCATGAACGAGCGTGACCGACGAACCTGCTCGCGCTCGTCGCGTGCCTGGTCTTCGGGTGCGTCCGTCCAGTCGACGTCGTGTGATACCGGCGAGTCGACTTCCAGTCGAATCGAGGTTCGGGCGCCGACGGCAGCCGCGATTCGACAGATGACCGCGTGTTTCGTCGTTTTGACGGCGTTGGAAACGACGTTTCGAACAGTCGTTAGCGATGGCCGTTCCTGAAGCAGATTCCCTCCCAACCGTCGGAAGAAGCCGCGAGTCGGCCGGTCGATGCCGACGGTACTGCGCGAGTCGGCAGCCTGTATCGCTGCACTCATCTCACCGCCGAAGACGGGCGGACATCGGTCGGTGGCCGCGTACTGTTCGAACAGCGGAATCGAAATCGGTGGCAGTTCCAGCGCCAGCACCTCGGGGTCGAGTTCCTCGACGACCTGTCGGACGCGGTACGTACTCGACGGGTGGTCGTGGACGACGCCGACGAGTGTCAGCGTTCCAGTGTCTCCTGACACGTGGCGTACGTACTCGCCAGTTACGCGTGGGTCCGAATCGACGTCGATGGCCGGTGAGGAGTCCATTAGAAGGGGACTACCGTCAGTTAGTATCTGGATATTAAAACCCTATCGAACAGTTGAACCCGCCGACGTAACGACGGTCGGTCAGTAAGTAGCACCACCTACAGCAGATTGCTCCGTGAACGACGCCACGGGTAGCGTGGCGTTCCGCTCCGAAGGTTCTTGTACGCGAGCTGTCCACCTACGCGCATGAGTACCACAGCGGCGCTGTCGGAACCGCAAGTCCTCGCCCACGCCAAACGGCGCCTGTTTCCCGACCCGGACGAAGCGAACACGTACGCGGTCACCGACACGCAGTTCGCGATGGCGGAGTGGCTCCCCGGAGAGCCGATTTCGGAGGCCGTCCGCGAACGACTCGCTCCGTTCAACCACGTCCGGTTGGGGTCGGGGTATCCGGACCTGGTCGGCGTTCGGGCTTTGGAGTCGGACCTCTTGGCGGTCGAGCGGTTCGGCGCCGACCCACCGCTCGTCGCCGTCGAGGCGAAGGGATACACCGGCGCTGGGAGTGTCGATGTCGAGACGGGCGTCTTGCAGGCGTACGACCGGCTTCACGAGGCGAATGCGGCCTACGTCGCGGCGCCGTCGGATGCCGTTTCGCAGTCGACTCGAACGCTCGCACGCGAGCTAAACGTCGGCATTCTCGGGGTCGAATCGGACGGTTCGGTCGCCCCGCTGGAACTGCCACGGGTCGTCGGCAACCGGACTGCCGACGCCGCGACGTCCATTCGTTTTCAGGCGACTGCACAGGGCGTCGCCAACAAGTCGTTCAGCCTCAACCATCCGAAGAACTATCTCGCGTATCCGCTGGCGCTGTCCCATCCGGACGACACGGAGTCGGTACTCGCCGAGAACGTGGTTCGCGACGCCGAGGGAGCACGGACCGGTGCGGCCTTCCTCGGCCTCATCGCAGAACGGCCGGAAGGCATCGATATCACGCCGCTCGGGGAGGAAGTCGTCCGGTTCGCGCTGAATCGATACGCGACGCTCGACGACGCCGTGAAAGTGTTCCGACAGTGGAAACGCTCCCAGAAACGGTTCTGTGTGATTGCTCCCGAGTGGGGATTGCTCACCAGACGAGTGGTGTGGTCCTATCCGGCGACCCAACTCCTCGTCGAGGAGCTACAGACGATGTACGACGACGGACTCTCGGACCCCTCGCTGGTCGACGTGGTCGAATGGTTACACGTCCACCATCCCAGTTTCGCCGTCGAGTTGTTCATCCGCGGCACCACGGCCGTTCGCGGTCGTGTACTCGACGGCGACGGCGTACTTCGACGGAACGCACTCGAGGACGGAGACGTCTATCACTCGCCGACCGTCTATCAGCTGAAGGCGATGCTGTTTCATGCGGGCATCCTCGCCGAGCGGGGGAGCGAACCGCACCGACTCTCCCCGGAGTCGGACTCGTGGCGGCTCCGGACTCCCGTCGCAGCGAACCGTTAACGACGTCCGAGCTGTTCGAGCGCTTTCTGAAACTGCTCGTCGCCGCGGACGGCGTGGGTACCGAGGTCCCCGATTGCGGCAAGGACACCGGCCGCAACAGCGACACCAACGGGTCCCCACCCGAGGACGACGCCGACGGCGCCACCGAGGAGTCCGGCGACGACACCGACGACTGCGGACTGCTCGGGGGTGTCACAGAACGGAACCGTAGGTCCCATAGCCGCGAGTGCGTCCTCCGTCAATATCGGTCTTCCGTCGGACACCACCAACTAAGACGCCGAGGGCCCTCCCTCCGAGTGACCATGTCCGATTTCGACTTCGAGGACCTCCTCGAGGGGAGCGGCGGCGCGAAGATGAAGACCGAACTACCCGGCGTCGAGGTTACGACCCAACTCCCCGACGGGGACGCCGACGAACTCGAAGCGCTCCACCGAGCGCAGTTGACGTTCGCGCTGGAACACGCCGAGGAGGCCAAAGAAGCCTCCCGGATGTAGACCGAGGCGCCCATCTCGGGCGCGGCGGCTTCTGGTCGCCCTCGTCTTTCGTCGGCACGTGACTCGAGGGTTACCTGATTGCACGGGGTGCCCTGCTGGTTTTTTGTTGCTACGGGGCGGAGATATCGGACGGTATCGGGCGTCGGTGGCGCGTGGCGTTCCACTCGACGCTCGGCCGGAGATTATCATGACTGAATCAGGAGACTCTGACGTAATCGTCGTCGGCGGCGGTCCCGCCGGACTGAGCGCGGGGCTGTTCGCCAGCAAGAACGGGCTGGAAACGACGCTGTTCGACGCCGACGGAACGTGGATGCACAAGGCGCACCTGTTCAACTACCTCGGTGTCGGCTCCGTCGGCGGCAGCGAGTTCATCGCCACCGCCCGCCAGCAGGTCGACGACTTCGGTGTCGACCGCCGGCAGGGCGAGGAAGTGACGGACATCGAGTCGACCGATGACGGCTTCGTCGTCGAGACCGACGACGGGAGCTACGACGCTCGCTACGTCGTCCTCGCGACGGGCGCCAACCGCGACCTGGCGGAGTCGCTGGGCTGTGACTTCGACGGCGACGTGGTCGAGGTCGGCGTCGATATGGAGACGAGCGTCGGGAACGCCTACGCGACCGGTGCGATGGTCCGCCCCGAGGAGTGGCAGGCCGCTATCTCCGTCGGCGATGGCGCCGCCGCCGCACTGAACATCCTCTCGAAGGAACGCGACGAACACTTCCACGACTTCGATACGCCTGCCGACGCGGAGGCCGTCTTCGGCGACCTCGTCGACGACGAATAACCGGAACGACCGATTTTGTAGCTGCCATACGCTTTCGTTGGCTCTCCGATGGGGGCCAACCGTCGTGGGGGCTAGTCCGACCTCGATTATTTGGGTGCATACAATCACCGTGAGTATGCGCTGCATAAATTTTATATTACTACAGAACATATATTCGCGTGTGAAGTCCCGTACGACGGCGCATCGCGGGTCGTCACTGTCCGGGACCGAACGCGGTATCGGGTCGTAATCGCACGCGTCGACGGCGACCGTCACCGCGTGTCGACGTGATAGGGTTGGGAACGGCACGGAAACGCGGCCACAGCGCCGCGTGGGGCCACCCGACAGTCACGGACGAACCACCGCCGCCAGTTCTGGCTGTCGGGCTACGGAGCGAGACGGCGTCCCTCGTCCGGGGGGTTCGGGGGTGCACCCGCCGTCTCGGTCGCCGGGGGTGCCGTACGAGACAGACGTATTCTTTGAGGAGTTTCAGCAGGGATTAGTCGTCGACCGGCGGTTCCGGGTCCGGCGATTCGGATGGTTCGGCGGGTGGCCCGCCCCGTTCGGTGAGGTCCGCATCGCGCCACCCGCCCCGGATATACCAGCCGAAGGCGATGGCTGCCCCCGCGACGTTCGAGACGGCGAACGCCACCCAGATTCCCTCGTAGCCCATCGAGAAGGTAGCGATGGCACCGAACAGCGCTCCGATGGGGTCGCCGACGGCCGCCGGCAGCGTCGAGACCACGACATCGAGCAGCGTTCCCTCGTAGGTCAGTCGTTGGGAGGCCAGCGCGGCGACGGGCAACCGGATGACACCGAGCATGCCGATGGAGACGACGGCGGCGGTCAGGGTTCGTCCGGCCCCGCGGAACCCACCTTTGTAGGAGTGGAAGATGCCGGTGAAGCCGAACGTCGGCGCGACGTACCGGAGGAACAGCCGGCCGACCTCGACGACCTCGGGGTCGTCGGAGAACACCGCGACGATGTTGCCGGCGCCGAGCCACGTCAACACGCCGACGCCCGCGAGGACGACGAACATCGACCGCGCCGCGAAGTGCGACGCCGATGCCGCCCTGTCTTCCTCTTTTGCGCCGATGTTCTGTCCGACCATCGTCTCGACGCCACGACCGACGGCGATGGCGGGCAGGAAGATGACCGAGAACATCCGGACGCCGACGCCGTATGCGGCCACGACCACCGTCGGGAACGTCCCGACGATGACCAACATCAGGTTGACCGCGATGGCGTTCCCAGTTCCCTCGACGGACGCCGGAACCCCGATTCGGAGGAGCTTTTTGAAGTAGCCGAAGTCCGGAGCCATCTGAGACAGATGTATTTCGACGCCTCGCGTGCCGCGGAACATGATACTCATTCCGATGACCGTCGCCATCGCCCGGGAGAACACGGTGGCGTAGGCGGCGCCGACGACGCCCAACTCCGGAAACACCCACCACCCGAAGATGAGAAACGGGTCGAGGATGAGGTTGACGACCACCGTCACCAGCATGACGAGCATCGGGGTGATGGTGTCGCCGTATCCTCGCATTAGCGACATGAACACGAAGAAGGCGAACATGAACACCATCCCCAACGAGATGATTTCGAGGTACGCCGTCGCCCCCGGTAGCACCTCCTCGGAGGCTCCGAGCAACTCGAGGATGTCGCCGACGGCGAAGTAGCCGAACCCGCCCAGCAGCACCGACGCGATGATGGCGAACGTCACCGTCTGGGAGGCCGCGAACTCCGCTTGGGCCTCCTCGCCAGCGCCGGTGTTTTGCGCGACCAGAATGCTCCCTGCGATGGAGATGCCCAGTCCCAGCGAGATGAGGAAGAACACGACGGGGAACGCGAAGCTAATCGCCGCCAGCGCCTCCGTGCTGTAGCGGCCCAGCCAGATGGTGTCGACGAGGTTGTACGCCGTCTGCAGCAGGTTCGTGATGACGATGGGCAAGGAGAGATAGAACAGCGGCTTCCCGATGCTCCCCGAGGTGAGGTCGAACTCCTCGCGGCTCTTGAACACCATCCCGACCCGGCGGCGAATCGCCGATATCAGTCGGTCAAGCCGAGAGTCGTCCATCAGGACCCCACCCGTCGGTCATCGTGCAGTTCGGCGGTGGAGGCTCCGCACATTTCCAACCGTATCTAGCTGACCGTTCAGTCAAAAGGGTTG
Organism: Natronomonas sp. CBA1123; assembly: GCF_009741925.1. Taxonomy (GTDB): domain Archaea; phylum Halobacteriota; class Halobacteria; order Halobacteriales; family Haloarculaceae; genus Natronomonas. The sequence goes on from NZ_WPCC01000008.1 coordinate 82,198, forward strand.
TGAACTGATTGAATAGTCAGTCAACCACGTCCCAGCAGTTGGGACAAAGCGACTTCCCCTATGTGTGTCGAGGGCAATTCTCCGTGTATGCAAGCACTCACTCCGCGGACGGAAACTGAGGCGGAGTCGGACTCGAACTCGGCGACCACCTCGGAACAGGGTATCGAGGCGTCACATGTCGTCGATTTGCGGGAACGAGAGGGCCGGCCGACCGAGGCAGTTCTCGACGCCCTCGAAGACCGCTCGGAAGGCGAGGACCTCCTCGTTCTCGCGGCCGCGGCGCCGATTCCGCTGTACGACCGACTCGACGAGCGCGGGTGGTCCTACGAGGCGGTCCGCTCCGAGGCCGACGAGTGGCGTATCCGTATTACTGCCGACGCTGAAGAGCGGTCCGGCGAGCGACTCCGCCGACCGCGGCGGCAGGGACACGAATAGTTCCGGCGAGGAAATCAGTCGTCGGACGGCACTTCGCTTCGCGTCGTCGTGACGTAGACGCTCGGCTTGTGGATGACGAACTCCTCGATGAACGCGGTGACGAACACCGCGGTCTGGAAGACGAGATAGAACCACAGCGTGACCGCTGCGAGGTACTCCCGGGGCTGATGAGAGAGTCCCTCCCGGTAATCCTGAAAGAACACGATGGCGGCGACGACCATCGGCGAGATACCGATGAGCGTCCACAACTGCGCCGAGTAGGGGACGTACGTCGCCGTCTCGACGCTCGGAACCCACCCCATGAGGAACAGCGGCAGGCCGATGACGATGAACGCCGGCAGAATCGCGTACGCAAGCGTGTATATCGAATCGGCCTTGACCCGCACCGACACGTTCTGATTCCGCGGGAGTTGCAGCAGATACCGAGCGGCGACTTGCATCCAGCCGCGGGCCCACCGTTTGCGTTGGCTCCACCACGCGTCCAGCGTCGGCGGGTTCTCCTCGAAGGTGATGATGCTCGGGTCCATCACGAGTCGTTTCCCGGCGGCGTGAATCTTCGAGGACATGTCGATGTCCTCGGTGAGCATGTCCTCGTCGAAGTCACCCAGTTCGTCGAACACCTCGCGGCGGAAGAACGCCTGCCCGCCGCCGAAGATGGTGTAGCCGCCGATGACCTCGCGGGCAAAGAGGTCAGCCTTCTCGGCGATGTGGCGCTCGACCGTCGCGTGCAAAGCGAGAATCGAATCGTCGGGATTCGTCCCGTAACAACGGCCCTTGATACACCAGATGTCGTCGTCGGAATCGAACCACGCGATCGCCCGGCGCAGGGCGTCGGGCTTGTAGCAGTGGTCGGCGTCTATCATCGCGATGATGTCGTGGCTGGCGTACTGCAGCGCGTAGTTCATCGCCTTGGCCTTCCCACCGCCCGGTTCGTCCCGCTCGACGGCTTTGAAACGCGGGTCGTCGGCCGCGGCGTCCCGACAGATTTCGGCGGTCCGGTCGACGGAGTCGGCCTCGTAACAGAGAACGACCTCCAGTTTCTCGGCCGGGTAGTCGAGGTTCTTCGCGGCCTCGATGGTGTCGGGCAGGACCGGTTCCTCGTTGTACGCCGGGATGACGATGCTGACTGCAGGGAGGTCCTCATCGGAGCGCGTCAACTCGGGTGTGTTGGCGCCGCGAAACGACAACAGCGCCGAGAGGAACGTCCGCCCGACGAGTCCGAGAAGCCCCACCAGCAACAGGGTGTTGAGGAACCGCGGATACTCGCTGTAGACGAGCGTCGGGGCGAGGACGACGGCGACCAGCGCTGCCGTGATGGCCGTGTACAGCGCCGCCCGTCGGAGGGAAAACCCCGTATCGTCTACCGTCTTGACTTCCATAAGACCCGTTTCTCAGGATATGAGTTAAATACTGCTGAACAGTCAACGGCGCCATTCGTGCTTCGCTCTCGATGTTTTCATACGCTCCCCTCTCGAAGCGTCCAGTGATGGCTGGGTGGATGGAGGTAGTCACGACGGCGTTTTTGCTTCAGTTGCTGGCGCTACCCGGCGAGAAAGGCCAGTTCGTCATCGCGGGGCTTTCGACGCGGTACAACCCCTACTGGGTCGTCGCCGGAGCAGCCACCGCCTTCGGCGGTTGGACCGTCGTCGAGATACTGCTCGGCGAGGCGCTGAAGAACGCACTTCCGGAGGCGTACCTCGACGCCATCACCGCCGGACTGTTCGTCGCCTTCGCGGGGTTGATTCTCTACTCGCTGCACCGCGGGAACGACGGCGCCGATACGACGAACCGGGGGCGGCCTCGTTCTAACGGCGGCGACGCCGAGGGTCACGACGGAGCGGAGGCCCCGGATGACGAAGGCGTCTTCGAGCAGGCCGGTGGCTACCTCACGGCGTTTTCGGTGATGGGGGTCGCGGAGTTCGGCGACAAGACCCAACTCGTCACCATCAGCCTCGCCGTCCAGTACGGCGCCCACCCCGGCATCTGGGTCGGCGAGATGCTCGCAATCATTCCCGTGAGTCTGCTCACGGCACTCGTCTTCCACCGGGGAAGTCGGCGCTTCGACAGCGGCTGGTTTCACTACGCTGCCGTCGTCGTCTTCCTGCTGTTCGCCGCCGACATCGTCTCCGGCTACGTCTTCGGGTTCTCGGTGCTTCCCATCTGAGATGGATTACTCCGAGAGCCACGCTTGCGCCCGTTCGGCGACGGCCGAGCGGAACGCACCCATCTCGACGGTCGATTCGGGGTGCAACAGCCGGTCGTGAACACCCCGGAGAATCGACTCGACGGTTCGCTCGAGGAGGACATCGACGGTTACCGGCCGCCCATTCGCCTTCAGTGCGGTCGCGACCCGGTCGAACCGACGGTCCGTCGCGTAGCGCTCGGCCGCCTCCTCGGCCGACATCGACAGCGGCTCGGGCTCGACGTCCAACTCGATGTCCGGATTCGACACTACCGCTCGGTTGCCGGTCTTGTCACGGACCAGTAGCCCTGCGGCGGGGCCGTCGTAGTACGCGGAGTCCGGAATCGACACCGTCTCCGGGTCGAAATCGAGTGCTCTGACTTCCTTCTCGAAGGTGTTGACCGACTCCAGACCGAGCCGTTCGTACACCCCCTCGACGGCGTCCGGTGTCAGATAGCGGTCCCTGTCGGCGTCGAAGACGTCGACGCCCAGCACCGACGGCGTCCGATGCCAGTCGTAGTCGACCGCCTGGTGATGCATCGCGACGCCGAGAAACGTCACCGACGCCACGTCGTCGACGGCGCGCTGAAGCGCCTCGCGGTCAAGGCTTGCCCGGACGTGCCGAACGGCGTGCTCGTAAGGGAGGGGGACATCGCCGTCGCCGAAGCGTCGCTGACCATCGCCAACCTCGATAACACCGCTCGACAGGAGCCGAAACCGAAACGGCGCGCCGTCGAGCAGTTCCTGTATCCAGAGGTGGCCGCCGTCGAGGAGTGCCTCGGGTGCGTCGCCGATTGCCGGCGTCGAGGGATGCGGCTTCACTGTCGGTCACTCTGCCGGCCGGCGTCTTGAGTTGTGGGGTCGCCTCCACATCTCGAACTTCCGCTGTCGATTTCGTCCCGTTTTTTATATGTATGAGGTGGCAAGCAGTACCAGCGTGTCTCAGACGGTTCTGTGTGTGGGTGGGGAGGAATCGATTCGAGGGGGGTGTTCGTCGCTCGGAGATGGGTTCTCCGCTCGGGTGCTCACCGAGCCGTCGCTGTCGGCGGCTCGCGGGACGCTTCGAGAGAAGCCGGTCGACTGTGTGGTGTGTGGAACGCCGCCCGCCGACGGCGACGGAATGGCGGCCGTCTCCGAGATACGGGCCGAGGCCCCCGACGTTCCGATAGTGTTGGCTCCGGCCGACGGAAGCGAAGGGCTCGCAGTTAGAGCGCTTCGCACCGAGGGCGTCGAGTACGTTCCCTCGGATGCCGACGACCGGGTCGAACGGCTCTTCGACGCCGTCGAGCGAGTGCTCACCGAGCAAGCGGCCGGAAGCGCGGACATCCGACTCCGGAGTTTCAAACGCGCCGTCGAACAGGCCGGCCACTCCATCTACATCACCGACCCCGACGGGACGATACGGTACGTCAACCCCGCTTTCGAGGCGACGACGGGGTACAGCGCTGCGGAGGCGCTGGGTGCTCGGCCGGCGATACTGAAGTCCGGTGAACACGACGACGCGTTCTACGAGAACCTCTGGGAGACGATTCTGGGCGGCGACGTTTGGCAGAGCGAAATCGTCAACGAGCGCAAGGACGGCAGTCGCTACGTCGTCAATCAGACCATCGCCCCGATTCACGTCGACGGCGAAATCGTCCGCTTCGTCGCAGTCAACGCCGACATCACCGACCGGCGGGCGTGGCGCCGCCGACTCCGAGCGCTCCACGATGCGACCCGTGAGTGGCTCGAACTCACTTCGCCGGACGACATCTCCGACCGCGCGCGTGACCAACTCGACGAACTGCTCGATGCCGAACTCGTCTCCGTGTACTGTACGACCGACGACGAGGGGACACTCGTTCCGGCCGCGAAAACCGTCCGCGGGGCCTTCGAGGGGTTCGAACCACTCGCCATCGAGTCGCCCGAAGACCGCCGGTGGGTCTCCTTCGAGGGCGGCGACCCACAACACCGCTCCGGCGTCGCCCACCCGGCCACGAGCGACGCCGTCGAGGAGTTGCTCCTTCCGGTCGGGGACTACGGACTGATACACGTTGCGACGACGGCGTCGTTCGACGACACCGACGTGGGTATCGCACGCGTGTTCGCGGCGAACCTGGAGACCGTCATCGACCGCATCGAGAACTACCGCGCACTCGAACGGAAGAACGAACGGCTCAATGAGTTCGCCGGCGTGGTCTCTCACGACCTCCGGAACCCGCTTTCGGTCGCGCTCGGCTACCTCGACATCCTCGAAGAGCGCATCGGCGAGGACGACGATTTGGCGGAAGTTCGTCGCTCGCTGACCCACATGGACCGCATCATCGACGACGTACTCTGGTTGGCCTCGGAGGGACGTGAGGTCGGCGAGTTGAGCTCGGTCTCGCTGCGGCGCATCGCCGAGGAGTCGTGGGCGCTCGTCGACACCGCCGAAGCGACGCTTCGCGTCGAGTCGGACCTCCGGTTCGAGGCCGACGCCGACCGACTCCACCAACTGCTCGAGAACGCCTTCGCGAACGCGGTCACCCACGGCGGGTCGGACGTGACGGTGACCGTGGGCGCGCTCGACGACGAAACGGGGTTCTACGTCGCCGACGATGGGGCAGGCATCCCCCCGGAGAAGCGCGAGGCGGTGCTCGACCCCGGGTACACGACGAAGGAAGACGGGACTGGGTTCGGTCTCGCCATCATCCAGCGGGTCGCCGAGGGCCACGGCTGGTCGCTCGATATCGGCGAAAGCGAGGCCGGCGGCGCGCGACTCACCGTTCGGCTGTGAGGGTCGTACTCCGGAGACTCGCTGTCAGTTCTCTGTGTCGCCGCTGACGCCGACCGCTTCGCCGTCCTCCCAGACGTAGAACCCTTCACCGGACTTCTTGCCGAGTTTCCCGGCTCGGACTTTCTTTTTGAGCAGTTGCGGCGGACGGAACCGCTCGCCCAACTCTTCGCGGAGGTACTCGGCGATGTCGAGTCGCACGTCCAACCCGACGAGGTCGGTGAGTTTCAGCGGTCCCATCGGGTGGCTGTACCCCTCCTCCATCGCGGTGTCGATGTCCTCGACGCTCGCGACGCCGCTTTCGACCATCCGAATCGCTTCGAGGCTGAGTGCCACACCGAGTCGAGAGGAGGCGAACCCGGCGCTGTCTCGAACCACGACGGCCTCCTTGCCCACTCCCTCGACGTAGTCGACGGCGACGGATTCGGTCGCCGAACTGGTCTGTTCGGCGACGACGATTTCGACGAGGTCCATTATGTGCGGTGGGTTGAAGAAGTGGAGTCCGACCGCACGCTCGGGCGAGTCGAGGCAACTCGCCAACTCGGTGACCGACAGCGACGACGTGTTCGACCCGAGAACGGCATCCTCGGGTGCGGCCGCCTCGACGTCACCGAAGACGTTCTTTTTGAGGTCCATGTCTTCAGGGACGGCCTCGACGACGAGGTCGGCGGCCTCGACGGCCGACGCGAGGTCGGTGTCACCGGAGATACGCTCGAGCGTCTCTTCGCGCTCGCTTTCGGTTACTTTTCCGCGCTCGACCCCGCCGTCGAGGTTGGATTCGATGCCGTCGAGGCCGGCGGCGACCCGCTCGTCGTCGACGTCGTTCAACACCACGTCGTGGCCGGCCATCGCCGACACCTGTGCGATGCCGTGTCCCATGCTCCCTGCGCCGATGACGGTGACGTTCATGCTCGAAGGCGGGAGTGCTATCCCCGATAAACTTCCGTTCTCCGACGCGCCGTTTCAATCGGAGTCGGCGACACGGGCGGTGTCACTCGCCGGCGACCACAATAGGGGAAGCGAGACGACCAGCAGACACGCCGCCACGAGGCCGGCACAGAACAGATACGTCGCTCGGTAGCCGGCGGTTTCGACGGCCGGAATCGCTACCAGTGGGCCGAGACTGAGCCCCACGTCGCCCATCGTGTTGTAGACGCCGCCGAGTCGGCCCAACTCGTCGCCGGGCGTCACGTCACCCAGAATCGTCAACAGCGCCGGGGCGCCGGCACCGACCCCCGCACCGGCCAACAGGATGCCGACGACCAACGCGGGCAGGGCTGGAACGAGGGCGATGAGGCCGAACCCGACGACCAAGGCGAGAAACGACGGCACGGTCAACAGCGCGCGGTTGCCGAGTTCGTCGGAGCGCTGTCCGGCCCACAGCGTCACGCCACCGGTGACGAGGACGCCGCCGCCCATGACGACGCCGGCGACGCCGGCTGCCTCCAGCGGCCCGATTTCGAAAGCGAACGCCTCGGCGTACTTCGCGAGCGTCGTCAACAGGACGCCGCCCCACAGCAACTGCAGCGTGAAGTTCCCGACCCCGATGGGCAAGACGACGGGCCGACGGCGCAGGAGCGCGGGCACGTCACGGAGTCCGCCGCCGGAATCGTGGTCCGGCGTCACGTCGGGGAGGACGGCCGCAGCGACGACGCCCGCGACCAGCGCACAGGCGCCGGCGACGAGGAACGCCTCCTGGATACCGACGAGGTCGGTCATGACGCCGCCGACGACCAGTCCCGTGGGAAAGCCAAGCGACTGGCCGCCGCGGACGTAGCCAATCCACTTCCCGCGGTTGTCGGCCGTCGTGACGTGGGTGACGACGGCGAAGGCGCCGATGAAGACGAACGCCGACCCGACTCCCCACATCGTCCGCGCGAGGACGAACACGACGCCGGGGGCCGACACCTCTCCGAGCACCGGAAGCGAGGCGACGGTAACCGGCGGCGTGTGCAGGCCGACGACGTAGCCGAACGGGGCGAGCGCCTGCGTGAACAACCCGACTATCATCGGCGTGCGCGCGCCGACGCGGTCGATGATGCTACCCGCGGGCGTGTTCATCACGAGGCGAGCGATGCGGTTGGCCGCGAGGACGAGTCCCAACATGACCGCCGTGATGCCGAGGAGGTCATCGAGCAGCGGCAGCGTCGGGAAGGCGACACCGGTGGCGATACCGCCGAAGAACACGCCGCCGACGACGGCCAGCGAAACCGCCCGCACGTCGTACTCGCCCATTCAGCGTCGCTCTGCGGCGCCCGGTCGCCACACTTCGGTGGGGGCCACCGCCGACACGACTGTTGAACTGTTCGCTGGATTCATATCGGTACACTGCCTCCCCGGGGTCATGGACTGTTCGGTGTGCGGCGCCGACAGCGAACTCCTCTACGAGTGTGAGCGATGCGGCCAGCGACTCTGTGCGACACACCTCGGCCATAGGTATCACGACTGTACTCGCCGCCAGCCGGCCGACCGCCCCCCGGAAGAGCGCACGGGGGAGCCGCTCGTCGACCGGCCCGATGCCCAACTGTACCCCGAGCGGTCGGTGCCGTCCGTCGAACCGCCCTCGCCCCCGGCGACATCGAACGCCCGGGCTACGAACCGAAGCGAACACACCCGGGGTCGTCCGAACCGGCGGCGACGGTGGGCGAGTGGCTCCGCCGACAGACGTACCTCTCGCTGACCGTGAAAGTCGGTCTCCTCGCGGCCGGTCTGAACACGCTCGCGTTCGCGCTCATCGGGGCGGCACTGACGCTGCCGGCGTAGCGTCATGTCGTATCTTTTAACTCAGTTGGTTATAATTGTGGCCTAAGATGGGTGGCTACTTCGGTGACCGAATTGACGGGTCCGAACTCGTCGCCGCACTGGGACTCGTTTTTGTCGTCGCCGGTGTGACTCTGTGGTCGCAATCGGTGTTACCGAACACGCCATCGATAAGTACGGTGCTGTACGAACTCGTCGTTCACGTCCTCTTCGGTGGAATCGTTCTCGTTCTCGGCGTCCACATCGAGCGGAGCGAACTCTCCTCCGACGAACGGTTCACCGTCATGGTCTGGTGTTTCTCCGGCTTTCTGTTCTTCTTCGCGCTCGCCGTCTGGTCGGACCTCGGCTCGCTGCTCGCCGGTGAGTTCACCGCCGCCTTCGCGAGTCAGGTCGTCACGTACGGCAGCATGGGCGGTGCCTTCGGCGTCATCGCCGGCGTCAACCACGGCCGCTCCGAGCGGAACCGCCGCCTCGCCGAGCGCAACGAGGACCAACGAGAGACGCTGGTGTTGCTCACGCGACTCCTCCGACACGACATCCGCAACGACATGATGGCCATCAACGGTCACGCCGACATCGTCGCCGACCACGTCGACCCCGAAGGGGAATCCTCGCTGGAGGTCATCCAGCGGCGAAGCGACGCTATCGTCCGTCTGCTCCGGGACACTGACGCCCTCGTCGAGACCCTCGGCGCCGACCGGGAGTTCGAGCGAGTCGACCTCTCGACGGTGCTCGACGACGAACTCACGAGCATCGAAGACAGCTACCCCGAGGTCGACATCGACACCGACGTGCCCGACGGGCTGTGGGTCGTCGCGGATGGGCTTGTCCATCAGCTGTTCTCGAACCTGCTCGGCAACGCGGTCGCTCACAACGACCCCGAATCGTTGACCGTCCGCGTCGAGGCCGAACGGAACGGGAGCACCGTCGAAACCGTCGTCGCCGACAACGGCGTGGGTATCCCCGACGAGTACCGCGAGGAGTTCTTCGAGTTGGGCGAGCAGGGCGAGGGAAGCGACGGCGACGGCCTCGGGCTGTATCTCGTTTCCCGGCTCGCGGACGTCTACGGCGGTGAAGTGACCCTCGACGAGTCGCCCGAGGGCGGTGCCCGGTTCCACGTCGAACTTCCGGCGGCCGACTGAGTGGAACCCGGCGGCCAAACTATATTTCAGTCGGCTTCTACGGTCGGCCCATGAGCGAGTCAAATCGCGGCTCGGACAGACAGGTCGAGATTTTCATGGAGGGGATGGCGGGCGTCACTCCGGACGTTCCACCCTCCTTCGAGGAACTGGAGGAGGCCGCCCTCGCGGCCATGGACGAGAAGGCCTACGGCTACGTCGCCGGCGGCGCGGGTGGCGAACGAACCATCGGCCACAACCGCGATGCCTTCGCGAAGTGGCGGCTGTGGCCCCGAATGCTTCGGGATTACTCCGAGCGGGACCTCTCGACGGAACTGTTCGGAACCGAACTGTCCGTGCCGGCGTTGCTCGCGCCCATCGGCGTCCAGTCTATCATCCACGAGGAGGGCGAACTCGGGGTGGCCCGCGCCGCGGCCGACCTCGACGTGCCGATGGTCGTCTCCTCGGCGGCCTCCCACACGATGGAGGAAATCGCCGAAGAACTGGGCGACACGCCCGGCTGGTTCCAACTGTACTGGTCGTCGAACGACGACGTGGCCAGGAGTTTCGTCTCGCGTGCCGAGGCGGCGGGCTACGAGGCGCTCGTCGTCACGCTGGACAACAACATCCTCGGGTGGCGCGAACGCGACATCCGCGACGGCTATCTCCCCTTCCTCGACGGCGAGGGCGTCGCCAACTACTTCAGCGACGAGGCGTTCCGCGATTTGCTTGACGCCCCGCCGGAAGAGGCCGAACTGAGTGCGATTCGGACGTTCATCGACATCTTCGGCGACCCGTCACTGACGTTCGACGACCTCGAGTGGCTCTGTGAGTACGCCGATATTCCCGTCGTTGTCAAGGGAGTGCTGCACCCCGACGACGCACGGGAGTGCATCGAACGCGGCGCCGAGGGCGTCATCGTCTCGAATCACGGCGGGCGACAGGTCGATAACGCGGTTACCGCCCTCGACGTGTTGCCGCGCATCGTCTCGGCGCTCGACGACGACGTGCCCGTCCTCTTCGATTCGGGCATCCGACGCGGCTCGGATGCGCTTGTCGCCCTCGCACTCGGGGCTGACGCCGTCGGATTCGGCCGCCCCTACGCCTACGGCCTCGCCATCGACGGCGAGAACGGCGTCGAATCGGTCGTGAAGAACTTCCTCGCCGACCTCGATTTGACGCTCGGCCTCATCGGCTACGACGACGTCGACGACGTCGACCGCGAGGCCGTCGTCCGAGCGAACGAACTGTGACGACACCGGACTGAACACGCCATCGAATAACTCCCCTGTAGGTCATCGTACGAGACTGTACTCGTGCTATACGGGTGTCTGTGGTACACACAGCCACACAATTATTAATACCCATCCGATAGCTTGCTTTTCGTACACGGAGAGCAATCATGACCACCCTCACTCACACTCCGCTGTATGCGGCCGCTTACGCCAAGCGGCGCGCCGCGAGTGTGAGCGGGTGGAACGCTCCGCTCGCATTCGGGATTCGCGCCGCATAACGAGCCTCCCCGGTTCGGCGGCGCGGCGGACTTCTCTCGACGCTACCTCCGGAGAGGTCCGTTCTCTCGGGTGCGAACCCGTCTTCTGCGCCGTCTTCGACCGGGAGCCACGGGGCCGTTCGTCGGCTCCGGGCCGGCTCGTCGCCGAATCGCGTAGTGGCGACGCTCCCCCGTTAGCCACGGCTGTGCCGTCCGCTGCCGACCGCGGCGGGCCTGCGGGTTCGACTCCCGCCGGGGG